>NZ_NRRV01000038.1 GCF_016583825.1 Thiohalocapsa halophila | reverse complement strand
CCTAGCCCCTCTCCCCCCATCAACCGATCGATGGACCAAAGAAAGGCGGCCAGCGTCTTGCCGCTGCCGGTGGGCGCCGTAATCAGCACGTTCCGGCCGGCGGCGATGATCGGCCAGCCGGCGGCCTGGGCAGCGGTTGGGCCGGCGAAGTTCTGGCGGAACCAGCGGTGGGTGGCGGGGCTGAACAACTCCATGGCGCCGTAGATGGGGTCTGTGGGCAGCGAATCCGGGCGCGCGAGCCGGCGGCCCGTCGACGGCGAGTGCCGGCCCAGGCAGAGGTCAGCGCGCCGGGATCTCCGCAATGGCCCGCTGCAAGGCCGCCCGCAGCCGGGCCGGCTGCAGGGGCTTGTGGAGCAGCCGGTAGCCGCTCTCACGGGCCAGGCGGATGCGCTCGGGTGCCGTATCCCCGCTGAGGAGGACGGCGGGCACAGGCTGACCCAAGGCGGCACGCACGGCTGCGATGGCGTCGATGCCGGTCTCCTCATCCCGCAGCCGCAGGTCGGAGAGGATGACATCCGGCACTTGCCCGCCCCGACGCAGCAGCACTTGCGCCTGCGGCCCAGACTGCGCCGTGAGCGCCTCGCACCCCCACTGCTCCAGGAGCACCGCGGTCGCCTGCAGGACATCGCGCTCGTCGTCGATGACCAGGACGACGCGGCCGCGCATCTCCCAGATCGGCGACGGCGACGGCGGCGACGCAGCCGTCTCCTGCCTACGGATGGCGCGCGGCAGCAGGATACTCACCACCGTGCCCCGCGCAAGCCGCGAGCGCAGCGTCAGGGGCAGCCCGAGCAGGTTGCACAGCCGCCGGACGATGGCGAGGCCAAGCCCGAGACCACGATTGCGGTCCCGGTGGGGATTGTCGATCTGGCGGAACTCCTCGAAGACCTCCGCGATGCGGTCCTCCGGGATGCCGACGCCGGTGTCCCAGACCTGCAGCAACACCCCATTGCCGCGCTTACGACAGGCGATGAGCACACCGCCCTGCTTGGTGTAACGGATTGCGTTGCTCAGCAGGTTGCGGACCACGCGCTCCAGCAACAGCGGGTCGGTCTGCACCAGCACGGCGCAGTCGCGGCAGCGCAGCCGAAGACCCTTACGGCGGGCCTCGGCCTCGTGCTCGCGCACGCAGCGCCCAAGCAGCCCTTCGAGGCGAAAATCTTCCGGCTCCGGTGTCACCGCAGCGGCGTCGAGCTTGGAGATGTCCAGCAAGGCGTTGAAGAGCTTGCCGAGCGCCTCGAGCGACTGCCCCACCCGCGGGTAGATATCGGCCCGGTCTCGGTCCGCCCGCGACGTCTTCAGGGCCTCGATGAGCAGGTTCAGTGCATGCAGCGGCTGGCGCAGGTCGTGACTCGCCGCCGCGAGGAACTTCGACTTGGCGACGTTGGCGTCCTCGGCGATCTGCTTCTGGCGTTGCAGGTCCTGAAGCAGGGCATCGTTGGCGTACTTGAGGCGCAGCGTCTGGGTGACGACGCCATTGAACACCAACGCGAAATAGACACATCCGGCCAGGAACACCAGCACCATGAGGCCGATCACCGCGATGCCTTCCGGCTCCTGCGTGAAAAAGTGGAGCGCCAGGGGCAAGGCGATGGGCAGTATAAAACCCACGTAGACGCTCAGCAGGTACGACAGCACGCCGATCGCGCCTGCCATCACGCCCCCCAGCGTGAGAGCAGTCAGCACCAGCACATCGGTGGAGCCCAGGTCCAGAATGTAGAGTGCGCTGCCCCAGCCTGCACCCGAGAAGACCGCAGTGAGCGTATAGAGTAAGGGGGTGGTGCGGCGGATCGGCCGCCCTCGGGCGGGAGGTAACACGAAGCGATGCAGCAATTGACGGATGAGCACCACTGTCAGAAACCCTGCCATCCAGATCCAAGGCCGCGGAGTCTGCATCTGGAGCCATAGGGCACCTGCGAAGATGGTGGCCAAGGACACGTTGAGTACCTGGCCCCGCGGGATCTGCTGGTGCAGGAGGCGCAGACACTCCTCGGCTACGTCCTGCCGGCGGGCCGTCACGAAGTCTGGGATCGGTTGTTGATGGGGTAATCGGCCCACGCTGGCCAGCTCACTCGCCGTCGAACTCGAAACCCCGCTGCTGCGCCAGCATGACCGCCTCGGTGCGGTTGCTGGCGCCGAGCAGGCGCAGCACACCTGCGACATGGACCTTCACGGTGTTGTCCGACACCGCCAGTGCGCGCGCGATCTGCTTGTTCGACCAGCCCCGCCCGAGCAATCGGAGCACCTCCTGCTGACGCCCCGTGAGCAGCGTCGACAGCTCACCGGCCTGAGGTAGGCGCGTGGTCATCATTTCCGCCGGCGGCGCCGCTTGCATCAGCGCCGCCGGCATATAGACCCCGCCGGCAAGCACCAGCTTGAGCGCCGAGATCAGCAGCTCGCTCGACGACGATTTGGGCACGTATCCGGCCGCGCCGAGCTCAAGCGCCGCGCGCACGTGCGCTGCGCTCTCGCTCGCCGACAGCACCACCACCGGCACCGAGCCCGCCGAGCTGCACACCTGCCGCAGTAGATCGAGCTCGACGGCGCCCGGCATGAACAGATCGAGCAGGATCAGGTCCAGCTCGGCCACCGCCGCCAGGCAGTCCATCACCTCCGCAGCGGTGGCCGCCTCAAACACATGCGGCTCCGGGTCCAATTGCGCCAGGGCTCCAATCAGGCCCGCTCGCACCAGGGCATGGTCATCTGCTACCAAGATGTTCAGTGCCGGCTCCTCCATCGAGGCTGAAGCGACGCAAAAGCATTAGCCCATTTGGGCTAGCTCGCTCGCGTCATGGTCTCTCCCCGGAGGCAATCATACACTGCTCTCGAACGGGGCCTAGTCTCATGGAACGTCGCCGCATCGGCACTGCCTGTGAAGCGCGCACGAGAGTCAGGACCGGCAACAACCAGGAATGAGGTACACAATGAACGCTAAGCGCCTGAATCAAAGTCAATCCCGCCGCATCGCCGGCGTACTGCTCTGCGCGACGGGGCTAGGTCTGCTGCCCGCTTCTCACGCATCCGCCGAGGACGCCGACAATGGCGTCGCTGCCATCGAAATGCGTCGCCTCCTGCAGCCGACGCCGGGCGAGCTGGCACAAGAGCAAAAGGGCCGGATTTACATCTACGACGGACTGCGTGCCGTCGATGTCGAGAATGCCATGGACACCGCATTCGACCGCATCGAAAACATGATGTTTATCCGTGTTCGCAAGACGGACGAGCACGGCAAGACGCTTCGCGACCCCGCCACCGGCGAGGTCCAGTTCGAAGACGACGGCTGCTGATGCGAGCAGGGGCTATGCCACGGGCCAAGGACCAAAACACACGAACCTCCGGGTTTTCGGTACCAAGGCGTTTCCCGGTGGCCGGTCCAGACGTATTAAGGGCACCTCGAAAAATTCGAGGTGCCCGTACGGGGCAGGATGCCCCGCCATTGCTCAAGCGCCTAAGCGCTTGAGCAATGGAGCGAAGCGGAAACCGCGTTTTCGCTTCACGTCTCGAAAAATGCCATGGAAGGCATTTTTCGAGGTGCCCTTAAGTAACGGGAGAAATCGGCATGCTGAGAAGACAATTCATCCGCCGCGGCGGCGAGGGTCTGTCCCTGGCGGCACTAGCATCCGCCGGCTTGTTGCCGTCGCTGCTGCGGGCTGAGGCGCCGAGCGATGCCTGGCCGACCGAGGCATTCCATGCCGAGCAGCTCGACCGGGCCCGCCAGCTGCTGTTTGGCTCAGCCTCTGCCGAGCCTACCGATGCCATTCTGATTGAAGCGCCGGACATCGCCGAAAACGGCCGTATGGTCCCAGTGACGACGACGGTCGACTTGCCCCAACCGAGGTCGCTGGCGTTGCTGTCCGACGAGAATCCGTTCCCTTTACTGGCGCTGGCTCATTTCACGCCAGCGGTTGCTGCGACCGTCTCGGTGAGGGTGAAGCTCGGAGCCAGCGCCAAACTGATCGCGCTGGTTGAGGCCGACGGTGGCCTCTACCGAGCCACACGCGCCGTCAAGGTCACGGCTGGCGGTTGTGGTGGTTAGGCGTTGGTTGGCTAAGAGAAACGAGAGGACGTTCTGGCGATGAATAACGAGCACGGCAAGATCCGCGCCCGGCTGCGCGAGGGCAACATCAGCGTCAGGGTGATCATGCGCCACCCAATGGAAACCGGCCGCCGCAAGCATCCCGCGACCGAGGCGCCGATCCCGCGCCACTTTATCCACCAAGTGGTTTGCGAGCATAACGGCAAGCCGGTGATGACCCTGGATTGGGGCTGGGGCATCTCGGCGAATCCCTACCTCGCCTTCGAAATCCTCGCAGGCGCGCCGGGCGACACGGTCAGCGTGCGCTGGACGGATGATCGCCAGAAGACGGCTTCGCTCGAGACCACGATCGCGTGATTGGACTCCACCCGGCATCTGCGTGAGGGGAATTGTCCATGCTGCTGACGAGGTAGCTCGCTAGCGTCTGGTCCACGGCTGAAGCGCCTTGTGGGGATCTTGCGAACCCGTCGTGCTGGCAGTTTTTCAAGGTCCAGAGCGTACGTGAGTATTTACGTATCGAGAGGCGGATTTTTCCGACAAGCTGATTGCGCGAAAAGCGGTTGTCCTGTTGCCTGCCGTTGCATAGCTTGAATGCAAGGTCCGCGTTAGGCGGGCGCCGAAGCAAGATAACCCACACCATAATCAGTCGGGCGAGGGAGAAGAACATGAAGAAGCACGTCGATGTTGCGGTGATCGGCGCGGGACACGCCGGCCTGAACGCGATCAAAGAGATTCTCAAGGTCACGGACGATTGGGTCCTCATCAACGGCGGTCCGCTGGGCACTACCTGTGCGCGTGTCGGCTGCATGCCGTCGAAGGTGGCCATCCACCTGGCAGATTCCTACAAGATGACCGACAAGCTGAAGCGCTACGGCGTGTCCGGCGGTGAGGAGTTGGCGTTGGACCGCCCGGCGGCGCTGGAGCACGTGCGCGACCTGCGCGACACCTTCGTCGATTTGGTGCTCGCCAACACCACCGACGAGATGGACGGCGAGCACCTGATCGAGGAGTACGCCGAGCTGCTTGATCCGCACCGGCTGCGGGTCGGCGAGCGGGAGATCACCGCGGACGCCATCATCGTCGCCACCGGCGCCCGCTCGGTGGTGCCCGAAACCTGGCGAGCCGAGTTCGCCGACGGCATTCTCACCGTGGACGAGATCTTTGAGCAGGAAGAGCTGCCGGCGTCGGTGGCCGTCATCGGCCTCGGCCCCATTGGCTTGGAAATCGGACAGGCGCTGCATCGCCTCGGCGTCGCCGTGACCGGCGTCGACCACGGCGAGCGCGTCTCGCGCATCCAAGACCCCGCCGTGAACCGCGCCGCGCTGGACATCTTCCAGCGCGAGTTTCCGCTGTGGCTGGCGCACGAGCCGCAGATCGAGCGCTGCGACGGCGGCTTTCGGGTGCGCTCCGGCGAGCGCGAAGTCGTGGTGGAGAAGCTGTTCCTGGCCCTGGGTCGGCGGCCCAACCTGGCGCGGCTGCGGTTGGACCGCCTCCGCGTGCCCATGGGCGATCACGGCGTGCCCATCTGCGACCCCGAGACCCTGCGCGTGGGGCGCACGTCGGTGTACCTCGCCGGCGACGCCGCCGGCGGTATCGCCAACCTTCAGCGTGCCGCCGCCCAAGGTCGCATCGCGGGCTGGAACAGCGTGCATCGGCGCAAGCGCAGCTGGCGGGCGCATACGCCCATGGCCATCGTCTTCAGCGAGCCGAACATCGCCTGCGTCGGCATGGAATGGAGTCGCTTCGATGAGCGTTCCATGGTCGTGGCTGAGCAGCGCTTCGGACCCGTGGGGCGGGCGCTGATCATGGGTCAGAACCGCGGGCTGCTGCGCGTCTACGCAGAGCGGAAGTCGGGCCGCATCCGCGGCGCGAGCATGGTCGGCCCGCGCTGCGAGCATCTGGCACATCTGTTGGCCTGGGCCATTGAGCAGAACATGACCGTCAAGCAGGCGCTGGCGATGCCCTTCTATCATCCCGTCATTGAGGAGGCGCTGCAGGATACGCTGCAGGAGCTGAACGGCGAGCTAACGAAACCCAAGATGCGCGGCGGGTTCGCGACCCGCTGGATCGGCGCCGGACGGGCATCGATAGGATCGGCAGCGCAGGTCTGACACCGGCTCACGCGGGGCCTGGGCGCCGCGCTGATCGCGGAGTACAGGGCTGCGAGCGCACGGGGTCTACCATCGAATCTGCAGGTAGCGGAGCACCCGTAGGAGCCTCATCTTGCTGAAAGAAAAGGATAACAATTGGACAGACTCAATTTCTGCCACCCAATGGAGACCGGCCGCCGCAAGCATCCCGCGACCGAGGCGCCGATCCCGCGCCACTTTATCCACCAGGTGGTTTGCGAGCATCACGGCAAGCCGGTGATGACCCTGGATTGGGGCTGGGGCATCTCGGCGAATCCCTACCTCGCCTTCGAAATCCTCGCAGGCGCGCCGGGCGACACGGTCAGCGTGCGCTGGACGGATGATCGCCAGAAGACGGCTTCGCTCGAGACCACGATCGCGTGATTGGAGTCGATCCAGCGTCTGCGTGAGGGTGATTGTCCGTGGTGCTGACGGGGGTAGCTCGCCAGCGCCTGGTCAATGGCTGAAGCGCCTTGTGCCGCACCAAAGCCCCGCGTCATGCGCGTCAGGAACCGCATTGACACTGACATCCGCATATCCGCACTTGACTCGAAAACAACGGTGGAGGTGTGACACATGAGCTTCCGAAACGCCATCTACGCAGCGCTCATTTGCGCGTCGTCTGCTGCCTTCGGGGCCACCCCGGAACCTGGTGACAGCGAGGCGGCGGAAATTCCCATGGGGCAGCGCTTGTTTCAAGAACACGGCTGTACCAACTGTCATGGTGCCGATGGCGTGCACCCAGAGGCGCGGTATGTCCCCGTCCTGCGCGGTAAGCCAGCGACGGACCTCTATGCGCATGCCAAGGAGATCTTCGGCGGTCAGGCAGAGTCCGATAAGACGGTGTTCATGCATGACCAGTTCTGTATCGGGCAGGCAGACCAAGAAGGCTGCTACGAGCCACCCAGTGATGCCGACCTGCGGATAATCGCCAACTGGCTGGGCAGCGATGAGCTGCCGAAGAAAAAGCAGACCGATCAGGGTCTCTATGTCACCGCCCGGCAGGCCTTCGAGCAGCTTCAGCAGCTCGGGGATAACGCCGTGTTCATCGATGTGCGCTCGCGCCCGGAGCTGGCCTTCGTCGGCGCGCCGGCGGGCATCGACGCCAACATCCCGTACATGACCGTTGGCATGTTTGATGAGTGGGATGACAAGAAGTAGACCTTCAAGATGCGGCCCAATAACGAGTTTACGCAGCGGGTCAATCAGCTCATGGAAGAGAAGGGCCTGCGCAAAGACACACCGATCTATCTCGTCTGCCGTTCCGGGAGTCGCAGCTCCAAGGCTGCCAACCTGTTGCATCTCGCCGGTTATACCAAGGTCTACTCGGTGACCGATGGCTTTGAGGGCGACAAGGCGACGGTGGGCCCACGCAAAGGCGAGCGTGTCGTGAACGGCTGGAAGAACGCCGGTCTTCCTTGGACCTATAAGCTCGACAAGCACGTCATGTACTGGGACTTGTAACCCAGACCATGCCTCGGTCATGCATCGGTGTCGTCGCTCTTTGCGCGGCCTCCGGTGCGGCAGACGGAGGCTCCGACGACAGGGCGCGCATCGATCGGGTGCGCACGGCGTGCGTCGATCTCAACCACCCGCCGGATACACCAGCCCCCCGCCCGGCCCCAGCGGCCAGCCGACGGCGACCCAGATCCCCAGGAGTACGGCCCAGACCGGCGCAAATATCAGCGTGTAGGGCAGCATCAGCGCCACCAGGGTGCCGAGGCCGGCCTCAGGGCGGTAACGGCGGATGAAGGCGAGGATGATGACCAGGTAGGGGTTGAACGGCGTAATGCCGTTGGTGACCGAGTCGCCGACGCGGTAGGCCGCCTGGGTCAGCTCCGGGGCGATGCCCGCCTGCATGAACATCGGCACGAACACCGGCGCGAAGAAGGCGTATTTGGCGCTGGCCGAGCCGATGAGCAGGTTGCCGGCCATCACCACACCGATGAACGCCAGCATTAGCACCGCCGGCGCCAGGGCCAGCTCGGCGAGCCAGCCGCCGCCCACCACCGCCAGCATCTCGCCGAGGCGGGAGTGGCCGAAGCAGGCGATGAACTGCGCCGCGAAGAAGGCCAGCACCAGATAGGGCCCCATGGTGCGCATGGTCTCGCCCATCATGTCCACGGCGTCGCGGTCGCGGCGGATGCTGCCGGCGCCGATGCCATAGGCAAGCCCGGTGCCCAGGAAGACGATGAGCAGGATGGGCACCAGCGCCTCCATCCAGCGCGGGAAGCGCGCGCCCTCCCCCGCCAGCGGCGCGCCCGGGAGTAGCACGGCGGCGAGCAGCAGCACCATCAGCACGCCGAAGGTCCAGCCGGCGAAGCGCAGCCCCCGGTCCTCGGCCTGTGGGGCGGCGGCCGGTGTTGCCGGCGCTTCGGTGTCCGACGCGTCGGCGTCCGGAGCCGCCGCCGGCTCGGACCCGCCGGCCATCTCGGCGGCTGTGGGCCGCGGCAGCCGCGGCTCCACGAAGCGCCGGGTCACGAAGGCCCCGGTGGCCGTGAGCAGCACCGTAGAGACGATCATGAACCACCAGTTGGCGCTGATGGCCACCTCGTAGTCCGGGTCCAGCAGGTGCGCGGCGGCGGTGGACAGCCCCGCTAGCAAGGGGTCGAGGCCGGTCAGAAACAGGTTCGCCGAGAAGCCGCAGGTGACGCCGGCGGTCACCGCCGCGATGCCCGCCAGCGGCGAGCGCCCGGCGGCGAGGAACAAGGCGCCCGCCAGCGGCGGCAGCACCACATAGCCCGCGTCCAGCGCCAGCGACGACAGGATGCCCACGAAAACCGTCATGGGCACCAGCAGCCGGCCGGGCGCCGCCGCCAACAGCCGGCGCAGCAGCACCGGCAGCAGCCCGGAGCGCTCGGCGACGCCGATGCCGAGCAGCCCCACCAGCACCAGGCCCAGCGGCGGGAACTCGACGAAGTTGTCCACCAGATTGGAGAGCAGCCACCAGAGGCCGTCGGCGTCCAGCAGGCTGACTGGCGTGATGGGCTCGGTGACCAGCGCGCCGTCGCGCTCCAGGGTGCGGGAGACCTCCCAGCCGAGCCACACCGCCAGCTGCGAGAGCAGCATCACCACCAGCGTGCCCAGCGCGAATAGCGTGGAGGGGTCCGGCAGCCGGTTGCCCAGCCGCTCCACGGTGTTGAGCCAGCCGCCGGTCATTCCTGACCTCCGGACTGGCGGCCGAGCGTCATCTTGTGGCGGTGGATGTGGCCCGACTCGAAGAAGTCCCGCATCGCCAGGGCTGCGATGCGGATGCGCTCCTCCTGATGCGGATAGGCCGCCAGCTGCTCGGCCACCCAGTCGTCCAAGGCCCGTTCCAGCGTGGCGCCGGTGAACACGAAAACCCTGTCTGCAAAGGCCGTCATGATCGCTGAAAAACTGCATGCGCTTGTGGGAGCGGCATCCTTGCCGCGAGATTTGGACACCCGGGCACTGGAAGTCGTCGCGGCAGGGATGGCGCTGCCACGGTCGCTTGAGGGAGCGCCATCCCTGCCGCGAAACGGGCGCGCCGGGGTGAGGGCGGCCCCACCGCTCAGGAGCCCGCGGTGCGCTTTGGCGGCTTCTCGATACCCAAGCGCTTGATCCGCGAGGCCAGCGTCGTCGGCTTGAGCCCCAGGCGCTCGGCGGCGCCGCCGGCCCCGAAGATCTTGCCGCCGCTGGCGTCAAGTGCGGCGACGATCATCGCCCGCTCCTGGGCGCGGCGCTCGGCTTCCGTGCTCGGCGGCCCGGCGGCGGTGCTCGCAGGCGCGGGCTGCGGCGGCGGGCGCTCGGCGGCCGCACCGCCCGCGGGCAGGTCGATCGCCAGCTTGTTGCCGGTGGAGACGATGAGCGCCCGCTCGATGAGGTTCTCCAGCTCCCGCACATTGCCCGGCCAATGGTACGCCTGCAGCCGCTCGACATCGGCGCGGGAGAGCTGCAGGCCGTCGCGGCCGTGGCGGCGGCTCACCTTGCCGAGAAAATGCGCCGCCAGCAACGGGATGTCCTCCGGGCGCTCGCGCAGCGGCACGGACTCGATGGGGAAGACGTTGAGCCGATAGAACAGATCCTCGCGGAAGCGCCCGGCGGCGACTTCTTCCTCCAGCCGGCGGTTGGTGGCGGCGACCACGCGCACGTCGACGCTGCGGGTACGGGTGTCGCCGACGCGCTCGAACTGGCCCTCCTGGAGCACCCGCAGCAGCTTGCCCTGGAGCTCCAGCGGGATCTCGCCGAGCTCGTCCAAGAACAAGGTGCCCTCGTCGGCGAGCTCGAAGCGCCCGACGCGGTCGGCCACGGCCCCGGTGAAGGCGCCGCGGACATGGCCGAAGAACTCGCTCTCGAACAGGTCCGCGGGCACCGCGGCGCAGTTGACACGGATGAGCGGGCGATCGCCGCGGCTGCCGGCGC
The DNA here is from genome assembly GCF_016583825.1 of Thiohalocapsa halophila. Taxonomy (GTDB): domain Bacteria; phylum Pseudomonadota; class Gammaproteobacteria; order Chromatiales; family Chromatiaceae; genus Thiohalocapsa; species Thiohalocapsa halophila. The sequence goes on along the minus strand of NZ_NRRV01000038.1, from coordinate 39,441 downwards.
CGTGGATGGCCCGCGCAATGAGCTCCTTGCCAGTGCCGGACTCGCCGGTGATGAGCACCGGCGCCTGCGTGGGCGCCACCAGCTCGATCTTGCGCACCACCTCCCGCACCGCGCGGGAGCGACCGACGATCTCGCGGTAGTTGGTTTCTTCCTTCAGCTCCTGCTGTAGGTAGTGGTTCTCCAGCTCCAGGCGGTGCTTGAGCTGCTCCAGCTCCGCCATGGCTGCGTGCAGGCGCGCCTCGGCGTCGCGGCGGTCGCTGATGTCGCGGAAGACGATGACCGCACCGATGATGCGCCCGCGGTCCACCACCGGGGTGCTGGTGTACTCCACCGGAAAGCTGCTGCCGTCCTTGCGCCAAAACACCTCGTCGTCGCGACGGTGCACGGCGCCCTCGCGGAAGGCGCCGTAAATGGGGCACTGCTCGGCGGCATAGCCGGAGCCGTCCGGGTGGCTGTGGTGGATGGCGGCGTGCATACCGCGGCCGACGAGCTCTTCGGCGGCGAAGCCCAGCATGCGGGCAGCGGCAGGATTGACGAAGGTGGTGATGCCGTTGCCGTCGACGCCGTAGATGCCCTCGCCCGCTGCGCGCAGGATGAGCTGATTGTCCGATTCGATGTCCGCGAACAGCCGCTCCACCCGCCGCCACTCCGAAAGGCCGCTGCGCAGGTAGGCCCCGGCGTCCGAGTGCAGCTCCCGCCGGCGCACGGTGGTGAGGTCCCGCGCCGTCACCAGCACCAAGGCGCGCTCTTCGGCGGCGCCGTCCAGGACCACCCGCCGGGCGTTGTACTCCAGCGCCAACCGCGAGCCGTCCGGCAGCTCGGTACTGAGGCCGTCGGTCCAGCACTCGCCGCGCTCCAGCACCGCCTCCGTGAACACCACCAGGGCGCCGCGCTCGCCGGAATGGAGCGCGCTCGGCGCCAACGCCAGCAGCTCCGGTCGGCTGCGCTGGAGCAGCGCGCAGGCCTGCGCGTTCACCTCGACCATACGGTCTGCGAGCGGGTCCCACAGCAGCTGGGCGTCGGGGTGCAGCTCGAACAGCGCGCGAAAGCCCTCTGGGCTCAGTGCCGGGGCACTGGCGGGGCTCGCGGCTTCAGCCGGGAGAGGGATGACGCGGGCGGGATCGGAGGGCGGTGTCATGGTCTACGCATTTTCGTGGTACAGCGACGCAATTTCGTGATCTACGAAAGCTCGTAACAGAGTGCGGCGTCCCTCGCGCATCCCAAGTACCCGCAGAAACAGGCTTTCGATGCCTGGCAGACCGCTGGCACGCGGTTTGCTTCCAGTGCCCGTGTCAGCTGCGGCGCAGCAACCGCCGCAAGTGCCGACCGGGTTGCGCCGTACGAATAGCGCGCAGGCTAGGGACCGGCTGCACTCCCACAGGGCAGATCGAGACGCCAAACAACCGAAACCAAGATCGCTTGCAACCACTGCGCCAGTCGGCGCAGTGCAGGCGTGGATGCCAATCCTGAGCACCTCCCAACCAAGGGGAAACCGATGTCGTACCGAAGCCTGGGCAATCCCTTCGACGCTAACGCCGACCTCCAGCATGGACCCGCCTGCAACTGCCCCATTTGCGTGTTCAAGCGCGAGCAGGAGGCGAGCGCCTACGAGTGCACCGAGTCCGAGATGACCGAGCGTCTGGAGCGCGCGGTGTTCGAGGACGCCGCGACGGACACCGGCGCGGCGTCGTCCGCCCTTGCCGCCGCCGGCGCCAGCCGGCGCGAGACCTTCGACTCCCCCGACGACATCATGGACCGCGCCATCGAGAGCGCCATCGTCCGCGGGGTTTTCGGCCACAACGACATGAGCCGCCGCCAGTTCCTAGGCGTCGTCGGCGGCGGCACGCTGGCGAGCATCCTCGGCACCATGCTGCCCATGGACAAGATCAAGGCGGCCGCCAAGGAGGAAATGGGCGCGCTCGAGAAGGCCAAGCTCAAGGTCGGCTTCGTGCCCATCACCTGTGCGACACCCATCATCATGGCGCACCCGCTCGGCTTCTACGAGAAGTACGGGCTGGACGTGGATGTCATCAAGACCGCCGGCTGGGCCGTCGCCCGCGACAAATCCCTGTCCGGCGAGTACGACGCCTCCCACATGCTCACGCCCATGCCGCTGGCCATGACCATGGGCGCCGGCTCCACCGCGGTGCCCTATCGCATGCCGGCTGTGGAGAACATCAACGGCCAGGCCATCGTCCTGCACAACGACCACAAGGACAAGCGCGACCCGAAGGACTGGAAGGGCTTCAAGTTCGGCGTGCCATTCGACTACAGCATGCACAACTTCCTGCTGCGCTACTACGTCGCCGAGCACGGCTTGGACCCGGACCAGGACATCCAGATCCGCGTGGTGCCGCCGCCGGAGATGGTCGCCAATCTGCGCGCCGGCAACCTCGACGGCTTCCTGTCGCCGGACCCGTTCAACCAGCGCGCCGTTTGGGAGAAGGTGGGCTTCATCCACATCCTGACCAAGGACATTTGGCCCGGTCACCCCTGCTGCGCCTTCGCGTGCTCGGACGAGTTCGCCGAGACCATGCCCAACACCTATTCGGCGCTGCTCAAGTCCATCATCGATGCGACGCACTACTCGCAGAAGGCCGAGAACCGCAAGGAGATCTCGGCGGCCATCGCGCCGAAGAATTATCTCAACCAGCCGGTGCCGGTCATCGAGCAGGTGCTCACGGGGCGCTTCGCGGACGGCCTCGGCAATATCCAGGACGTGCCGGACCGCATCGACTTCGATCCCTTCCCCTGGCATTCCATGGCGGTGTGGATTCTCACGCAGATGAAGCGCTGGGGCTATGTCGAAGGCGATATCGACTACAAGGCCATCGCCGAGCAGGTCTACGTGGCCTCCGACGCGGCCAAGTACATGAAGGAGCTCGGCTACGAGCCGCCGGATAAGACCTACGAGAAGTACACCATCATGGGCAAGGAATTCGATTGGACGAAGCCCGAGGAGTACGTGGAAAGCTTCGAGATCAAGCGCGCTTGATGACCAACGCGGCATGAGGCCCGCTCCCACTGTGATCTGGTATTGGCCAAGGACGGCCACTCAGCAGCGGCCTTATTGACCTAGGTAAAATCGCCAAGGCGCTCGGCATTGACCACGGATTGCCCCATGAGCGAATGACACCATAGTCTTCACCGCAGGGCTCATTGCATTGAGCGAGCCCTTGCACGCCCCGTATCGCCGGGGTCAACGCATCGCGCCGAACAGCACAACGACCCCAACTGAATCAGAGCTATGCTCCAATCACTCAACGCCCGTGCCGTACTGGTCTCCCTGGTGCTGCTGGTGGTCACCCTTGGCCTCTGGCAGCTGAGCCACAAGGCCCCCGAAGTGGACACGGAAATGACCGAGTATGAGCGGCTCATGGGCGGCGCCGACCAGGAGGCTCGGGTTCCGCCCCCGTCGCAGGTCATCGGCCTTGCGGTGGAAGAGCTCTCCAACCCTTTCTACGACGCCGGGCCCAATGACAAGGGCATCGGCATTCAGCTCGGCTATTCGATCTTCCGGGTATTGACGGGCTTCGGGCTAGCGGCGCTGGTGGCCATTCCGCTCGGCTTTCTGATCGGCATGTCGCCGCTGATGTACAAGGCCCTGAACCCCTTCATCCAGGTGCTGAAGCCCATCTCACCGCTCGCCTGGATGCCATTGGCGCTCTTCATCATCAAGGACTCGGAGACGTCGTCCATTTTCGTGATCTTCATTTGCTCCATCTGGCCGATGCTGATCAACACCGCCTTCGGCGTGGCCGGCGTGCGCAAGGACTGGGTCAATGTGGCTCGCACCCACGAGCTGACACCCATGAACACCGCCTTTCAGGTCATCCTGCCGGCGGCGGCACCGACCATCCTGACCGGCATGCGCATCAGCATCGGCATCGCCTGGCTCGTCATCGTCGCCGCGGAGATGCTCGTCGGCGGCACCGGCATCGGCTATTACGTCTGGAACGAGTGGAACAACCTGGATCTCACCAGCGTGATCTTCTCGATTCTGATGATCGGCCTCGTCGGCATGCTGCTGGACATGGCGCTGGCCAGCGCTACCCGCCTCGTGCAATACCAGGAGTGACGACCATGGCAGAGCAACACTTCCTCGACATCACGCACCTGGCCAAGCGCTTCGACACCGAGCACGGCGAGCTCACCGTCTTCGACGACGTCAGCTTCGGCCTCGACAAGGGCGAGTTCGTCTGCATCATCGGCCACTCCGGCTGCGGCAAGTCGACCATCCTCAACGTCCTCGCCGGGCTCGACTCACCCAGCGGCGGCGAGGTCTACATGGCCGGCAAGGAGGTCCGCGGGCCGTCGCTGGAGCGCGGCGTGGTCTTCCAGAACTATTCGCTCTTGCCCTGGCGCTCGGCGCTCAGCAACGTGGAGTTCGGCGTGCGGGCGCGCTTCCCGGGCTGGAGCAAGTCCCGGGTGCGCGAGCACAGCCTCCAGTATCTGCACATGGTTGGACTCAAGGACGGCGCCGAGCACCGCAAGCCCTCCGCCCTCTCCGGCGGCATGCGCCAACGCGTGTCCATCGCCCGCGCCTTCGCCACCCAGCCGCAGCTGCTGCTGCTCGACGAGCCCTTCGGTGCCCTGGACGCCCTGACCCGCGGCACCATCCAGGACGAGCTGCTCAAGATCTGCGCCGAGACGCACCAGACGGTGTTCATGATCACCCATGACGTGGACGAGGCCATCCTGCTGGCCGACCGCATCCTGCTCATGACCAACGGCCCGCACGCCCGGGTTGCCGAGTCCGTCAAGGTCAGCATCGAGCGCCCGCGGGACCGCACCACCATCGTGCACGACGCCGGCTACTACCCCATCCGCACGCACCTGGTGGACTTCCTGGTGTCCCGGTCCCGCGAGCTTTCCGACCGCGACGACGCCGTGCGCGATGCGGGCCACACCCGCGAGGTCCAGGCCGAGGCCATGGCACCGGTGGAGGTGGACCCCGCGGCCGACGCCCGTGCCGAGGCCGCCGGCTTTGCCCGACCGCACGCGCCCGATCCGCACGCGCCGCCGCCGCTCAAGGCCGTCAACGGCAACTGAGGTCGCACCGATCGCCGAGCGACGACCGCACCCCAACAGATCATCGAGCACACCACTGGACCCGACCCCATGACCGCATCCTGCGCGCTTGAGAGCGAGGGCTTCGCGCCCCGCCCAGACCTCGACCCGTCATTCGACCCGGCCGACCCACGGGTGCCGGTGACCGTCCTCACCGGCTTCCTCGGCGCCGGCAAGACCACGCTGCTGAACCGCATCCTGACGGAGCAGCACGGCCACCGCATCGCCGTCATCGAGAACGAGTACGGCGAGATCGGCATCGACCACGAGCTGGTGGTGCAGACCGACGAAGAAATCTTCGAGATGAACAACGGCTGCATCTGCTGCACCGTGCGCGGGGACCTGATCCGCATCCTCGCCCGGCTGATGCGCCGCAAGCACAAGTTCGAGCGCATCATCATCGAGACCACCGGCATGGCCGACCCGGGCCCTGTGGCCCAGACCTTCTTCATGGACGAGGAGATGAAGGCCAAGCTGCGCCTCGACGCCATCGTCACCCTGGTGGATGCCAAGCACATCACCGAGCACCTGGACGACTCCGACGAGTGCCGTGCGCAGATCGCCTCCGCCGACATCCTGCTGCTGAACAAGTCGGACCTGGTCTCCGCCGACGAGCTCGCCGCGCTGGAGCAGCGCGTGCGCGGCATGAACCGCCTGGCGCGGGTGCAGGCCACCGAGCACGGCGGCATCGACCTGGATCAGGTCCTGGATGTGCGCGCCTTCGACCTCGAGGCACGCGCCGCCGAGACGCCGGAATTCCTCCAGGAAGAGCTGCCCTTCGAATGGGCCGGGCTCTACGACCTTACGCCCGGCACCTACGAGCTTGCCTTGGCTGCGGGCCCGGACCCGACCATCGACCTCGTCCTCGGCGGCCCCGGTCTGGAGCATGAAGCAATCTTTGCGGACTGGAAGCGCCGCAGCATCCTGCTCTACTCGGGCGATGCCGAGACCCGCTCGGGCAGCGCCGACGATGCCCCCGCCGAGCCCGGCGAGACCCTGTACCGGCTCACCGTCGACGCCACCGACGGCGCCCGGCTCAGGCTCCGGATCCCCGCCGCCGGCCGCTACGTGCTGCTCACCCAGCACCTGCCGGAGGAATTCGACATGCAGCTTACGGACGCCGCCGGCGGCGCGCCGGCGCCCGTCGCCGAGCACCGCTACGCGAGCCCCCACGAGCACGACGACAGCGTCGGCTCCGTCGGCGTGACGGCCGGCGAGCTGGACCCGAGCCGCTTCGAGCAGTGGATCACCAACCTGCTGCGCACCAAGGGCCCGGACATCTTCCGCACCAAGGGGGTGCTGGCTTTCCGCGGCCGGCCCAACCGCTTCGTCTTCCAGGGCGTGCACATGCTCTTCGACGGCGACGACGGCAAACCCTGGCGGGACGCCGAGCCCCGCGGCAGCGAACTGGTGTTCATCGGCCGCAACCTGGACCGGGCCGAGCTAACGGCGGGGCTCAGCTGGTGCTCGGCCTAGCCGCCTCACTACCGACGGTGATGCAGGAACGCTGGCGGCATCAGCTGCCGGAGGCGGTCACCGCGCTGCGCTGGCGGCCCGCCGGTACGGACAGGCACAGCGGCGCCGACGAGGAACTGCTGGCCGCCGGCGCCGACGGCTGGATCCGCACCCATGCCGGCGCCGACGGGGCCGAGCGCCTCGCCTGGCAGGCCCACGACGGCGGCGTCACCAACCTCTGCCTACGCCCGCGGCCGAAGCAGCCAGCCAATGACCTGCCGGCCGTCCTTGCCAGCGCCGGTGAAGACGGCCGTGTCGCGCTCTGGGACACCCGCGGCGGTCTCGTGGCGACCCTCGCCGAAGAATCGAGCTGGGTGGAGCACCTGACCTGGACAGGGGACGGCCGGCTGCTGGCCGCCGCCGCCGGGCGCAGCATCCACCTTTGGCGGGGCGAGGAATCCCTCGGCGTGTGGTACGACGCCAACCGCTCCGTGCTGGCGCTGGCCTGGGCACCGGACGGCAAGCGCCTCGCCACCGCCGCCAACAAGGGTCTGCACCTGTGGCAGGTGGGCGGCGATGCACCGGTGCAGCTGCTCCAGTTTCCGGGGGCGCCGGTGGTGCTGGGCTGGCGCCCGGACGGCAAGGCGCTCGCCGTCGGCACCCAGGACGGCTTCCTGCAGGTGTGGCGGCAGGCCAGTCGCAGCCAGGGCTCGAAGGGCACCGGCCGCAAGGGCGGTTCCTCCCAGCTCACCATGCGCGGCTATCCGGCCAAGGTCAGCTGCCTGGACTGGCATCCAACGCGCTCGCGCGTCGCCACCGCCGGCGGCCAGGACCTGGTGCTCTGGGACATCCCCGCCGCCGGCGAGGGCAAGCCGACGCCGCTGCGCCTGCACCACACCGCCGTCACGGCGCTCGCCTATGCACCGGACGGCGCGCTGCTCGCCTCAGCCGACCGCGACGGCCGCGTCTGCATCTGGTCCGACACCGGCGCCCCGCTCCAATCCCTGAGCCTGGACGCCGAGGTGGCCTGCGCCGTCTGGAACGCCGAGGCCTCCGCCATCGCCTTCGGCTGCACCGACGGCAGCATCATGGTGCTGGATATCGAGCCGGGCGCAGGCTCCGGCCAGCACTCACAATCAAAGCGCTCGCAACCAAGCTGATTCGGGCGCTCGACTACGAAACGGCCTACGAAAAACAAGGCGATTCAACAGCGCGTAATAACCGCAGACCACCCTGAGACGTGCCGAAGGACGGCAGAGGTCTACCGCCTCGCAACACATGCGCCGCGGCCCCAGCCGCAGCATTCGAGCCCATCGCGGCATCCGAGCCCAAGAGTTCCGCAAACCCCCTGTCCCGAGGTGACACCATCATGACCCGAAGCAGCCACGCCGCCATCCTCAACGCCGTCAGCGCCCGCATCGCTACCGCCACCACCGGCCTCCTCGCCACCGCGCCGGCACTGGCCCATCACCCCATGGGCGGTATGACGCCAGAGACCATGACCCAGGGCCTGCTCTCCGGCCTCGGCCATCCGATCATCGGCATCGACCATTTCGCCTTCCTGGTGGTCGCGGCCCTGCTCGCCTTCACCGTCACCGGCACCGCCCGCTGGCTGCTGCCGGCGGCCTTCATCGGCGGCACCGTCGCCGGCACCCTGATCCATGTGCAGGCGCTCGGCATCCCCGCTGCCGAGCTGCTGGTGGCCGCGAGCGTGCTCGCCGGCGGCGCCCTGGTGGTCTCCGGGCGCAAGCTCGGCGCCGGCGCCCTGGCGCTGCTGCTGGCGGGCGCCGGCATCTTCCACGGGTATGCCTACGGCGAGGCCATCATCGGCGCCGATGCTCCGGTGCTCGGCAGCTACCTCGCCGGCTTCGCGCTGGTCCAGTACGCGGTCATGGCCGGCCTGCTGCTGGGTCTCGGCCGGCTCGCCACTCGCTCCGAGGCCACGACGAGCACGCTGATCCGCACCGGCGGCCTAGGTGCGCTGGCCGTGGGTGGGCTGTTCCTGGTGACCGGGCTCGTCTGAGCCGCCAGCTCGAATTCGAAATCGCAGCGCTGACCGCGGCGTCGCCCTGCGCGCCGCAGGTCACCCCTTTGCCTGATACAAAACTCCAGACGAGAGCAGTCCGATGCACGAGAACACCCTGATCTCCCCCGAGCAACTTCACGGCATGATGGACTCGCTGCCGACGGTGATCATCGACACCCGCGCCCCCGAAGCCTACGCCGCCGGCCATATCCCGGGTGCCGTCAACATCCACGACATCTTCACGTATTTGGCCACGTCGGACCCCGAGGGCATGGCCGCCCTAAAGGGCAAGTTCGCCGACGCCTTCGGTGCCGCCGGGCTCTCCGGCGACGAGGTCGCCGTGCTCTACGAGGACACCATGAGCTCCGGCTACGGCCAGTCCTGCCGCGGTTATTTCTTGCTCAAGTATCTGGGCTATCCGAAAGCCGTCGTGCTGCACGGCGGCTACCAAGCCTGGATCCACGACGGCTACGAGAGCAGCACCGAGGCCGTCTCGCCCGAGCCGAAGACCTTCCCCGTCGATGACGGCGCCGCCGACATCATGCTGGACAAGGACGCGATGCTGAAGTCGCTGGACGACCCGAGCGTCATCAAGCTCGACGTGCGCGACGTGGACGAATGGGTGGGCCTGAGCTCCAGCCCCTACGGCGTCGACTTCTGCCCCCGCAAGGGCCGGCTCCCGGGCGCCAAGTGGCTGGAGTGGTACCGCGTCATGAAGCCCGGCGACGTGCCCGTATTCAAGACCAAAGAAGAGCTGGCCGCCGAGTTCCAAAGCGTCGGCATCAAGGCCGACTCCAAGGTCTACCTCTACTGCTTCAAAGGCGCCCGCGCGTCCAACACCTATGTTGCCCTCAAGGAAGCCGGCGTCGACGATGTCGGCATCTACTTCGGCTCCTGGAACGAGTGGTCCCGGGATCCGGCGCTGCCGATTGACGAAAGCCGCCCGAGCTTGGGCTGATTAGCCAACCGCTGCGACGTACGTCCGCAGCATCTGCGAACGACAACGGGCACTGCAGGCCCCCTGGCGCCGGATACCGGGGGTCGCGGTGAGCGGCGCGGCACTTTGCCGCCCAGCGGCCGCTACGGCTTCAGGCGCAGGCCGCCCGACAACGCGGGGTCGCCCAGGGCGTACTCCGTCAGCCAGCTCCGAAACAGGCGGCGAATGCGGTCATGCGTCCATGCATACCACTCCACGTCCTTGACGATGGTGTTGCGGTCGTTGAACGGATGGGTCGGCAGGTGGGGCTGCATGTCGATGCCGGTGCCGATGTGCCCCGAGACGCGGCGGCTGGCGGAGCGGCGCGTCGGGCCGTAGGGCAGGTGGCGCGCGAAGCGGGTAAGCGCGTCGGTGCTGGTGGCCCAGCGGATGAACCGCTTTGCCGCGTCCAGGTGGCGGCTGCCGGCGGTGACGGCCCAGTTCTCCAGCTCCTGGATCTGGCCGTCCCAGAGGATCTCGATGGGGGCGCCGCGGTCGGCCATGGCGGCGAAGAAGCGGCCGTTGTAGCCGGTGGCCATGACCACGTCGCCCTGCTCCAGCAGCCGCGCCGGCGTGGCACCGTCCTGCCACCAGACGACCTGCTCGGCGATGTCCGCCAGCCGGGCCAGGGCCAGGCGCAGCCCGCGGCGGGTGCTGAGCAGCCGGTAGATGTCTGCGGTGGGGACGCCGTAGGCATGCAGGGCCCACTCCAGGTTGCCGAACGGGGCCTGCTGGAGCGCCCGGCGGCCGGGGAAGCGCTCCAGGTCGAACAGGTCCGCGACGCGGTCCGGGCGGATGCCGGGGAAGGCGCGGCGGTCGTAGGCGATGACCGTGGCATAGGCGGTGTGGGCGATGCCGCAGCGGGTCAGCGCGCCGGCGATGAAGTCGCGGCGGGCGGGGGTGCCGTCCGGCGACGGCGGCAGGTCGTCGTGGGGCAGCGGGCGCAGCAGCCCCTCCCGGCAGGCGGTGAGGGTATCGCTCATGGTCATGTCGACCACATCCCAGGTCACCTCGCCGTCGGCGTGCTGGGCGCGCAGCTCAGTGAGACCGCCGTCGTACTGCGCCACCCGAATCTCGATACCGGTGCGGGCCGTGAAAGGCTCGAACAGCGCCGCACGCTGGGCCTGCTCATAAGCCCCGCCCCAGGTGGCGATGGTGAGCATGGGCGGATCGCCGGTCGGCGCCGCCACCTCCGCCCTCGGGGCTGCCGGCGGCGCGCCCGTCGCAGCCGCAGGCGCGTCCGGCTGGTGCATGTAGGCCGGGTTGGGCGCGGCGAGCAGCGCAGAGCCCGGCGGCAGCACCATCGCCAGGACGAGCCCGCACATCAGCAGGTGATCCGCCGCGGCATGTCTGCCCGGCTTACCCGCCACCATGTTCCTCCCGTCTGACGGCATCCAGGGTCTCCACATGGGCCCGGGACAGGGCCACCTCCGACAGCACGCCCACGAGCCGGCGGCCGCCGCGCTCCACCACGGGCAGGGCCTCGCCGGTGAGGGTGCGCGCCTGGTCCACGGCCACCCAGAGCGAGCTGTCGGCGGCCACCACCGGGCGCTCGGCCTCGGCGGCGTCCAGCACCGGCGCCGCGCCCTGCCCGCGCCTGGCCTCCAGCGCGGCCAGGGTGACGGTGCCGCGGTAGCTGCCGTCGGCGTCCACCAGGTAGCCCTCGGCGCGCCCGCGGCGCCCCAGGGTGTCGATGGCGGCGGCAATGGGCAGGTCCGGTGCCAGGGTCACCGGCGCGGGCTGCACCAGGGGCGCGATGCGCTCGCCCTGGAGCAGCGCCCGACTGCGCCCGGCGGACAGGTCCAGCCCACGCCGGCGCAGCTGCACGTCGAAGAGCGAGCGGCCGAACACCCGGGCGCTGGTGAGGTTGGCCAGCGCGACGCTGGCCAGCGCCGCGGTGGTGAGCGTATAGCTGCCCGTCAGCTCGAAGATGATCAGCAGCGTCGCCATGGGCGCGCCGATGACGGGCGCCGTCACCGCCACCATGCCGGCGACGGCATAGACCACCATGGTCGCCTGGACACCGCCGGTGACGAGCGCCACCGCGTTGCCGCACAGCGCCCCGAACAGGGCGCCGATGAGCAGCGCCGGGCTGAACAGCCCGCCGCTGAAGCCGAAGCCCAGGCACATGGCCGTCGCCAACAGCTTGGCCACCAGGATCAGCGCCAGCTCCGGCGGCGGGATGGCGCCGGCGATGGTGGCGAAGCGCAGGGTCTCGGCGCCGATGCCGAGGATGTCCGGCACCCACAGCGCCGCCGTGCCCAGCACCGCCCCGGCGGCGGCCGGGCGCAGCACCCGCGGAATGTGCGAGCGCGGCGCGAGCCAGGCGGCGCCCAGCACCGCGCGCATATAGGCCGCCGCCACCAGGGCGCCGGCGGCACCCATGGCCAGGAACACCAGGTATTCCCAGCGGTGGACGATCTCGGCGGCGGCGACGTGGAACAGCGGCGGGCGCTCGAACACCAGGTCCTCGATGACATAGCCGGCGATGGCCGCCGCCGCCACCGGCGCGAAGGCCCGCAGCGCGAAGTGCCGCAGCACCACCTCGTGCGCGAACAGGATGCCCGCCAAGGGCGCCTTGAAGGCCGTCGCAATGGCCGCCGCGACCCCGCAGGCGATGGCGATGTTGTCGTCCGAGCGCCCGGCCCGCAGCAGCCGCGCCCCGACCGAGCCGAGCGTCCCGCCCATGTGCACCAGCGGCCCGTACTGCCCCACCGAAGCCCCGGACCCGAGCGACACCAGGCTGCTCACCGCCGACAGCAGGCCCGGGCGCAGCGGCAGCCGGCCCTGGCGGGTCTGCACCGCAGCGATGACGTCCGGCGGCCCGTGCGGGCGCCCCTCGGCGATGAAGCGATGCAGCAGCCCCACCACCAGGCCGCCCAGCGTCGGCACCGCCACGGCTGCCGCCGCAAGCCAGGCGCGGTGCTCGAACATCATCCGCGCCCGCGGCGAGATCAGCAGCCAGTCATTCAGCGCGAAGATGGCCAGCACGAAGCTCGCCGTCAGCAGTCCCACCACCAGCCCGACAACCGCGCCCAGGGTGACGACGAGGGACAGATTGAGCTCGGCCCCGCGGGGATGGCGGTGATCGGTCACTGGTGCGAATTCCAACGGCAAGGGAGGCAGGCGACCACATGTTGCGCTCAGGTCACACCGGAGTCTGCCCAAGGGTGCCCCGCGCGGCAAGGTCAAGCGCCGCCGACATCCAAGCCGCAACCCAGCCTTGCGCACCATCGAACCCGAAAACATCGTGCGGGATCGGCGTGCCGACGCCTGCGCTCGTTCCCGGGCTCCGCCCGGGAATGCGGTCACGAGGCTCCGCCTCGCGGTGCTACCTTGTGCTCGGGAGGCAGAGCCTCCCGGCTGGGCTCCCGAGCGGAGCCGGGGAGCCAGTGCGGACGGCAACGCGGCCGGCAGCGGTGCCAATATGGCCAATCCTGCCGACTTACCGGGATAATGGCGGGATGGGGTCCGACGCGCAGGCGACGATGGCGGAGCACTACATCCACGGCTTCAGTGAGGCGGAGCGCCAACGCCTGATGGCGCAGGCGCGAATGCTGGCGACACCAGTGTTCGGCGGGCTGGATTTGTCCGGCGACCGCAGCCTGCTGGAGGTGGGCTGCGCCGTCGGCGCCGAGCTTCAGCTGATTGCGCAGCGCGCCCCGCATCTGACGCTCACCGGCGTAGACCTGAGCAGCATGCACCTGCGCGCCGGCCAAGCCTGGCTCGCCGGGCGCGAGCAGATCCGCCTGCTCCAGGGCGACGCCCGCGCCCTGCCCTTCCCCGACGACAGCTTCGATGTCGGCATGACCATCTGGGTGCTGGAGCACTTGGCCGACCCCGAAGCCGTGGTCCGCGAGCTGTTGCGGGTGGTGAAGCCCACAGGCCGGATCATCCTCACCGAGGTCGACAACCATACCTTCGGCTTCGACCCGCCGCAGCCGGCCATTAGCGCCTGGTGGGACGCCTTCAACCGCTGTCAGGCGGAGGTGGGCGGCGGCGATCCCTGCGTGGGCGCCAAGCTGCGGGGCATTGCGGCATCCCTCGGCGCCGAAGTGCTGGCGGAAACGCCCCGGCTGGTCATCAGCAGCGCCGATACCAGCCGCGAGCGCACCGAGCAGCTCCGGTACCTACGCGAGCTATTGGCATCCGGCGCGGAGCGCATGCTAGCGGCAGGCTATGCGACCACGGCGATGCAGCAGGCCATGGCAGCGGGCTTCGACACCGTGCGGGCGGACGCCGACATCGCCTTCCGCTACGGCGCGGTCAGGCTGGTCTGTCGCAAGCCGCAGCCGGCAGGGGCAGACGACCCTGCGCTTTCATTGCCGCGCTGAGCACTCGGGCCCAGTCGGGCCATGGCCCAGCTTGACCGTAACGCCGGGCAGAGCGCCGGCCCGCACCACTCGCGCGGCCTCAGGCGCCTTCCTCCCGCGCCGCGGGCGCCATGAACTCGGGCCCGGCGGGGTCGGTGACATGCTCGGCGATGATGGCGTCGATGGTCGCGATGGCGTCGGCATCCAGGTGCCAACCATCGATGCTGCTCACCGCGTCCAGCTGATCCGGCCGCCGCGCCCCCCACAGCGCCACGCTGTGGCCCGGCTGGTCCAGCAGCCAACGCAGGGCCAGCGCCATGACGTCCTTGCCCGCGTGCTCGCGGGCGAAGCGGTCCAGGGCATCGACGGCGGCCAGGTATTGATCGAAGCGCGGCTGCTGGAACTTGGGGTCCACCTGGCGCAGGTCGTCGCCCTCGAAGACCCGGTCCCGCGACATCCGCCCGCTCAACAGGCCGCGGCACAGGGCGCCATAGGTGAGGGTACCGATGCCGTGCTCGGCGCAGTAGGGCAGCACCGCGTCGCCCAGCGCGCGCTCGAACAGGTTGTAGGGCGGCTGATTGGCGTGCAGGGGCGCGACGGCGCGAAAGGCATCCATCTGGGCCACATCGAAGTTGGACACGCCGATCGCGCGGATCTTGCCGGCCTTGTATAGCTCCGCCATGACGCTGGCGGTCTCCTCCATGGGCACGCGCGGGTCGGGCCAGTGGACCTGATAGAGGTCGATGCGGTCGGTGCGCAGCCGGCGCAGCGAGTCGTCCACCTCCCGCTCGATGCGCGCCCGGGTGGCCTCGCGCCACAGGCGCTCGTGGTCATCCGACCAATTGATGCCGCACTTGGTGGCCAGCACCACCTGCTCGCGCAGACCGTGCCGGGCCAGGGCCTCGCCGACGATGGACTCGGCATGGCCCATGCCGTAGACCGCCGCGGTGTCGATGACATTGATGCCCAGGTCCACGGCATGGCGGATGGTGTCGATGGAGCGCGCCTCGTCGGTGCCGCCCCACATCCAGCCGCCGATAGCCCAGGTGCCGAGCCCGATGCGCGAGACCTCGAGATCGGTATCGCCGAGGGTGGTGTACTCCATGCTGTCCTCGTAATGGTTGGTTGCTGAGCGGCGAGGCGCCGGTGCTCGGGAACCCCTCGTCTTGGCCGGCGCCGCCGGGAGAGTCCACCCGGCCCATAAGCAAGGCCTATGCCAGCGCCTCCAAACGCTCCGGGCGGCGATCTCGGCAGCGTCCGCCGTGGCCTTTGCCCCGCCGGCTGGTGGACCACAACCAAACGAGCCAGACTGAACGCCACCTGCGCCGAGCGGATGCAGCAATTCGCAAGGCCGCCGGGCATGTCATCAACATGCCGGCACCTGGCCGCGGGCCAGGGAGCGAAGATCCTGCAACCGGTGTTGACCGAGCTTGCCTGACGGCGGCATCCGCCCTGCTCAAACAGGGCCCACACGACCGGCGCGCCAAGCGCTCAACAGTGTTTCGTAGTCGACCGTGCGGCCGCGCTCGCTCGACTCGGCGCGTTGCGGCTTCGGTGCACCCGGCCGCGCGAGCCAGTCTTTCGGGTCCTCGCGCTCGTTCAGGCGGGGCTCGCAGCGGGCCAGTGTGCCCGCGGCGGTGATGCGCGCCAGGGTCTTGTCCTGCGCCCGGGCCAGCTCATCGAGAACCTGCTGGGGCGACTGCTCGCCGCGCACGGCCTTGCCGATGCGGGTCCACCAAAGCTGGGCAAGCTTAGGGTAATCCGGCACATTGAGACCGGTGGGGGTCCAGGCCATACGCGCCGGGCTGCGGTAGAACTCCACCAGCCCGCCGAGGCGGGGCGCAGCCTCGGTCATGGCCTCGGAGGCGAGGTCGCTCTGGCGGATCGGAGTCAGACCCACCAGGGTCTTCTTGAGCGACACCGTCTTGCAGGTGCAGAACTGGGCATAGAGCCAGGCGGCCCGGCGGCGGGCCAATGGCGTGCTGGCGAACAGGGTCCAGGCGCCGCAATCCTGGTAGCCGAGCTTCATGCCGTCCTCCCAGTAGACGCCGTGGGGAGATGGCGCGACGCGCCACTTCGCGCTGCCGTCGGGACCCATCACAGCGGCGCCGGGCTTGATCATGGCCGGCGTGAACGCGGTGTACCAGAACACCTGCTGGGCGATGTCGCCGCGGGCGGGCACCGGGCCGGCGTCGCTGAAGTCCATGCCGCGCGCCTCGGGCGGCGCATATTCTTGCAGCCAGTCCAGGTACTTGCGCAGCGCGTACACCGCCGCCGGGCTGTTGGTGGCGCCGCCGCGAGCCACGGCTGAGCCCACCGGATGGCAGCCCCGGGCGCGGATGCCCCATTCGTCCACAGGGACGCCGTTGGGCAGCCCCGGGTCACCGACACCGGCCATGGCAAGCCAGGCGTCGGTGAAGCGCCAGCCGAGCGACGGGTCCACCTTGCCGTAGTCCATGTGGCCATAGACGCGGCGCCCGCCGAGCTCGCGAACGCGGTTGGTGAAGAAGTCGGCGATGTCTTCGTAGGCCTGCCAGTTGACGGGCACCCCCAGGGGGTAGCCGTAGCGATCCTGGAAGGCGCGCTTCAGGTCTTCGCGCTGAAACCAGTCGTAGCGGAACCAGTAGAGGTTGGCGAACTGCTGGTCCGGCAGCTGGTAGAGCTTGCCGTCCGGCCCGGTGGCGAAGGGCAGCCCGATAAAGTCATCCAAGTCCAGCGTCGGCAGCGTAACCGGTGCACCATCACCCGCCATCCAGTCGGACAAGGGCACCACGGCATCGCTGCGGGTATGGGTGCCGACGAAGTCCGTGTCGTTGACATAGGCGTCGTAGAGGTTGCGCCCGTTGCGGGTCTGTTGCTGGATGCGCTCCACCAGCTCGCCCTCGTGCAGCAGGTCGTGCTGAACCCGGATGCCGGTGATCTCGTGGAAGGCGCGGGCCAAGAAGCGCTGCTCGTAGACGTGGGTGGGGATGGTCTCTGACACCACGTGGATGCGCTGACCCCGGAAGGGGGCGGCGGCACGAATAAAGAAGTCCATCTCCGCCAGCTGGGCGTCGACGCCCAGGGTGCTCGGCGTGAATTCACCGAGCACCCAGCGGCGGGCGGCCGCCGCACGCATGGGAGGCGACGGCCCCGCTTCGGCGAAGCCCCGGGCGATGGGCAGCAGGGATGCTGCCGCGAATGTCGCGGCGCTGCGCAAGAAGCGGCGCCGCCCGATCTGCGCCCGCTCGGAGCGGGTCGGGGGCGGATTCGGGCGTCGGCTCATGGCGGGCTCCAATGCGGACATGCTTGCGGCGCGTGGCTCGTGCTGCGTGCATCCGCCCGACGGGCCTGGTCTCGGCCACGCCGCGGCGGCCGCCCCGAGGACGCCGCGATCCGGGCGGCGTCAGCGGAATTGCACGCTGGTCGGATCCTGCAAGACCAGGTACAAAAGCCCCGCGAGCCCGGCGCCGAGGATGGGCCCGATCACCGGAATCCAGGCATAGCCCCAATCGCTGTTGCGCTTGCCGCCGGGCATGGGCAGCAGCGCATGCACCAGCCGCGGGCCCAGATCGCGGTCCGGGTTGATGGCATAGCCGGTGGTGCCGCCGAGACTCAAGCCAATCGCCAGCACCAGCAGCCCCACGGGCAGCGCATCCAGCGCGCCAAGCCCGAACACCGACACCGCCAGGAAGAGCACCGCGAACACCAGTACGAAGGTGCCGAGGACCTCCGAGAAGAGGTTCGACGGCACATCCCTGACCGCGGGCGCCGTGCAGAAGCAGGCGAGCTTGAGATCGCGGTCGTCGGTTTGCGCAAAGTGCGGGCGATACAGCAGCCAGACGGCAGCGGCGCCGAGCATGGCACCGACGAACTGCGCCAGCAAATAGGCCGGCACCTTCGCCCACTCGAACTTGCCGGCCACCGCGAGCCCGACGGAGACGGCCGGGTTCAGGTGCGCGCCGCTGAAGGCGGCGACGGTGAACACGGCCACGAACACGGCCATACCCCAGCCCCAGGCGATGACGATCCAGCCGGCGCCGTTGCCCTTGGTGCCGGTCAGGACGACGTTGGCCACCACACCATTGCCGAGCAGGAGCAAAATCGCCGTGCCGATGATCTCACCGAGGAATGGGCTCATGCCGTCGCCGCCTCGGGCTGCAGCGACTGCGCCGGGGTGACGGCCCGCGACTCACCGAAGTATTCGTCGTAGCGGGCCTGGGCCTGGTCGCCGAAGAGGATGCGGCAGGCCTCCATCAGACCATCGGCGTGCTGGATGGTCTGCCGCGGCACCACCAGGGCGATCTTGGAGCGCCGGCGCAGGAAGTCTTCCAGCTTGACGATCATCTCTTGGCGCTTGGCGAGCTGAATCTCGCAGCGCAGATAATCCGTGCCCTTGATCAGCACCTCAGCCTGACGCGGGTCCTCGCGGATCTGCGCCAGCAGCTCGAAGGCCTGCTGATCGTAACGGCGCCACAGCCGCGACGACAGCGATTCGATGGACTCGGGCGAGGTCAGACCGTCCAGATCCATGAGCTTGGCCTGGTGCATGTATTCCTCGTACACCGAGCGATGCGGCTCGCCGTACCAGCGGTAGTGCGCAAAGGGCAGCGCAATGCCGAAGCCGCTGACGATGGCCGAGACTTCGTCGCCGACGTTGACGCAATCGGTGAGCTTGCCGCCATAGATGGTGAGATGCCGGTTGGCCCGATCCACGTCGATTTCGTGCTTGCGCGAGAGCTGCATCCAGTCCCTGTCGGCGCCCTCACCGGCACCGTCCGCACGGCGGCGTACCACCAGCGGGCGCACGCCGCAGCGCTCGGCAATGATGTCCTCGCGCATGAGTGGTTTCGCCAGACGCAGGCGCTTATTGATGTTCTCCAGCACGAAGTCGCGGTCGGCGTCCGTCACCTGGGTGTAGGGGGTGTCCACCCGGGTGTCCGTGGTACCGATGCAGGTGCGCACACCCATGGGAATGACGAAGAAGAGCCGCCCGTCGTCGGCGAAAAAGGTCAGGATGTGCCGGTGCTCGGTGATCTGGGGCACGATGAGATGGATGCCCTTGGAGAACAGATGCTGGTGGGCGGTCTCTTCGCTGGTGAGCTGGTTGTGATCGTCGGCGAAGGGGCCCGCGGCGTTGATGAGCGCGCGCGAGCGGATCTCCAGCAGCTTGCCGGTCTCGGTGTCGCGGGCACGGGTGATCCAGAGGCCGTCTTCATCACGGCGCGCCCCTAGGGACTCCACATAGTTGGCCGCGATGCAGCCGCGGTCCATGGCGGAGTGCACGAACTGGAAGACGAAGCGGGAGTCGTTGTCGTGCAGATAGGCATCCGAGTACTCGAAGCCGCCGGCGGCCCGCGCCGTGTCCACCACCGGCTCTTCCCGCTCGATCTGGCGCTTGGCGAGAAGTCGCGGCGGCTTGGTGTAGCCGTTGCCGAACAGCCAGTACACCCAGGTGCCGAGCCACAGAAACCAGGGCGAGAAGCGAAAGCCGTGGTCGATGGTGGCGAAGAAGCGGATCTCCTTGACCCGGCTCGGGTAGCTGTCGATGAGGTGGTTACGGCTCAAGCAGAGCTTGCGCACCAGGCCATAGTCGCCGCTCTCCAGGTACTTGATGCCGCCCCAGGCCAGATTGGACGACTGCTGGCTGGTGAAGCCCGCGAAGTCACGCTTGTCGATGAGCGCGGCGCGCGCACCTTTGCCGGACAGGGCCGCGGCGGAGACGGCACCATTGATGCCGCCGCCGATGATGAGCGCATCGAAGACGCCCTCGGACAGCTTGGCGATGTTATTCTCACGCAGGGTCATGTCACTGGACCTCGGCTCTTGTCAGCGGGGAGCGGCCTGGGCGACCGTGGAAGCGCCATCCTTGCCGCGATGACTTCCAGGACATTGCCCGCCCCGCGTCGCGGCAGGGATGCCGCTCCCACTGGGACGGGGACTACTCATCGTCCAGCGCCCAGCCCTTGGCCAAGTCCACGGCCTTGTGCCAGCGCCGATACAGGCGCTCACGCTGGTCCGCGTCCATGCGCGGGCGGTAACGGTTGTCCAGCGCCCACTTCTCGGCGATCTCCGCCTTGCTCTCCCAGAAGCCCACGGCCAGACCTGCGAGATAGGCAGAGCCGAGCGCCGTGGTCTCGACGATGCGCGGGACCTCCACCTCGACACCGAGGATGTCCGCCTGGAACTGCATCAGCACACTGTTCACCGAGGCGCCGCCGTCGCAGCGCAGCTCCTTCAAGGTGATACCGGAGTCGCGCTGCATCGCATCGATGACGTCCCGGGTTTGGTAGGCCATGCTCTCCAGGACGGCGCGGGCCACATGGCCCTTGCCGGTGCCGCGGGTGATGCCGATGAGCATGCCGCGGGCGTAGGGGTCCCAGTGCGGTGCACCCAGCCCCACCAACGCCGGCACGAAATAGACGCCCTCGTTGTGTGGCACGCCGCGGGCGAGCTCGCGAGTCTCGGCGGCATTGCCGATGACGCCGAGCCCATCGCGCAGCCATTGCACCGCAGAGCCGGTGACGAAGATGGCCCCCTCCAGGGCATATTGCACCGGCTCGTCGCCGACGCCCCAGGCGATGGTGGTGAGCAGGCGCTCGTTGCTGGCGACCGCGTCCGCGCCCGTATTCATGAGCACGAAGGAGCCCGTCCCATAGGTGTTCTTGGCCATGCCGGGGCTATGACAGGCCTGGCCGAACAGCGCCGCCTGCTGATCGCCGGCGATGCCGGCCACCGGGATGCCACGAGTGCCGAAGAACATCTGCGGATTGGTCTCGCCGTAGACGGTCGACGACGGGCGCACCGCCGGCAGCATCGCCGCGGGGATGTCGAACAGCGCCAGCAGCTCGGCATCCCAGGTCAGCTCCCGGATGTTGTAGAGGAGGGTGCGGGAGGCGTTGGAGTAATCGGTCACATGGGCGTTGCCGCCGGTGAGCTGGTACACCAGCCAGGAATCGATGGTGCCGAAGCAGACCTCCCCGCGTGTAGCCCGCTCCCGCAGGCCCGGGGTATTGTCCAACAGCCACTTGAGCTTGGTACCGGAGAAGTAGGGGTCGACGACGAGCCCGGTCTTGGCGCGGACCATGTCCTCGACGCCCTCGGCCTTCAGCTGGTCGCAGTAGCGCGCTGTCCGGCGGTCCTGCCAAACGATGGCGCGGCCCACGGGCTTACCCGTCGCCTTGTCCCAGACCACCACGGTCTCGCGCTGGTTGGTGATGCCGATGGCGGCGAACTCGTCCGGCTGGATACCCGCCGCGCGCAGCGCGTCGGCGACAACCTTCATGGACACCAGCACGATTTCCTCGGCATCGTGCTCCACCCAGCCCGGCCGCGGATAGTGCTGCGTAAACTCGGAGTAGGCGCGGCCACGCACCTGCCCCGCATGGTCGAAGACCAGCACCGTCGTGCCGGTGGTGCCCTGGTCGATGGACAGGACGTAGCCTGATTGCATGCTTATCCTCCTCCGCCCGCGTTAACGGAGCCAGTGGTTTTTTTCGGCAGTCTTGTTTTTGTGCGCGTCCAGATGCGAGGCCGTGTGCGCCACTCATCCGCATCCGCCCCATCAGCGGCGTGCACGGGCGTGCTTCCCTCCGGGTACTAGCGAGGAGGTGCCCGAGCGGGCGCTATGGCTGGCAACGCATCATGCTAGCGATGCGTCGGCGCTGGCATGCTCCGCCTTTGCTGTCCCAAACGTCAATAGCCTGTGACGTTCAGACCAGCAGACGCTTCGCCGCATCCGACGCGGGCGCCGTCGATGCGGGTCGGTACAAATGTTTGCCCGACCTCGGGTGTTGTTCGGTGAAGGGGGAGCCAAGCGAATGGGCGGGGTCGGCAGGACGCAAGCGCTGCGAGTTGCCGGCGGGATGCCAGCCATTTCAGCAGCGCTCGGGCTCGGTGCAGGCAGCCATCCTGGAGCCCAAAGCCAAAAAGACGATAAGGCGCAGAGGGACCTGCTCCTTGTCAGAGCCCCATCTTCTCGAAAAAGCTCTTGACGCCGTCGAGCCAGCTGGTGGAGTGCGGGCTGTGGTGCTTGCCGCCGTGGGCCAGGGTCTCGTCCAGCTCGCGCAGCAGCTCCTTCTGGCGCTCGGTGAGGTTCACCGGGGTCTCGACCACGACGCGGCAGATGAGGTCGCCCACCGGGCCACCGCGCACGGGCTTCACGCCCTTGCCACGCATGCGGAACATCTTGCCGGTCTGGGTGCCCGCCGGGACCTTGAGCACGACCTTGCCGCTCAGGGTGGGCACTTCCATCTCGCCGCCCAGGGCCGCGGTGGCGAAGCTGATTGGCACCTCGCAGAAGAGGTGGCTCTCCTCGCGGGTGAAGATGGGGTGCTCCTGCACCATCACCTGTACATAGAGATCCCCTGGCGGGCCGCCCTGCTCGCCGGGCTCGCCCTCCCCCGCCAGGCGGATACGATCGCCCGTGTCGACGCCAGGCGGCACCTTGACGCTCAGGGTCTTCTCCTCGCGCAGCCGGCCGCTGCCGCGGCAGTGCTTGCAGGGATCATCGATGACGCTGCCGGTACCGCGGCAGGCGGGGCAGGTCTGTTGAATGGAGAAGAAGCCCTGCTGCATGCGCACCTGGCCGTGCCCATGGCAGGTGCTGCACTCCTTGGGCTTGGTGCCGGGCTTGGCGCCGCTGCCGCCGCAGTAGTGGCACTCCACCGTGGTGGGGATCTTGATGCTGACGTCCTTGCCCGCGACAGCCTCTTCCAGGGTCAGCGACAGCTCGTAGCGCAGATCCGTGCCGCGGTGGGTGCGCCGACCGCCGGCGCGCCCGCCGAAGATGTCGCCGAAGACATCGCCGAAGATGTCCGAGAAGCCGCCGGCGCCAAAGTCACTTGGGCCGCCACCGCCGAAGCCGCCCTGCCCGCTGACGCCGGCGTGGCCGAACTGGTCGTAGGCGGAGCGCTTGCGGGGGTCGCTGAGGACGTCGTGAGCCTCTTTGGCTTCCTTGAACTTGGCAAGCGATTCGGCGTCGTCCGGATTGCGGTCCGGGTGGTACTTCATCGCCAGGCGGCGGAAGGACTTTTTGATGTCCTGCTCGCTGGCGTTGCGGCTCAAGCCGAGGACTTCGTAGTAATCGCGGGGCATCGGCGGGGTCCGGGGAACTGCGGTGTGATTTGGGTCTGGGCGCTCTGGCATGCTCTGTGAATGCGCGTCATGCATCCACCGAGCGACGGCTTTGCTGGTCTCGCCGTGGCGTTTCCGGCGTCCATGATCGCGTCATCGGCCGCCGGCCGGGCAGAAACGATCAAGACGCGTGAGCCTGCGCCCACGCGTCTCCCGTCCCGGCTTTGCAGCACGAGCGCGCTTACTTTTTGTCGTCGTCCTTGACCTCTTCGAACTCGGCGTCCACGACATCGTCGCCGCCGCCGCTCTCGCCGCCGCCAGCGGCGCCCGCGCCTCCGGCCGACCCGGCGCCGGCTTCGGGGCCGCCCTGGCTCTGAGCGTAGAGGCGCTCGGCCATCTTGGCGGAGGCATCGCCAAGCTCCTTGGTCAGGGACTCGATGCGCTCCTTGTCCTCGCCCTGCATGGCCTCTTCGAGCTCCTTGATAGCGGACTCGATCTTGTCCTTCTCGCCGGGCTCCAGCTTGTCCTCGCCGAGCTGCTCCAGGGACTTGCGGGTGGCGTGGATCATGCTGTCCGCTTGGTTGCGGGCGCCGACCAGCTCGTGGAACTTCTTGTCGTCTTCGGCGTGGGCCTCGGCGTCCTTCACCATGCGATCGATCTCGTCGTCCGACAGACCGGAGCTGGCCTTGATGACGATGGACTGCTCCTTGCCGGTGGCCTTGTCCTTGGCGGAGACGTTCAGGATGCCGTTGGCGTCGATGTCGAACTTGACCTCGATCTGCGGCACGCCGCGCGGTGCCGGCGGGATGTCCGCCAGGTCGAAGCGCCCGAGGGACTTGTTGTCCATGGCCCGCTCGCGCTCGCCCTGGAGCACGTGCACCGTCACCGCCGTCTGGTTGTCGTCGGCGGTGGAGAACACCTGGCTCGCGCTGGTGGGGATGGTGGTGTTCTTCTCGATGAGCTTGGTCATGACGCCGCCCAGGGTCTCGATGCCCAACGACAGCGGGGTGACGTCCAGCAGCAGCACGTCCTTGACGCCGCCGCCGAGCACGCCGCCCTGGATGGCGGCGCCCACGGCCACAGCCTCGTCCGGATTCACGTCCTTGCGCGGGGACTTACCGAAGAACTCCTCGACCTTCTCCTGCACCTTGGGCATGCGGGTCTGGCCGCCCACCAGGATGACCTCGTTGATCTCGCCGGCACCGACGCCGGCGTCCTTGAGCGCCGTGCGGCAGGGCGCGATGGTGCGGTCGATGAGATCCTCCACCAGCGATTCCAGCTTGGCCCGGGTCAGCTTGACGTTCAGGTGCTTCGGCCCCGTCTGGTCCGCGGTGATGTAGGGCAGATTGATGTCCGTCTGCTGGCTGGCGGAGAGCTCGATCTTGGCCTTCTCGGCGGCCTCCTTCAGGCGCTGCAGCGCCAGCGGGTCGTTGCGCAGATCGAAGCCCTGCTCCTTCTTGAACACCTCCACCAGGTGGTCGATGACGCGCAGGTCGAAGTCCTCGCCGCCGAGGAAGGTGTCGCCGTTGGTGGAGAGCACCTCGAACTGGTGCTCGCCCTCGATCTCGGCGATCTCGATGATGGAGATGTCGAAGGTGCCGCCGCCCAGGTCATAGACGGCGATTTTCTGATCGCCGCGCTTCTTGTCCATGCCGTAGGCGAGCGCCGCCGCCGTGGGCTCGTTGATGATGCGCTTGACCTCGAGCCCAGCGATGCGCCCGGCGTCTTTCGTGGCCTGGCGCTGGGAATCGTTGAAGTAGGCCGGCACCGTGATGACGGCCTCGGTGACGGTCTCGCCCAGGTAGTCCTCGGCGGTCTTCTTCATCTTCTGAAGGACCTTCGCCGAGACCTCCGGCGGGGCCATCTTCTTGCCGTTCACCTCTACCCAGGCGTCGCCGTTGTCGGCCTTGACGATGTTGTAGGGCACCATCTCCTTGTCCTTGGAGACGATGTGATCCTCGTGGCGGCGGCCGATGAGGCGCTTGATGGCGAACAGCGTGTTGTTCGGGTTGGTGACCGCCTGGCGCTTGGCGGACTGGCCCACCAGCACCTCGCCGTCGTTGCTGTAGGCGACGATGCTGGGTGTGGTGCGATCACCCTCGGCGTTCTCGATGACCTTGGGCTTGTCGCCTTCCATTACGGCGACACAGGAGTTGGTGGTGCCTAGGTCGATGCCGATGATCTTTCCCATGGTGTCTCTCCAAAATCTGCAATGTGGTGAATCTGGGTTGTGCCCCCTCGGCACGCGCCGTCAGAGGCCGAAACTGCGAGGGAGGTTGGGCAAAACCTTGAAATTCTCAAGCCTACTGCGCCCCGCAGCCGGTGCGTCCCGGAGCCGTCTGAGCCAGATCAGATCCGGGATCACGTCCTGGATCAGGTCCCGGATCAGCTCCGGGATCAGATCCGGGTCGGGCACCGGCTTAGGCCTCCGAGGAGACCATCACCAGCGCCGGGCGCACCAGCCGGCCGTTCAGCGTGTAGCCGGTCTGGATGACGTTGGTGACGGTGTTCGCCGGCAGGTCCGAGCGCGGCTGCATGGACATGGCCTGGTGGTAGTCCGGGTTGAAGGGCTGGCCCTCTGGGTAGATGCGCTCGACGCCGAACTTGCTCATGGTGTCGCTCAGCAGCTTGAGCGTCAGCTCCGTGCCCTCCCGCAGCTTGGCGACGTCGGCATCGGGCTCCTGCGCCGCGGCGTAGCCGAGCTCCAGGCTGTCGCGCACCTGCAGCAGCTCTTTGATGAAGCCCTCCAGGGCGAACTTGTGCGCGTTCTCCAGCTCCTTCGCCTGGCGGCGGCTCATGTTCTCCATCTCGGCGCGGGTGCGCAGCAGCTGGTCGTGCGCCTGGTCCGCCTTGGCGCGGGCGTCTTCCAGCAGCATGGTGAGCTGTGTGGGGTCGGCCGCGGGCTCACTGTCTACAGGCGGGTCACCCGCTGCACCGCCCACGGGCTGCTCTGCGCCAAGGTCGCCCGGCGCGGCGCCGGCTTGCTGCTGCCCGCCGGCGGCTTCCTCGGGCGTGGGCTCGTCGGCGGGCCGTGCCGCCGTTGCGTCGGTCTCGTCGTCGGGTTGGCGATCTCGCTCCGGGCTCATGGTGTCTTCTCCAGGGACTGCCTCTCGTAGGCATGCCTCTCCAGCGTGTGAATGTCTGTGCGCGACGGCGCGGCCCGGCTGGGATCACCACTGCCGCTGGCTCGGCGCTGTCGCGCGCGCCGGCGTCCGATGAGCCGGCTGTTGGCGGCGCGCGCCGAG
Source organism: Thiohalocapsa halophila (assembly GCF_016583825.1). Classification (GTDB taxonomy): domain Bacteria; phylum Pseudomonadota; class Gammaproteobacteria; order Chromatiales; family Chromatiaceae; genus Thiohalocapsa; species Thiohalocapsa halophila. The sequence continues at coordinate 13,302 of NZ_NRRV01000038.1, read as the reverse complement.
ACGGTGTTCGGCGCGGCCGCAGGATGTTGTGTCGTAGCGCCCGTGGTGTGGCCGCGGGCGGGCTCTGGGGCGAATGGCACTAACTTAAGCGGCGTCTTCATAAAAACAGTCACTTAGCGAAGCGCTTGGCCTGCAACCCGAACAGCTCCAGGCCGTCCGACATGCGAAGACCGCCCGCTTGTGCCGCAGGAGAGCTTGGATCGTCGTATCGTATTCAACGTAAGTGTCTGATTCATATCGCGGACTGGCTTAAGTTAGCGCCATTCGGCTCTGGGGCTTTTTCTCCGGGCCGATTTAAGGGCGCCTTAGGGCCGCCGCGAGCAGTTTGGCGGTCACGTCCACCACCGGAATCACCCGCTGGTAGTCCATGCGCGTGGGGCCGATGACACCGAGCACGCCGAGGATCTGGTCCTCGACCCGGTAAGTGGTCGTCACCAAGCTGCAATCGTCGAGCAGCTCGAAGCCTGACTCCTGGCCGATGAAGATCTGCACGCCGTCGGCCTCGATACAGCGGTCGAGCAGATCCAATATCTGGCGTTTCTCCGTGAAGGCCTGGAACAACGACTTCAAGCGCTCCATGTTCGCCAGCTCTTCGAACTCCAGCAGATTGGTCTGCCCGGCGATGAGCACGTCGTCTTCGTGCTCGGCGCCTTCCACCACCCGCTGGGCCATTTCCATCGCCCGCATCATGAGCGCATCCATGTGCTGGTGCGTCTGCTTCAGGTCCTCCAGCAGGCGTCGGCGCACCTCGCGCATGTCGAGCCCAGAGAACATCTCCGTCAGGTAGTTCGACGCCTGTTGCAAGTGCGATGCCGAGCACTCCTGCTCGGTGTGGATGATCCGATTGTGGACCTCGCCGTCGGCGGTGACCAAGATCGCAAGGACTCGCGTGCCGGAGAGCTTCAGGAGCTCGATCTGATGAAAGACCTCGCGCTCGTGCCGCGGCACCATCACCAGGCCGGCAAGATGCGTCACACCGGAGAGCAGGCGCGAGGCGGATTCGATCAGCGCCTTGGACTCGCCGCCGGGCTCGAAGCCCGAGCGCATCTTGTCCACCAGCGAATGATCCATGGGCGAGACGGTGAGCAGACTGTCGACGAACAGCCGGTAGCCGGACACCGTCGGTATGCGCCCGGCGGAGGTGTGCGGCGAGGCCACGAGCCCCAGCTCCTCGAGGTCCGACATGACGTTGCGCACGGTGGCCGGGCTCAGGTCCAGCCCGGCGTCGCGCGCGAGGGTGCGCGAGCCCACCGGCTGACCGTCGCGAATGTGGCGCTCGATGAGGGCCTTCAGGAAGTGCAGCGCGCGCTCGCTGATCTGTCCCCCGCCAGACAGCGTAAACTTGGTGTCGCCGGTATGCGATTGACTGCTGTTGGCCATGGGACTGCAACATTATAGAAAGAAGGCCGACGGACCCAAGGCTGGTGCCGGGCATCCATCGCCGGCATGCCACCACCCACAGCGGTCGCTGCGGGCCCGCCGCCGGCGGCGACGCAGGCTTAGCACTCCACATCTGCGAGTGCTAACACTGTCAATCTAGGGCGAGCCCCGCCGGGTGTCAACCGCGGACAAGGGGTACACCAAGCCGAACGAGCCGGTCCAGGCGCAGCAACACACGCCCGCTCGGCTGTCGCCGCCGCCGGGCGCGGGCCTTTGTTGGCGCGCCCGCGAGCCCGTGCTACCGTCCGTGATCAAGGCGATGCAGACACCGCCCGAGCACCCGACCCCGCTGCCGCAGCGCGTGGCCGCCCAGTGACCGAGACATGAGCCAATTCCGAGTCGCCGGCATCATCGGCAAGCAACACCAGGACCCGCAGCTGGCCGGCACCATCGCCCGGCTCGCGGCGCATCTGCGCTGGCGGGGCCTGTCGGTGCGCTTCGACCCGGAGTCGGCGGCCGTCGCCGGCGATGCCGTGGGCGGGGATGCGGGCGCTGCCCTGAGCATCCCGGCGCTCGGTGCCGCCTGTGACCTCATCATCGTCGTCGGCGGCGACGGCACCCTGCTGCACGCCGCCCGGGAGCTGGCACCGGCGGACGTGCCCCTGCTCGGCATCAACCTCGGGCGCCTCGGCTTCCTGGTGGACATCTCGCCGGACCACCTGGAAGAGCGCCTGGACCAGATCCTAAACGGCGAGCACCACGCCGACGCCCGCGCCATGCTGGAGGTGCACACCGACGGCACCAGCGGCCGCGCCGTCAACGACATCGTTGTGCACAAGTGGAACAGTGTGCGCATGATCGAGCTGGAGACCTGGATCGACGGCGTCTTCGTCAACGCCCAGCGCTCCGACGGCGTCATCGTCTCCACCCCCACCGGCTCCACCGCCTATGCCCTCTCCGGAGGCGGCCCGTTGGTGCACCCCGGCCTGGATGCCCTGCTGCTGGTGCCCATCTGCCCGCATACGCTGAGCAACCGTCCGCTGGTCATCGGCGGCGACAGCCAGATCGAGCTTCGCATCCGCGACTACGAGCACGAGCAGGTACGCCTCACCTGCGATGGCCAGATCAACCTGCCGCTGGCGGAGGGTCGGGCAATCTACATCCGCCGCAGTCCGCACCGGCTGAAATTGCTCCACCCGCGCGGCTATGATCACTACAGCATCCTGCGCGCCAAGCTCGGCTGGGCCAGCGAGCGCCGGGCGGACGGCGCCTGCTGATGCATCGCAGCCGGCGGCGCCACCCCGGCCACCGGCAACCGCAGCCCCCTCGGGACCGATCCACCGGCCATGCTTACACACATCGCCATTCGGGATCTCGTCATCGTCAGCCGCCTGGAGCTGACGCTCACCGGCGGCATGACCGCGCTCACCGGCGAGACCGGCGCCGGCAAGTCCATCCTCATCGACGCCCTCGGCCTGGCGCTGGGCGAGAAGGCCGACGCCGACATGATCCGCAGCGGCTGTGAGCGCGCCGAGGTGAGCGCCGGCTTCGACGTGGCGCAGTGCCCGGAGGCGCGCGACTGGCTCGCCGAGCAGGCCCTCGACGACGGCGAGGAGTGCGTCATCCGCCGCGTGCTGGTGCGCCAAGGGCGCGCCCGTGCCTTCATCAACGGTCGCTCCGCCAGCGGCGCCCAGCTGCGCGCGCTGGGGGACCTGCTGGTAGACATCCACGGCCAGCACGCCCACCAGTCCCTGCTGCGCCCGGCGGCCCAGCGCGCGCTGCTGGACGCCTACGGCGGCCAAAGCGAGCAGGCGGCGGCGGTGGCCGAGCTCTACCGGCGCTGGCGGGAGCTGGACACCCGCCTCGCCGAGCTCACCGCCGCCCGTACCCAGCGCGCCGAGCGCATGGACCTGCTGCGCTTCCAGGTCGAAGAGCTGGCGGAGCTCGGCCTCGCCGACGGCGAGCTGGAGGCGCTGGACGCCGAGCAGCACCGCCTCGCCAACCTCGGCCGGCTCCAGGGCACCGCCGCGGCGCTGGTGGAGCTGCTCTACGAGGGCGAGGGCGCCCTGCGCGATCAGCTCGGGCGCGCCGGCGCGGAGCTCGCGGGTCTTAGCGACATCGACGCACGCCTGAGCGAGCCCCGCGAGCTCATCGACAGCGCCACAGTGCAGGTGGAGGAAGCGGCCTCGGCCCTGCGCCAGTACCTGGACCACCTCGACATGGACCCGGGCCGGCTCGCCGAGGTGGAAGAGCGCCTCGGGCGCATCCACGACCTCGCGCGCAAGTACCGCATCCAGCCGGCGCAGCTCGCCGACACCCTCGCGGAGCGGCAGGCGGAGCTCGACGCCCTGGAGCAGGACGACAAGACCCTGGGCACCCTGCAGGCGGACCGGGATGCGGCCCTGAGCACCCTGTTAGAGGCCGCGCGGCGCCTAAGCGAGGCGCGCCGCAGCGCCGCCCAGCGCCTCGGCGCGGCGGTCACCGGCTTCATGCAGGAGCTCGGCATGGGCGGCGGGCAGTTCGCGGTGGCCGTGGAGACGGCCGGCGACGACCAAGTCGGCGCCCAGGGCCTGGACGCCGTCGCCTTCCAAGTCAGCGCCAACCCCGGCCAGCCGCTGCAGCCGCTGGCCAAGGTGGCCTCCGGCGGCGAGCTCTCGCGCATTAGCCTCGCCATCCAGGTGGCCACCGCGGAGCTCGGCCGCATCCCCACGCTGGTGTTCGACGAGGTGGACGTGGGCATCGGCGGCGGCGTGGCGGAGATCGTCGGCCGCCTGCTGCGCCGCCTAGGCGAGGCCCGCCAGGCGCTCTGCGTCACCCACCTGCCGCAGGTGGCGGCCCAGGCCCACCAGCAGCTGAAGGTGCAGAAGCAGGCCGTCGACGGCCAGACCTACACCGACATCGCCCCCCTCGCCGACGATGCCCGGGTGGATGAGATCGCCCGCATGCTCGGCGGCACCGAGATCACTGCCACCACCCGCGCCCACGCGGCAGAGATGCTGCACGGGGCGGGCTAAACTAGAGAGGCACCCCGCCGCCATGCCCGCGGTGCCGAGCTCCGTCGCGGCGGGGACGCCGCTCCCACGAAAAACCTGCGGACAGTGTACGCAGGCCCAAGGCGTCTAAAACTCGGGGACAGTGTATGTAGCTCCAAGGCGCCGACAGCTCATCGGCCGCGCACAGCGCCCTGGAGTCATCCGTATCTCGCGGCCCCGGCTGCGCTCGCTGCTTGCCCACAGCATGATCTCGGCTATCCTGCCTTGGCGCCGAACGCCGGTGCCGGCGGCGACCTCGAGGCGCCAGAGGTGCTCCATACACCGCCCCGCAGTCAATCCGTATAACGTCACCGTGTTTCCTCTTTTTGGTTGCCGTGCTTCGGAACAGTCAGTCGCGGGTGGATGCAGCGCAGGCAGGCGATGCCGGTCTGCGGCATACCTTGGATGTGGGCCTCTGGCTCATCGGAGCGGCCTATCTGGTGGCGGCGCTGGTGGGGCTGCCCCTATTCGGCGACGGCGCGTACTACTACTTCAAGCTGGCAACGGACGTCGACCTGCTGCTGCCGAACCTGCGCGTCACGGCGGTGCTGCCGCAGTTGCCGGCATGGCTCGCGGCCAGCCTGGGTCTGGATGCCGTGGCAGTGCGTCACGCCTTCAGCCTGAGCTATCAGGCCCTGCCCTGGCTGTCGCTGCTGGCCTGCTGGCTCGTGGTGCGCCGGCGTTGGCCCGCGCTGATGGTGTTTCCGCTGCTGGCCGCGCTGGCCAATCTGATCAACTTCTCCGGCGTCTCCGAGCTGCTGAGCAGCCTCTACCTCACCTGGCCCCTGGCGCTGGCCATGGCGCTGGCGCCAGAGCGTCCTTGGGTGCGAGCCTATGCACTGGCGGCCGGGCCGCTGCTGCTGGGGCTGCATCCCATGGCCTTCGTGCCCGCCTTCGCGCTGGCGGCGGGCGCCGCGGTCATTGCCTGGCAGACGCCGGCACAGCGCCGCACATGGCGCCGGCTGGGCCTCTGGCTGGCGGGCTTCGGGGCGTTGCGACTGCTGTGGACGCTGCTCGGCGCCAACGCCTACGAGCGCGGCAACCTGACGCCGGGCGGGCTGGCTTGGTACCTGCTCACGGAGACACCGGGACAGCATGTCCTGCTGGCGACGGTGGTGCTGGCGGGGCTCCTGGCGGGCTGGGTCCTGTGGCGCCGTGCGCGGGGCAGCCATGCGGCACCCGTAGCGGCGGCGCTGGCAGCCCTGTGCCTGCTGGTGCTGGCGGCGGCGCTGGCGGTGGCGGCGGAGCTGCTGTTCGGCCACGGCATCAAGCTCAAGGCGGCGCTGGTCTTCGTCGCCGAGCTGGGCCTGATGACCCTCGCCTTCGCCCTCATCCGGCTCACCGCACCGAGCGCCGCCGCGTCGAGCCCGGCGACCTCCGCAGCGTTGCCGCGTGGCCCGCTGCGCTGGCTCGTGGCGGCCATGATGGTGCTGATCCTGGCCAAGTCCGCGGCCTGGTGGACGGCCACACACAACCTCAAGACCGTCATCGCCGCCACCGCTGCCGACTGCATCGCCTTCGCTCCCGAGACCCCCTATGGCCTGCAGTGGCCCTGGATGCAGGTCATCGACGACTGGGCGACGCCGATGAACGCCCTCGCCTTTCGGCCGCGGGTGCCAACCGCCGCCGGCGGCGTCGCACCGGTGCCGCTGCTGCTGCCCTATGACGGCTGTACCGTGCTGGCGCGCACCGGGAAGGCCCACCTGACTTCCTGGCTCGTACGGGACTTCGCGACCCTGGAGGCGGTCTTCGGGCCGCTGCGCTACCCGGGCACCGATCCGCGTTAGGACCAGCAAAGGGTGATCGCGCGCGCCGGCCGGAGCCGGCAACCGGCATCAATAAGCGGCGACGGCGTCCTCGCCCTGCGGCGCGGCGTCGGGCAGCTCGCCGATGTCGGCGAGCAGGCGCCGATGCACCGGCCAGAGTCGTGCCATGATCAAGGGCGCCCCGGCGAGATCTCCGGCGCGGGCCTTGTGCTCCAGCGTCTGCGCCAATGCCTGCGCCGGCTCGGCGCCGACGTTGCCGACGCTGCCCTTGAGCGCATGTGCCGCGGTGAATACCGCCTCGGCGTCGCCGGCATCCACACCCGCCTGCAGGCTCTGCATCAGCTCGGTGGTCTTGTGGGCGAGCAGCTCAAGAAACCGCGCGAAGCCGTCTTCCAGGAGCTCTTGCAGGCTCGACAGCACATCCGGGTCCACCACGATGGCATCGGCATCCGCCTGCGCCGCCGGCTCGCCCGCCGGCGGCGGTGCCGCAGCGTCGGACACCGCGAGCCAGCGCTCAAGACAGGCGCGCAGCTCGGCCAGCTTGAGGGGCTTGGCGAGATGGTCGTCCATGCCTGCCGCGATGCAGCGCTCGCGGTCCCCGGCCATGGCATTGGCGGTGAGCGCGATGATGATCGGGCAGGCAATCGGCTCGCGGTGCGCGCTGGAGTCTTGACGAGTCCGACGGCGCAGCTCCGCGGTGGCCTGGAAGCCGTCCATGTTCGGCATTTGACAGTCCATCAGGATGAAGTCGTAGGCGCGCTCGCCGACCATGCGAACCGCCTGCGCACCGTCCTCTGCCAGGTCCGCCTGGACCCCCAGGCGCTGCAGCATGCTCATCGCCACCCGCTGGTTGACGGCGTTGTCCTCCGCCAGCAGGACACGTGCCGCCAGCGGCCGCGGCGGCTCGGGCTCGCTGGCGTTGCTCTGCTGCGGCGAGGCGCCCCCGGGGCCGACCGCGGACACTGGGACCGGGCCGGCGATACTCACCAGTGCGTCATGCAGATGGGATTGGCGAATGGGCTTGGCGATGGCGTAGCGGATGCCCTCCGCGCGAATCTCCGGGTCGCTGTGCCCCATGGAGCTGAGCATCATCAGCCCGATGTCGGCAATCTCGGCCTCGGACTTGATGCGGCGTGCCAGCGCCAAGCCATCGAGACGCGGCATTTGCATGTCCAGCAGCGCGATATCGAAGGGATTGCCGGCATGCGCAGCGGCCCGGAGCCTTTTCAGCGCCTCGAAACCGTCCGGCGCGGTGACGCAGGCGATGCCCCAGCTTTTCAGGTAGTGGGCGACGATGGCGCGGTTGGTGGCGTTGTCGTCCACGGCGAGAACGCGCAGGTGCTGGAGATGGGTCTCGTCGGCCGCCGGAGCCGGGATCGCGCGCTGGCGCTCGAACGGCACCGTGAACCAGAACATCGATCCCTGTCCGTAGACGCTGTCGACGCCGATCTCGCCGCCCATAAGCTCCACCAGCTGCTTGCAGATGGCGAGCCCGAGCCCGGTGCCGCCAAAGCGGCGGGTCGTTCCCGCATCCGCTTGGACGAAGGGCATGAACAGCCGCTCCGACTGCTCCGGGGTCATGCCGATGCCCGTATCCTGCACCTCGAAGTGCAGGTGCGCCCGGTCGCTGCGGGCATCGGTCACCGGCAGGATGCGCAGCACCACCTCGCCCTGCTCGGTGAACTTCACCGCATTGCCGACCAGGTTGTTGAGGACCTGTCGCAGGCGCGTGGGGTCGCCCACAACACAGGTTTGGGTCTCGATCGGGATGTAGCAGGCGAGCTCCAGCTGCTCGCTCTGCGCCCGCGCCGACAGCAGCGTGGTGACATCCTCCGCGACTAGGCGCACATCGAACGGAATGTGCTCGAGGTCGAGCTTGCCGGCTTCGATCTTGGAGAAATCCAGCACGTCGTTGATGACGGTGAGCAGGCCCTCGGCAGAGCCCAGCGCGGTCTCGACGAAGCCCTGCTGCTCGGTGTCGAGCCCGGTCTGCGAGAGCATCTCCAGCATGCCCAGCACGCCGTTCATGGGCGTGCGGATCTCGTGGCTCATGTTGGCCAGGAAGCGCGACTTGGCCGCCACCGCCTCCATGGCCGCACTGCGCGCCCGGTCCAGCTCCTGTTTGGCATGATCGTCGGCAACGGCGACCCCGATCATCCCCGCCACCAGCGACAGCATCGACACCTGGGCACGCGTCAGCGCCGACTCGGCCCGACCGCCGAGCCAGGCGCCGCCGCGCACTCGTCCAGCCTGGACGATGGGCAACAGCAGTCCCTCCAGGGCCGGTAGATACAGGGGTTGGAAGCCCTCGCACTCGTGTGCTGCGAGGGCTGCGGGCAAATCCGCCGGCGTCTCGCCTTGGCGCAGCAGCTCTGCCGGCGTATCGCCGTCTTGCAGGTGCACCACCAGCGCGGCGCCGTTCAGATTGAGGCCGTCGAGGTCCTGCAGCGCGGCAACCACCGCGCGCAGCCGTCGATCCAGGGCGCCGCTGCCTTGCAGGATGCCCGCGATGCGCGCCCGCAGCTCCGCGGCCCGCATCTCCCGAGCCTGCTCCTGCTCCCGTGCCACGTCCGCGGAGACGTCCCGCTGCACCGCCACGAAGCCCCAGGGGTCGCCGCCGCCGTCGCGCAGCGGGGCGATGGTGGTCTGCGCCCAATAGGCCGTCGCGTCGTCGCCGTCGTGCCGACGGTTCAGCAGACGTCCTGCCCACACCTCGCCGGCGGTGATGGTGCGCCAGAGATCACGATAGACGGACTCGGGTGTGCTGCCGTCGGCGAGCACGCTCGGGCGTCGGCCAATGGCGGCATCGGCGCTGAGGCCTGTAATGCGCGTGAACGCTGGATTCACGTACTCGATGACGCCATCGAGACTGGTGACATAGATGGCATCGGCACTCGCCTCGACGGCCGCCGCGAGGCGCCGGCGCGAGGTTTCCGCGTCCACCAGGGCGCTGATGTCGCTGAACATCAGCGCACAGCCCGTGACCTCGCCGCTCTGAACGATGGGATACAGGAGCATCGACACCGGCAGGCGCTCGTCGTCGTAGGTGTGCAAGGTTGCACGCCGATCGCGCAGCTCCTCCCCGGCGCGCACCCGCGCCAATATGGCAGCCAGCGTCCGGTCCGTGACCGCCTCGCCATTGGCGGGTGTGAAGCGGTACAGGATGGGCTCCCCCGCCATGGAGCCGCGCGCGCCCAGCAGCCCCTGTGCTGCCGGATTCATGCTCACCAGCGCCCCCGTCACGTCCAGGGTGCAGAAGCCGTCTCTGAACCCGTTGATGATGGCCCACAGCTTGTCGCGCTCGCGCGCGATCTCGGACTCGGAGGAGCAGCGCAGATCATCGTAGAGCGACTGCATCTCGCGCGAGGAGACATCCAGCGCGCGCTCCAGCAGGTACCGGTCCTTCTCGTGCGCCACATAGGTCTCGTCGATGCGATCGAGCAGCGCGCACCAGGCGCTCGGGTCTGCGGGCACCGCGTCACGGCCGAGTCCGCAGCGGTGCAGTTGGCGTTGCAGCAATCTGTTCATGTCGGTGCACTCACAGCGACTTCTCCGCCGACCGATGGGGCCGGACTCAGCGCTCGTGTATGGTCGTCATGGTCATGCTCTGGTTGTGCAGGTCACAGACGCCGCTGGCGTAGGGCGAGAGCTCACCATAGGAATAAAAGCCCACCTGGAGGGTGCCCGCCGGCAAGGCGTCCAGCGTCGCCTCCACCTCGTCCTCGGCTCGGGCGCCGAGCACCATGCGGCGGCCGACGCAGCTGATGGCGACCGCCAGCGTGGCAGCGCCGTCGGCGCCGCGGTTGCGGGTCATCAGCGCCGCCGCCTCGGCACCGTCCACCAGGTGGTCGAAGCTCGCGCGCATGAGCCGGGCGAGCCCGCCCATGGGGATATCGCCGGCAAAGGTCATGGACTCGGACGCCTCGTCCACGCCGATGATGGTGCGTACCAGGCGCTTGTGGTCGCCGTCGTCGGCGCGCAACGCCAGCGGAAAGCGCAATCCCGTTGCAGGCAGGCCCTCGGCCATCTCGCCCAAGTACTCCTTGTAGAGGCGCAGCGCCGGGCGGCCATCCAGCTCGTAGAGCACATTGCCCTCGGCCCAGGTGACGCGCCGCTCGGGCCCGAAAATGTCCCAACCCCCTCGCGAGCCGTGGCCCATATGCACCCGCGCCCCGTAGAAGCCGACAGCGCTCACACGCCCCGCAACGGGGCGGCCGTGGTGCAGCACCCATGTGCGGCGGAAGCGATCGCCGTCGCCGGCGAGCCCGCCGGTGACGATCACACGCCCCTGAAAGATGTCATTGAAGCCGTCCACCAGCCGGCTGGCGTTGACGCTAAGGCCATCGGACAGCACCAGCACTCCGCGCAGCTCGCCGGCGGCCGTGGCACGAACAGCCAATCGCCGAGCCAGGGCGGCACCGGCGGCATACGAGTCGCTGCTCGCCGACAGCGCCAAGGTCTCGATTGCGAGCCGCGTCTGCGCGAACCGAGCCACGGCCACCGCCAGGCCGCGCTCGGACACCGTCGGCCCCAGGATCTCGCCGGCGGAAGAGCAGCCCGCCAGCACGGACCGCGGATAGGCGCGCCGCAGCGCCTCCAAGGGCTCGGGATCGTCCAGATACTCGCTGTCGCCGAAGGCCAATACCAGCGTCTGATCGCTGTCGAGCGCCGGGAGCTCGGCCCGTGACCAGCCCTGCGCCGCGGTGTAAGCGAGCCCCTGTACGTCCATTGCCGCCTCTCGTCGTTATCCTGTCTGCGCTGGCCCCGAGTAAGGCTCGGGACCGCTGCCTAGTTAGCATAGGGCGGGCGCGGGCACGGCATCCGGACACGCATCGCACAACGCGCAATCGCCGGCGCCGCTTGCCTGCGACGAGCGCTAAGCGCGCCGGCGCCGGCTGCAAGGCCGTGCAGGTCAGGACGGCAGCGGGGCCTTGGGTCCGGTCGGTCGCTGCGGGGCCGCGGCGGCCTCGGCGCGCAATGCGAGGCTCATTGCACGCGTGCCCGCACGCGAATCGGCCTTGCCACGCCGGCGGCTACGGCCGCTCGACACCCGCCTCTTCCCGCTCGCGCTGCTGCAGCTCCCACATGGCGGCATAGACGCCGGCGTCGGCGAGAAGCTTGGAATGGCTGCCGTGCTCGACGATGCGCCCGGCGTCCATGACCAGAATCCGGTCGGCGTCGACGATGGTGGACAGGCGGTGGGCGATGGCGAGCGTGGTGTGGTGCTCGGCCACCTCCGCCAGGGTCTGCTGGATGGCCTGCTCGGTCTGGCTGTCCAGCGAGGAGGTGGCCTCGTCGAAGACCATCATGCGCGGGCGTTTGAGGATGGCCCGGGCGATGGCGACGCGCTGCTTCTCGCCGCCGGAGAGCTTGAGGCCGCGCTCGCCGACGATGGTGTCCCAGCCCTCCGGCAGGCCCTCGATGAACTTGCGGATGTGGGCCAGATCGGCGGCCTGCTCCAGCTCCTCGAAGCGCGCCTCCGGGCGGCCGTAGGCGAGGTTGTAGCGGATGCTGTCGTTGAACAGCACGGTGTCCTGCGGGACGATGCCGATGCCTGCGCGCAGGCTCTCTTGGGTGACCGCACGGATGTCCTGGTCGTCGATCAGGATGCGCCCGCCGGAGACGTCGTAGGAGCGAAACAGCAGCCGCGCCAGGGTGGACTTGCCGGCGCCACTGTGGCCCACCACGGCGACCTTCTCCCCCGGCTCCACCCGGAAGTCCACGTCGCGCAGGATGGCCCGGTCGGGTGTGTAGTGGAAATCCACGTGCTCGAAGCGCACGGCGCCGCGGCTGAGCTTGAGCGCCGGCGCATCGGGCTCGTCTTCGATCTCCGGCTCGCGCTCCAGCAGCTTGAACACCAGGTCCATGTCCGCCAGCGCATACTTGATCTGGCGGTAGACGATGCCGAGGAAGCCCAACGGGATGAACAGCTGAAGCATGAAGGCGTTCACCAGCACCAGATCGCCGATGCTCATGCTGCCGTCCACGACGCCCTGCGCCGCGAAGAACATGATCACGGTGACGCCGAGCGCGATAATGCTGCCCTGGCCGAAGTTCAAAAGTGACATGGAGCTCTGGCTCTTGACGGCGTACTCCTCCCACTCGCTTAAGGTCCCGTCGTAGCGCTCCAGCTCCATCTTCTCGTTGCCGAAGTACTTGACCGTCTCGTAGTTGAGCAGGCTGTCGAAGGCCTGGGTGTTGGCCTGGCTGTCGAGCACGTTCATGCGCCGGCGGTAATCCATGCGCCACTCGGTGATCGCGAAGGTAAAGCCGACGTAGATCACCACGGTGCCAAAGATCACCAGGGTGAAGACGAGGGCGTACTTGGTCAGCAGCACAGCGGCCACCAGCGTGAACTCCACCAACACCGGGATCACGCTGAATACCAGATAATTCATGATGGTGGACACCGAGCGCGTGCCCCGCTCCAGGTCCCGGCTCACGGCACCGCTCTGGCGCTCCAGGTGGTAGCGCAGCGAGAGCTTGTGCAGGTGCTCGAGCACCCGGGTAGAGAGCCGCCGCATGGCCCGGTAGCGCACCCGCGCGAAGATCACGTCCCGCAGCTCATTGAACAGCGAGCCGGCCAATTTGAGCAAGCCGTAGGCCAGCAATAGGGATACCGGCAGCACCAGCATCTGCGCCTCGGCGTTCTCAAAGGCATCCACGATGTCCTTGAGCACGATGGGCACACCGACATTGGCGAACTTCGCCAGCACCAGGCAGCCCAGCGCCAGCGCCGCGCGCCCGCGGAACTCCCATAGGAAGGGCACCATGCTGCGCAGGTTGTGCCAATCGCGGCGGTCGTTGTGGATGGCTTCGGTGGCGAAAATGCGGTTGACCATAGGGACGGCTGGCTCGGACGGCTGGCTAGGGGATCAGAGTAACGAGTTTCTGGGGGCGAGGGGCTAGGAGCGAGGGGCTAGGTGCTAGGTCGGGGCAAGCTGCGCCTAGTCCCCAGCGCACCACTGCCAGAGCACCATCGGGAAAGTCGCGAGCCCGCCCCGGGTACGCCGACTCCAGTCGGCACCCCGAGGCAGGCGGACTTCAGTCCGCCTGTCGCACATGATCGCCTGGCCTCAGAGTTTTCGCAGCGCTGCAACAGCCCCTAGCCCCTAGCCCCTAGC
>NZ_NRRV01000037.1 GCF_016583825.1 Thiohalocapsa halophila | reverse complement strand
CAGGGTCAGCGCATAAAAACCATCAGCCGAAGAGCACCTTGGCGCGGTAGCCGTCGTTCCAAGCGGCCTCGCGGCGTTTCTGCGAGAGCCGCCGCTTCGAGGGCTCCTGCTCGAACAGGTTCATGCACAGATGGCGGATTGCGGTCATGATCGCCGGTGCGTTGCCTCTGCGGATGCGGCTCGCATCTTCGTTGAAGATGACGTCCAGGCGCCAGTGCAGCCGGTTCTCGACGCCCCAGTGGCCGCGCACGGCGTGGGCGAAGCGCTTGGCGTCGGCGCGGATGGAGTTGATGAACAGGCGCTGCTCGATTGAATACTCATCGCCGCTCCAACACTCGCGCTCGACGAGGCCGATGCTGCGCAGTGCACGCCAACGCGACGCTTCGGACAACGTGCCGAGTTCCTCGGTGATCCAGTACCGGCGCACTTCCAAACGCCCGTGATCTTTGTCGGTTTCCTCGATGTAATCATGGGCGACACCAGCGAAGTCGCCGGCCCGCGCCGTGGCGAAGAAGTCCTCCACCTCGTCATGCAGGGTGCCCTGGTTGCCTTTGAGCCCGAGCACGTAGTCGGCACCTTGGTCGTCGATTTGTTCGGCAATTTTGGTCTGGCAGCCCATGGCGTCGATGCTCACGATGCAGCCTTTGAGTTCCAGCAACTCCAGCAGTTTGGGAATGGCCGTGATCTCGTTGGACTTCTCCGCCGTCGCCTCTTGCCCCAGCACCAACCGGTTGTGGCAGCCCCAAGCACTGACCATGTGCAGCGCGGACTTGCCGCGGCGCCGATCGCGCGAGCCACGCGCCGTCTTGCCGTCGACCGCGATCAGCTCGCCGCCGGTCGCCTCCGACACAGCCCGCGTCCAGCTCACGAAGCACTCCTGAAACGCCTTCGGGGACAGGCCCGAGATCACGTAGGCAATGCAATCATGCGATGGAATCCCAGCGCTGAAGGGCGCGAACCTGCGCAACCAGTCGAGCTTGGACTGGCCGAACTGCTCAATCGCCTCCCAGCCGTCGGCGCCGCTGAGCACCCCGCTGACGACCAATAGGAGGATTTCCGGCAGCGGATAGAGCTTGTTGCGCTCAATGCGGAAGTCCGGAACCGGCGCGAAATGCTCAAGGATGCTGGCAGACACGAGAAACTCCTAACACAGTTTCTCGAAGGATGCCTCAGATACATGTTTCAGCGCTAGTTTATATGCGCTCGCCCTGCACCCGGGTGCCGCAGCGGAGCATTGGTCTCCCTGCCCTTTGTAATACTCAGGTTTAATGGTCTAAATTGACGGCTGGCGTCCAACGCGCGAGGCAGCATCAGGGCGTTGGCTTCTGGCAGAACCCTTTGCGCAGAGAGTCATAAACCAGCCCATGGCCGGCGACAGTACTAGACCCCCGATCGACGACGACACCGATCTCCCGGAACAAGGATCGCGAGCCAAGCCGCTAGGGCTCTCCGGGCGTATTGCCCGGGCCTTCATCAACACCCCGGTCACGCCCATGCTGCTGCTGGGGTGTCTGTGCATTGGTCTGATCGGCCTGTTCTTCACGCCGCGGCAGGAAGATCCACAGATCTCCGTGCCGATGATCGACCTCTTCGTGCAGTATCCGGGGGCCTCCGCCCAGCAGGTGGAGAGCATGGTCACCGAGCCCCTGGAGCGGATCATGATGGAGATCCCCGGGGTGCGGCACGTCTACTCCGCCAGCCAGCGGGGCTCCGCCGTGGTCACCGTGCGCTTCTACGTCGGCGAGGACATGGGCGAGTCCATCGTCAAGGTCCACGACAAGCTCCAGTCCAACCTGGACAAGATGCCGCCGGACGTGCAGATGCCGCTGGTGAAGCCGGTGAGCGTCGACGACGTGCCGGTGGTGACGGCCACCCTGTGGTCGGAAGACGTGGGCGACGCCCAGCTGCGCACCCTGGCGCTGGACGTGCTGCAGGAGCTCGGCGCCGTCAAGGACACCGGCAAGGGCTTCGTGGTCGGCGGGCGCGAAGAGCAGATCCGCGTCGAGGTGCTGATGGAGCGCCTCGCCGGCTACGGCGTCACGCTCGATCAGATCGCCGGCACCATCCAGAGCGCCAATGCCGAGCGGGCGACGGGACAGAGCGAGTCCAGGGGCTCCGCCTTCAAGGTCTACTCCGGCGCCTTCCTGCGCACGGCAGACGATGTCTCCCGCCTGGTGGTGGGCACCCGCGGCGGGCGGCCCATCTATGTGCGCGACGTCGCCATGGTCGGGCACATGCCGGAGGATGCCGAAGAGATCGTCACCCACTCCACCGGGCCCGCTTATCAGGGCGACGCACCCGCCGACGGCGCCCAGGCGGTGACCCTGGCCATCGCCAAGAAGGAGAAGACCAACGGTGTCGTCGTCGCCGATGCGGTGCTCGACAAGCTGGAGAGCCTGAAGGGGACGCTGATCCCCACCAATGTCCAGGTCGAGATCACCCGCAACTACGGCAAGACCGCCAACGACAAGGTCAACGAGCTGCTGAAGGCCATGTTCGAGGCGGCGGTGATCGTCTCCATCCTGTGCCTCATCGGCCTCGGCGCGCGGGCGGCCTTCGTGGTCATCACCGTGATCCCGGTGGTCATCCTGCTCACCATCTGGTGGGCCATGGTGGTGGACTACACCATCGACCGGGTGAGCCTGTTCGCACTGATCTTCGCCATCGGCATCCTGGTGGACGACGCCACCGTGGTGGTGGAGAACATCTTCCGGCACTGGCTGGAGGTGGGCAAGACGTCCATCGCCGAGGCCGTGCATGCGGTGGACGAGGTGGGCAATCCAACCATCCTCGCCACCTTCACCATCATCGCCGCATTGCTGCCCATGGGCTGGGTCAGCGGCCTGATGGGCCCCTACATGCGCCCGATTCCGGTGCTGGGCTCCTCGGCGATGTTCTTCTCGTTGATCGCGGCCTTCGTGTTCACGCCCTGGTTTGCGCTGCGGGTACGCCCGCGGATGGCGGCGCTGCGCAAGGCGGAGCGGCGCGAGGAGGTCACCCGCCGGGTCATCGGGCGCTTCTACCGCCCGCTGGTGATGCCGCTCATCGAGAGCCGCAGTCTGGGCCGGATCTTTCTGGTCGGCATCATCGCCATCACCGCCGGCGTCTGTCTGCTCTTCTACACCAAGACGGTGCCGGTGAAGATGCTGCCCTTCGACAACAAGCCGGAGTTCAGTGTCGTCGTCAACATGCCGGAGGGCACCGCGCTGCCGGAGACCGCCAATGCCGTCCAGGAGCTGGCCAAGAAGGTCCGCGAGATCCCGGAGGTGGAGGCGGTGCAGACCTACGCCGGCACGGCCCAGCCGTTCAACTTCAACGGCATGGTCCGCCACTACTACCTGCGCGCCAACCCTTGGGAGGGGGACCTGCTGGTCATGCTCAAGGACAAGCAGGCGCGCAAGCGCGGCAGCCACGAGATCGCCGTCGCCGCGCGCGAGCTGCTGACGCCCTTGGCGGAGCATCTGGGCGCGCGCATCGCGGTGGTGGAGATGCCCCCCGGCCCGCCGGTGCTGCAGACCGTGGTGGCCGAGATCTACGGCCCGAGCGCCGAGGTGCGCCGCCAAGTCGCGCAGGACATGACGCAGATGTTCGAGGAGGTCGACAGCATCGTCGACGTGGACAATTACCTCGCCGAGCCCTACGACTACTGGCGCTTCGAGGTGGACACCGAGAAGGCGGTGCGCCGGGGCATCTCCGTGGATGCCATCAATCAGGCCCTGGCCATGGCCATGGGCGGCTACACCATCGGCGACGTCAAGCGCGGCACCGTGCAGGAGCCAACCTACATCGTGCTCCAGGTGCCCCTCGCCAATCGCGCGGAGCTGAACACCCTGGGGAGCCTGCCCATCAGCGCGCCGGGCGGGGAGACGGTGCCCCTGTCGGAGCTCGGGCGCTTCGTCAAGCGCAGCGAAGACCCGATCATCTACCACAAGGATCTGCGGCCCATGGAATACGTGGTGGGCGAGATGGAGGGGCGCCTGGGCGCGCCCATCTACGGCATGCTCGGCGTCGAAGACCTGCTCGCGGACTACACCACGCCGGACGGCATCACAATGACCGGCATGCCCGGGGGCCTGATCGGGCCGCCCGCCGACGACTCGGAGTCGGGCTTCGAGTGGAGCGGCGAGTGGACGGTCACCTACGAGACCTTCCGCGACATGGGGCTCGCCTTCATCGCCGCGCTGCTGCTGATCTACGGGCTCATCGTCTGGGAGTTCCGCGATTTCGCCCTGGCGGGGCTCATCATGTCGCCCATCCCGCTGACGCTCATCGGCATCGTGCCCGGGCACCTCGTCATGGGGGCCGAGTTCACCGCCACCTCCATGATCGGGCTCATCGCCCTGGGCGGCATCATCGTGCGTCAGTCCATCCTCATCGTGGAGTTCGTGAAGATGGAGGTGGCCAAGGGCAAGAGCGTGCGCGAGGCGGCGGTGGACGGCGCGGAGATCCGCATGCGCCCCATCCTGATCACGTCGCTGACGCTCATGGCCGGCGCCTGGGCCATCATCCAGGACCCGATCTTCCAGGGCATGGCGGTGAGCCTCTTCTTCGGCGCGGGCGTGGCGACGCTGATGGCGGTGATCGTCATCCCCCTCGGCTGCATCAGCCTGCGCAAGCACTTCTACCTCCAAGAGGCGGAGAGCGGCGAGATCGAGCTCTCCGGGCGCTATGCCGAGATCGAGGGTACCCCCGGCGGCGCGTCCCGGCCGCGGCGCACCGGCACCCCGCTATGGCTGCACCTGTGGAGCGCGCTGATCACCGCCGTCATCTGGCTGGCTGGCGCGCTGGGCAGTTTGATGTCAGCCCTCGCGCGGCTGATACGAGGCCGCTTGCGCGGCGGGCAGCGTTCCGGCCCGTCCAGTCCCGAGTCCGGGCCGCCACGCGGCGGTGGGACGCCCTCCAGTGGCGGACCCGGCTCAGCCGGCGGCCTCGACGGTGCTGCACAGGCCGCGCCCGGTTCGGCCGGACCGGTTGCAGCTCGGCGTTGGGAGCAGAGTGCGGCCGCACAGCAGTCCTCGACGGTGGCCCCCGCCGGCTCCGCGGCGGTGCAGCCCGATGCGGCGCCCGCGGCGAAGCGGCAGAGCACGCAGAAGGCCGCCGCCCAAAAAGCGACGACCAAGAAAGCGACGACCAAGAAGACGCCTGCCAAGAAGCGGGTGGCGGCCAAGAAGACCACGGCTGCCCGGAAGGCTGCTGCCCCGAAAACTGCTGCCCCGAAAACTTCTGCCCCGAAAACTTCTGCCAAGAAGACAGCTGCTGCCAAGAAGACCGCCGCGCCAAAGCAAGCCGCAGCCGACAAGTCCGCGGACACCAAGCAGCGTACCGCGAGCCGGACGCTGCCGAATGGGGACGGGTCTTGAGGCAGTGCTTGCGGCCCTTGTTCGGACCGCTGGGCCATCGGCTCCGGTACACAGGCGCCGGAGTCCGGAGGCCGTTGGCAATGGTGTTGAGCAATCGGGGTCGGTTTCGGAAGCGGTTTCGAGCTGCCACAGCCTTGCATGAGCTCCATTTGCCGGCGGCGGGCCGGTCCCTGCCCGCCGCGGCCTGCTGCCGGCTCAGGCGCCGGCTTTGAAGTGCTGTCTGCCGCGCGCCAGCAAGGCCCGGAGGGCAGCGCCATGACGCTCCACCACGGAGCCCGCGACGATGCTCGCGCTGCCCAGCAGCACCAGCAGGGTCCAGGTGCCGACGGTGAAGCGCGCCAGCATCGCCTCGCCGGCGTAGCCGAGACCGAGCAGGGCGACGGCAATGCCCAGCAGGAAGAGCGCCCGGTGGCGCAGGCCGTAGCCCGCAGCCAGTGCGCCGATGCCGGCGGCGACGGCGCCTGCCGCCGGGCCGAGGCCGCCGTGGGCCAGCAGGTTCAGCGCCATCACGCTCGCGATCAGGGCCGCGGCCGCGCTGCGATGGGCGGGTCGGGCATGGATGGGCCGGTTGCCGAGGTCCAGCAGCAGCCCGGCGAGCACCAGGGCCGCCAGCGGCAGCTTGGCGGCGTCGGCGACGCCGGTCAGCGGCACCAGCACCAGCAGCACACTGCCCGCGGCGGCGCAGGCCATGGCGGCTGCGGCGGTTTCCAGGAGCTGCGGCCAACGGGCGCCGGCGTCGATGGCCTGTCGCAGTACCCCGTACCCCAGCAGCGCCAGCACGGCGAAGAACAGGGCGTCCGGGGCATAGAGCCAGAGACTGCGACCGGCGATGAGCAGCACCGGCAGCGCCAGCGCCAAGCGTGCGAAGCGGCCCTCTGCCGTCGCCAGCGAGGCGTCGTTCCGGCGGACCTGCACGGCCGCCGCGGCGAGCAGCGCCCCGAGCCCGAGCAGCAGCACCGGCACCGCGGGCCCCTCGCGCACCGGCACCAGCAGGGCCAGATTGCCCAGGGCGTAGAGGGCCGTCAGCGCCCGCGCGGAGCGCCGCGCCAGCACCCGGAAGCCGATGCCGATGGCCAGTGTCAGCACCGCCGTCGCGGCGAGCGTCAGCAGCAGCACCGGACCCAAGCCCAGGGCGCCGCCCGGGCTCGACTGCCAGAAGCCGGCGGCGGCCGGGCTCGGCTGGGCCCCGCCGATGTGGCCATAGAGCAGCCCGCCGAGGAAGGCGAAGCTCACCGGCATCGCCGCCAGCGCCAGCGCGATGAACAGCCGGGCGCCGCGGGGCTCCCGCAGCCAATGGCCGAGGCCGAAGCCCGCCGCCGTCAGGGCGACGGTGTGGCCGAGCAGCAGCAGGGCGCGCGTCAGGTCGTCGCCGCCGCGCCAGCCCTGGAACAGGTACAGTACGAAGGCGGCGGTGACCACCGCGGCGCCGAGCCCGCGCAGCAGCGCCGACAGGGGCAGACCGGTCTCCGCCAAGGCGGGCTCTGCGGCGGGCTCCTTGGCGGGCACCGCCGGCTGTGCTTTCGCCTCGGCGCGGGTGCGCTCGGCGTTGCCGGGCGCAGGGGCGCGTCGGTACTCGGGCCCTGCGGAACCGGGTGCCGCCGGCCAGTCCAGCGTCAGGTCGTCGGTGGCGGGATCAGCGCGCATGGTCGTCCTCCTCCCGGGGCGCGCCGGCGGCGTTGCCTGCGGCGCCCTTCAGCGCGGCGAGCTCGGCCCTGAGCGCCGCATCCTCCTCGTGCGCCTCGAAGGCGGCGGCGAAGCCGTCGTCATCGCCGACGGCGACGGCCTCGGCGCGCAGCTCGTTTGCGGTGATCCGGATCTCCCAGCGCTCGAAGCTGTCGTCCAGGTCGACGCCCGGCGCCGCGGCCAGGTCGGCGGCCTTGGCAGCGGCGTCGGCAGTGGCGGCGCGGCTGCGCATGAGCCGGCGGCGGTGCTCCAGGGCTTCCACGCGGCGGCGCAGGCCGTCCACCTCGGCGGCGAGCCGCCCGGCGGTCGCGTCGTGCTGGGACAGGGTGCGCGTCAGTGCATCGGCCTCCGCGGCGGCACGCTTGGCCCGGCGCAGGCATTCGAGCCCGCGGGCCTCCTCGTCGCAGCCGGCGGCGCGGCGGCGCCAGTGCTCGGCATCCGCACGCAGGCCGGCGAGGCGCTCGCGTAGGCGCTCGCCGTCTTGGCGCAAACGCTCGGCCCGGACCTTGGCGGTGGCATAGGCACGCCGGGCGTCGTCGATGCCGGCGGCGACCACCGCGTCATGATTCTCCATCTCGCCCACCAGCTGGTCCACCCGGGCGGACAGCGTGGCGGAGAGGCGTTTGAAGACAGACATTGGTTGCTCCTGTGTTGAGGGTAAGGCAGCCGTTGTCAATCAAGGTGCGTGCCGATTTGGGCGAGACCTCGAAAAACCAATTGGAACAGAATCGTGCGTTGGTCTCCGCAGGCTCGGGCAGCTGACTAGTCGTGCGTGCGGCATGCAGTCAATGCATGCCGCCATGCACTGAATGTACAGACTGCTCCAGGGCGGGTCGCGGCAAGGATGCCGCTCCCACGACCGAAGCCGCTGTGGGAGCGGCCTCTGGCCGCGACGGCGGGTCGCGCAGTGGGGATCGTGGCAAGGATGCCGCTCCCACGTTTGGAGGGCGCGGCGCCGGCGCCGAAGCCCTGCCGTCGCTGCGCAGCTCAGCCCATCGGGTCGCTCAACCCACAGCCGCGGCGGGCAGGTCTTGGAACTGCAGCGCCGCGAGCCGGGCGTAGAGCCCGCCCTGGGCCAGCAGCTGGGCGTGGCGCCCCTGGGCGACGATGCGCCCATGATCGAGCACCAGGATGCGATCGGCCTCGCGCACGGTGGCGAGCCGGTGGGCAATGACCACGCTGGTGCGTCCGATCATCAGGTGGGAGAGGGCGTCCTGCACCAGGCGCTCGCTCTCGGCGTCGAGGGCGCTGGTGGCCTCGTCCAGCAGCAGCAGCGCCGGGTCGCGCAGGATGGCCCGGGCGATGGCGATGCGTTGGCGCTCGCCGCCGGAGAGGCGCACCCCGCGCTCGCCAAGGAAGGTGTCGTAGCCCTGCGGCAGGCGCTGGATGAACACGTCCGCATGGGCCGCAGCGGCCGCCGCATGCACCTGGGCGTCGCCGGCGCTCTCCGTGCCATAGCGGATGTTTTCGGCGGCGGAGGCGCCGAAGATGACCGGGTCCTGGGGGACCACGGCGATGTGCCGGCGCAGCGCCGACGGGTCCAGTGTGCGCAGATCCACGCCGTCGAAGGTGAGTCGGCCCTGCTGCGGATCATAGAAGCGCAGCAGCAGGTGGAAGAGCGTGGATTTGCCGGCGCCCGACGGGCCCACCAGGGCCACGCGCTCGCCCGGGGCGATATCCAGCTCCACGTTCGCCAATGCCGGTGTCTCCGGGCGCGCCGGGTAACGGAAGGTCAGGCGCTCGGCGCGAATGCTGCCGGCGACGCGCCGGGGCAGTGCGCTCGGCCGCGGCGGTGGCTGGATGGCGGGCGCGGTCTCCAGCAGCTCCATGAGCCGCTCCGCCGCCCCGGCGCCGCGCAGCAACTGCCCGACGATTTCGCTGAGGGACCCGACGGACCCGGCCATCAGCACCGCATAGAACAGAAAGGCGGACAGCTCCCCGCCGCTGATCTCGCCGGCCAGCACCGCATGGCCGCCGATCCAGAGCACTGTGCCGATTGCGCCGAAGGCGAGCAGACTGGCCACGCCGGCCAACAGCGCCGAGGCGACCGAGCGCTGCATGGCGGTGGTGAATGCTTCCTCCACGCGGGCGCCGTAACGTTCCGCATCCAGGGGCTCGTGGCAGCTCGCCTGAACGGTGCGGATGGCGTGCAGGGTCTCGTCCACATAGGCGCCGATGTCCCCGATGCGGTCCTGGCTCTGGCGCGAGAGGCGCCTGACCCGGTGCCCGATGAGCCAGGTGGGCAGGATGACCAGGGGGATCCCGAGCAGCACTAGCGCCGTGAGCTTGGGGCTGGTGACCGCGAGCATCACCAGGCCGCCGAGGGCGAGGATGGCGCTGCGCAGCCCCATGGCCAGCGTCGAGCCCACCACCACCTGAAGCAGTGCCGTGTCGCTGGTGAGCCGCGCGATGAGCTCGCCGGTGCGGGTGGTTTCGTAGAAGCCCACGTCCAGCGCCAGCGCGTGGGTGTACACGGCCCGACGGATATCGGCGACCACCCGCTCGCCGATCCAATTGAGCAGGTAGCTGCGCATGGCCACCGACGCCGCGAACACCAGGACGACGCCGAGAAACAGACCCAACGCCAGGTTCAGCGCCTGGGGCGAGTCGGCGGCGAGGCCGCGGTCGACGACGGCCCGGATCACCTGGCCGAAGGCCAGCAGGGCCACCGCAGCCAGTACCAGTGCGATCAGCGCCAGCAGCAGCCGGCCGCGGTAGGGCCAGGTGAAGCGCAGTAGGCGCAACAGCGGGCTCAAGTGGCGGGAGCGGGCGCGCTCGGGGCTGTCGTTGACAGTGTCGGCGGCGGGGCCTTGTCGGGGCATGAAGACGAGCTCTGGGCTGGCGGCGGGGTGGGCCTGGCGTGCGGGCGGCCCGCGACTGCCGGTCAGATGGACGCGTGGCGACGAGGATCAAGCGCTTGGCGCGGTGGCGGCGGGCGTGGCCTGCACGCCGGGCTTGGCCCGGCAGGCGGCGTGAGCGGGCTTTTGGGGCCTGCCGGTCGGGCTGGGCTCAGGTCCGCCGGGGCGGGCTCCCGCTAGGTCACGATGGCTGCCGGGAGCGCCGAGCTGTGGACGGGCCGACGGTCGGGCGGTGCCGAAACGAGCCGTCGCATCCGAGTCCACAAAGGCTTTGCCAAATTGCCGGTCGCCTGCGCTGCGCGGCCATGGGCGACAGCGCCGGCGGCTGGGAGCGGCGCTCGATCCATGATCAGGACCCGAGTCCAGAATCTGCGGCCTGGGTCGTCCTGTCGTGGTTTGTCCGGGCTCGATCGGGCCGCCGCGATGTGCCCGGAGTGGGCTTCAGGGGCGCAGCAGCTCGTAGAGCTTGTCCTTGAGCAGCAGGCGCTCTTTTTTCAGATCTTCGATGGTCTCATCCGCCACCGGTGTGCCGAGCTCCTCGAGCTTGCGCACGCGGGCGTCCAGATCGTCATACTGATCCATCAGCTCTGCGAATGCCGTGTTGGATTCGCGCAAGGTTTCGATCTGGCCTTCCAGCTCAGGGAACTCGTGGAAAAGGTCATGTGTTTCGCCGAGCATCGGGTCATCGTCCTCCGCAGCAGCGCGCCGGGGTTGGCGCTTGTGGTTGCCCCGGGAGCGGGCTCAGGTCCCTTGCGCGCACACCGTTGCCGGGTCAGTGTGCGCATGGGCATAGGTGCGCAGGCTTCGTCACGGCGCCCGATGCGCCGATGCAACGAGCCTGCCACTCCATTGTAAACCACCGCTCATGTCACCAAGGCCACGCAGCAGGGCGCGGGGATGACCTGGGTTATGGAAGTGTTCGTTCTGCACCACAGGCGACCCCGGGCAGGCCGCTGACGAGGCGTCAGGCCGGGGGCTTCGCGAGCAGCGACGGCTGCCGTAGCCGGCGTCAATCCGCGTTCAAGGCGTCGATGACGGCCTGGGTGAGGTCGACTTCGGCGCCTTCCTCGAAATAGAGCATGCCGGCGCGGTTCGGATCGAAGGTGCCAACCTCGAAGACCGCCGAAATATCGCGCTCTTCGGCGACGGCAGCGATGGCGTCCTGCGCCGGCTCCATGAGCTTCTGTCCTTCTTCCTGCTGGATCTTGGCAACCTGCTCCTGCACGGCGGCGAAGTCCTCCTCGAACGCCTCGATCAGGGTCTTGATCTCGGTCTCTTTCTTCTCTAGCTGCGCCTTGCTCATCAGCGGCTTGTCGCGCTCGAGCCGGGCCTGCATCTGGCGAATCTCCTGCTCGCGCCGGGCGAACGCCTGCTGCTCATCCCCGAACTCTTCGTTGAGGCGTTGCTGCACGGCCTGGCCCTGGGGACTCTGCGCGAAGACCCGCTCCATGTCGACGAAGCCGACGCCACCGGCCGCCGCCGGTGCTGCCCCGAGCGCGGGGAACAGGCCGATGAGGCCGGTGGCGAGCAGACGGACTGGAAGGGGCTGCATAGTCGCTGGTCTCCGTGGGTGTAGCAGTCTGTAAGGCATCTCGGCTCGAGAGGTGCCAATGGCCGTTATGCCATGGGCAATGCGCCGCGAGCTTGCCCGGCAGGCCGTGATTCTACTGCCGGTGCGGCTCGCACAACAGCATGGAGTCCACAAGCCGCGGCAGTGCTGAGCTACAATCGGCGAAACTTTCTTCGGCGGGACGGGCATGTCACCGACCTCCGCCGTCGGCCGTGGTTTTGGAGGCAGACGACATGGCCAACTCGCTGCAGGACCAGCTGCTCAAGTCGGGGCTCGTCGACGAGCAACAGCTGAAGCAGGCGAAGAGCAAGAAGCGCAAGCAAAAGCGCGCCGGCGGGGGGCGTGCGCCCGCCGATGCCGAGCGCCGCGCGGCTGCCGAGCAGGCGGCGGCCGAGAAGCGCCGCCGTGACCAGGAGCTGAACCGCGAGCGCGAGGCCGATCGCCAGCGCAAGGCGGAGCTCGTCGCCCTGTGGCACCTGGTCCGCGACAACCGCTTGTCGCGTGACGGCGGCGATGTCGCCTACAACTTCACTGACGGCTCGGCCCTGAAGCGCCTCTATGTAACCGCCGACCAGCAAAAGGCCATCGCCGGCGGAGAGCTCGCCATCGTCCGCCACGACGACTTCTACGAGATCGTGCCGGCCATGGTGGCGGAGCGGACCGAGCAGACCGACCCGGCGATCCTGGTGGTCTGGAACAAGCCGGGCGAGGCCGACCCGGATGATCCCTACGCCGGTTTCGAGGTCCCGGATGACCTGATGTGGTGACCTCGCGCGCAGTCCCGCAATCCCGGTCGGTGGCGTCGACGGTTGCGGAGTCGCATGGGCGGGTGCAGGCCGACCTGGTGCGCCTGCTCTACAGTCAGGCGCCCACCGGGCTCGTGGTCTCTGCCGTCAACGGCGGCATCGTCGCCACCGCCGTGGCTTATTTCTACCCGTCACCGCTGGTTTTGCCCTGGCTCGGCGCCCTGCTCGCGGTCCTGCTCCTGCGCGCACTGCTGGTGCTTTGGCACCGGCGCCGCCGGCTGGCGCTGACCACCGGCGCCTGGTCCGCGCTCTTCACGGCCGGTGCCGCCGCCACCGGCCTGGCGTGGGGGCTGTCGGCCTATGTGCTGCCCTGGCCCGGGTTCACGGACGAGGTCTTCCTGTCCTTCGTCATCGCCGGCATGGCGGCGGGCGCCATTCCGAGCCTCTCGCCCTGTCTTTCCAGCTATACCCTGTACCTCATCGGTGCGCTGTTGCCGCTGGGGCTGCGCATGGCGCTCATCGGCGGGGAGCTCGCGCTCACCTTTGGCGTGCTCGTGGCGATCTTCGGGGTGTTCATGCTGCTGACGGCCCGCGCGCACCACCGTACCGTGCGGCGGGCACTGGAGCTGCGCTATGCCAACGCCGATCTGGTGGCGGATCTCACCGAAGAGTCCGAGCAGGTTCGGGCCCTGAACGCCCGGCTGAGGGAGGAAGTGGAAGAGCGCCGGCGCATCGCCGAGGAGCTGGCCGCAGCCAAGGAGCAGGCGGAGAGCGCGAGCGTCGCCAAGAGCGAGTTCGTCGCGAACATGAGCCACGAGATCCGTACGCCCATGAACGGCGTGCTGGGCATGATCGAGCTGCTCGGGCAGTCCGATCTGGATGGCCGCCAGCGCGGCTTTGTCGAGGTGGCGCGCACCTCCAGCGAGAGTCTGCTCACTGTCATCAACGCCATCCTCGACTTCTCCAAGATCGAGGCGGGGAAGCTGGATCTGGAGTCGGTGCCCTTCGATGTCCGCGCCCTCGCGGAGGACGTCACCGCACTGTTCACCGCCAATGTGCAGCATGCCGAATTCGAGCTTACCTGCTTCGTACCGCCGGAGCTGCCGACCCGGGTCTTCGGCGATCAGACGCGGTTGCGGCAGATCCTCTCGAACCTCATGGGCAATGCCGTCAAGTTTACCGAGCGCGGCGAGGTGGCCCTCAGAGTGCGTGAGATCGAGCAAGCGGAGGGCTGGGTGCGGTTGGAGCTCGAGGTTCGCGACAGCGGCATCGGCATGACCGCCGAGCAGCAGGCGCGGCTGTTCGAGCCCTTTCGCCAGGCCGACGGCTCCATGACCCGGCGCTTCGGGGGCAGCGGGCTCGGGCTGGCGATCACCAAGCGCCTGACCCGGCTCATGGGCGGCGACATCGAGGTGGAGAGTGCTCTGGGCCAGGGGACGGTGTTTAGGGTGCGCTTGCCTTTCGAGCTCCAGCCGGTGGGCGCAGAAGGGCCCGGCGGCGCCGGCCTGGATGGACGCCGTGCTCTGGTGGTGGACGACAACGACACTAACCGCAAGATCCTGAAGCACTATCTGCACGGCTGGGGCATGGACTGCGTGCTCGCCAGCGACGCCGACACGGCGCTGGCCGCGCTGCGCGCCGCCGCCGAAGCCGGTGACCACTTCGACTTGGCGCTGCTGGATCTGGCCATGCCGGGACTCGACGGCGATGCGCTGGCACGGGCCATCCATGCCGAATCCAGCTGGCGCGAGCTGCCCCTGTTGCTGTTGAGCTCGGCGGCGGTTGCGGAGCCACAGGCAGGCGCCGACCCCTGTGCGATGCGCGTCGCCAAGCCCATTCGCTACGGCGTGCTGCGCGATGCCCTCTACCAAGTGCTCTATGGCGCTACGCCCGCCTACGCCAAGGCGCCGCCGGTGGCGACGTCGCGCCCGCCGCTTACCGGACGGGTGCTGCTGGTAGAGGACAACCCGGTGAACCAGCAGGTGGCGCTATCCATGCTCGGCAAGGCAGGCCTGAGCGCCGACCTCGCCGACAACGGCGAGGCGGCGCTCGCGCGGCTCGCCAAGGGCGGCTGGGACCTGGTGCTAATGGACGTGCAGATGCCCGTGCTCGACGGCCTGTCCGCCACCCGCGCGCTGCGCGAGCGCGAGCAGGCGCAGGGCGGCCCGCGTGTGCCCGTCATTGCCATGACCGCCAACGCCATGGAGCGCGACCGTGAGACCTGCCTGGAGGCCGGCATGGACGACTACATCGCCAAGCCCTTCAAGAGTGACGTCCTCTACAACACCCTGGCGCGCTGGCTGCCCGCCGCCGACGGCTAGATATGGATCGGTTGAGCGCCGGACCGGCGCGCTACGGCAGCGGCGCCAGCTCCGTCAGCCCTTCGTTTTTGGCGTCCACCTTGGCGTAGGCGTCATAGAGGGCCGCCTGCAGGGCCTCCTCGATCACCGGGTGATAGAAGGGCAGGCGCAGCAGCTCGCCGACGGTGAGGCCCTGCTGGATGCACCAGCACACCAGGTGCGCCAGGTGCTCGCCCTTGGGGCCGATCATCTCCATACCGCGCAGGCGCCCATCGGCCTTGTCGGCGTAGACGCGCAGCACGCCGCGGTTCTTGCCCATGATGAGCGCACGGCCGACGGGGGCGAATTTGATCTCGCCGACGGCGGTGGTCGCCGGGTCCAGCGCGTCGAAGCGCTCGCCGACGGCGCAGATGTTCGGATCGCAGAAGTTGATGTGCAGCGGCGTCTTGCGTCGGAAGGCGCGGCGCTCGCCGCGGGCCGCGTTGAAGCCGGCGATTTTGCCCTCGTCGCCGGCCTCGTGAAGGATCTGGCGCTGGCCGGTGACATCGCCGGCGATGAACACGGGCAGGTCCGCCACCTGCATGGTGTTGGCATCGAAGGGGGGCAGGCCGCGCGCGTCCAAGGGGACGCCGAGGCTCTCCAGCGCCAGATGGCCGATGTTCGGCACTCGGCCGATGCTGCAGAGCACCCGCTCCACGCTCACCGCGTGCTCGCCGGCGCGCACACGCAGCCCGTCGCCGTCGGCCTCGATGTCGGCGGCGACCCCGAGGTGCAGCGGGAATTCCTTCTGCATCAGCGCAATGGCGGCGTCGCTGACGACGGGATCGCGCAGGCCGGCGATGCGCGCCTGCTGATCGAAGCCCGTCACTTTGACCCCCAGTCGGTGCAGGCTCTGCCCGAGCTCCAGGCCGATGGTGCCGAGGCCGACCACGGCCACGGACGCGGGCAGGTCTTCGAGCTCGAACAGGGTATCGGTGGTGAGGATCTTGTCGCCGAAGCTTCGCCAGGCGGCCGGCACCAGCGGGGTGGAGCCGGTGGCGATGACCACGGCGCCGGCGCGGATGCGCCGCTCGTCCTCACCGCTGCCCACGGCGAGCAGGGTGGGCTCGAGGAACCGGGCATAGTCCTGGATGAACAGGTCTTCCGGCATGTCGTCGGTGCTGTTGGTGAGCACCCGGTCCACGAAGGTGTCGCGCAGGTCCTGGACGTGCTCCATGGCCTCGGTGATGTCCAGGGTCATGGCCTCGTGGCCGTCGATGCCGTATTTCCCGAGGTGGGTGCGCCGATGGTAGTCCTCGGCCACCTGGATCATGGCCTTGGACGGCATGCAGCCCACCCGCGCGCAGGTGGTCCCCGGCTCGCCGCCATTGATGAGCACGAAGGACTTGCCGGCCTTGCGCGCCTGGGCCATGGCGCTGAGGCCGGCGGTGCCGGAGCCGATGATGGCGACGTCGACGGTTCGTTCTTGCACTGAGAGGGTCTCCTTCAAGCTGCTCCGAAGGGCCGAGGGCGCTGCCGGCGCCTGCCGCTTGCGATATGCGGCGCTCGCGCACCTGCCCCTCGGAGGATTTACAGGGGGCTGAGCCTGCGCTATTTTGCAGCGCTTTTGCCGCCTTCATGCAAGCCGTTTGGTCGTGACCGGCCGATCGCGCCCGGTTGGTCGCGTCCGGCCGGTCGCTTCCGGTCGGTCGCGCCCAGTCGGTTGAGCCAGGTAATCCGCGCCGGGCTCGGCGCGGCCGCGCCGACACCTGATCCGAGCGTCGGTGCGCTTCCCGCGGCCTGCATCCAGCCGGCGCATTCGAAGCGACCCAGTGCGTCACGCCATTGCCATGACTCCCGGAGCCCTTGAGCGTTGAGCAGAGATCCAGCGCCTGAGCCAGCAGCGAGCGGACAGCCGCCCGGCACCATCGCGGCCGGCCTGCCGCCCCTGCGCGCCTATCGCATCGCGCCCGGCGGCACCCTGCGGGGTGAGGTCCGCGTGCCCGGGGACAAGTCCATCTCGCATCGGGCCATCATGCTCGGCGCCCTGGCGGACGGCGACACCACCGTCACGGGCTTTCTGGAGGGCGCCGACAGCCTCGCCACCCTCGCGGCATTCCGCAGCATGGGGGTGGCCATCGAGGGCCCTGAAGCCGGGCGGTTGCGCATTCGCGGCGTCGGTCGGGACGGGCTCCGGGCGCCGTCGGCGCCGCTGGACGTGGGCAATGCGGGCACCGCCATGCGTCTGCTCTGCGGGCTGCTCGCCGGCCAGCCCTTCGCCAGCAAGCTGGTGGGGGATGCATCACTGTCCCGGCGGCCCATGCGCCGCGTCACCGAGCCGCTGGCGCGCATGGGCGCCGATATCGAGACGGCCGAAGCGGGGACGGCGCCGCTGACCATCCGGCCGGTATCGCAGCTCGAGAGCATCGATTACGCCATGCCCGTCGCGAGCGCTCAGGTGAAGTCCTGTCTGCTGCTTGCCGGCCTCTATGCCGACGGCGACACCTGCGTCAGCGAGCCCGCCGTCACTCGTGACCACACCGAGCGCATGCTCGCCACCTTCGGCTGCCGCGTGCGGCGCGAGAGGCAGCGGGTCTGCGTTCCCGGCGGCGCCCGGCTCACCGCCGCCCCGGTCGAGGTGCCGGCGGACATCTCCTCCGCGGCCTTCTTTCTCGTCGGTGCCAGCATCGCCGACGGCGCCGACCTGACCCTGCCGGCGGTGGGCATCAATCCGACGCGGGTCGGCGTGCTGCATATTCTCAAGGCCATGGGTGCCGACATCGCCGTGGCCAATCGGCGCCAGTGCGGTGCCGAGCCGGTGGCGGACCTGCGCGTGCGCAGCGCCCGCTTGCAGGGGATCGAGATCCCGGCGGCGCAGGTGCCGCTCGCCATCGACGAGTTCCCGGCGCTGTTCGTCGCCGCCGCCTGCGCCGACGGCGAGACCCTGCTGACGGGCGCCGAGGAGCTGCGCGTCAAGGAGAGCGACCGCATCGCCGTCATGGCGGCGGGCCTGGCGCAGCTCGGTGTCGCCGCCGAGGTCCTGCGGGACGGTATTCGCATTCAGGGGCGGGGCGCGGCGCCCCTCGGCGGCGGCAGCGTCGACAGCCATGGCGATCACCGCATCGCCATGGCATTCGCGATGGCCGCGCTGCGGGCCAGTGCGCCAATCTTGGTGCGCGACTGCGCCAATGTGGATACCTCCTTTCCCGGCTTCGCGGCGCTGGCCGTCGGCGCCGGGCTCGGCATTGACGAGGCCGTCGCATGAGCATGGGATCGGATGCATTGCCGGCGCCGGTGATCACCGTCGACGGGCCCTCCGGCACCGGCAAGGGGACCATCGCCGGGCGGCTTGCCGCGCTGCTCGGCTGGCATGTGCTGGATACCGGCGCGCTCTATCGCTGCGTCGGCCTCGCCGCCGTGCAGCGCGGCGTGGCTCTCGACGACGATGCGGCGCTGGGCAACCTGGCACAGGCGCTGAGTATCCGCTTCGACGGCGAGCGGGTGCTGCTGGAGGGGGTGGATGTCAGCACCGAGATCCGCACCGCCAGCGCCGGAGAATATGCCTCCCGCGTCGCGGCCCAGCCGGCCGTGCGGCGGTCGTTATGGCGGCTACAGCGCGACGCGGTGCGCCCGCCCGGGCTCGTTGCCGACGGCCGGGACATGGGCACCGTCGTCTTCCCGGAAGCCCCGCTCAAGCTCTACCTGGACGCAAGTCCACAAGTGCGCGCGGATCGGCGCTATAAGCAGTTGAAAGACAAAGGCATGGATGCTAACTTGAGCGATCTTGCGCGGGACCTGGCCGAGCGCGACCGGCGCGACCGGGAGCGCGCGGCGAGTCCGCTCAGGCCGGCGGACGACGCGGTGGTCATCGATACGTCCGGACTTGGCATCAATGCGGTGCTAGCGCGCGTCACCGATGCCGTGCGGGATCGATTGCCGGACGTATGGGCCGACAGCGCGCGCGCTTGAGCAGGCCGGCTCGAGGACAGGCGATCAGACAGGCGTGACTAGCCATGCGACCCGGCCAGCCACGCGATCCGGATCATTGCCGACAGAGCGTGTGATCCGTCGGCGTTAGCCGACACCCAGGCGGTGCTTTGCGCCGCAACGAGCTGCAGGCGGCGTATGCCGCCGGCGTATCATTCACCAATGCATTTGCACAGGAAGAGGCCGGGCAACGTGCTCGGTGACGTACCGCCCCGGCCGCAGCGCCGGCGGCCGAGTCGTCACAGCGTTGCCCCCGCAGCGCGTCCCACAGCGGATCCAGGCGCCCGCCCGGCCCGGAAAAACCCAACCCTATGACCGAAAGCTTTGCCGAGCTCTTCGAAGAGAGCCTCACCAACACCCAGCTCCAGCCGGGCACCGTCATCACCGGAGAGGTGGTGGAAATCACGCCGGACGTGGTCATCGTCAACGCCGGTCTGAAGACCGAGGGGATCATCCCTCGTAACCAGTTCATTTCCCCGGAGGGCGAGCTGGAGGTCGCCGTCGGCGACGACGTGGAGGTGGCCCTGGACGCCGTCGAGGACGGCTTCGGTACCACCCGGCTCTCGCGCGAGAAGGCGAAGCGCTTCGCGGCTTGGGACAAGCTGGAGCAGGCCTTCGAAGACGGCGACACCGTCAAGGGCATGATCAACGGCAAGGTGAAGGGCGGCTTCACCGTCGAGCTCGGCAATGTCCGCGCCTTCCTGCCTGGCTCACTGGTAGACGTGCGCCCGGTGCGCGACACCACCTACCTCGAAGGCAAGGAGCTGGAGTTCAAGGTCATCAAGCTGGACCGCCGGCGCAACAACGTCGTCGTCTCCCGCCGCGCCGTGGTGGAAGAGGAATACAGCGCCGAGCGCGAGGCCCTGCTGGAGAAGCTCGAAGAAGGCCTGGAGCTCAAGGGCGTGGTGAAGAACCTCACCGACTACGGCGCCTTCCTGGACCTGGGCGGCATCGACGGCTTGCTGCATATCACCGACATGGCCTGGCGCCGGGTCAAGCACCCCTCCGAGGTGGTGGAGATCGGCCAGGAGATCATGGTCAAGGTGCTCAAGTTCGACCGCGAGCGCCAGCGTGTCTCCCTGGGCCTGAAGCAGATGGGCGAGGACCCCTGGGTCAATATCTCCCGGCGCTACCCGGAAGGCACCCGCGTCTTCGGCAAGGTCACCAATATCGCCGACTACGGCTGCTTCGTGGAGATCGAAGAAGGCGTCGAGGGCCTGGTCCACGTCTCCGAGATGGACTGGACCAACAAGAACGTCCATCCCACCAAGGTGGTCGCCTTGGGGGACGAGGTGGAGGTGATGATCCTCGACATCGACGAGGAGCGCCGGCGCATCTCGCTCGGCATCAAGCAGTGCCAGTCGAACCCCTGGGACGAGTTCTCGGCCACCTACAAGAAGGGCGACCGGGTCAGCGGCCAGATCAAGTCCATCACGGACTTCGGCATCTTCATCGGCCTGGAAGGCGGCATCGACGGCCTGGTGCACCTCTCCGACATCTCTTGGGATGAGTCCGGCGAGGAGGCCCTGCGCCGCTTCAAGAAGGGCGACGAAGTGGAGACGGTGGTGCTGTCGGTGGACCCGGAGCGCGAGCGCATCTCCCTCGGCGTCAAGCAGTTGGACAAGGATCCCTTCTCCAGCTTCGTCGCGCTGAACGAGAAGGGCAGCATCGTCAAGGGCACCATCACCGACGTGGACGCCAAGGGTGCCACCGTCGACCTCGGCGAGGGTGTCGAGGGCTATCTGCGCGCCTCGGAGATCTCCCGCGACCGCGTCGAAGACGCCCGGCAGGTGCTCAAGCCCGGCGAGGAGCTGGAGGCCAAGTTCATGGGCGTGGACCGTAAGAACCGCACCATCTCCCTATCCGTCAAGGCGAAGGACATGGCCGACGAGCAGGCCGCCATCAAGGGCTATGCCCGCGAGGCCCAGGCCGGCACCGCCACCCTCGGCGACATCCTCAAGCAGCAGATGGAGGAGGCCGCGAAGGAGGAGGACTGAGCCGCTGCCGGCGCGTTGCTCAAGGGCACGTGCCGGCCTGCCTCCCGCGCGCACAGCCCTGCCGCCGGCTCGCTTCAGGCCGGCGGCAGGGTCGAACCTGCCCAGCTATTTCGGGGTGATCCACCATGATGAAATCCGAGCTCATCGAGATCCTGGCCGAACAGCAAAGCCATCTCGCCTGTAAGGACGTCGAGCTCGCCGTGCGCTGCATCCTGGAGCAGATGAGCGCCGCCCTCGCCGCCGGCGAGCGCATCGAGATCCGCGGCTTCGGCAGCTTCTCGCTCCACTACCGCCCGCCGCGCATCGGCCGCAACCCCAAGACGGGCGATTCCGTTGCCCTCGCCGGCAAGTACGTGCCGCACTTCAAGCCCGGCAAGGAGCTGCGCGACCGCGTCAATGCCGCCTACCAGGCCGAGCTGGAAGCGCAGGCCCAGGACGAGGATGAGGCTCGGCTAAAGACGGCCGCCGGCTGACGAGATCGGTCATCACGTGTAAAGCCTGGCCGCCACCCTCGACGAGGTCCAGCGAGCACGGCAGCGCCTGCGCGGGGATGCGCAAAAGAAGCCGCCTGTACCTTAGGGGCCGCTCGCAGCAGCCGGTCGGATGGCTCGCCCGAGGCGTCGAGAAAGGCATCTTGACTGCTTGCGATGCGCTCCGCATGGATACCCGGCCCACCGCCCACCGCTGACTGACATCGACCGCGCGCCGGGGATCATCGGTGCCTGGGGCTCAACCAACCGATAGGCTCAGCCGATGGGCGCCGCCAGCTCCCCCGGGTAATGGGCATGGATCCATTGCTCCACCTCGGCGTTGAGGGCCTTGGTGGACTTGCCATTGGACGGGATCGGCTCGCCGATCACCATCCGGATGGTGCCTGGGTAGCGCATGATGGAGCGCCCCGGCCAGCAGTCGCCGCTGTTGTGCGCCACCGGCAGCACCTCGGCCCCGGCGCGGGTGGCGAGCATCGCGCCGCCGGAATTGAAGTGCCCGATGGTGCCCGGCGGCTGGCGGGTGCCCTCCGGGAAAATCATCACACTGATGCCGTCTGCGAGCCGCGCCGCGCCCTCGCGCAGGATGGTCTTCAGTGCCTGGGAGCCCATTGACCGATTGATGGCGATGGGCTTCAGCAGGGCCAGGCCCCAGCCGAAGAACGGAATCCAGAGCAGCTCTTTCTTGAGAATGGTCGCCTGCGGCGAGACGAGAATCTGCAGGTAAAAGGTCTCCCAAGGGCTTTGGTGATTGGCCATCACGACCACGCCACGGTCCTCGGGGATGTGCTCCCGGCCCTCCACCTGGATGCGCACGCCGTTCAAGTGGCGCAGCAGCCACATGATCACGACGCTCCAGATGTTCACGAAGCGGTAGCGCTGCTCGAAGCTCAGGAAGGGCGCGACCAGGAACACCAGCGGCGCGTGCACCACGGCGAGCAGACTGGACAGAATCACAAAAGCGATGCTGCGCAGGCGCACCGCGAGGCTGGCGGCCTGCGTGCTGCCTGGTGCCTTGGCGGCTGTCGGGGATGATGCGGAGTCGGCTTTGGCGGCCGTCGGTTGCTGCATGGAATGGCTCTCTCGCTGCGGGCGGTTGGCGTACCTGCGTATTGTCCCTGTGCACTCGGATGAGCGGAAGCCGTAACCCGGATTGCGCATCGGCTGTTTGTCGGGTGACGTGATCGCTCACCCGACCTGCGAGCCGCCGTTGCGGAGCGGGATTCGAATGTTTGCCCATTCTGCGGGCCTCAGAGCCAGACAGTGTTGGCGCCGGACAAGCGGCGATCCGCGGGCTGCCTGAGGCGCATGTCGGGTTGCGCTGCCCCTGGACTCCTTGGCCCCCTGGATTCCTTGGACGCTGTCCCTGGAACAGGGCGGGCTCGTTACTCCGAGGTATCCGAGAATTCGTTGTCCGGCATCGGCGGGGCCAGCCGGTCATCCGGGCCCTGCCCCTGCCGCCCCAGGTGGTAGGCGGCGAAGCCCGGCATCAGGACCTGATTGCGGGCCATGCCGATGACGCGACCGTCGCTGGGGGCCCGGATGGGGGTCGTTTTGTTGGTGATGGGGTCGATGAGGCGGCCGAGGAGGTCGCCCTGCCGGACCTCGCTGCCGAGGTCCACTGCGGTCATCAGGATGCCGCCGCGGTCGGCGCGGACCCAGGATGAGTCGACATAGGTCGCTTCGTGGTCCCTCCAGGGCCGTGTCTGCGCGACCATGCCGAGGGTATCCAGCAGGGCGCGGATGCCGCGCACGCCGTGCGTGATCTGCTCGGGCTCCAGCTGCGCCGGCCCGCCGGCCTCGAAGGTGACGGTGGGGATGCCCGCGCCGGTCGCGGCCGCGCGCAACGTGCCCTCCCGCGGCTGGCTGTTGACGATCACGGTGGCGCCGAAGCCTCTGGCGAGCGCGGTGACGCCCGCGTGGCTCAGCTCGGCCCGCAGCTGCGGTAGATTGATGCGCTCGAAGGAGCCCGTGTGCAGATCGACCAGCGCATCGCAGTGCCGGACCACCCGGGTGAACAACGAATGCGCGATGCGCGAGGCCGCCGAGCCGCCGGGGGAGCCCGGGAAATGGCGGTTGAGGTCGCGGCGGTCCGGCAGGTAGCGGCTGCCGTCGCGGAAGGCCTGGATGTTGACGATGGGCACGCCGATGACGGTGCCGGCGAGCGCCCCGGGCTCCAGCTGACCGAGCACGCGGCGCACGATCTCGATGCCGTTCAGCTCGTCGCCGTGCACCGCGCCGGTGAGGCAGAGGACCGGACCCGGGTCGGCACCGTGGGCGACCAGCACGGGCGTGTCGATGCCGACGCCCTCGAACTGCTCGGTGCCCGCCCAGGCGAGCCTGCGGGTGCTGCCGGGCGGGATGGTCTCACCGAGCAGCGCGACGGGCTCGGCGGACGGGCGCCCCGGCTTGCCGGAGACGGACGCGCTTGCGACCATCTGCTGGACGCTGGCCACTCTGGACAGGGCCGCGCCGCCGGATGTTTCCTGCCCGCCGGGCGGCGTGGCGCCGGCGATGCCGGCCGTCAGGGCGATCAGCAGCAATCTGCGCATGGCTCGGTCACCTCGTGGGGTGGCGGCGAGGCTCTCACGGGTGCGGGGTCCAATCGGTCCCCCCGGCTGCTCGCCGCCAGCGGGTTGAACTGTGGTGCCGTCCTTGGGGCGGGGCATGCTGTCGTGCACTCGATTGGCTGCTTTATAACGGCTTAGGCAGAATTTTTAAACCGATTTATGAGGTGGTTGGCTGCCGCATCCGGCGCCCGCGCGCTAGTTTGTGCCCGCCTCGCTCCCGCGCGCTAGCGCGGGGTGTCCGCATAGCGTTCCAGCGGTGCATGTCTCGAGGCTTTGCGGCGCCGATTGCGCGACGCCGGAGCGTCGGGCCCGGCTTCCACGCCGGAGCAGGGCAGCGGGACAAGCCCTTTGGATCGGTTGCGGTGCGTGCTAGGTTTGGTCTACACGCGACAACCCCCTTCAGACCGGAGCCTCGCCATGACCCAGCCCGTCAGCGCCGAGTCGGCGCCGCTGCGGCAGACCGACGCACCGGCCGCCGAGCCCGCGGGGCCGATAGAGCCCCGCTCCGAGGCCGGCAAACGCGTCTCGGAGGAGACCTATTGGACCCGGTACTACCTGGAAGCCGATATCCAGTACGAATGGAATGACGGCGTGCTGGAGGAGAAGCCGGTGTCGGACTTCGAGACCTACTGCATCTATGTCTGGCTGCTGCGGCTGCTCGACACCTTCCTGCAGGCCAAACCGCTCGGCAAGCTGGTGGGCTTGGAGATGGGCTTTCGGCTGTCCCTGCCGAACAAGGTGGTGATCCGCAAGCCCGACCTGGCCGTGGTGCGCAACGACAATCCGGGCGTACTGCTGCCGGTGGACGTCGCCTATCACGGCGTCTATGACCTCTGCATCGAGGCCCTTTCCACCACCAAGCCGGCGCACATCCACCGCGACAGGGTGCAAAAGCACGGCGAATATGCCGCAGGCGGTGTGCCCGAGTATTACATCCTGCACGCCGACCCCGAGCGCCGGGCCTTCTACAGCCGCAATGACAGTGGCCTGTACGAGCCGATCCCGCCGCAGGACGGCATCATCCATTCCCGCGTGCTGCCCGGCTTTCGCTTCCGGCTCGCCGACCTCCTCGCCCAACCCGCCGACGAGGCCCTGCGCGATGATCCGGTCTACGCCGACTTCGTGCTGGCCGGCTGGCGCGCCGACCGTGAGCGCGCCGAGAGCGAGC
Source organism: Thiohalocapsa halophila (assembly GCF_016583825.1). Taxonomy (GTDB): domain Bacteria; phylum Pseudomonadota; class Gammaproteobacteria; order Chromatiales; family Chromatiaceae; genus Thiohalocapsa; species Thiohalocapsa halophila. The sequence goes on along the minus strand of NZ_NRRV01000037.1, from coordinate 26,522 downwards.
GGCTGCGCGCGGAGACCGAGCGGGTCCGCGCTCAGGCCGCCGAGCGCGAGGCCGAGCAGCAACGCCGCCGCGCCGAGGAGCTTGCGGCGAGGCTGCGGACGCTCGGACAGGACCCGGACGAGCAGGCGCCGCCGGACAGCTGATGCCGACACAGGGCAGCGCCGGGTGGTGCAGGCGCTGCGCTGATCCACCCTGGGCGCCGTATCAGCCGGCGGCCGTTGTCTTTGTTGCGCGCGTTGTCCAGGTGCCGAAGGCGAGGGTCTAGCGAATATCCTCAGGCTGGTCCTTGCGCAGATAGGCCTCTTCCTCCGGCGTCAGCTCCACCTCATCGAAGCCGGTGATCATGGGCATCACATGCTCGCGGAAGGAATGGCCCGTGGTGAGCATGTAGACGTGGATGAAGACGAAGGCGAGGATGGCGAAGGCGGCGGCGGTGTGGATCAGTGCGACACCGGTGAGGTAGGCGGTGGCATCGGGCAGGTCGCGCCAGGCGAAGTAGAAGAGATAGATCAGCCCGGTGATCCAGATGGCCGGGAAGAGCACCAGCTTCAGCATGGTGTAGGCCAGCGCCTGCAAGGGGTTGTGCTTGCGCCAGTAGGCCTTGCGGTAGGGATGGCGCTCGCCCTTGAAGATGCCGAAGCTGTAGTAGCGCAGCACGCCCCACATGCCGTGGGCCGTCGGGATGAAGTGCCGCCAGCTGCGGGTGGTGAACAGCCAAAAGGTGCCGAAGGCCCAGAGCACCAGCAGGGTCAGCGCGGCCCCGGTGTGCAGGGTCACGGCGTCCTCGAAGCTGAACAGCTCATGGAAGCCGTGCAGGCCGAAGCCGGTGACGAGCAGCAGCACGATGAGCAGCATCTGCGACCAGTGCCAGAAGCGCTCGAACAGGCTGAAGATCTTGACGCGGTACAGGGCCATCAGTGCTGCGCCTCCTTGGGCTTGGAGAAGATGCGGACCAGGGCGTGGATCAGGATGCCGACGAGGGTGCCGAACACCAGGATGGTGCCGATGCCGTCCAGCCAGGGGTTGCGATCACGCCCCGGCAGGTAAATGCCCTCCACCGACGCCAGCCGGCTGTTGCCGGGCGTGTGGCAATCGCCGCAGCCGAGCGCCTGCTCCTTGGGCGCCACCATGTGGGTGATGGGCCACCAGGACAGGGTCTCGATGAAACCGTAGTCGCCGGAGTAGTCCAGCCCGAAGTCCGCCATGCCCTTCTCGATGGCAGCGGCCATGTCGTAGTTGCCCCAGTAGGCGGCGTCGTCCTCGCCCCAGAGGTGCGTATACACCAGGGTGCCGTGGCCCTTGTCATAGGGCTGCCAGGTGTGCATGCGCTTGAAGGGCCAGATGCGCGATGCGCCATCCTCCCGCGAGCCGCTGAAGCCGTTGATCTCGATGATCTCGGCCTCCGGGTCGAATTCGGTGTCGATGGTGGTGTAGACCATCTGGCCGTCGAACCAGGCGTACTCGGGGACGACGTCCTCGTCGTAGGTGAAATCGCCTTTGATGGACTTGTAGGTGTAGCGGTGCTCGCCGTTGCCCTGGATGTAGCCTTCGTCATGATAGCCCTCGCCGTCGCGGGTCTTGCCGGCGGTGCGCCAGTCCCAGTCGACGATGGTGGCCACGCCACCGCGGGCGAATTCCGGGATGTGACAGGTCTGGCAGGCGACGCTCTGGACATGGTCGTTGAGCTTGAAGCCGGCGAGGGAGTCCACCGGATGCGGCGCCAGGCCATGGCAGGACTCGCAGGTGGCGACATCGGTGCGCTGCCCCGGCAGCCCGGTGCCCTCGGTGTCCTTTGCGACGACGTTGTAGCGGCTGCCGGCCCAGATGTGCTTGTTGGTCACATGGCAGGCGGTGCAGGCGAAGTTGAGCCCGTCGACGCCCATGTGCACATCCAGCGTGCGCGGCGGCTCCTTCAGCGCCGAGGACAGATCCCCGTGCTTGACGTTGTCGCCGCCCCCGCCCATGAAGTGGCAGGCGCCGCAGTTGGCCCGCTGCGGCAGGTCCACGCTCTGCGCCGCGGCGGCCAGATCGATGGGCGGCTTGCCCTCGAACATCACGCTGCACGCCGGGCTGCCCTGGGAGTTGGGCGTCTTGTAGTAGGTGCCCGTGGTCTCGTGGCAGACCAGACAGTCGATCTTGGATTCATCCGTGAAGTCGAAGGACTCGTCCTTCCACCCGTAGCCCGCGTGGCACTGGGCGCACATGCCTTCGTTGCCGCGGGCATTGGTGCAGAAGTTGTTGATCAGGTACTTCTTGCCCAGCTGCTGGCCGGTGTTCGGGTTCGTATAGGACCAGGTCCAGTGGATGTTCTGCATGAAGTGCTCGCCGGTCTCGGTGTGGCAGCCGAGACAGGCTTGTGTAACTTCCGAGCCGTTGGCGAAGGGCCCTTGCAGCTCCTCGAACTTGATGTGGTCCGCGGTGCCGCCCGACAGTGGACCCGAGACCTGCGGCCTGGGTGCGTCGCTTGCCGGCGGCGTCGGCCAGCTGCCGGCATCGGCCCCGGCCATCGGCGTGAGCAGCAAGACGCCGAGCGGCGCCAACACCAACACCAGCACCAACGCCAGGCCGGTGCGCAGAGACTCGGCGCGCCGCCGCCAGCCGCTGCCTTGGGCGATGGCGATCCAGGCGCCGGCATGGGGCGGCGCATGCGTTCGGCGAGGCGCTGCGGCGGTGGTGGTCGGCGCGTGATGCGCCCGCGGCGTCTGATGGCTGGCTGTCATACTTTTGGCTCCCCGGCGGACCCACGCGGAGTCTGCATGGGCCGGATGTCTACCCGATTAGCATCGGACGCTGCGCCGGGAAGTGCGCTGATATGGAGCAACCGCCGCCAACGAGTCGCCTTAGAGTTGCGCCCGGTCAACAAAACCCGGCAGCGGTTCGGCGCAGCCGCCGTCACCTGCGCTCTCGACAAGACTGGGCGCGGCGGCAGCGGTGCGGCCCCCGCCCCGCGAGGGCGCTTCAGTTACACTGCCGCGCATCGGGTACGCGAGCATCACGGCTTTTGAATATGGCAAAACTGATCGAACTGGAGCTGGACCAAGGTCGCACCGTCCTGGTGGAGACGGACGAGGAAATATCGGTGCCGCGCTCGGCGGTTGGCGCCATGGGCTATCAGCGCACCGGCCGTGATGGCGCCTGGCGCGCCGACCTCGGCCGCGTCCAGGAGACGCTGCGCGGCTTCGTGGAAGGGTCTGTTGGGGCGCTGCGAGACGTGGACGCCGAGCTCGAGCGGGTCACCCTGGAGTTCGGCGTCAGTCTCGGTGGCGACGCCGGCGTGCCCTATGTCACCAAGGGCGGTACCGCAGGCACCCTGAAGGTGACGGTGCAGTGCAACCTGGCCCGCCGTAACCAGCGCTTGGCGTTGGATCCCGAAACCTGACGCGGGCGGGTAGCGGCCATGACCCCGCCGCCGGCCGCCGTCTGGAGCCGACGACGGTCAGGCTTCGAATCAGTGATCGGACCAGGCGGCGGAGCACGTATCCGATTGGAAAAGCGGCGGCCTTGCCGTCATGGTCCGGGCTCACACTCGCAAGTGCACGGCTCTCCATCATGACCGACGCCACCGCCAGCAACCGCCTCGCCGAGACCACCAGCCCCTATCTGCAGCAGCACGCGACCAACCCAGTGGACTGGTGGCCCTGGTGCGAGGAGGCGCTGGATCTCGCCCGGGAGCAGGACAAGCCCATTCTGCTGTCCATCGGTTATTCCGCCTGCCACTGGTGCCATGTAATGGCGCACGAGTCCTTCGAGGACCCGGATACCGCAGCGGTCATGAACCGGCTCTTCGTCAACATCAAGGTGGACCGCGAAGAGCGCCCGGACCTGGACCGCATCTACCAGACCGCCCACCAGCTGCTGGCGCGCCGCCCCGGCGGCTGGCCGCTGACGGTGTTCCTGACCCCGGAGGACCAGAAGCCGTTCTTCGCCGGCACCTATTTCCCCAAGGCGCAGCGCCATGGGCTGCCCGCCTTCACCCAGCTGTTGGCGAGCATCGAGCGGGCCTACCGCGAGCAGGGCGATGCCATCCGCCAACAGAACGACTCGCTCATGGAAGCGCTCGCGTCGCTGGAGCCGGAGGCCGACGCCGCGGTGCCGGATACCGGGCCCCTGGAGGGCGCCCGCCGCCAGCTGGCCGCCGGCTTCGATGCCGAGCGCGGAGGCTTCGGCTCGGCGCCCAAGTTTCCGCATCCCACCAACCTGGAGCTGCTGCTGCGGCACTGGGCGGCGACGGCCGCCGACGGGAATCCGGACGAGCAGGCGCTGCACATGGCCCGCTTCACGCTGGAGCGCATGGTGCGCGGCGGCATGAACGATCAGCTCGCCGGCGGCTTCTGCCGCTACAGCGTCGACGATCACTGGATGATCCCGCACTTCGAAAAGATGCTCTACGACAACGGCCCGCTGCTGGCGCTGTGCTGCGATGCCTGGCAAATCACCGGCGAGCGCGTCTTTCGCGATGCCGCCGCCGCGACCGCCGATTGGGCCATGGCCGAGATGCAGAGTCCCGAGGGCGGCTACTACAGCAGCCTGGACGCCGACAGCGAAGGCGAAGAGGGGCGTTTCTACGTCTGGGACAAGGATGAGATCGCCGCGCTCTTGGAGCCGGACGAGCTGGCTTTCATGACGCCGGTATTCGGCCTGGACCGCCCGCCGAACTTCGAAGGCCGCTGGCACCTGCACCAGTACTGCACGCCGGAGGAAGTCGCGGCGGCGCAGGGGCTGGATGCGGCCGGGGCGGGTGCCCTGTTGGCATCGGCCAAGGCCAAGCTGCTGGCCGCGCGCGCCAAACGCGTGCGCCCGGACCGCGATGACAAGGTCCTCACCAGCTGGAATGCCCTGATGATCAAGGGCATGGCGCGCGCCGCCCGCACCCTGGACCGCCCCGATCTGCTGGACTCCGCCGACCGCGCCTTGGACTTCATCCATACCAGGCTCTGGCACGAGGGGCGGTTGCTCGCCACTTACAAAGACGGCAAGGCGCATCTCAACGCCTACCTGGACGACCATGCGCTGCTGCTGGATGCGCTGCTGGAGCTGCTGCAAGTACGCTGGCGCCGCACGGATCTGGATTGGGCCGTGGCCCTGGCCGAGGTGCTGCTTGCGCAGTTCTTCGATGCCGAGCAAGGCGCCTTCTTCTTCACCGCCGCCGACCACGAGGCGCTTATCAGCCGCCCCAAGCCGCTGGGGGACGAGTCCATTCCCTCCGGCAACGGCGTCGCGGCCCATGCCCTGCAGCGCCTGGGGCATCTGCTCGGCGAGCCGCGCTATCTGGAGGCGGCGGCGGCGACCCTGCGCTTTGCCGCGGAGCCCATGCGCCGGGTGCCCTATGCCCATGCCACGCTGTTGGCGGCGCTCGACGAGTATCACACTCCGCCGGAGACCATCGTCATCCGCGCCGAGCCGCCGGCGCTCGGCTCCTGGCAGGCCGCAGCCCAGCAGGGCTACCAGCCCCGGCGGTTGGTGCTGGCGATCCCGAGCACGGCGCCGAGCCTCCCGGGCAACCTCGGCGCCATGGCACCGGGCGAGACCGGTGGGCTGGCCTACCGCTGCCGCGGCACCCATTGCGAGCCGCCGGTGACCAGCCTGGCGGCGCTCACCGGCGCTTGAGGTCGGACACCGCACCGGCTGCATGCACAAAAAAAAGGCCCCCGGTGCATCCCTGCCGGGGGCCGACGTCGCCGATGGTTGAGTGGGTCTAAGGGCTGTGTATCCGTGCGGCGGCTCCGTCCGACGGGTGCCGTGTCGGATCATCCTTGCGGTTGCATCCCTGCCTGTGCTTCCGTGCCGCCGCGTCCGTGCCCTTGCTTCCGTGCTGGCGACGGTTATAGTTTGGCGCAATTGCCAGCGGCTTTTTGTGGTTTATTACCATTAATCCATGTAGGAATTGGATTACACTGCGCCGAAGGGTCGTACACGCTGCTGCCGGGTCCGTTGCAGCTCCCGCTCCAGCTCCCCTAGATCCCCGCCGAGCCCTAGGTCCCAGCATGCAAGACGCCTCCCGCTCCGACCCCCTGTTCCCGCCCGTCGAGCCCTACGCCCAGCATCGCCTGGAGGTGGGCGCGGGTCATGAGATTTATGTGGAAGAGTGCGGCAGCCCCGACGGGCTGCCGGCGGTGTTTCTCCACGGCGGCCCCGGCGCCGGCTGTGGGCCGACCCATAGGCGCTTCTTCGATCCCTCGCGCTGGCGCCTGGTGCTCTTCGATCAGCGCGGCAGCGGGCGCTCCACGCCGCACGCCGGCCTCGAGCACAACACCACCTGGGACCTGGTGGCGGACATGGAGCGTATCCGCACGCAGCTTGGCATCGAGCGCTGGCTGGTGTTCGGCGGCTCCTGGGGCTCGACCCTGGCGCTGGCCTATGCCGAGGCGCACCCGCAGCGGGTCACGGCCCTGGTGCTGCGCGGCATCTTCCTGTGCCGGCCCTGGGAGATCCAGTGGTTCTACCAGCATGGCGCGAGCCTGCTGTTCCCGGACTACTGGCAGGATTTCCTGGCCCCCATCCCGGAGGCCGAGCGCAGCGACCTGGTGCACGCCTATCACCGCCGCCTCACCGGCGACGACGACGCCATCATGCGCCGCGCCGCCCACGCCTGGTCCGTGTGGGAGGGGCGCTGCGCGACCCTGCTGCCGGACGCCGGCGTGCGCAGCGCCTTCGCCGACGAGCGCCTGGCGCTCAGCCTGGCGCGCATCGAGTCGCATTACTTCGTCAACGACGCCTTCCTGGCGCCGGAGCAGCTGCTGCGGGACGCCCAGCGGCTCGCCGACATCCCGGGCGTCATCGTGCACGGGCGCTACGATGCCATCTGCCCGGTCCGCTCCGCCTGGGAGCTGCACCAGGCGTGGCCGAAGGCGGATTTCCGCATCATCGCCGATGCCGGCCATGCCGCCTTCGAGCCCGGCATCGCCGCGGCCCTGGTGGAGGCCACCCAGCACTTCGCTCAACGCCTTGCGGGTCAGGGATGATCGGCCTGCTACAGCGGGTGAGCCAGGCCAGCGTGGCGGTTGACAACGCCGTCGTCGGCGCCATCGACCGCGGCCTGCTGGTACTGGTGGGCGTGCAGAAGCACGACGACGAAGCCCGCGCCCAGCGCCTGCTGGAGCGCCTGCTGGGCTACCGGGTCTTCCCCGACGATGCCGGCCGGATGAATCTCAGCGTCAGGGACACCGGCGGCGGCCTGCTGCTGGTGCCGCAGTTCACGCTGGCCGCGGACACCAAAAAGGGCACCCGCGCCAGCTTCACGTCCGCCGCGGCGCCCGCGGACGGGGAGCGGCTGTTCGATCACCTTGCGGCCCGTGCCCGAGCGGCGCACGAGCCCGTGGCCACCGGGCGCTTCGGCGCCGACATGCAGGTGCGCCTCACCAATGACGGCCCGGTGACCTTCTGGCTGGAGAGCTGACGGCATGAGCGATAAGCCGCGGCACGATATGGCCAGAGTGCAAGCCCAGGCAAGTGGACCCTGACGACCCCGCCCCCGGCGCCGCAGCGCGATTGCCGGACCAGTCGGCGTCGAGCCGGCGACCTTCCAACTGCACCGGCGTCGGGACGCACGTCTCGACCCGGAGACAACCGGTGCGACTGACCCGCAATCAAGGGCGGCACCAGGCAATCCGTGTTGGGTCAGCTCGGCGTTGTCCGTGATGCCGGCCGGGTCGGCCACGGATAGTCGAACGTTCGAGCTCGAGCGTTTGGATCGTTATCTAGCGTTTCCCGCACACCGTTGGGTCTCCGTTTCCGAGGCGCCAGTCCAAGTCCCGCCGCATATCAACGCTCCCACACCTCACCGGTCACGTCCGCCAGCTCAGTGTCCTCAATGTGCGCTTCTAGTCGGCGCCGGCGCTCTAAAGTGACTCGTTGCCCGGCGGTCAGGGGTTCCCGCGAAGAGCGCCCGCTTGCGTTGATCACGATGCTCTTCTGTTTTGGAGCTGACGGAGCAGCAGGATGAACCGAAAGACGCACCGGAGGACTAGGAGCCGTCGAAGAAAGCCAAGGGCGGCTGGATCTGGTTCTGGCTGGGCGCGCGGCTGGGTCTGGCGCGGGCGGCTGACCCCGCGAACCGACGCCCAGCAGCGATGGGCCCTTTGTTCCGCGTATCATCCGCGCTCAACAAAGCCGTGATCCGTCTCTGACCCGTGAACCTCTCTTGAGCGATGCTTGACGCAGGACGCTACAAGGCCAACTTCACGCGTGGTGGGCTGATGGTGCCGGAGAGCCGCATCGTCGCCGATCTTCTGCTGGCGGGTGCGGATGCCAACGGCTGGCGGCAGGCGATCGAGGTCGACAACGTCCTCGCCAAGCGCTCGGTGAGCACGGCCGCCACCAAAGCAACGCTGATCCGCGGCCGCCTCAAGACGCTGCCTCCGGCGCTCTGGGGGGTCATCCGCGACGGCTCCAGGCCCGCGGCGACCCATGCCGTGCTGGCCGGTGTGATCAACTACTCCCCGCTGTTCGGCGACTTCCTCGACCTAGTGGTCCGCGACCTGTATCGGAGGTTCGAGCCTGTGCTCAAGCCGCAGCACTGGGATGCCTACGTCGAGGACTGCCAGGGCCGCGATGCGGCGATACCGACGTGGGCGCCGGCGACTGAGCTTTCGCTGCGCCGGCGCGTGTTCAGCATGATGGCAGAAGCGGGCTATCTGAACGGTGGCCGCCGCCACGAGCTCACCTCGCTGCAGATCTCCCCCGAGGTCATCAGTGCCCTGAAGGACGCCGGCCAGCACTACGCCCTGCGCTGCATCCAGGTCGGCAGCCCGGAGGAGACACGATGAGCACGGACTTTGAGCAGCGGCTGGACAAGATTCTCGACCGGCTCACGTCCGACGACTTCCTGCGCGGCCGCGGTCTCGGCAACGAGATCCCGTTCTACGCCTTCGACTATCCGCCCGAGCGCGAGCTTGCCGTGCGCGAGCACATCGGCTTCCTGCTGGAGCAGCTCCCCAAGCGCAGACCCGGCCTGCGCGTCGTGCACGTCAACCTGTTCTCGCTGATGGTCGAGCACCTCAAGGCGCGGGGGTTCTACGACAAGGCCCTGCAGAAGCAGCGGCAGGCGGGCGACGAGGCCCTGCGCAAGGCCCTGGCCGCACCGCTCGATGCCGCCAAGCTGGCCGCGGTGCTCGCCGACCAGGTCGACCCCGCCAACCGGGATCTAGTGCTCGTCTCCGGCGTCGGCAGCGCCTACCCGCTGCTGCGCACCCACAACCTGCTCAACAACCTGCACCATCGCATGGGCAGCACACCGCTGGTACTCTTCTATCCTGGCGTGTACGACGGCCAGTCGCTGCGCCTGTTCGGCCTGCTGCCGGACAAACCCTACTACCGCGCGTTTAGATTAGTGGATAGTTGGTAGTGGATAGTTGTTAGTGAATAGTGAATAGTGAATAGTGAATAGAGAATAGAGAAGAAGACGATCCCGGCGGTCCATTTGCGAGTCTCAACTAACCACTATCCACTATCCACTTCCCGCTTCCCACTATCCACTTCTCCAAGCCAATGCTCATCAAGGACCTCTTCACCAAGCCGGTCGACCGCCCCATCAACGGCGTCATCAAGGCCGATCAGGACGACGCCGCCTCGGTCTGGCAGGAGCTGGACGAATACGTCGTCACCAAGGAGCTGGACGACCACTTCCGCCGCTTCTTCGGCGCCTTTCTCGACGCCCTGGACAACGCCGGCGACCCGCACATCCTCGGCCTCATCGGGGTGTGGATCTCCGGCTTCTTCGGCTCCGGCAAGTCGCACTTCCTGAAGATCCTCTCCTATCTGCTTGAGAACCGCGAGATCAGCTACCAGGGCCAGACACGCCGGGCCATCGACTTCTTCGACGGCAAGATCCAGGACGCCATGCTCGCCGGCGATATCAAGCGGGCCGTCGGCACCGGCGCCGACGTGATCCTGTTCAACATCGACAGCAAGGCCGACAGCAGCAGCGGGCGCGACGCCATCCTGCGCGTGTTCCTCAAGGTCTTCAACGAGAAGCTCGGCTACAGCGGCGATTATCCCCACGTCGCCGACATGGAGCGCCGGCTTGACGGCCTCGGCAAGCTCGCGGACTTCAAGGCCGCCTTCCACGCCGTGGCCGGTGTCGCCTGGGAGCAGGAGCGCGACGGCTACGGCTTCTACCTCGACGAGATCGTGCAGGCCCTCGCCGACGCCCTCGGCAAGAGCCCGGAGGGTGCCCGCGCCTGGCTCGACAGCGCCGAAGAGGACTTCAACTCGCTGCTCACCGTCGAGAACTTTGCCGGCTGGGTACGGGACTACCTCGACAGCCGCGGCCCCGAGCAGCGCATCGTCTTCCTGGTGGACGAGGTCGGCCAGTTCATCGGCCAGGACACCCACCTGATGCTGAGCCTGCAGACCATCGCCGAGAACCTCGGCACCGCCTGCGGCGGCCGCGCCTGGGTGGTGGTCACCTCCCAAGAGGACATCGACGCCATCATCGGCGAGGTCCGCGCCTCCCGCGCCAATGACTTCTCCAAGATCCAGGGCCGCTTCAAGACCCGGCTGTCGCTGTCCAGCGGCAACGTCGACGAGGTCATCCAAAAGCGCCTGCTGGCCAAGACCGAGGCCGCCCACGCCGAGCTGGCGGACCTCTACGGCGCCAGTGCGGACATCCTCAAGAACCAGCTCAGCTTCAGCAACGTCGGCATGACCTTCAAGCCCTATGCCGACGCCCAGGACTTCGCCAACGTCTACCCGTTTGCGCCCTACCAGTTTCAACTGGTGCAGAAGGTCTTCGAGGCCATCCGCCGCCACGGCGTCACCGGCCTGCACCTGGCCCGCGGTGAGCGCTCCATGCTGGATGCCTTCCAGGCCGCCGCCGTCCAGCTCGCCGACAGCGACACCGGCGTGCTGGTGCCGCTGCATCGCTTCTACCCGGCCATCGAGAGCTTCCTCGAAGGCATCGTCAAGTCCACCATCGACAACGCCGAAGGCAACGACAAGCTCGACCCCTTCGACGTGCTGGTGCTGAAGACCCTGTTCCTGATCCGCTATGTCGACGAGATCCGCGGCAACGTCGACAATCTGGTGACGCTGTTCGTGGACCGCATCGACGCCGACCGCCTGGCGCTGCGCCGGCAGATCGAGACGAGCCTGCAGCGGCTGGAGAAGGAGACCCTGGTCGGGCGCAACGGCGAGGACTTCTTCTTTCTGACCAACGAGGAGCGCGACGTCAGCCGCGAGATCAAGGACGTGGACCTGAGCCCCGCCGAGGAGATCAAGTTCCTGGCCGAGCTGCTCTTCGAGGACGTGCTGAAGGGCCTGCGCAAGCACCGCTTCCCGGACAACAACAAGGACTTCGGCCTGACCCGCCTGTGCGACCTGCACCCCCACGGCACTCGCACCGACGGCGACCTGGTGCTGTCCGTGATCACGCCGCTGGCCGACGACTACGCCCTCTACGACGAGGCCAGGTGCATTCTGAACAGCTCCGCCGACGGCGGCGCGCTGATCATCCGGCTCGACGACGACAAGACCCTGGCGCGGGAGGTCCGCACCCACATCCAGACCGACAAGTACGTTGGGCGCAAGAACGACGGCACGGCGTCGCACACCACGCAGCGCATCCTGCGCGAGCGCTACGAGGAGAACCGCGAGCGCCGCCAGCGCCTGGTGCGCCAACTGGAGCAGCTCTGCAAGGAGGCGGCCTGCTGTGCCGCCGGGCAGCCCCTGCAGACCAAGGCCGGCACCGCGGCCAACGCCGTCGCCGACGGGCTCAATTATCTGGTCCGCAACAGCTTCAATAAGCTCGGCTACCTGAGCCACCTCTCCGCCAACCCCCAGGCCGAGATCAAGGCCGTGCTCAGCGCCACCGACGTGGACGACCTCGGCTTCTCGCTGGAGGCCGGCCAGGGCAACCTGCAGGCCATCGACGAGGTGGCGCAATACATCGAGCTGGCCGCCAGCGCCAACCGCCAGATCCTGCTCGAAGACCTGGTGCAGGAGCGCTTCGGCCGCCGCCCCTACGGCTGGCCGGAATGGGAGGTGGTGCTGCTGGTGGCGCGCCTGGTGCGCCGCGGCGACATCAGCCTGGTCATGGACGGCGGCGTGCTCGCCCTCGACAAGGCCTTCGAGGCCATCACCTCGCCGAGCAAGTGGCGGCGCATCACCGTCGTCAAGCGCAAGACCGTCGACAGCGGCAAGCTGCAGGAGGCCCGCAACCTGGCCAAGGACGTCTTCGGCAGCATCGCCCCGGACGGCGAGGACGCCCTGGATGCGCATCTGCGCGAGCAATTGGGCCGCTGGCGCGGCGATCTGACCAGCTACAAGACCCTGGCCGACACCGGCAACTACCCCGGCAGCCAGCCCATCGCCGACGCCCTCGGCGTCATCAACAAGTTGCTGGCCGAGACCGAGAGCTTTGGCCTGATCGGCAACTTCCTGGAGCGAAGAGCCGACCTGCTGGACCTCTCCGACGATGTCCACGAGCTGCGCAACTTTTTTGAGCATCAACGCCAGACCTGGGACAAGCTGCGCCAGGCCGAGGCCCGCTTCCAACCGAACCGGAGTTGGCTGGATCAGGACGACACCGCGTCGAGGGCGCTGACCCGCATCCAGGAGATCCTCACCGCGCCGGCCCCCTACGGCCTGGTGAAGGAGGCTGAGGGCCTGATCCAGACCATCGAGCAGGTCAACGACGCCTTGGTCGCAAAACACCGCGACCAGGTGCGCCCGGCCATCGACGCCCAGCTCGCCAAGGTCCAGGTGGAGCTGGACGACGCCAAGGCCGGCGGCGATCTGCGCAACCAGTGCCTGTATCCGCTGCAACAGCTCAAGGCGCGTATCGAGACCCAGACCAGCATCGCCCACATCGCCCAGGCTGCGGCAAGCGCCGTGGACCTGGCCGACGCGGCATTCGCCAGAATCGAGGCCTGGGCGAAGGCGCAGCAGAAACAGGCCACCGGCGGCGACGTCAACGACAAGCCATCCAAGCCCTACGTCAAGCCGCGGCGCGTCATCCAGGCGGCGGCACTCACACCCAAGCCCTACCTGGAGAGCCAGGGCGACGTCGACGCCTACCTCGACAAGCTGCGCACCGCGCTGGAGAAGGCCATCGCCGACGGTGATCGCATCGAGGTCCGGTAATGGCATGGAGCCGCTTGTTGCAAGCGCCTGCTGAGGTAATACACTAAGCCCCAGGTATTACTTGCCGGGAGTAGGCCCATGCAAACCTCCACGCTGACCAGCAAAGGCCAGGTCACCATTCCCGCCGACGTGCGCAAGCGGCTCGGCCTGCACCCCGGCGACCGGGTCGCCTTCGTCGTCGAGGGCGACGAGGTGCGGCTGGTGCGCAAGGAAAACCGGGTCGAGGCCGCCTTCGGGATCTGCAAGCCCGACCGCTCGCTCACCACGGATCAGATGGACCAGGTCATCCGGGACCGGGCGGGCCGTTGATCGCCGTCGATACCAACGTCCTCGTGCGCATCCTGGCGGATGACCCCGAGCAGCCCGGCCAGGTGGCCGCGGCGCGGTCGCTGGCAAGCGAGGCCCGCCAGGTGTTCGTGCCCACCGTCGTCCAGGTGGAGACAGTCTGGGTGCTGGAGAGCGGCTACCGGCTGTCCAAGCAGACCATCGTCGAGGCGCTGGATCACCTGGCGCTGAATCAGGCCTTTGTCCAGGAAGACGCCGACGGCTGCCAGCGCGCCCTGGACCTGTTCCGCGGCGCCAATGCCGACTATGCCGACTGCCTGATCCTGGCCGGCTGCCGCGCCCGCGATGTCCCGCTGCACACCTTCGACAAGCGCCTGAGCAAGCTTCGCGGCGCCGCGCTGGTGACGCCGGACGTTGCCTAGACCGACCTCAGCACGCTGCGTGAGGCCTTGGAGCAGATCATCGCCGCCGGCGATCGCATCGACGTTCGGTGAGTGCTAGATTTTACTAATCACCGATCGATCTTCCGCCCCACTGGACAACGCCATGACCTCCGTCACCCTTTCCAGCAAGTTTCAGCTCTCGATCCCCAAGGCCGTGCGCGAGGAGCTGCACCTCCAGACTGGCCAGAAGTTTGCCGTCATCACCAAGGGCGACATCATTTCACTGGTGCCCATCCCGGATCTGGCACAGATGCGGGGAATCGCCAAAGGCGCCGATACCAGCAACTACCGAGACCGGACCGATCGACTGGAACGGTACGAATAGATGACTTTCGAAGGCCACACAGGCGTCACCTATCTCCCGAAGGAAGCGCCAAAAACGAATGAGATAGCATCCTGATGCAAAACTACACCGCGATCGTCGAAAAGTGCCCCGACACCGGTCTGTATGTCGGGTATATCCCCGGCTTCCCGGGTGCCCACTCCCAAGCGGAAACGCTCGATGCACTCGCCGAAAATCTCAAGGAGGTAGTCTCTCTGTTGTCGGAAGACGGCCCTCCATTATTGGACTCGGAGTTCGTCGGTACCCAGACCATCGTTGTCGCGTAGCGATGGGCAGGCTGCCAGTCCTCAAGCCCCGAGAAGTCGTTGCGTTGCTTGAGGCATTAGGCTTCGAAGAGGCTCGCCAAAAGGGCTCGCACAAACAGTTCCGTCATCCCGACGGACGCTGTACGACCGTGCCCTTCCACCCGGGCCGCGATGTGTCGCCAATCCTTCTGCGGCAAATCGCCAAAGACATCGGCCTCTCCGTGGATGACCTGCTGAAGCCCTAACGATCAACCCACTAACCACTAACCACTAACCACTAACCACTAACCACTAACCACTTCTTCAGTGCAAACCACCAAGCTCAACACCTACGCCCCCAAGGCCCGCCGCGACTTCATCGCCGCCGTCACCCGCCGCGCCGCTGCTTTCGGGCTGACCGCCAAGGAGATCAAGCCCAACCGGGAAGAGGGCGAGCTTGTATTTATCGACGGGCAGGCGTACCCGAAGACCGTCGGCCGCCAACGGCAGCGCCTCGTCGAGCGGATTCGACAGCACGGCTTCGAGCAGGTCATGGAGGCCGCCGCTTACACCTGGTTCAACCGCTTTGCCGCGATCCGCTTCATGGAGCTGCACGGCTACCTGGACCACAGCTTCCGGGTGCTGAGCCATCCCTCTGGCGGCGCGTTGCCGGAGATCCTGGAGCAGGCCCAGCACGTCGAGCTGCCAGGCCTGGACCGCGAGCGCGTCATCGCGCTGAAGATGGACGGTACCCAGGACGAAGCCCTGTACCGGGACCTGCTGCTGGCCCAGTGCCGCGCCCTGCACCAGGCCATGCCCTTCCTGTTCGAGCCGGTGGACGACGAGACCGAGCTGCTGCTGCCGGACCGCCTGCTCCAGACCGACTCCCTGATCCGCGAGCTGGTCACCGCCATCCCGGAGGAAGACTGGCAGCAGATCGAGATCATCGGCTGGCTCTACCAGTTCTACATCTCGGAGAAGAAGGACCAAGTCATCGGCAAGGTGGTGAAGAGCGAGGACATCCCCGCCGCCACCCAGCTCTTCACGCCCAACTGGATCGTCAAGTACATGGTCCAGAACTCGCTGGGGGCGCAGTGGCTCGCCACCTATCCGGACTCCCCGCTCAAAGGGCAAATGGACTACTACATCGAGCCTGCCGAGCAGACCCCCGAGGTCCAGGCCCAGCTCGACGCCATCACGCCGAAGAGCCTCAACCCCGAAGAGCTGACGCTGATGGACCCGGCCTGCGGGTCCGGGCACATCCTGGTCGAGGCCTACGAGCTGTTCAAGGCGATCTACCTGGAGCGCGGGTATCGGCCGCGGGACATTCCCAGCTTGATCCTGGAGAAGAACTTGTACGGGCTGGATATCGACCCGCGCGCGGCGCAGCTCGCGGGGTTCGCGTTGATGATGAAGGCGAGGGAGGATGATCGACGGCTCTTCGAGCGGGAGCTGACGCTCAATGTGATGGCGCTGGTCGATAGCGCGGGGTTCGATGCGGAGCAGTTGGCGGAGAGTGTAGATCTGGCCGGATGCGGGCTGAGGCCAGTAGACCTCACGGATCTAAAGCGATTGTTCGAGCACGCGACGACCTTTGGGTCTTTGATTCAAGTGTCGGAGGCGTTGGGCACCAAGCTGCCGGCGTTGAAGAGGCTGAGCGAGGCGACCAACCAGGATCTGTTTGTGTTGGAAGACCTCGAAAGATTGGGGCTGCTGGTACAGCAGGCCGAGTTACTGATGGCACAGTACGGCGCCGTCGTGGCGAACCCGCCCTATATTGGGAGCAAGTTCCACGTACCTGTCCTCAAGAAGTTTTTGAAAGATCACTACGACAGATACGAAAAGGATGTTTTCTCTGCATTCATCGACCGTGACCTTGCGTTTAGCAAACCGCATGGCCGCCTGGGTTTCATGTCACCGTTCGTCTGGATGTTCGTCTCAAGCCATGAACATCTCCGGTCGCGGCTCATCAACGATGAGACCATAACTTCCCTTGTGCAGCTTGAGTACTCGGGATTCGAAGGCGCGACCGTTCCCATCTGTACCTTCACCCTGCAAGAGGGGCATGTGACAGGGCAAAAGGGATGCTTCATTCGGCTCTCTGATTTTCGTGGATCAGAGAGCCAAGGTTCTAAAACGCTTGAAGCCATTCGGCGCCGTGATTGTGGGTGGTTTTTTGAGACGTCCCAAGACGATTTCACGAAGATCCCCGGCAATCCAGTAGCGTATTGGGCAACTCCCAGGATGCTGGACGCGTTCCTGAACTATCCCACATTGTCAGGGGTCGGGAACACCCGGCTTCCTATGACTACCGGAGACAATGCTCGCTTCATGCGTCACTGGTTTGAAGTAGGTATCGATCGAATAGGTTTTAGATGTGCCTCCAGAAGCGAGTCCTTAGCGTCCCGAAAGAGATGGTTTCCGTGTAACAAAGGCGGGTCTTTTCGGCGGTGGTGGGGCAACAACGATTTTGTGGTTGATTGGGAGAACGACGGAAAAAGGATTCTTTCTCTGAATACTGAGCTATATGGTTCCCCTAGCCGCAATATCCGGAGCATGGACTGTTATTTCCGCGAATCGGTCACTTGGTCGAGTGTTAGCAGTGCAGCATTTAGTGCGCGGTACGCACCGGAGGGATTTCTTTTTGCTACCGGCGGCTCATCCGCTTTTCCCGAGGCGGAGCATCGGAACCTTGTTCTAGCTGCGCTGCTATCAAACGTATCCCTGCTTTTCCTTCAGTTTCTGAGCCCAACCCTCAACTTCGAAGTAGGAACCATTGGCTCTCTACCATTGGCAGCTCCAAGCAACAGGACATCTCTATCTTCTATAGTATCTTCAACGATAAGCCTCGCGCAGGCCGATTGGGACGGTTACGAGCGCTCCTGGGATTTCCAATCCCTCCCACTCTTAGGGGCATCGCTAGAACCAATCCCGAACCTCGAATGCAGCTATTGTAATTGGATCACCGAGAGCCGCGAGACCATCGCCGAGATGAAGCGCCTCGAAGAGGAGAACAACCGCCTCTTCATCGATGCCTACGGCCTGCAAGACGAGCTGACGCCAGATGTCCCGATCGAGCAGATCACGCTCACGGTCAACCCCGCCTATCGCTATGGGAAGAAAGTGGATAGTGCAAAATGGATAGTGGATAGAGACTTCGGTGAAGAGCTTGAGAGCCGCTTCCGTGAGGATACCATGAAGGAGCTGGTCTCCTACGCCATCGGCTGCGCGATGGGGCGGTATCGGCTGGACCGGCCGGGGCTGATCTACGCGCATTCGGGGAACGAACGCTTTTGGGAAATCTGGAATGGGGAAGACGTGGATAATGAAAAGTGGATAGCGGATAAAGAGCTTGCCGCGAGCGCCGGCGGCGGAGGTCTATCCACTAACTACTATCCACTATCCACTAAAAAATTCCGTCCCGACGAAGACGGCATCATCCCGATCACCGACACCGACTGGTTCGACGACGACGCCACCCACCGCGTCGTCGAGTTCATCTCGGTGGCTTTTGGAGAAGTGGATAGTGAAAAGTGGATAGTGGATAGTGAAGAAGGGGCGACCAGCAAGCCCCCTCTATCCACTAACCACTATCCACTATCCACTAAAAACCTGGAAGAAAACCTCAACTTCCTCGCCGCCAACCTCTCCCCCAAGAAGAGCGAGTCCAGCCGCGACACCCTCCGCCGCTACCTCGCGGACAAGTTCTTCAAGGACCACCTGCAGACCTACAAGAAGCGGCCCATCTACTGGTGCTTCTCCAGCGGCAAGCAGAAGGCCTTCCAGTGCCTCGTGTACCTCCACCGCTATAACGAGGGCACGCTCGCCCGCATGCGCATGGAGTACGTCGTGCCGCTGCAAAGCAAGATCGCCGCCCGCATCGACGCCCTGGCCGACGACATCGAGGCCGCCAGCAGCGGTGCCCAGGCCAAGCGCCTACAGAAGGAACGCGACAAGCTCGGCAAACAGCTCGACGAGCTGCGCCACTTCGACGAGCAACTCCGCCACTACGCCGACCAGCGCATCGCGCTCGACCTGGACGACGGCGTCAAGGTCAACTACGGCAAGTTCGGCAACCTGCTCGCCGAGGTGAAGGCCGTGACGGGCAAGAGCGCGGAATAGCTCGCTAGAGGAACATCAGCATGTCGACACCCATCCAGATCAGCCTCGATGAGGTCCAGGCCAAGCTCCCCGAGATCGTGCATGGCCTCGGAGAAGGCGACGAGGTCGTCATCGTCGAGGGCAAGCGCCCCGTCGCTCGATTGCTTGGGCCGGTGCCAACGAAGCGCGGCTCTCGCACGCCGGGCAGTGCCCGCGGACGGCTGACCGTGCTCGTCGAAGACGATGCGCACCTGCAGGACTTCGGGGGCTACATGCCGTGAGGCTGCTGCTGGATACCCATGCCTTTCTTTGGTTCATCCTTGACGATCCGAAGCTGTCGGAGCGGGCTAAGGCGCTGATCGCGGATGGGGACAATGCGGTTGAGATTAGTCCGGCGTCCTACTGGGAGATTGCTATCAAGATCAGCCTGGGCAAGTACGCACTGCCTGAGTCCTACGCGGACTTTATGGCGCGACAACTGGCCGGCAATGACTTCCGTATCTTGCCCATCGAGCCGCAGCATACCGCCGCCCTGATCGATCTGCCGTTTCACCACCGGGACCCGTTCGACCGGCTCCTCGTGGCCCAGGCGATTTCCGAAGAGATCCCGCTGGTCAGTGCTGATCCGGCGCTCGACGCTTACCCCGTGACCCGCCTCTGGTAGGACGTTCGGTGGATACCAAACGCATACGAGACGCACTCGGCGAACAGTTCGAGCACCAACACCGCCGCCTCGTCTTCTGGCATGACCCGGACCGCGAGTTCGAGGAGGTCGTCGGCGAGCTTGCCCTCGATGGCGTCTCGCTGCTGCGCCTCGACGAGCAACCAGCGCTTGAGGTGAAAGTCCGCCTGGAGCAAGAGGACCCGCGCGGCCGCTACCTGCTCTACGCCCCCTTCGAGCCCCCGGCGCCCCACCAGGACTGGCTGCTCGACATCCGCCTGTATAGCGCGAGCTTCAGCGCCGACCGGGCCTCGATGCTGCTCGCCGAGCTGGGGCTCACCCAGCAGGCGCTGCGCCGGCACCTTGCCGACCGGGCCAAGTTCTTCGCCAGCCGGGAGCGGCTGGAACGGCTGAAGAAGCTCATCAGCCCCGCGGACACCGGGATCGACATCGACCGCAAGATCATCGCGGTGCTCGCCAGGGCGGATCAGCCGGAGCTCTTCAATATCCTGATTTCTCTGTTCGACGCTGTCCCCGACGGCAATCTCGACGCGCCGCCCCCCGCCTGGGCGGAGTTGGAGAAGTATGGCGTGCAGCCGGCCTTATGGACCCTGGTCGCAAGCCACTTTGGCTATCGGGACGAGACGCCGAGCCTCAAGAACCTGCTGATCCGGCTGCTGGTCTCCGACTTCGACAATGCCTGCCATGCGCCGCTGCCGGAGGGCCTGAGGCATCTCACGCTCTCGCGTCAGGGCACCGCCAACGCCGTGAACTGCCTGGCACAGTGGCGCGACAGCAGCACGCGCGGGGCCTCCTACGAGGCGCTCTCGGCCGCGGTGGCCGACGCCATCAAGCTGGAGCAGCACCTCGGCCCATTGGCGATGGCCGACCTGGTCGACGTGAAGACCTTCCTGGTGGTGGAGCAGGCCGTCGCCAGGCGCTTGCGTGACCGGGTGCTGGAGACGGCGGCGACCATCAAGCCCGAGGTCGTCCGCGACATCGCCTCGCGCCGGCAGAACGGTTATTGGGCCACGCCGGGGCTGGCGGATACCCGCACCGCACCCCGCCGGGCGCTCCATGCCGTCTACCAGGCCCTGCAGGCCGCAGCCGAGCTGTTTGCGCTGCGCAACGAGCACGCCGGCACCCAGACGCCACCGGACGCCAGCGCCTTGTTCAGCGCCTACACCGGCAGCCTGTATCGGTTCGATCAACACTACCGCCATTTCTGCGAGGCCGCGGACGACGCAGAGTCCCGCGACTGGGACATCCTGAAGGCATTGAGGGAGCAGATCGAGCAGACTTACGGCAACGGCTTCTTGGCCGACCTGGCCCTGGCCTGGAACAGGCACCTAGAGAACGGCCTGCTCAAGCTGTGGCGGCTGGACAGCGTGCCCAACCAGCAGGCGTTCTACGAGCGTGAAGTGGCACCGGTGCTGGCCAAGGCACCGGACCGCCGGGTCTTCGTCATCATCAGCGACGCCTTTCGCTACGAGGCCGCGCAGGAGCTGGCGGCACTGCTCAACGGCAAGTATCGGTTCACGGCGGAGCTGTCGGCACAGCTCGGGGTGCTGCCGTCCTACACCGCACTGGGCATGGCCGCGCTGCTGTCGCACAGGGTCCTCGCCTACGACGAGGGCGGCACGATCCGGCTCGACGGCCTGCCGTGCGCCTCACTGGAGCAGCGATCCAAGGTGCTGGAGGCCGTTCAGGGGGTAGCGGTCAAGGCCGAGGACCTCATGGCCATGAAGAAGGATGAGGGCCGTGCCTTCGTCAAGCCCTTCCGGGTGGTCTACATCTATCACAACCAGGTGGATGCGGTAGGCGACAGTGCAGCCACGGAAGACCACACGTTCGCCGCCGTGCGCAAGGCCATCGACGAGCTGTGCGACCTGGTGGGCAAGGTCGTCGACAGCCTGAACGGCAACCACGTCCTCATCACCGCAGACCACGGCTTCCTGTTCCAGGAGACACCGCTTGGGCAAGTCGACAAGAGCAGCCTAGGGAACAAGCCCCCTGGCACGGTGCTGGCGAAAAAGCGCTATCTGCTCGGGCGGAACCTACCGGAGGACGACAAGGCCTATCATGGCAGCACTGCCACGACGGCCGGTGCCGAGGGCGACATGGAGTTTTGGGTGCCCAAGGGCGCCAACCGCTTCCACTTCGTCGGCGGCTCGCGCTTCGTCCACGGCGGGGCCATGCCGCAGGAGATCGCCGTGCCGGTCA
Organism: Thiohalocapsa halophila; assembly: GCF_016583825.1. Classification (GTDB taxonomy): domain Bacteria; phylum Pseudomonadota; class Gammaproteobacteria; order Chromatiales; family Chromatiaceae; genus Thiohalocapsa; species Thiohalocapsa halophila. Next base: position 5,162 of record NZ_NRRV01000037.1, on the reverse strand, counting down.
TCCGTGTGCAGCATGTGAAGGACGGCGGCAAGGCGGAGAAGACCAAGAGCCGCACCGTCGGCGTCAGCGTGCTCGGCAGCAACTTCAAGGTCACCACCAACCGGCACCGCTTCCAGCTCATCCAGACCGAGGCCGTCGGCGGGCGGGTCAAGCCGCTGACCCTGAAGGCCGCCATCTACGACGGCGACAACCCCGTCACCAACGTCGAGACCCTGACCTTCGACAGCACCTCCGAGGACATGAACCAGTGGAAGAAGACCCTGAGTCTGACCCTGGAGGGACGACACTTCGACAGCAAGCGCGTCTACCAGTTGATCCTGCGTGATGCCGAGACGAGGGTGGAGGAGGCGCGCTTTGACGTGACCATCGACCTGGCGTTCAGTAATGATTTTTGAAGAAGTGGTTAGTGGTTAGTGGTTAGTGGTTAGTGGATAGGTTGAGAGTGGTGTCGGTGGGCATTCAAGATTACCGCGAGTTGATCGTTTGGCAGAAGGCGATGGACCTTGTGATCGAGGTCTATCGTTTAACGCGCGCCTTTCCACGGGACGAGCTGTACGGTCTGACGAACCAGATTCGTCGGGCTGCGGTATCGATTCCGTCGAATATCGCAGAAGGTCAAGCGCGGCAGTCGAAAGCGGATTTCCGGAACTTCCTGTCGATCGCGAAGGGATCAAGAGCGGAGGTCGAAACCCAGCTCACGATTGCTGTAAGGCTTCAATATGCAACGGCGGTAGAAACGAAAGTCGCGTTTTCGCTGCTCACAGAGATCCAAAAGATGCTCGCTGTCCTGCTCAAGCGTCTCCAGTGAAACGCTCCGCGCTACTACCCACTATCCACTATCCACTACCCACTAAAAAATGCTCGACGAGCTCCTCAACCGCCACTTCGCCGGCAAGGTGGTCCGCAAGGACCTGACCAAGCTGATCAAGGAAGGCGCGAACGTGCCGGTGTACGTGCTGGAGTACCTGCTCGGCATGTACTGCGCCTCCAATGACGAGGAGATCATCCGCGACGGCCTGCAGACGGTGAAGACGATCCTGGCCGACAACTATGTGCGCCCGGACGAGGCGGAGAAGGTCAAGTCCAAGATCAAGGAGCGGGGCAGCTACAAGGTCATCGACAAGGTGACGGTGCGCCTGAACGAGAAGCGTGACGTCTACGAGGCCCTGCTCTCGAACCTCGGGGTCAAGGACGCGGAGATCTCCGGCAGCTACGTCAAGCAGTTCGAGAAGCTGCTGGTGGGCGGCATCTGGTGCATCGTCACCGTGCACTACTTCTACGAGGAAGGGAGCAAGGGCTCCCCCTTCAGCATCGGCGACCTGAAGCCGATCCAGATGCCGAACATGGACCTGGAGGGCTTATTCGAAGGCCGCCGAGGCTTCACCGAAGACCAATGGCTCGACGTGCTGTGCCGCTCCACCGGCATGGAGCCCGCCAACCTGGACGAGCGGGTCAAGTGGCACCTGCTGGCGCGGATGGTCCCCTTCGTCGAGAACAACTACAACTGCTGCGAGCTGGGGCCGCGGGGCACCGGCAAGAGCCACATCTACAAGGAGATCAGCCCGAACAGCATCCTGATCTCCGGCGGTCAGACCACGGTAGCCAACCTGTTCTACAACATGGCCCGGCGCACCGTCGGGCTGGTGGGCCTGTGGGACCTGGTGGCCTTCGACGAGGTGGCCGGGATCTCGTTCAAGGACAACGACGGGGTGCAGATCATGAAGGACTTCATGGCCTCCGGCTCCTTCGCCCGCGGCCGCGATGCCATCCAGGCCTCGGCCAGCATGGTCTTCGTCGGCAACATCAACCAGCCGGTGGACACGCTTGTGAAGACCAGCCACCTACTAGCGCCGTTTCCCGAGTCGATGATCGACTCCGCCTTCTTCGACCGCTTCCATGCCTACATCCCAGGCTGGGAGGTGCCGAAGATGCGCCCGGAGCTCTTCACCAACCAGTTCGGTCTGATCACGGACTATCTGGCCGAGCTCATGCGCGAGATGCGCAAGCGCAACTTCTCCGACGCCGTCGACCGCTGGTTCAAGCTGGGCAACAACCTGAACCAACGCGACAGCATCGCCGTGCGCCGCACCGTGTCAGGGATGCTGAAGCTGCTGTATCCCGCCGGCGACTACGACAAGGAGGCGGTTCGCCGCTGCCTCGAGTACGCACTGGAGGGCCGCCGCCGGGTCAAGGAGCAGCTCAAGAAGATCGGCGGCATGGAATTCTACGACGTGCATTTCTCCTATATCGACCAGGAGACGCTGGAGGAGACCTTCGTCAGTGTCCCCGAGCAGGGGGGCGACAAGCTGATCCCGGACGGCCCGCTGAACCCCGGCGTGCTGCACACCATCGCCACCGGCAGCGGCGGGCACCTGGGCCTATACCGGCTGGAGACCCAGACCACGGCCGGCAACGGCAAGTTCAATGCGTCGGGCTTGGGATCAAGCAGCGCGGCCAAGGAGGCGGTGAAGGTCGCCTATGACTACTTCAAGGCCAACCTGAGCCGTGTCAGTAGCATGACCAAGGCCGGCGACCACGACTACCACCTGCACACCGTCGAGCTGCACAACACCGGCCCCACCAAGGCCATGACGCTGCCGAGCTTCGTCGCCCTGTGCTCGGGTGTACTGTCGAAACCAGTGCAGGCCCAGCTGGTCGTGCTCGGCGACATGAGCCTCGGCGGCAGCGTGGTTCCGGTCGAGAACCTGGCCGAGTGCCTGCAGGTGGCCTTCGACTCCGGCGCCAAGCGCATCCTGCTGCCAATGGCCAGCGTCGGCGATATCCCCAGCATCCCCGGCGAGCTGTTCGCGAAGTTCCAGACCTCGTTCTATGCCGACCCGTTGGATGCGGTGTTCAAGGCCGTCGGCGTGGAGTAACGCTTAGGGCTCAGCGACCTGCATGCGCCCGAACGAGTTTATCTCCCATTTCGCAGCGTCCCCTGGCCAAAGCGTGACTCCTCCGCTGACCTTTCCATCGCAGGCCGGCGGCATGTCAGCTATCTGGTCTACTGCGGAAGCTCACGCGCTTCGGCGCGACGGCAGTTGTCGGCCACTATGTGTAGTTGCCAACTATGTGAAGTTCGCATGCCGACTCCAGAGCTGGCCTACGTTGGGGCCAGACGGTCCTTCACATAGTTTCAAGCCGTCGCTGAACGCGGGCACCGCGGCCCACGGGTCGAAAGTGCGAGGTCGTTGGGTCGGCGCACAGTTGGGCCAGCGGCCGTCCGTGCGGGCACTGGAATCCTTGCCTTTGTTTGAGTCGGGGTGTTGGCCGGCAGGCTTCATCGCGGTTTCCTGCCGTGGCAGCCAACTTCGAGAAAGTTGAAGAACTATGTGAAGCTTCAACTCCATTCGGCTCGCGCCAAGCGAGTAAAAACAGTGACTTGCGATGCCAGTGGCCGGGAACTTCACATAGTTGCGAACTACACATAGTGGCCGCTATGTGAAGCTTCACATAGCGGCCAAAAGCCGACCTGTAGGACCAAAGCAGTTGCTTGGCAGCGAGCTTTCGAAGCAGAAGCTCCGAATGAAACAACGCGTGCCAGATACTCTGAACGGCCTCCGAAACTCCATCAGCGGACGATTATGGATGCGTTAGAAATTCCTTGAGCTGTTCGCGACTCGGTTCTGCTCGGTCGAAGTTGAGACTCCCCACAATGGAACCTCCGTTGAAGCGATACGAACCCCGATACCTGAGTTCACCGCCCCATCCCCTTCCATGTGGTCGCCCGCCGTGCGCGCTCTTCTCCCCAGTGAAAAACCAGACTATCTCAAGCCCTTCGGCGTCGAGGAAGGCGCGCATCGCATCACGGTCGACGACGGCCGCGCTGAACCCTGGTTCGATCTCTGACGGATCTTTGAAGAGAACTCTGCCGTCAAGGGTTGCGTAACTGAGGGAGCGCCCTTCCGCGAGGCGGAGCCGGAGACCCCACATCACCGCAGGCGCGGGAATCATGAGATTGAAGCTGTCTTCAATCGAATAGTTGTGGCCTGAACGCTCCACGAACCAGTCGGCGACGGTCGCCTGAATCGGGACCGAGTCGTTGTCGCCGATTGCCCATTCTCTGTCGATGTCGTTGAATGCCGGATGCCAAGGGTACTCGCCCAGATAGCCATCCCCGCGCACCTCAGTTCTGGGGTCGAACATGTGATCGTTCCGTGCGTTCCGAAAGTTCGTCTCCAGACGACTGACGTCGTCGCGAGAGACCAAAGCCGATCTGATTTTGTGCCACGTCATACGATGAATCGTGCGTTCCCCGTCGACCATCACCCACTGATTGCGACCGACATTGATGTCCAGCACCAGCCACCGCTTGCCGTGCGGGTCCGTGACATCGAGTTGCGCGATGGGATCGGGCACATCCCACGACTGATCTTGCATCCAAGCAATGCGTGCCTCTGGCGGATCGTCTCGCCAGCGTGAGGTATGGGGTGACCACCAAGTCGCGCCCGTTCGGTCCGAGTACCACTTTTCTTGTGTCGTGCGGGTCACAAGGATGGTCGGATCCATCTCTCGAGTATCGACCTGCCACGGTCCCTGATAGACCTCCGGCTCTTCCCGGAAGCTCCTGTCCACGAGTGCGATGTCAGATAAACGTCCCATCAATTCGTGAAACGCAATCCATTGATATTTCTTGCCGATCCGTTCGAGCCTGTGCTCCATTCGGCCGGGACTCGTCGCTCGCCGATCAAAATCAGCAAAGCGTTCCTGTGTCCAACCAAGCTCATGGGCACGCCAAGCGATCCAATGGCGTGATCGCTCTCCCGCGTAGGTTGGATGCCACGCTGGCGCCCGGTCGTCCCACATCTGACCGCGGATGAAGCCAGCGGCGCGGACACGGAAGTCCTGGATCTCCGACTCGTTCAGCAAACCTTCGAAGGCCCCGATTGCCTCGTCGCGCTCACCTTCACTGACGCAGCGGTCTTCATCCAAGTCTTCCACGCTATCCGCAAAGCGAATCATCACGAAATTAGACGCAATCGAACCTGGGTAGGCAAGGCACGCAAGCTCGATGACGCGTTGGAGTGCTGCTACCCGTTCGGGGTGTGGAGCGACTGCCTGGGCATACCACGATTCGTAGATCTCTCGCATCGATTGACCGTGCGCATCGAGCGGGAGCAGCAGAAAGCGGCCCGCGCGGGAATCAATCTCGTAGCGCGCAA
>NZ_NRRV01000036.1 GCF_016583825.1 Thiohalocapsa halophila | reverse complement strand
TCCGTACCCCGTACCCCGTACCCCGTACCCCGTACTCCGCACTTCATTCATCCGTCACACACCCCTCCGAAGCCGGCTTCACGGTCTTGATGTACTTAAAGAGCGTGCCGCGGGTGGCCTTGTAGGGCGGCATGGTCCAAGCGGCGCGGCGGCGCTGAAGCTCCTGGTCGTCCACGTCCATGGCCAGCAGGCGCTCGCCGGCATCGATGGTGACGGTGTCGCCGTCCTGAAGCAGGGCGATGGGGCCGCCTTCCTGGGCCTCCGGGCAGACGTGGCCGATGATGAAGCCGTGGGAGCCGCCGGAGAAGCGCCCGTCGGTGATGAGCGCGACGTCCTTGCCGAGGCCGGCGCCCATGATGGCGCTGGTGGGGGTGAGCATCTCCGGCATGCCGGGGCCGCCCTTGGGGCCCTCGTAGCGGATGACGACGACGTCGCCCTTCTGGATCTTGCCGTCCTCCAGGGCGTGGAGCATGTCCTCCTCGGCGTCGAAGACGCGCGCCGGGCCCTGGAACTGGAGCCCCTCTTTGCCGGTGATCTTAGCCACGGCGCCCTCGGGGGCGAGGTTGCCCTTCAAGATCTGGATATGGGCGGTCTCCTTGATAGGCTTGGTCACCGGCATGACGATCTGCTGGTCGGCGTCCAGGCCCGGCAAGTCGGCGAGGTTCTCCTCCAGGGTATGGCCGGTGACCGTCAGGCAGTCGCGGTGCATCAGCCCAAAGGACATCAGGTATTTCATCACCGCCGGCGTGCCGCCCACCTGGTGCAGGTCCTCCATCACGTACTTGCCGCTGGGCTTCAAGTCCGCGAGGTAGGGCGTGCGGTCCGAGGCCGCCTGAACGTCCTCCAGGGTCAGGTTCACGCCGATGGCCCGAGACATGGCGATGAGGTGCAGCACGGCGTTGGTGGAGCCGCCGAGGGCCATGACGACCGCCAGGGCGTTGTCGAAGGCGGCGCGGGTCATGATGTCGCTGGGCTTGATGTTGCGCTCCAGCAGGGTGCGCATGGCCTCGCCGGCGCGGCGGCATTCCTCGGACTTGCCCGGGTCCGTGGCCGGGGTGGAAGCGCTGTAGGGCAGGGACATGCCGAGGGCTTCGATGCTCGAGGCCATGGTGTTGGCGGTGTACATGCCGCCGCAGGCGCCGGGGCCCGGGCAGGCGTGGCGGACGATGTCCTGGCGCTCTTCCTCGTCGATGGTGCCGGCGATGAACTGGCCGTAGCTCTGAAACGCCGAGACGATGTCCAGCGGCTGGCCTGACTTGCCGTGTCCGGCCCTGATGGTGCCGCCGTAGACCATGATGCCGGGGCGGTCGAGCCGTGCCATGGCCATCACCGAGCCCGGCATGTTCTTGTCGCAGCCCGGCAGGGCGATCAGCCCGTCGTACCACTGGGCACCGCAGACGGTCTCCATGGAGTCGGCGATGAGGTCGCGGGACTGGAGCGAATAGCTCATGCCGCGGGTGCCCATGCTGATGCCGTCCGAGACGCCGATGGTGTTGAAGCGCATGCCCACCATGCCGGCTTCGTCGGTGCCGGCTTTCACCTCCGCGGCGAGGTCCAGCATGTGCATATTGCAGGGGTTGCCCTCCAGGTAGACGCCGGCGATGCCGATGAGTGGCTTGCCCAAGTCGTCCTCAGTGAGGCCGGTGGCATAGAGCATGGCCTGGGAGGCGCCCTGGGCCTTGGGCTCGGTGACGCGGGCGCTGTAGCGGTTCAGCTTCTTTTCCATGGTGGCGGACCTCTGGGGTGGACCCCGGTTTGTGGGTGGTGGCGGCGGGGCTTGGGCGGCATCCGCGGCCCCGGACTGGCTTGGGACGGGATACAAGCTAGCCGGAGCGAATCAATCGTTCCAATGATATTTTCTGCGCTTGCTATTCATGATTGGCGAACGATGGCCACCCCCAATCTCAGCACCGAGCTGCTTCGCACCTTCGTCACCGTGGTGGACCTGGACGGCTTCAACCGCGCCGCCCGGCAGCTGCACAAGACCCAGTCCACGGTGAGCCAGCAGGTGCGCCGATTGGAGCAGGAGCTGGGCTGTGCGCTATTCACGGCCCAGGGCCGCAAGCGCCGGCTCACGGCGGCCGGCGAGCGCTTCGTCGGCCATGCCCGCCAGCTGCTGCGCATGCAGGAGGCGGCCGTCGCCGCGGTGGCGGACAGCGCCATCGAGGGCGAGCTGCGCCTCGGCGTGGCCCAGGGGCTGTCCGAAGGCCCCTTCCCGGAGCTGCTGGCCCAGTTCGCACGCACCTACCCGCGGGTGCGGCTGCACGTGCACACGGGCTTCGCGCAGGACCTCGCCGCCGGCTTCGAGCGCGGCGACTACGACCTGACCCTGACGGTGTGCCATGTGGGCGCCGCCGGTGGCGGGCGGGTGCTCGGGCAGGCGCAGCTTCGGTGGATCGGCGCCGAGGCCGCGGTTGCCACGCCGATCTGGGACGGCGCTTCACCGCTGCCGCTGGCCACCTTCTCGCCGCCGTGCACCTTTCGCCAAGTGGCGGTGGATGCCCTGAACGCGGCCGGCATCCCCTGGCGTGTCGCCTACACTACCACCAGCCTGCCAGGGCTGATGGCGGCGGTGAAGAACGGTCTCGGGGTCACCGCGCGCACCGAGCATGCCCTGGTGCCGGGCACCGCCGTCATCGCGCCGCCGGCGAGCCTGCCGTCGCTGCCGCCGGTGGACGTGGTGCTGCGCCATGCCCGGCAGACGCGCATCGGCGATCTGCTGGAGCAGCTGTTCATGGAGACGCCGCCGCGGGCGGCCTGACGACGGTCGAGCCGTCAACGATTGGGACCGCCGGCTTCCAGCCGATGTGCGTCAGGCGCTGGCTTGGGGACTGGAGGGCGGTCCCAGTGCAGTCGACGCCGCCCGGGTGCCGTGCGTGGGCGCCGGGTGCTGATGCAGGACCGAGGCTCGTGGCCGTGCTCCGCTCAGGGGCGGCTGCCGACGGCCTGGTTCGCCTCGGCGAGCCGCAGGGTGCGGTCGAATAGCGGCTCCAGCGAGGCATCATGGCTGACGAAGATCAGCGTCGCACCGGTGGCTTTGCACTCGTCGAACAACAGCTGCACGAAGGCCCGGCGGCGGTCGGCGTCCAGCGACGACGTGGGCTCGTCGGCGATGATGAGCTCCGGTGCGCCCATGAGCGCGCGGGCGGCGGCGACGCGCTGCTGCTGGCCGACGCTCAGGGACGTCACCGGCTCGCGCAGCAGCGCCGGCTCCGCAAGGTCCAGGTGCCCGAGCAGGCGTTTGGCCTCGGCCCGCAGGCCCTTGGAGCGGGCCAGGGCACGCTCGCGGCGCTTGGCTGAGAAGCGGCAGGGCAGGACGACGTTGTCGACGATACCGAGGTAAGGGATCAGGTTGAACTGCTGGAAGATGTAGCCGATGTGGTCGGCCCGGAAATGGTCGCGCTCGGCGCCTGAGCGGGCGGATAAGCGCTCGCCCAGCACCTGCACCGTGCCGGTCTGAGGCACCGTGACGCCGGCCAGCAGGCCCAGCAGCGTGCTCTTGCCGCTGCCGCTTGGGCCCTCGATGAAGACGCGCTCACCGCGGCCGACGACGAGCCCGTCCAGGGTGAGGATGTTCGGCCCTTTGCGGCGCCAGCGAAAGCGCACGCCTTCGAGCTGAACGATCGGCCCCGGCGCATCGGGCACCGCTGCCGCAGCGGCCGTGCTCACAGGTCCAGCTTGTGACTGTCCGGGGTCAGCTCGGCCCCGCGCTGGCCGCTCGGCGTGATCAGCTGCACCCGCAGCTTCTCCTTGCCCGGAAAGATCTCGAACAGCTGTACGTCCAGCTGACTCAGCGAGGCCGGCTTGGCGCAGGTGAAGGCCCATTCGCCGTGGGCGTCGGCATGGATCTCGCCGTCGGTATGCGCATGGTCCCCGGGGCTGCCGAGGTCGAGGCTCACCTTGTGGGACATCTGCACACACTCGGCGCCGCTGTTGGGCACGAAGAGCGCGGCGCCGTCCGCCATGGTCTCGCGGGCCTCGGCGATGGCCGCACGCTCGGCGTCGTTGCGCGGCGGGTGCTCGAAGCCGACGACGTTGGCGGCCGGGGTGTCGAGCTCCACCAGCAGGGTGTCGGCATCCACGGCGACGTTCAGCGCCGCGACACCGTGCACATGGGCGTCGTGCTGGCGATGTCCGTGGTCATGACCGTGATCATGGTCATCGCCGGCGGTTACTGGCGCGGTGACGGCGAAGAGGGCTGCGAGCAGCAGCCACCGGATGCGGCGGGGTTGGTTATGCGGTACAGACATGGATGGCTCTCTCTATGACGCAGCAAACTTCAGAATCGCTATCGCTATCGCTATCGCTATCGCTATCGCTATCGCGATCGAAATCGATCCGACTTCCGACCTCGATCCCGATCCCGATCCCGATCCCGATCCCGACTAGGGCTCGGCGGGTTGGATCGACCTCACTCCTCGCCATCCTTCTGTGCACAGTCGGAGCAGGTGCCGATGACCTCCACCACCGGCCGCGACGGACGAAAACCGCTCTCCGCCGCCACCGAGGCCAGGCTGCCGGCGATGGCTTGGTCTTCCAGCTCGGTGACGCCGCCGCAGCCGTTGCAGATCAGGAACTGGCTCGCATGCGGATGCTCCGGGTGGGTGCAGCCGATGAAGGCGTGCAGGGTCTCCAGCTTGTGCACCAGGCCCTGGGCCAGCAGCCAGTCCAGTGCCCGGTACACCGTCGGCGGCGCCGCCGAGCCGCCGTCGCGCAGCTGATCCAGGAGCTCGTAGGCGCCCACCGGCCGGTTGGCCCGGCACACCAGCTCCAAGACCCGCCGGCGCTGCTTGGTCAGGCGCACGCCGCGCTCCCGGCACAGGGCCTCGGCGCGGCTCAGGGCATGGGTGAGGGTGGTTTCGTCCATCGCGCGGTCAAAGGGTTTCGGATTGGTATGTAGGCAACGGCGCGTACGCCCGATTCCCTGGACCGGCAGCTAGGACGCGGTCGAAAGCGCCACGGCCGTCGCGAGCGATCCTAAGCCATTCGGTCGGCTTTCGGCTCGCTCCGATCGGCGCATCGCGGCGCAGACCCCGATCGTAAGCGCAACCCGGGTGGACGAGCGCAGCGAAGTCCACCGAGCGCCGCCCGGGAGGGGGTGGACTGCGCTGCGCTTGTCCACCCTTAGGGTACCCGAGAGGCTCTACCACCATGCGTACAGGCCCGGCGTTCAGCTGTCGCGCTTGGGCGCTGCCGTCCGCACCCGCCGCAGCGCACCGACCACCAGGGCCGAGACCAGGTACAGCGCCCCCGCCAGCAGGATGATGGTCGGCCCCGGCGGCAGGTCCGGCGCATAGGATAGCGCCAGCCCGCCGCTGGTGAGCCCGGCGCCGAGCAGTGTGGCGGCGACCATCATGCTGGTGATGGAGTGGGTCCACTGCCCGGCCACGGCCGCCGGCAGGGTCAACAGGGCAATCACCAGAATCAGGCCCACCACCTGGATCATCAACACCACCGTGAGCGCCACCAGCACCAACAGCAGCAGGTACAGCGCCGCCACCGGCAGCCCGCGCAGCCGCGCGAATTCTTCGTCGAAGGTGACGGCGATGAAGTGCCGGTAACCCAGCCCCACCACCGCCAGCAACAGCAGGTCCAGCGCCGCCATGAACCAGAGCTCGCGCGTGGGCACCAGCAGGATGTTGCCGAACAGGAAGCTCATCAGGTCCGTGGTGTAGCCGGGCGTGCGGGAGATGAACAGGATGCCCACGGCCATGCCGATGGCCCACAGCGCGCCGATGGCCGTGTCTTCCCCCGTGCGCCAGGTGAGCCGCACCCAGCCGATGAGCAGCGCCGAGACCACGGCGGCCGCCAAGGCCCCCAGTAGCGGGTCGAAGCCGAAGTAGAGCGCCGCGCCCATGCCCCCGAGCACCGAGTGGGCGATGCCGCCGGCCAGGAAGGCAATGCGCTTGACCACCACGAAGGGCCCGATGAGCCCGCAGCCCAGGCTCGCCAGCAGACCCGCCAGTAGGGCCTGGCGCAGGAAGGCCTGCTCGGTGAGCGCGGCGAAAAATTCAGCCATGGGGGCCATGCTCCCGGGTGGTACCGAGCGCCAGCGGCTCGCCGTGGTCGTGATCGTGCTGGATTTGGCGCACGTGCTCGCCGTAGAGGTCCTGGATGGTCTGGCCGTCGATGCTGTCGGTGGCGTGGCAGACCAGGGTGCGGTTCAGGCAGGCCACGCGACTGACGTATGCCGAGATGAAGGCAATATCGTGGGATACCACGACGATGGTGAGCCGGCGGTTCAGCTGTGCCAGCAGCTCGAAGATCTCGCCCTCCAGGCGCTGATCGATGTTCGCCGTCGGCTCGTCCAGGATCAGCAGCCGCGGCTCCCCCACTAGGGCGCGTGCCAGCAGCACCCGCTGCAGCTGACCGCCGGAGAGGGTGCCGATCTGGCGCTCGCGCAGGTCCAGGGCCTCCACCTCGTCCAGCGCCGCCGCGGCCGCCGCGCGGTCATCCCGGGTCCAGGGGCCGAGTCGCCAGCCCAGCCCAAAGCGGCCCATGAGCACCACGTCTTCGACACTAATGGGGAACTCCCGCGGGAAGCCCGGGTACTGTGGCACATAGCCGATGCGCTTGCGCGCGCGCCGTGGCGGCTCGCCGAGCACGCGGATGCGCCCGGCGCTCGGCTTCAGCAGGCCGAGGATCAGCTTCAGCAGCGTGCTCTTGCCGCCGGCATTGGGGCCGACGACGCCGAGGAACTCGCCGGGCGACACCTCCAGATCGACGTCTTCCAACACCGGCACCTCACCATAGGCGAAGTGCAGGCCCGTGATGGCGATAGCAGGTGGCTCGCCCGTCCCGGCGGCGCGTGCCCGATTCGTCCCATTGCTCATTGCGCCTGCGCCTCGCCGGTGGGGCCCCTACCGCTGTCCGCCGCCACCAGGATGTCCGCGAGCCGGCGCAGCGTCGCGGCATAATTCGGTGACAGCGGGTCGACCGTCTCCACCCGGCCGTCGATGGCGCGTGCCACCTGCTCGGCGGCGCGCTGATCGAACTGCGGCTGGACCAGGATCACCCGAGCATCTTCTTGCCGCGCCTGCTCGATAAGCGCCGTGAGCCGGCGGGCGCCGGGCTCCTTGCCTTCCTGCTCGATGGGGACTTGGGTCAGGCCGTAGGCGTCGGCGAAATAGCCCCAGGCGGGGTGGTAGACGAGAAAGCTGCGGTTATCGAGACCGCTCAGGCGCTCTTGCAGCTTCGTATCCAGCGCCGCCAGCTCGGCGTCGAAGGCGGCCTGGTTGACGGCGTAGATGTAGGCGCCCGCCGGGTCCAGCTCGCTGAAGGCGTCACGGATGGTCTCCGTCATCTGCCGCACCAGCTGCGGGCTGGTCCAGATGTGGTGGTCCATGGCGGGCTGGTCAGGTTGATGGTGGTGGCTGTCGCCGTGGTCGTGCTTCGGCTGCGCACGCAGGTCCAGGCCGTTGCGCAGGTCCACGACGCGCATGTCCGGATTCGTGGAGCGGATGCGCTTCATCCAGGCGTCTTCGAAGGGGGCGCCGACGCGCAAGTACAAATCGGCCTCGGCGAGGGCCGTGATCTGTCGGGGCGTGGGCTCATAGGTGGCCGGACTGTGACCCGGCTGCACCATGGTGTGCACCTGCACGCGCTCGCCCCCGACGCGCTCGGCGAAGTTGGCCAGCGGCAGCACACTGGCGAAGACGGACAGCCCGTTGGACGCCGACTGCGCGGCGCCCGCCGTTGACGCGACAGCGAGCACGATGGCGAGCAGGGTCCACGACAGGAGACCGGCGCTGCGCCGGGGGGGCTGGGCAGGGGAATGAGCAGCGCGTTGGCGGAACATGGCTTCGGGTGCTCGGGCAATGACTAGAGTAATAGCGTCGGCGGCCGACAGGCAGCGGCGGGTACTCCGACCGCTTGTTGCAACAGTATAACAATACGTCGCCGCCTTCGGGAGTGGAGTTGGGGCTCCCCGGTCGCAGCGCCAGGCGACCATGATGCGGCGGCGGACGCCGAGATGCAGCGGCGCATACGGGCACTCGGTGCGCACGCTGACGACCTGGGCGACGGGGATAGACGGGGCCGCGTGCGGGGGCCGACCCGGACGGCATCGCTAGTGCACCGCCGTTGCGTGGCATGCGCGCAACTTGTGTGGTGCCGCAGTGCTCAGAGAATCTTGATCGAGATCATATCAATGACGGCTTTTGTCTCGAAAAAGCCGCATTTTGGCTTTTTGGCACTACCCTGTTGCCACGGTTGCTCTAGGCTCTGTCGCAGAGTCCGCACAATCGGCTCGACACAACAACGAGGCCCTACGACGGGCCCCAAACCCCGCAACGACCACAACAAAGGAGACGAGAGATGCTGAAACGCCTGATCGTCGCGGCGATCGGCTGCAGTGCCGCCGGCGCTGCCGCTGCCTATGACCTGAATTACGGCGGTACCGACTACGGCACCTTCACGGCCCGGCTGCGCGCCATAACGGTCCTCACCGCCAAAGATAACGGCTGGGACCCGAACAGCGGCAGCTCCTATTCGCTGATGGGCAAGTACCAGAGCCCCAAGTGGAACGGCTTCAAGCTCACGACAGCGGCTTTCCTCAACGGCGACATCTTCGGCGCCACGGACTTCGACGCCGAGCGCCCCGCCCGTGGCCTGTTCATCGCCGACGATGGCGCACAGAAAGGGCAGCTCACTACGGTCAACGTCACCTATGGCGACAAGCAGCTCTACGCCTTTGCTGGGCGTGCGCCCATCGACACGCCGCTCACCAAGCTTACCTACAACCACGTGCCCAATTCCTACACGGCGCTGCGCGTGGGCGCGAAGCCCATCGAGGGTCTGGATATCTCCCTCGGGCAGATCACCCAGATGTCATTCGGCTCCCGGGCCATGACGGACTGGGGCTTTATCGGCGAGGGCACGGGCACCGCAGGCGCCTCCCAGCAGCCGAACAAGCCCGGCCTTGGGCAGGCCAGGTTCTTCGATCTCGGCGAGATCGCGCTCGGCCCCGACGCCGATGACATCAGTGGCATGACCTTGGCTTCTGTCACCTATGGCGGCCTGCCGCACACCACTCTGGGTATCTGGAACGCCTACATCGACGACATCGCCAACGAGCTCTATGCGCACGTGGATGCCAAGGTGCCCCTCAACGGGCTCAAGCTGGACCTCGGTGCCCAGTATCTGCGCCAGGACGACGTCGGCGGCGGTCCAGCCGGCATCCCGGGGCCGGTCGCGGTGCGCGAGAACTTCGGCAGCGGCGAGCTGGATTACAACCTCTACGGCCTCAAGGCGGGTCTGCTCGGGCCCAAGAAGAAGTGGTCCGTGCACGCCTTCTGGAACCACTCCGACGGCGACACGGCCTTTCTGAACAGCTTCGGCGCCGATCCGGCGTATACCAGCTCCATCTTCTCCCGCAACGCCTACCGTGAGAACGTCGACGCCTGGGGGCTGCGCGGCAGGTACATGATCATGCCGGGGCTGGTGTTCATGGCCGCCTATTTCGACTACGGCAAGTCCGACACCGTCGGTGTCGTGCCCGGCCTTACGCAGCGGGCGGAGCCCACCAGCGATGCCGAGGAGATAGACCTGGTGTTGGTGTGGAAGCCGAAGCAGGTCAAGGGCTTGGCGTTGAAGACCTTCTATGCCAACCGCACCAGCGAATACGACGGCTTCGTCAATCCGCGCAGCGGCGCCAAGGCCGATGCCACCATGAGCCATTGGCGGCTCATCGCCACCTACCAGTTCTGAGGGGACATGCGCGTCTCCGGCACCGCTTCCGCGCGGCGCCGGCAGCCAGGGATGGCGCTTGCCTGGCCCACCGACCGAGCCGCAGCCTGTTTCAGGCCCCGAGCAGCCGCCGCTCCAGCAGCCGTTGCAGGTTGCGGCGGCTGTCTTGGCCGGCCGCGTATCGCCGCGGGAGGCCTCCTCGTTGCCGATAGCGAGCGTCTTCAGCAGGGCCATGAACGGCCCTGTCGCAAGGTTGAGGTCAGCGAGCTTGATATCTATCATGTGATAGATATCGCTCGCAATCGAGGCTCGACCGTGGACACCGCAAAGATCTTCCAGTCAGGGCGCAGCCAAGCTGTACGCCTGCCGAAAGCATACCGATTCGAGGGCAAAGAGGTCGCTCTCAAGCGCCTCGGCTCGGCGGTGCTGCTGCTGCCGCTCGACAACCCCTGGCAGCTGATGGAAGAGGGCTTGGACGAGTTCGAGGAGGGTTTTGTCCTTGAGCGCGCGCAGCCCGAGCAGCCCGCGCGAGAGGATCTAGGCGAGTGAGGTTTCTCCTCGATACCGATACTTGCATCTACGTCATCAACCGGAAGCCGCCGGCGGTTATGGAGCGATTTCGGCAGCTGGCGCTGGGCGATGTAGGGGTTTCATCCATCACCGCTGCGGAGCTTGCGTTTGGGGTTGCCAAGAGCGGCTCCGCACGCAATCGGACTGCACTGGAAAAGTTCCTTGCGCCGCTGGAAATCCTACCGTTCGGCATGGATGCCGTCTGGGTCTATGGCCAGGTCAGAGCTGCGCTCGAGCATGCGGGAACACCGATCGGCTCGCTCGATACCTTGATCGCAGCCCACGCCCTGGCGGGCAAGCTCACCCTGATCACGAACAACCTGAGGGAATTCGAGCGCGTTCACGGATTGCGCTGCGAGAACTGGGTCAATCTTTAGGGCAGCCAACGCAAAAACGGGGCCCGAAGGCCCCGCGTGCAAGCATGATTGCGCATCCCTGCGCGGTCGTCCCTGAGCGGCAGCGTCAGGTGCTGCCGCGAGCGCCCATGAACTCTGGGTAGGCCTCCAGGCCGCATTCGCCCACGTCCACGCCTTCGTACTCCTCTTCTTCGCTGACGCGGATGCCCATGATCAGCTTGATGAGCAGCCAGACGATGAAGGAGGTGATGAAGACCCAGGCGAGGATGGTGACCAGGCCAATGGCCTGGGCGCCGAAGCCGGCACCGGTGTTGGTGATCGGCACCGCCATCAGGCCCCACATGCCGACGACGCCGTGCACCGAGATGGCACCCACCGGGTCGTCAATGCGCAGCTTGTCGAGGGTAACGATGCTGAACACCACGATGACGCCGCCGACGCCGCCGATGAGGGTCGCCGCCAGCGGGGTCGGGGTCAGCGGCTCGGCGGTGATGGCCACCAGCCCCGCCAGGGCGCCGTTCAGCGCCATGGTGAGGTCCGCCTTGCCGAACAGCAGCCGGGCGGTGATCAGTGCGAACACCAGGCCACCGGCGGCGGACATGTTGGTGTTGACGAAGATGCCGGCGACGGCGTTGGCGTCGCTGATGTTGGACACGATCAGCTGCGAGCCACCGTTGAAGCCGAACCAGCCGAGCCAGAGGATGAAGGTGCCAAGGGTGGCCAGCGGCAGGTTGGCGCCGGGGATGGCGTTGATACTGCCGTCCTTGCCGTACTTCCCCTTGCGTGCGCCGAGCAGGATGACGCCCGCCAGGGCCGCCGACGCACCCGCCAGATGCACCACGCCGGAGCCGGCGAAGTCCTGGAAGTTGAGCGCGTCCAGGAAGCCGCCGCCCCACTTCCAGTAGCCCTGCACCGGGTAGATGAAGCCCGTCATGACCACGGCGAAGAGCAGGAAGGCCCAGAGCTTCATGCGCTCGGCCACCGCGCCGGAGACGATGGACATGGCCGTGGCCACGAACACCACCTGAAAGAAGAAATCCGCCAGACCGGAGTAGTAGATGTCGCCGTCGCTCGCCAGCACGGCGTCCACGGCGTTGTCGGCGCCGGCGTCCATGAACATGAACGACCAGGAGATCTCCGGCACGATGCCGTTGCCGCCGGCCGGGTACATGATCCCGTAGCCGATCAGCATGTACATGATGCTGGCGACGGCGAACAGCGCCACGTTCTTGGTGAGGATCTCGGCCGTGTTCTTGGCGCGCACCAGGCCCGCCTCGAGCATCGCGAAGCCCGCGGCCATCCACATGACCAGGGCGCCGGACATCAAGAAGTAGAAAGTGTCGAGTGCGTATGCGAGTTGAATGGTTGGTTCTTCCATCGGATCGATGCCTCCGTCGGGTCGCTCAGAGCGCGTCCGGACCGGTCTCGCCGGTACGGATGCGGATGACTTGCTCGAGGTCGGCGACGAAGATCTTGCCGTCGCCGATCTTGCCGGTCTGCGCGGCCCCGGTGATGGCCTCGATCACCTGGTCCACCAGCGGATCGTCCACGGCGATCTCGACCTTGATCTTGGGCAGGAAGTCGACGACGTACTCGGCGCCGCGGTAGAGCTCGGTGTGGCCCTTTTGGCGGCCGAAGCCCTTGACCTCGATCACGGTGATGCCGGAGACGCCGATGTCGGCGAGCGCCTCGCGGACGTCGTCGAGCTTGAACGGCTTGATGATGGCTGAAATCAGCTTCATGGTTTGCGCTCCTTGAGGGGGTGACGCCGGATCCAGGTCGATCCGGCGCCGGGGGAAAGGACGGGATCAGGTGCGCGGCGGCGTCAGAACTCCTTCACCCAGCCGACCCAGAACTTGGGGTCGTCGTCGTAGGTTTCGCGGCCGACTTGGTCGTAATTGAAGCTGAAGGTGCCGAAGTCGCCGGCCTCCTTGCTGATGGAGACGCCGCCGTGGCCGTAGTCGACGCCGCCGTCTTCGGTGTCGAAGTCGTAGTAGCCGCCGAACAGGCTGAGGCCGAAGTCATAGGGCAGGCCGACGTCGATGGAGCCATAGTAGTAGAGATCGCCCTCAGAGAAGGCGGCATCGTCGTCCGCCTCGCCCCAAGCGGTGTAGGCGAGTCCGGCGGTGAACCACTTGTAGGTGCCGCTGGCACCGATCTCCCAGAAGTCGACGTCGCGGCCGTCCGGGTAGGCATAGTAGATGGTGCTGAGGTCGAAGCTCAGGTCATCGTTGACCGCGAAGCCGTAGCCGGCGTAGAGGTCCAGCTCGTAGTTGGGGGAGTCCGGGTCGGCGCCGACGGTCTCTGCGGTGAAGGTTTGTGCACCGGTGACCGGATCGACGACCACTTGCCCCCCGTCGTCCAAAACTGGCGTCAGGGTGACTGCTTCAGAGCTGCCTTCGTCCCAGTCGATGTTCGACGCCCAGGTGCCGGCGTAGAAGCCGCTCTCGTGCGCCACGTCTAGGCCGCCCTGGATGGCGGCCTGGTCGCCGGTCTGGGTGACGCCGCGCCAGATATAGTTGGACACCGCGCCGATATTGGCGCTGAAGGCCCAGGGGTCTTGGGCGAGGGCCGTATTCATGGATGCCAGCGACATGGCGGCCAGGGTGCCTGCGGCGGCGGTGCGAATCATTGCTGTTTTCATGCTGTCTACCTCTTGAGTGCGTATGGGGCGCGGACTGACGCCGGCCCGGGTGTCATTCGCCGCTCGGGCGGATTCCGAAGGACCCTGTAAGCACTCGGTGTGCCAACAGCCAAATGTGCCTAAAAACACACGATTCTGAGCATTTGTGTTGCCTCTGGCCAACAGGCAGAGTGCACCAAGATGGTGCGTCTGCGTGGCGGCAGACCCGAAATCGCGCACGAAAATCGGGCGCGGCGCTGTCCCAACGTTGCAGAGATCGAAGCCCTATAATCCCTTCCCAACACCACCGCAGACTGCTGGAGTCCGCCTCATGTTGGAGCCGAAACAGCTGGACGACCTTGCCCGCCGCCTCGCCGAGAACATGCCCGAGGGCCTCAAGGTGTTGCGTGAAGACCTAAGCCGCGGCTTCCGCTCCACCTTGGAAACCGGGCTCGGGCGGCTGGACCTGGTGACGCGCGAGGAGTTTGATGTACAGGCCGCCGTGCTGGCCCGCACCCGTGCCAAGCTAGAGGCTCTGGCGGCACGCGTGGCGGAGCTGGAGGCGGCGTCCCACCCGAGCGCTACAAAGACAGCCGCTACCAGTCCGGCCGACACCGGGGCGCCTGCCGGTACCGATCCCGAGCCGCCGTCGGCCTGAGCACGTTCGGCGCCCAGCCGCGGCCGGGCGCCGCGGGTCCGCCGCCGCCGATCGAGCAACGCCCCGCTTGCACCATGGGCCTCTGCGTCCTGCACAGCCGCGCCCGCGAGGGAATCCGCGCCCCGGAGGTCTGTGTCGAGGTGCACGCCGGCGGCGGCCTGCCCGCCCTGTCCATCGTCGGGCTGCCGGAGATGGCCGTGAAGGAGAGCCGCGACCGCGTGCGCGGCGCCATCGTCAACGGTCGCTTCAATTTTCCCGCCGGGCGCGTCACCATCAACCTGGCCCCGGCGGACCTGCCGAAGGAGGGCGGGCGCTTCGACCTGCCCATTGCGGTGGGTATCATCGGTGCCTCCGGGCAGGTGCGGACCGGGCAACTGCCGCGGCTGGAGCTCCTCGGCGAGCTGGCGCTCACCGGCGCGCTGCGCCCCGTCTCCGCCGTGCTGCCGGCGGCGCTGGCCGCACGGGCCGCCGGGCGCGCGCTGGTGCTGCCGCGGGCCAATGCCGACGAGGCGGCCCTGGTGGAGGGCCTGGAGATCCTGCCCGCCGAGCACCTGTTGGAGATCTGTGCCCATCTCAACGGCGATGCCGTCATCACACCTCACACCGTGCCCGCCGCGCACTGCCAGCGCCCGAGCTACCCGGACCTCGCCGAGGTGCAGGGACAGGATCAGGCCAAGCGCGCCCTGGAGATCGCCGCCGCCGGCGGCCACAGCCTGCTCTTCGTCGGCCCGCCCGGCACGGGTAAGTCCATGCTTGCCAACCGCCTGCCCGGCATCCTGCCGGCCCTCGACGACGACGAGGCCCTGGAGGTGGCCGCCATCCGCTCCGTCAGCGGCCAGGACGAAGTCGACCCGGCGAGCTTCCGCGAGCGCCCCTTCCGCGCGCCCCACCACACGGCCTCCGGTGTGGCGCTGGTGGGCGGCGGCGGCACGCCGCGGCCCGGCGAGATCTCGCTGGCGCACCTGGGCGTGCTGTTCCTCGACGAGCTGCCGGAGTTCGACCGCCGCGTGCTGGAGGTGCTGCGCGAGCCGCTGGAGTCCGGCCGTATCCATATCTCCCGCGCCGCCCGCCAGGCGGTATTCCCCGCCCGCTTCCAGCTGGTGGCGGCCATGAATCCCTGCCCCTGCGGTTACTTGGGCGACCCCCAGGGGCGCTGCCGCTGCACCGCCGAGCAGGTGGCCCGTTATCGCGCGCGCATCTCCGGGCCGCTGCTGGACCGCATCGATCTCCAGCTGGAGGTGCCGCGGCTGCCGGCGGAGCGCCTGACCGCGGGCGTTGCCGGTGCCGGGACCAGTTCCGAGCCGGGTCCCGAGCCCAGCGCGGCGGTGCGGAGCCGGGTGGAGCAGGCGCGCGCCCGCCAGCTCGAGCGCGCCGGCTGCGCCAACGCGGCGCTGGACGCCGGTGCCCTGGCGCAGCACTGCCCGCTCGATGAGCAGGGCCGCCGGCTGGTGACCGAGGCCATGCGCCGGCTCTCGCTGTCCGCCCGGGCCTATCACCGCATCCTGAAGGTGGCCCGCACCATCGCCGACCTCGCCGACAGCGAGGCCATCGGCGTCGCGCACCTGAGCGAGGCCATCGGCTACCGCCGCCTCGACCGCGGCGGTGCGGCGCAGCAAGCGGGCGAGGGCGCCTGAGCATGCTGCAGCTCGACGCCGTCACGCTGCGCCGGGGTCCCAAGCTCCTGCTGGAGGGCGCGGACCTGCGCGTGCACGCCGGCCAGAAGGTCGGACTGACGGGCGCCAACGGCTGCGGCAAGTCGAGCCTGTTCGCGCTGCTGCGCGGCGAGCTGCAGCCGGATGCCGGGGAGGTCTCCCTGCCGGCGGACTGGCGCATCGCCCATGTGGCCCAGCAAACGCCGGGGGGCGAGCGTGCGGCCATCGAGCTGGTGATGGACGGCGACACGGAGCTGCGCGAGGTCCAGCGCCGGCTCGCCGAGGCCGAGGTCGCCGGCGACGGCGTGCAGCAGGCGGCCCTGCATGGGCAGCTCGAGGCCATCGGCGGCTACACGGCGGAGTCCCGGGCGGCGCGGCTGCTGCACGGCCTGGGCTTTGCCGTGGGCGACGAATATCGGGCGGTGTCCAGCTACTCAGGCGGCTGGCGCATGCGCCTGGCGCTGGCGCAGGCGCTCATGTGCCGCTCGGACCTTTTGCTGCTGGACGAGCCCACCAACCACCTGGACCTGGATGCCGTCATCTGGCTGGAGGGCTGGCTTCGGGCCTATCCGGGCACCCTGTTGCTCATCTCCCACGACCGCGATTTTCTGGACGCCGTGGCGGAGCACATCTGCCACATGGAGCGCCGCGGCCTCAAGGTCTACACCGGCGGCTACTCGGCCTTCGAGCGCCAGCGCGCCGAGCACCTGGCCCAGCAGCAGGCCGCCCACGAGCGCCAGCAGCGCGAGATCGCGCACATGCGCTCATTCGTGGACCGCTTCCGCGCCAAGGCCACCAAGGCCCGCCAGGCGCAGAGCCGCCTGAAAGCCCTGGAGCGCATGGAGCTCATTGCGCCTGCGCACGTGGACTCGCCGTTTCGCTTCGCCTTCCGTCAGCCCGCCGCCAAGCCGGACCCGCTGCTGCGCCTGGAGGGCGTGCGCGCCGGTTACGGCGACGCCACCGTGCTGGACGGCGTCGGCCTGAGCCTGCGCCCGGAGGATCGCATCGCCCTGCTCGGGCCCAACGGCGCCGGCAAATCGACGCTCATCAAGCTGCTGGCGGGGCTGGTCGAGCCGCGCGCCGGGCAGCGCGAACTGGGGCAGGGGCTGGTGATCGGCTACTTCGCCCAGCACCAGGTGGACCAGCTGGACCCGGCCGCCTCACCGCTCAAGCACCTGGAGCGCCTGGAGGCCGCCGCAGCGCAGTCGGGCGGCAAGGCCGCCACCGAGCAGCAGCTGCGCGACTTCCTCGGTGGCTTCGGCTTCCAGGGGGACCGCGCCACCGAGGCCGTGGCGCCCTTCTCCGGCGGCGAGAAGGCCAGGCTCGCGCTGGCCCTCATCGTCTGGCAGCGCCCGAATCTGCTGCTGCTGGACGAGCCCACCAACCACCTGGACCTCGACATGCGGCTCGCGCTGAGCGAGGCCCTGCTCGGCTTCGACGGCGCCCTGGTGCTGGTCTCCCACGACCGCCACCTGCTGCGGGTCACCTGCGACACCCTGCTGCTGGTGGACGGCGGCCGGGTCGAGCCCTTCGCCGGCAGCCTCGACGACTACCCGGCCTGGCTCGCGGCGCGCAACAAGGAGCAGGCCCAGCCGCAAGCCGGGTTAGCGGGCGCCGCCTCGGATGATCAATCAACTGCGACCCCATCGATTGCCGGCGGCGGCGAGGCCGCCGCCTCCCGCAAGGACCAGCGCCGGCGCGAGGCGGAGCAGCGCGCCCGGCTGCAGCCGGCCAAAAAACGGGTGCAACAGCTGGAGGCCGACGTCGAGCGCCTCAGCAACGAGCGCGACGCCTTGGAGGAAACCCTGGCAGACCCAGCCCTCTACACCGAGGACGCCAAGCCGCGGCTGCTGACCCTGCTCGCCGACAAGCAGCGCATCGACACCGCGCTGGAGCAGGCGGAGGCCGACTGGCTCGATGCCGCCGCCGAGCTGGAAGCCCTGCAACAGCCCGACTGACGCGCCCGATCACTGGCGCACCGCAATCCAATGCACGTGCTCACGTGGGAGCGGCATCCTTGCCGCGACGCTGCACCAGCCGCCGTGCCTGCCCCGTCGCGGCAAGGATGCCGCTCCCACGGCGCACGCGCCACAGCGGGGCGCGCGGCTCGAGCTCTGCGCCAAAGTCGAGCGACTGAGATCAAAGACTCCGTCCCGAAAGAAAGACGCCGGCCCTCTGATGCACAAACGCCTTCGCGTCATGCGCGGAGCGCGTTATCTTAGGCGCCAACACCGGCATCCGACGGATCTCTGTTGCACGCGAGTTGCTTGTCCAACTGCCCGCTGGGGGGCGTGCGATTGCAGAGCGCCGACGACGCCGCCCCGGTTCTTCTCCGACCTCATTCCTGGAACACCTTCCATGTCGCCATTCAGAGACCTGAGCCAGAGCACCCCGAAAGAGGCCTTGTTCGACCTCGCACCCCTGCCCATGGACCAGGAGGGCCTCGCGCGGGACTTCAAGCGCTACTACGCCCACACCCTGGGGCGGGACCGGGACTGCAAGTCCGCCTACTACCCCTATAAGGCGCTCGCCATCGCACTGCGGGACCGGCTCATGGAGCGCTGGAAGCGCACCCGCCTCGCCCATGACGAGGCCAACTGCAAGCGCACCTACTACCTGTCACTGGAGTTCCTGATGGGGCGCTCCCTGAGCAATGCCCTGCTCAACCTCGGCGTCGACGACGCCGCCCAGAAGGCGCTCTACGACCTCGGCCTGGTGTACGAGGAGCTGGAGGACGCTGAGATGGACGCGGGCCTCGGCAACGGCGGCCTCGGTCGGCTCGCCGCCTGCTTCCTGGACAGCTGCGCAACGCTGCAGCTGCCGGTGAAGGGCTATGGCCTCAGGTACGAATACGGCATGTTCCGCCAGCTGATCGAGAACGGCCGCCAGCTGGAGGAGCCGGACCACTGGCTGCGCGACGGCAACCCCTGGGAGCTGGAGCGCCCAGAGTACACCCAGCGTATCCCCTTCGGCGGCCACACCGAGCAGTACAAGGACGAGGCCGGCAACCTGCACCGGCGCTGGGTGGACACCCATGACGTGCTGGCGGTGCCCTACGACATCCCCATCCCCGGCTTCAAGAACGACACCATCAACACCCTGCGCCTGTGGTCCGCGGCGGCCACCGACGAGTTCGACCTGGGCGAGTTCAACGCCGGCAGCTACCCCGAGTCCGTGGCGGCCAAGAACAACGCCGAGCACATCACCATGGTGCTCTATCCCAATGACGCCAGCGAGAACGGCAAAGAGCTGCGCCTGCGCCAGCAGTTCTTCCTGGCCTGCGCCAGCATCAAGGAC
This sequence comes from Thiohalocapsa halophila, assembly GCF_016583825.1. Lineage (GTDB taxonomy): Bacteria > Pseudomonadota > Gammaproteobacteria > Chromatiales > Chromatiaceae > Thiohalocapsa > Thiohalocapsa halophila. The sequence goes on along the minus strand of NZ_NRRV01000036.1, from coordinate 32,050 downwards.
GTGCTGCGGGAGTGGATTCGCCTGCACGGCCGCGACTTCACCGAGTTTGCCGATAATAACTGCTTCCAGCTCAACGATACCCACCCCGCGGTGTCGGTGCCGGAGCTGATGCGCCAGCTCATGGACGAGCAGCACCTGGACTGGGATACGGCCTGGAGCATCACCACTCGCACCATGGCCTACACCAACCACACCCTGCTGCCGGAAGCGCTGGAGCGCTGGCCGGTGCGCCTGTTCCAGCAGCTGCTGCCGCGGGTGCTGGAGATCATCTACGAGATCAACGCCCGCTTTCTGTCCAAGGTCGCCGCGCGCTGGCCCGGCGACATGGAGCGTCAGCGGCGCATGTCGCTGATCGAGGAGGGCGGCGACCCGCAGGTGCGCATGGCCTTCCTCGCCATTGTCGGCAGCTTCTCGGTGAACGGCGTCGCGGCGCTGCACTCGCAGCTGTTGAAGGAAGGGCTGTTCCGGGACTGGTTCGAGCTCTGGCCCGAGAAGTTCAACAACAAGACCAATGGGGTCACGCCTCGTCGGTGGCTCGCCATGTGCAACCCCGGCCTGCGGGCGCTGTTGGACGAGACCATCGGCGAGCACTGGGTGCACGATCTCAAGCGCCTGGAGCAGCTCGCCCCGCAGGCCGACGACGCCGCCTTCCGCAAGCGCTGGGACGGCATCAAGCGGCAGAACAAGGAGCGCCTCGCGGCCTTGGTCGCCGCCACCTGCCGGGTGGAGTTCCCGGTGGACTTCATGTTCGACGTGCAGGTGAAGCGCATCCACGAGTACAAGCGCCAGCTCCTGAACGTCCTGCACGTCATCCATCTCTACAACCGCATCAAGCACGGCGACAAGGACATCGGCGCGCCGCGCTGCGTGCTCATCGGCGGCAAGGCGGCGCCGGGCTACGAGATCGCGAAGCTCATCATCAAGCTCATCAACAATGTCGCCGGCGTGGTGAACTCGGACCCGGAGGTGAGCGACTGGCTGCGCGTGGCCTTCATTCCGGATTATCGCGTGTCCGTCATGGAGGTGCTGGCCCCCGGCACGGATCTCTCCGAGCAGATCTCCACCGCCGGCAAGGAGGCCTCCGGCACCGGCAACATGAAGTTCATGATGAACGGCGCCGTCACCATCGGCACCCTGGACGGCGCCAACATCGAGATCCGCGAGCAGGTGGGGGACGACAACTTCTTCCTGTTCGGCCACACCGCGGAAGAGGTTCAGCGCATCCGCGGTCACTATGACCCCAATGGCATCATCGCCAACGACCCGGCGCTGGAGGAGGTCATGCAGCTCTTGGAGTCGGGTCACTTCAGCCAATTCGAGCAGGGCATCTTCAGCCCGCTGGTGCAGGGCATCCGCAGCCCCCACGACCCCTGGCTCACGGCGGCGGACTTCGACAGCTACCGCCGCGCCCAGCTCCTGGCCGCCGAGACCTACCAGGACCGCGAGCGCTGGCTGCGCATGAGCATACTCAACACCGCCCACAGCGGCTTCTTCTCGTCGGACCGCACCATCGCCGAGTACAACAACGACATCTGGCGCCTGGAGCCGGTGCCGCCGACGCCCTGGGGCAGCGCCTGAGCGCAGCGGGTGGAGGCGCCGAGCGTCGTGCATGCTGCGAGGCAGCCAACCCGTAGGTCGGGCCGACGCCAGGAGGCCCGACGCGCTCGACTAGGCTTTGAGCTGCAGCGCAACAACCGCACAGCCAGCCGATGAATAACCCCGCCGCAACCACGCCGGCCTCGACGGCTCCCACCAGTGACGAGCTGGCCCCCGCCCGTGTCCTGTTCGAGCAATTCGCGCGCGCCCGCCGCCACCTGGACGACGTGGAGCCGGGCCTGGTGGACTTCCTACGCCTGCCGCGGCGCACCATCACCATCAACGTGCCGGTGGAGATGGACAACGGCGGGGTGCAGAACTTCGTCGGCTACCGGGTCATGCACAACAGCCTGCTCGGCCCCGGCAAGGGCGGCATCCGCTTCCACCCCGAGGTGTCGCTGGACGAGGTGGCCGCACTCGCCGCGCTCATGACCTGGAAGTGCGCCCTTGTGCGTATCCCCTTCGGCGGCGCCAAGGGCGGCGTCACCTGCGACCCCAAGCACTTGAGCCGCGCCGAGCAGCGGCGCATCACGCGGCGCTTCATCGCCGGGCTCGGCGACAACATCGGCCCCTATACCGATATCCCGGCGCCGGACATGTACACCGACGCCCAGACCATGGCCTGGATCTACGACACCTACGACAACCTGCACCCCGGCGAGAACAACCTGCCCGTGGTCACCGGCAAGCCGCTGGAGCTCGGCGGCTCGGAGGGCCGCGACGAGGCCACCGGGCGCGGCTGCGTCTTCGCCGCCGAACGCGCCATCGCGCTGGGCGTCGTGCCGGAGCTCACCAGCGTCGACGGCGCCCGCGTCGCCATCCAGGGCTACGGTGAGGTGGGCCGCGTCGCCGCCCGGCTGCTCGCCGAGCGCGGCGCCCACATCATCGCCGTCAGCGACTCCCGCGGCGGTGTGCTCGCCGAGAACGGCGACAAGCTCGACCTCGGCGCCGTCGCCGCCCACAAGGCCGACACCGGCACCGTCGTCGGCCTGCCGGAGACCCGCAGCATCACCAACGCGGACCTGCTGGCACTGCCCTGCGACATCCTCATTCCCGCCGCGCTGGGCGGGCAGATCCACGCCGGCAACGCCCACCAGGCGCAGGCCCGCCTCATCGTCGAAGGCGCCAACCGCCCCATCACCCCCGCGGCCGACGACATCCTCACCGCCCGCGGCATCCACGTCCTGCCGGACATCCTCGCCAACGCCGGCGGCGTCACCGTCAGCTACTACGAATGGGTGCAGAACATCGAGCACCACAGCTGGCCGCTGGAGTCCATCAACGGCCGCCTGCGCTCGCGCATCAACAGCGCCACCGACCGCGTCGTCAATCGCTGGCGCGCCTTCCCCGCGGACTGCCCCGACGCCACCGGCGCCTGGTGCACCGACCTGCGCACCGCCGCCCTGGTGGAAGCCCTGGAGCGCCTCGCCCTGGTGGTCAACCAACGCGGCATCTGGCCGTAGCGGGCGCTGCCTTGTCCGAAGATGGCCGCATCCCAGGCGATGTGAAGGGGGGCCTTGCACCGCGACCGGTTCGGCGTGGCCTAACAGCCGTGGTTTGTGACAGGCTAAGGTCCTAGGGTCGCTGTCCAAGCATGGCGGCCAACGACCTCCGGCCAATGGGAGATCAAGCGCTCCCACACGTCCGCGGTGTCGCAGACCCCGCCGGCAGATACCCTCGTTTTGGAAACGGCCACGCAACGCGCGACCATAAGCCCATGTACATCGACAGGATCATCCTCGATAACATCCGCGGCTGCCGGGCGCTGGATTTCGACCTCAAGCGACCGGACGGCAGCTACGCGGGCTGGACCGTCTTCACGGGCGATAACGGGTCCGGCAAGAGTACCCTGCTCAAAGCCGTTGCGATCTGCCTGACCGGTTCCGAAACGGCGCGTGCGCTGCAACCCAGCTTTCGCGGGTGGATTCGCAGCGGCGAGGCGGAAGCGTCCATCCAGCTGGAAGTCGCCGGAATTGCGGAGGACGACGGGATGACCGGCGAGGGCCGTCGGCGCGGGGGACCGTTTCCGGCGAAGCTGGTCCTGGCGCGGGGTGATCAGGATGTCGCTCTGAGCGCGAAGAAGCCTGAGGGCGTGCCCAAGAACTACTCGACCCCGGGCCGATCCATCTGGTCCGCCAACGCCAGCGGTTGGCTCAGCTGCGGCTATGGTCCTTTTCGCCGGGTGTTCGGCGCTTCCCCCGAGGCGGCGCGGGCCATGGTTTCGCCGGCTTCCGAGCGTTTTGTCACCATGTTCCAGGAGGCCGCTTCGCTGGCCGAAGTGGACGAATGGCTGCGCACGCTGAACCACAAGAAGCTGGAGGGTAAGGCGGCAGAGAGCGCGCAGCTTGACCTACTGCTGAACATCCTATCGGACGACCTGCTCCCGAACCAGATCGTCGTCGATGGCGTCGACTCGGATGGGTTGTGGCTGCGGGACCGAAACGGCGTGCGCCTGTCCTGGTACGAGATGAGCGATGGGTACCGCGCTGGCTTGGCACTGCTCGCAGACATCCTGCGCCACCTGATCAAGGTGTACGGTTTCGAGGGCCTCACGGGGACCGACGGGGACGGCAAGATCTTCATCAAGCGCAGTGGTGTCGTGCTCATCGACGAGGTGGATGCCCACCTGCACCCGGAATGGCAGCGGGAGCTCGGCTTCTGGCTCAAACGGCATTTCCCGAAGATCCAGTTTCTCGTCACCACCCACAGCCCGATTATCTGTCAGGCGGCGGACCCGAACGGGCTTTTTGTCCTGCCGGAGCCGGGTGCCGAAGACCCGCCGCACGCGCTCAGCGGCGAGAACTACCGAAAAGTGGTTGCAGGCCGGCCAGACACCATCCTGCTGACACCCGCGTTCGGACTGCCCAACACCCGCTCACCCCGCGCCGTCGAAGCGAGGGCCATGCTCGCAAAGTATCGGAGCAAGCGCCGCGCGGGTGCCGAGCTGTCGCCCCAGGAGCAACAGCGCTACCGCCAACTCGAGCTGTTCGAGACGCAAGAGGAACTGTAGGGCGAAATGCGGCGGATCGAGCGCCTCCCGCTGCCGTCCGGCGTGCGCTTCGCGCTCGGGCGCAGGCAGGTGCGAGCCAACCGACAGCGCAGGGAGCCTGGCTTCAACGCGACCCGAGATTGGAAGAATGCTCGGGACTCTGCCCCTGTTCGCGCCGCGGAAGCAACGCTGACGCGGATGGCGGGCCTCACCGAGCGCTGCATGTACTGTGAGGATTCGCACGGCACCGACATCGAGCACTTCTGGCCGAAGACTCCGTTCTCGGAGTGCCTGTTCATCTGGCCCAACATGCTGCTTTGCTGCGCAGAATGCGGTCGCCTGAAAGGTCAGCTGGTTCCGGCCGACGCGTCAGGGGCACCTCTACTCATCGATCCGACGGCCGAAGATCCTTGGGCGCATCTGGACTTCGATCCGGATACGGGAAACGTCGTGGCCCGCTTCCTCCGAGAGGAGAATGGCTATTCGCCCAAAGGCGAAAAGACCGTCGAAGTGCTCCACCTGGATCGACGTGAAGCGCTGGCTCGGGTATATCGCCGCAGCTTTCTGCGCATCGCGAAGATCGTTGCAGTGGCGGTGGATGACCCGCAACCGGATTCACAAGCGTTGCTTGAGCAATTGCGGGAATGCGATGACAGCGGACTCCTCAGCTGGTGCCTGCGCGCGGATGGCCAGCACTTGGAGCCATTTTGCCGGCTGCGGACGGACCACCCGGAGGTCTGGCGCCATTGTTGTGAATGCTTGTCATGACGGTAGGTGTGCCGACAGTAGGGGCTGGTCCCCGTAGTACTCGGCAAATGTGAGGGTGGCACAGTAGCATCATGGGCCTGCCATGAGGTCTTACACTATGCGGCGCACCGCCCTTCTGCGCGTTCCGGGGCCCGTGGCATCACCAACGCGGACCTGCTGGTACGTCCCTGTGACATCCTCATCCCCGCCGACTGCCCCGACGCCACCGGCCCCTAGTGCACCGACCTGCGCGCGGCGCCGCGGGGCCGCCGACTTCCAGTCGGCTCCCTGGGGCCGCCGACTTTCAGTCGGCGCTTACGGAGCAAGCCGCAAATGCGCCATTGCTGTCCCCCAATTCGTTAGGTACCGTCGCCTTGTGTCAGGCTTCCGTGCCAGAGCACCCAGCGCTACCCGTCCATGAAACCAAGCGCAGCTGCATCACGCACACCGACAAGTGGACTGGCACAGCTGCACCGCGCAGAAATACTCCTCCTCAAACAGAACAGTACTCCCAAATGCTCGAAGGGCACGCCACCGTCGTCCTGACCCGCGACCTCCCCAAGCACGGGCTCGTCGCCGGGGACGTGGGCGCCGTCGTACACTGCTGTCGTGACGGCGCCACCTACGAAGTTGAATTCGTGACGGGCGACGGCCGTACCGTGGCAGTTCTCACCATCCCCCGCACCGATCTGCGCGCGATGCGCGACCAGAAGATTCTTGACGTCCGCGGCGTCGCTGCGTGACCGGACCGATTCAGGTTCCAAGCAATCTCGCGGCCCCACACGGTCTGCGAGTATGCAGCGCTTCCGCCGGAACCCTCCCCGCCAACGGGCTCTTGAAGGCACCTCGCCGGCCCGCCCTTCCACCCAGGCCCGTCCAATCGGCCTAAGCTGCCGAGGTGCACGCTACGCCGGCAGCGTTTCATTAGGGCCAGGGATCGCGCCCGCCCGCCGCCGAGCCCTTGTCGTGGCCCCAAGGGCATCGGCCCCCGAGATACCAGCCTGCCTACTTGCCGCCGGCAGCCCAGGTTGACCGAGGACTCTGCGAGTGACACGCTTCGTCCAATCACGGATGGTCGCGTCGAGCAGGCTCAGCGTCTGTTCTGAGCCAGGCAGCAGACTTTCGGAGGCGACGGGCATACTGGCAGCGATTGCCCAGAAGCCGACATTGACGCCTCCAGTCCAGGACGGCAGGATTCGGCCAAAAGGGCGAAGGTAACCGGACCTGTGCTGCGACCGCACGGGATGCCACCACCTGCGATGATCCGGGCGATCCTCATCGGTCCGCGGGTGTCTGGCACTTCTGGATAATCTGCCCTTCAGGAGTGTTATCCGGAAACCGGATAATCAATTGTTGGGCTCCCCGAGGCTAGAGCTATGGCGAGGCATTTTTTAAGTCTGTTGTGGAGGGAGAACTTGCTCGGGCTAGTGTTAGTCTTAGCCACAACAATTAGCTTGCTAATCCAGGCGTTTGCCCAAACCGCTTTTGAAGCTGTTCGGCTCGTGCCGGTTGCCTTCACAGGCGCGTACCTGTGGATACACCTATCAGGCGTATATCGCTTAGCAAAGCAAACATACTACGCAGTGCCTGTTCCCTACTCAATTTGCTTAGCCCAGACGCGCGAGTGGTTTGAGGCAGCCGCTAGGCAGCAGGAACAGAAGTTGCTCTCTCTGGGGCTTGCGTGGAGAGAGATTCAGCGGACGTTCAAGTTGCACCACATAGATTGGCAGTTTTTTGATGAGCGCCGTTTAGGAGTGGACGCAGATTCGTGGATTAAAAAGGTCGAAACAATCTCGAATCATTTCGATCACCTTACGAACAGAGTACCAATACAGCCGGTGTACCATATCTTCTTAGCGCTGCCAGGAACGCTTTCGCTTGCTCTCGGGGCGAAGATTGGTAGAAGAATACCGGTAGTCGTGTATCAACATGCCGGTATGGTCAAGGATCCGTATGTATCTATTTTCAATACAGAGAACATAGATTCTCACGATGGTTACCATCTCCTAAACAAGAGGATCGAAAAATACGAATTGCTAGAAATTACGGAAGTGGAAGAATACCAGGAATCGTCGAAGAGTCTCGTGTTGGTAGTTCTCGACTTCACAGGTCACGAACTGAGAAAGCCGTATCCGCAATGCGGTGCAAAGACAGTGGTACGTCTTAGATTGAAGAGTTCTCATGGTCACATCCCTCTTGAGGCAGACTGGGTGGCTATAGCTCATGAAATATCGTCTTTCTTATATAGTTATCTAGACGAGGACGAGGAGGTACATCTGTTGCCAGGGATGCCGGCGTCTCTCGCTTTTATCGTTGGTACGATTTTGGGCACGGTGCCTGGGGTCTGGTTGTATCATTTCAATTTGCATGATGGCGAATATACAGAACCGTTTTCCCTTCACGCTTTATAATACGAGCCCAACAAGGGCGATGGAGTCCGACGCTTGACCGCTTCCTCCCTTCGCTTCCGCTCCGGTCGGTCGCCGTCAAGCGCGGCTCATCGCCAACGTTGGGCGTAAACAAAAAACCGGGATCAGAGCGTGCCGCAGAAAGTTCGTGACCTCTTACAGGCACTGAAAGACGCAGGCTTCAGGGAGATTCCAGGCGCGGGCAAAGGCTCTCATCGCAAGCTGATACATCCACGGTATCCAGGCGCGGTTACCGTAAGCGGCTCTTTGAGTGATGACGCGAAACGGTATCAAGAAAAACAGATCAAGCAGGCGATTGATTCGGTGCAACAATGAAAGATCTTGACCGATACCATAAATGGGTCGAGTGGAACGAAGAAGATCAGGTTTACATTGGGAAATGTCCTGATCTCATCACGGGCATTCATGGCGAAGATCCAATTTCGCTTTACGGTGAGCTTTGCGCAGTGGTAGAGGACGTTATCAACCACCTCGCTGACGAAGGTCGTCCGTTGCCCACACCACGCGTCCGCCCCATGCGCGAAGTCGCATGATTCGCCCAACCAGCGCGCCGGCCCGACCGCCAACTTGCCAGCCGCGGTTGACGCCGGCGGATGGCCAGTTGGCGGCGGGCTGCGCACGACGTTAGGCGCGAAAGCACGGACTTACCACCATGCCGGTAATCAGCAGGTTCCTCGGAATCATTATTGCAATGTACTGGGATGACCACTCACCACTGCACTTTCATGGTAGAGATTTGGAGCGGGGTCGCGCAAGGCAAGTTCCCGAAACGTGCACGTCGGCACGTGTTGGAATGGCATGATCTGCACCGAAACGAGCTGCTTGAAGATTGGGAGTTCTGTCGTGCACGCAGCGAGCCGAAATCCATGGAGCCGTTGGAGTAGACCAATGTTCCTTCACGTGAGCGGAGCCCGCCACCTCCGAGATTTCCAGGTCGAGTTAACCTTCAACAACGGGCGTCAAGGTGTAGTTGACCTCCGGGGCTCGCTGGACGGCGACGTGTTTGAACCACTCCGTGATGTCGAAGTTTTTTCTCAGTTCCGAGTTGACCCGGAGCTTGAGACCATCGTCTGGCCGAACGGCGCGGATCTTGGGCCCGAGTTCCTATACTTCCAGGCATTCAAGAACGAGCCTGATCTCCAAGAACAGCTTCGATCATGGGGTTACATCGCCTAACGAGCGCAGGAGCCCGAGCGGCTGCTGCCGAGCCGCCGCTGACGCGGGCGGCTCGGCAGCAGGCGCCGGGCGGTGCTGAATGTCAGGAACACGGCTTACACATTCTGTCATCGGAAGTCCTTGCTGCCCTGGCTTCGCGCGGTCGATTGGGAGAACATGCGCGATACGCTCCCGCACCCTCGAGCACTTGGCCATGAGTCACACCTTGTCCGTCGATTACCCTGAGACCTTCCCCGATGCCCTGCATATGTCCCGTGCGGAGTTTGAGCGCGAGGCGCGTCTGGCCATGGCCGCCAAATTGTTCGAGACCGGCAGGCTCAGCTCAGGGCAGGCCGCCGGCCTGATCGGGATGGGGCGGGTGGCCTTTCTCGCCGAGCTTGGCCGCCTGAGGGTAGCCACCACCCAGGTGGGCGCTGAGGAGTTAGAGGGGGACTTCGCTGCCGCCGAGGCCGCCAGTGATCATCCTCAATAGCAGCCCGGTCGGTGGGGCAGCGGGGCGTCGGCGTTAGCGCCGGGCGCGTTGCCGGAAAGTGGCTTGGCAAATGGCCGTGGGGTATTCCGGCACAGACCACGGCTTTCCTGATCAGCGGTCCCTGATCAGCGCCCAGCACATCCTTCAGAAGCCGACACCGAACGAGCCTTAGTCCGGTGTCGCCATGCGCACCCGCAGCGCGCGCGCCTGTTCCGCCAGTGCGGCGACGGTCGCGTCCTGCCATTGGTCGCCTCTCCATCGGGTGTAATCGAACGGCTCCCGATGCAAGGCCACGATAAAACGTTCGGCATCCACCGGGCCGAGTGCGGCAATCAGCGCCCGAACCCCGGCCAGTCTCAGCTCAGACTCGGTTTTCATCGTCATCTCCTTGCCAGTACCGGATGAAGTCGATCGGATCGGCAATGACGATGCGATCATCGCCGTGCATTCTGCGGATCAGCCTTAGATCCGTGGTCAACAGCCAGGTTGCTCCGGCTGTGATGGCGCTCGCGACATGTAGCGCGTCCATCGCCTTGACGCCGCGTTCGGCGATGCCCTCGGCGATGGCTTCGACCGCCGGGGTCGTAGGGACATCGACCCGCGCAAGATCGCGCCAGAGCGTGATCGCCTCTGCCCGCTCCGCGTCGGGATTGCCGGCATTCTCCAAGTCCAGCACCGCCGACCACGCGAGCCTCAGTTGTCCGTCCCGCACGCCGTGCTGCACCGCCAGCTTTGCCTCAGTCTGCAAGCGCACCAGCGTTTGAGACTGCTGATCGAAGGGCCGGTTGAAGCAGCAGATGTCCAGATAAACCAGCAAGCCAACATGTCCCCGATGGTCGAATCGACAAATCGCCAGCATACTACAAGGGGGCGTGGGCCGAGCCGGGCATGCTCTGGGGACAGTATCTTTACCTCATGGCCACGGCGGGTGTCCGCTGCCCGCTCAACTGGGGACCCCGGCCCGCGAGGCACCGGTGTCGGCTCTGGGTCGGGAGCTGCCGCTAGACGGGTGGCGGGTGACGTCAGCAACGGCTCAGGAAGTGCTCCTGCAGCGCTCGGCAGCCGATCGGCAGGGGTCGCCCAACACCCGGCGCCCGGCCAATTCGCCTCAGCGCCAGCCCAGGTACACAGGGCAAACACTCGGGTCTCGTCACGAGGCCAGACCAGGCCGGCTTGGCATCGGGGAGCCTAGATCTCATCACAGAGCGGTCGTCAGGCTGAGGGAAGCAATGCCATAAAATCTAATCTCGCCTCTGGGCATGAGCATGGCATGCTGTCCGCGAGCACATCAGCCTCAGCCGCGCGCCAAACAGCACTTCTTGTACTTCTTGCCGCTGCCGCAGGGACAGGGGTCGTTGCGCCCCACCTTCTTCGGCGGCGCGAGCGCGGATGCCTCGAGCGGTGGGCGATTGTTCCGGCCCAGCCGGCGGGAAAGGCTGTTGTAGAGACTGGCCAGGTCTCTGGAAACTCCGGCCGGCTGCTGGATATCGGTGACGAAGAAGCGCCAGCCCTCCTTGGCCGCAAGCGCCTTATCGAGCAGATCGAAGGCCCGCGCATCCTCGCCGTCCAGACCGAGGGCGCTGGCCTCCAGGAGCACACCTTCGACCGCATTCGGCTCGCGCTGCAACGCCTCGGCTCGGAAGCGGGCGGCGAAGCGCGGACGCCCGAGAAGCTGCTGGTAGCAATGCGCCAGGCGCAGCCACTCCCCGACTCGGCTAGCGTCCTTCTCGATGGCGGCCTCGCAGGCGCTCAGCAATTGGCCGACGGGTAATTTGTGCCCGTCACGCATCCCTAGGACCCGTACCAAGGCCTGGCTCTTTTCAGGCTTTCCGGCCGCGCTCATGGTGGAGAGTCGGAACAGCTCGCCGAGGATCGCGAGCTTGGCGTCCGGCGTTTCCGCCAAATCCGTATAGCGGCCGCAAGAGGCACAGGCGATCTCCTCGGCAATCACCAAGCGGCTGCTCGGGTCGGTCTCGTCGACGGCGATGCGCCGCAGGTCGTAGAGGTTGACGTCTCCGCAGTCGGGACACTTCAGCTTCAGCGTCAGCGTCAGCGTCAGCGTGTCCGAGCTCAGGTCTCCGCGCATGAAGGCAGAGATCCTGGCAGCTTGCGCCTGGCGATGCGCGCGCGCCCGCTCGCCTGCGGCCTCGAGCTCGGGATGCTCAGAGCCGAGCAGGCGGCCGAGCACGTAGAAGGGACGGTCGATCCAGTCTTGCCGCCGTTTCAGCATGGGCTCCATGTGTGCCAGCAGCCGCGGGTCAGGGGCCGACACGACGAGCTCCGGCCATTCCCCGGCGGTATCGTCCATGAGATCGGCCCCATGCTCCAGCACCAGCCTGACGGCGGCCTCACCACCCATCGCTGAGATGGCGCCCGTGGCATAGATGCGCTGGGCAGCATCCAGCGTGTACCAACGCTCGATCAGTGCCAGGCCGGCCGGCTCACCGATGCGCGTGAGCGCCCACTGGGCCTCGGTTTGCAGCAGATCACCGTGGTCTTCGGCCAGGCTGCCAATCAGGTCCGGGATGAAGTCTACCCAGCCGAGATGACCCATGACGCGGGCCAGGGTGACGCCGCCATAGGTAGGCGCTTCGCGCACGAGCGCGGCCGTGAGCTCGGCGGAGACCTGGGAGGGATCGAAATCCTGGAGCCTTGCCAGCAAGGCGTCGAAGTGGCGCGGCGGCGACAGGTCCGCCGCCAGCAGCTCGATCACGGCCTGGAGCGGCAGGGTCTCGACATCGATATCCTCCCGGGCGTGGGCCGCGGCGATGGCACCGATGCAGAAATGCGCCACCGGCGCCGACAGCAGCTCGCGCGGGCGATCCCGCAGCGTCTCGGTTACAGCGAGGAGCGCGGACCGCGCATCATCATCCTGGACCGAGCGCTCAGCGAGCTCCATGGGGGCCAGCGGATCGACGGGCCCCTGGCACCAGAGGTCGAGCTGCTCGAGTGGCGCGTCGTCGCGGAACAGGCGCGCGAGCGACCTGAAGGTCTGATCGGTTCTGTGCTCGTCGATATCCGAGGCGAGCTCCCGGTAGGAGTGATCACCGAAGAGCGCGGCGTCGATCGCCTTGAGGTCCTCGTCGAGCGATGGGGAATCAAGATCGCCGCCGAAGCATGACCGCAGCAGCGGCAGGAGTGGCTCAGCGTCGATTGGCAGGCCGCTTTCGAACAGAGTCCTCCTTAAGAGGTCGCGCGGCCAGTCCTCGCCCTCGCGGTCGGCCGCTTCTCGCGCAAGGTCTTGAATCAGGGAACGGGCTCGATCTTGCGGCAGCAAGTGCAGTGACCGGACGATGCCGAGCCGAGAGTCGATGTCCCAGGCTAAGTCACCGAGGTCTTGGGTGAAGCAGGCCCAGGCGACCTCTGGGGCAATGCGGGCAAGGACGACGGCAGACTGTTGGGCCAGTTGCCCGCCCCATTTCGGCCAATGTCCGGCGATGCATTCCTCGAGCCCGGCGAAGCACTCGGCCGGCAGGTTGGAGAAGAGGCGGGCGATCATGCCCTCGTCCTCGCTCTCCAGCCAGTGACGCAGCGTGTCGGTGTCGATCCAGCTCTCCGGCGCGGGAACGTTTTTGCTGAGGGCGCCTCCCTGGGTTTCATGCAAGCGATTGAGCGCCCAATCCATCAGGACGGGATCCGTAAGCTTGTCTTTGGCTTGGTGGAAATGGAAGGGCATGCGCGGTCCATTGTGGAGCTGGGATTACACCTCAACTTGCCATGATCTCAGGCGCAGTCGGCACCTGTCGACGCCTGCGAGTTAGGGGGTCACGTCTTGTAAGCCAGCACCGGCCGACGACGCTCCGCGCATCATCAGACCCCGTCGCCTCGGGCTCGTCGGTGAGCTCTACCATGTCACCTCTCGCGGTGATTGGCGCGAGGCCGTCTATCATGAAGATGCGGACCGCACCGCTTGGCTGGACCTCTTCGGCGAGGTGAGTGAGCGGTTCGACTGGCGCTGCCATGCCTACTGCCAGATGACGAGCCATTACCACTGGTCCGCGAGACGCCTGGGGCCGACCTGTCCAAGGGCGTCAATCGCGGGGTGACACGCGTATGCACGCTCTGACGTATGCAGGCCCTGCACTCAACCCTGCGCTGCGCCATCGCCGCGCCCCCGCGTTGCGGACGATTTTGACTGCCCTCCTACTATTGCTGGGCGTCCCCATGAGCAATCACGCGCAAGAGACGGGCTTCGCCGAGATCGACAGGCTGCGCGCTTCGCGCGAGCAGATCCTTCAGATTTTTCGCAGCACGGGCGAGCTCCCGGGCGATCGGGCCGCAAGGCTGGAACAGGAGGCACTTGCCACGATCGCGCAGTCCAGCGGTGCGGTGCGGGCGCTCGCCCTGCTCGAGCGGGGTACGGCGCTGCGGCTCACGCAGCGCTTCGATGCCGCCGTGGAGCAGTTCCAGCAGGCGGCACAGATCGCTGGGGAGCAGGAGCGTGCAGACATCGCCTTCGATGCCTGGATCGGCATCGCCCGCGCGCGCGCCTACGGACAGCCCGACCACGGCGAAGCGCTGGCCGCACTCCAGCGCGCCATCGCTGTGGCGGGCGACACACCTACTCGGGAGCAGCAGTACGAGATCGCCGATTATTCGGCGCAGCTCGCTTCCGCCCGCGGCGAGCTGAAGGGCGCCCTCATCGACGCGCTCGATGCGCTGCGCCTGGCGGGCGCGCCGGACCAGCGCTTCTACGCCCAGCTCGGCGTCGGCGATGTGCTGCAGCGACTGGCCCAGGGCTGTGACTACCGCAAGCTTCAGGACGCCCGCAGCCTGGAAGAGAACAACCCCTGGGGCGCCTGCGGCCGCGCCGTTGACGCCGCCGCAGGCTACTACGAGCACGCTCGGCAGACCGCCCGGGCCCTGGGCTGGGATCATCTCGCGCGGGAGGCGGCGGGCTTCGCCTCGCGCGTGCGGCTGCGCGGACAAATGATCGAGGCCAAGGCACGCCTAGATGCCCTGATCGACCCGGCAGTCTTCGACGCCCGGGCGGCGGACGACGTGCTGGTGAGCGACCAATTCGAGGCCGGCGCCTCGACTCTGAAGGACCAGCAGTTGGTGGCGATGCTGATCGATGCCGTCACGGACGCCGACGACGAAGACGACCCCAGGACCCAGTTCCTGCTCGGTGCGCGCGAGGACATGCGCGGCGATCAGGCCGCCGCGCTCCGACGTTACGAGCGCGCGGCGGCGCTGCTGGCGCGCGAGCGTGCGTCTTTCTTCGACCCGCGCGGTCGCGGGACCGTGGTCGAGAACCGGCCCGAGCTGGTGCGGGACCTGGGCCTGCGGCTCCTGTCCCTCGGCCGCCACGCCGCGGCCTTCGACACCTTCGAGTCTATGCGGGCGAGCGGGCTCAGCAGCCTGCGTGCGGCGCTGCGGGCCTCAACACCGGACGCCGCGGACCGTGTGCGATTCGCTGCGCTCGTGGGCGCGGAAGCCAGCGTCAGCGCCCGCCGGCGGCGGGCGGTGGATCAGGCCGTCGCCGGCACCGAGCCGGACGAGATGGCGCCGCTGCTGGCGGAGATCCGCGCCGGCGAGGCAGAGGTCCGCGCGCTGCTCGCCGACGAGGCCACCCGGGCCCTGATCACCCGCCTGGATGCCCATGCCTTTCGCGCCGCAGCCCTCGATGACCTCACCCGCGCCGCCAAGTCGGCGGACACCGCCGTTGCGCTGTATTGGGTCACGCCCGCGAACGTCGTGGTCTGGCTCATCAGCCCGACCGGCTCGGAGGTGAAGACGGTGTTCCTGCCGGAGCCCGTCCTGACCGCCAAGGTGCAAGCGCTGGTGTCATCCGTGCAGGCGGCGAGCCGTGACTTCGCGCGCACTGCGGCGGAAACGCTCTACACCTATTTGCTGGCGCCGTTCGCCGCGCACCTGAAGGAGGGCAGGCTGCTGGTGGTCCCGCAGGGTGTGCTCGTGAACCTGCCGTTCGAGGTGCTGGTGGACCCCGCCAGCGGCAAGCACCTCATCGAGACGGTCGAGGTCTCCTATGCCCCCAGCGCCACGCTGGCCGCCGAGATCCTGCGCGGCCTGGACGGGGCGCCCGCGGCGCTGGCGGCGGTCTATGACCCACGGATCGAGGCGCTGACGCAGGAGATCGCGGGCCTCGGCCGCCTGCCCGGCATCGACGTGGACAAGCTCGCCTCCGCCGGCGCCACCGGGCAGCAGATCATCGACTTCCTCGGCTCGGCGCCCGGGGTGCATATGCTCCTGCACGGCGTCTTTGCCGAGGGCGGCGACCCGCTCCAGTCTTACCTCCGGATCAAGAATCTGCTGCTCAAGGGCGAAGCCGACCGTCTTACTGCGGCGGAGCTGCTGGCGGCGGACTGGCAGGCCACCAAGCTCGCCGTGCTAAGCTCCTGCGAAGGCGGTCGGGTCAGAGCCCGGGTCTCCAACGAGATCCATGGCCTGTCCTGGGCACCGCTGGTGGGCGGTGCGCACAATGTGCTGGTGAGCCGCTGGCGGGTGAATGCCGTGAGCAACGGCGCCTGGATGCAACGGTTCTACCAGGCGTTGGCGGCGGGCGAGCGCCCGGCGACGGCCGCTGCCAGGGCGATGCGGGCTGCCCTGAAGGGCCAACCCCATCCCTACCACTGGGCCGCGCCACAGCTCTTCGGCTGGTGAGCCGGAATTGGGCATGCCGTGGTGAACATCCCAGATATCGCGAAGCAGCTGGCGACGGTCCTCGGCACGGCCTCCGTGCTCGGCTACATCACCGGCTATCTCGCCATGCGCGCCCGGGCCTTCGCGCTGGGGAGCGATCCGGTGTTCGCGCTGGTGGACGCGGCCTATGTCTTCGCCGGCTTCCGCTTTCTGTTCGTCACGCTGTTGCTGCTGCTGGCGGCAATGCCTGTGGTGTTTCTGCTGCGCTGGGGCTTGCTCTCGGCCAAGACGTTCTGGTCGCCGCCGCAGCAGATCGTCGACTGGGTCGGCGTCGGCCTGCTGACTGTCGCGGTGCTTTGGATCATCGTGCAGAGTCTGGCCGCCACCGGCGTACTCCTGATTCCGCCCGAGAACTACAGCGGCTGGGACAAGGCGGTGCTGGGCCTTGCGCCTGCGCGGCGCCTGGGACTGAGTGTGCTCACGCTGACCCTCTTCTGCGCCACGCTGCTTTGGCTCCACGGTCGGTGGGGCGCGACGCTGGAGCCTCTGGACTGGCTCCTCGGGCTGCTGCTGGCGGCGCTCGCCTTCCTGCTGCCCATTCAGCACGGCGCCTTCTTTGCGGACCGCAACGTGCGCCTGCTGGACGGTGTGCCGAGTGCAGCGGCGGCGCTGGTACCGCCGGTGGCGGTGGTGGACGGCACCCCGGACAGCGCCATCCTGCTCGGCCGCGACGCCAACGGCGCCCGACTGCTGACGACGGTGCAGCGGGAGGCCCTGAACGGGGTGGGCGTGCGCCGCATCATGCCGCTCGCCGAATTCAATGCAGCCCTGCTCCCGGGGCCGGCGGTGGCGCTGATGGCGGCAACGCAGGCGGAAGATCCCATGACAGACGGCACGACCACAGACAGCGGGCAGGGCGCCGAGACGGCGAGCCGGGGCTGGCTCGAGCGGCTGCTGGCGCAGCTGCAGTTGACGCTCGAGAAGATTAGCTCCCTCGGTGACAGCGGTATCGAGGCGGGTCAGCTTTGGGTTGTCGAGCTGCGGGATCACGGCAGCACCGGCACGCCGCGCCGGCTCGGCGCTGCCGACGACCTTGCCTGGCCCGTGGCCGGCCGCCAGCGTATCTTCGCGATCCAAGGGCAGAGAGCAGTGGAGATGACCACGGGCGAGCCGCAGCCGCTCGGACCCGCGGGCATCCATTGGCACAAGCTCGTCGGCGTCGCGCCGGACGGTACCCTGCTGGGCATCAGGGTGGATGCCGAGGGGGTGCCCCAGCTCGCCACGCTGCTGCCCGATGGCACCCTCAAGAGCCGGCCAGCGGACACACGGGACCAAGTGCTGCTCGCGACCCTGCTGCAGGAAAGCCGCAGCTACACCGGCGGGCGGACATTGCAGGTGGATCGGCCCGTATCCGGCCAGGGCTTCGATGTCTTTCTTACCGTTGCCGGCGAGACGCACAACGTCAGCGAGTGCCGGGGCGATGCCTGCGGACAACCGTCGCTGTCGGCGGATGGTAAGCGCGTGGTGTTCATCCGTGAGCCGAGGCACTGACGACCCCCAATGCCCAAGACTTGGCTTGATCAGAGTGCCGGAACCGAGCGCCCTTCCGGAGGGCGGGACTTGTCATCCTGCGCGCTAACCGAGGGCGTCTCCAAGCCCCGGATTGGCAGTCGCCCCCCGCCTCCACGCGCGCAGGGGCCCGGCTATTGGGCTCAGGTCGGCGCGCAGACCGTGCTCGGGCTCGCGCGCGAAGCGCCCCTGCGATAGAAATCCCCCAATCACGCGGATTGCGCAGACGGGCCCAACCAGGCACGCTGAGCCGCCGGCCGCACCCGGGCTCACCAAGAGTCCCCGGCACCGCGCTCCGCGGCCGGCGGGGCTGACTGCCCAACGACAACCAAAGCGGGTTTGGAGGAGATCACAATGTCCGACATTCGAGAAGTGGTAGTTTTGAGCGGCGTTCGCACGGCCATCGGCGACTACGGCGGCGCGCTCAAGGATATGCCGACGGTCGACCTGGCGGCGTCGGTGGTGCGGGAGTCGGTGGCGCGCTCCGGAGTGGAGCCTGCGGAGATCGGGCACGTCGCCATCGGCAATGTCATCCACGGCGAGGTCCGTGACATGTACATCAGCCGCTATGCGGCGCTGAACGGCGGCCTGCCCATCGAGACACCGGCCTTCACCGTGAACCGCCTGTGCGGCAGCGGTCTCCAGTCCATCGTACTGGCCAGCCAGGCCATCATGGTGGGCGACTGCGACTCGGCAGTGGCCGGCGGCGCCGAGAACATGAGCCGCTCCGCCTACTGGCTGCCGGGCGCCCGCTGGGGCCAGCGCATGGGCGACGGCAAGCTCATCGACCCCATGACCGGCGCCCTGTCCGACCCCTTCGATGCCTGCCACATGGGCGTCACCGCCGAGAACATCGCCGAGCAATGGGGCATCACGCGGGAGGAGCAGGACGCCCTGGCGGTGGAAAGCCATAAGCGCGCCGCCGCCGCCATCGCCGATGGGCGCTTCAAGGACCAGATCCTGCCCGTGGAGCTGAAGACCCGCAAAGGCGTGACCGTGTTCGACACCGACGAGCACGTGCGCGCCGACGCCACGGTGGAGGGCATGGCCAAGCTGCGCACGGTGTTCAAGAAGGACGGCACGGTCACCGCCGGCAATGCCTCCGGCATCAACGACGCCGCCGCCGCGGTGGTGCTGATGGAGCGCAAGGCCGCCGAGGCCAAGGGCCTGAAGCCGGCCATGCGGCTGGTGGCCTATGCCCACTCCGGCGTGGACCCGAAGGTCATGGGCATCGGCCCGACGCCGGCGATCCGCAAGGTGCTGGACCGGGCCGGGCTCGGCATCGCGGACATGGACCTGATCGAGCTGAACGAGGCCTTCGCGGCCCAGGCGCTGGGGGTGATGAAGGACCTGGACCTGCCCATGAACCGCACCAACCCCAACGGCAGCGGTATCTCGCTCGGGCATCCCATCGGCGCCACCGGTGCCATCCTCACCGTCAAGGCGCTGCACGAGCTCACGCGCTCCGGTGGTCGTTACGGGCTCGTGTCCATGTGCATCGGCGGCGGCCAGGGCATCGCGGCCATCTTCGAGCGGCTCTGAGCGCAGCGGCAGCGCCGGGCGCGGACTGATACGGTATCTCCCGCGGGCCTGCCCGGCTGTCCGGGCAGGTCTCTGGCGTTGATCACGGCGACCGTTCAGTCTGAACCCCGCCTTGAGAGGCCCCCGTGTCAGGCTCCTGTGAGAGGTGAGCTGTCCCGCCCGCCATCTGCGGCCGTTGTCCGCGGCCATCGCCTTGTGTAGTGTCCAGCCTGCCGGTGGCCCGACCTGGAAGGCCACCCTCCGCCGCGCATCCGGCCCCGCAAACCGCGGCCGGCGAGCGCCCGTGCCCGGCTTTGCGTCGGCCGGGCTGTTCGATCACGTGACAACGCACACCAACCCAGAACCCCCGCGATGATCTTCCAACTCTGCTACCTCAGCACCGCCACCCGCGACATGCAGCGCGAGGACCTGGTGGACCTGCTCAGTGTCTCCCGCCGCAAGAACGAGGAGCTCGGCATTACCGGTCTGTTGCTCTACAGCGGCGATCAGTTCATCCAGCTGCTCGAAGGCGAGGAGTCCGCAGTGCGCGCGCTGTACGACCTGATCGCCAAGGACGAGCGCCACCGCGACGTGACCCTGGTCTACGAGGAGCATGCCGAAGCGCGCGAGTGTCCGGACTGGACCATGGGCTTTCAGGCGCTGCCAGACAGCGAATGGCTGGAGTTCCCGAACCCCGACGGCTCCGCGCAGGGGCTGCGGCCGATGGTGGAGGCCATGGGCCGGGCGAAGGCCATCCTGCGCAATGTGCGCGAGCGCGGGCTGGATCCGGCGCGGGAGCTGTAGCCTACTAGCGGCGCCCTGACCTGCCGATAGCTGCGCCTGGCGGGGAGGGCTCGCGGGGACGGCCGGCTGGAGATGGCTGGCGGCGATGGCGGACGCCGGCGGGCGGGCCCAAGCTCAGGCGGCCAGGGTGCTGCCGCGGCGACCCGCCGCCGCGCCTTGCCGAGTCACCCGACGGCTTGTCGGACTGCCGGCGATGGGCTGCGGGCGACGGGCCGCTGCTCGCTGGCGCCGTGGGCCGTGCTCAGGGCAGGATCTCCGCCACCCCCACGACGCACGCGGGCGCCGCGAGCGGGCTGATCTGCTGCCCCGGGTCGAGGGTGTCGATACGCCGATAGGCATCGTCCTGCGGCGCCCGGTGAATCTCCAGCACCCCGTCCCGGAGATTCAGGATCCAGTAGTCGGCGATGCCGTTGCGGGCGTAGACGCGGGCCTTGCGCTCGCGGTCGTAGGTAAGGCTGCTGTCGGCGATCTCGATGACAAGCAGCGCGCTGGTGGGATGGGCTTGGGCGTAGTCCCGCGGCGACCCCGGGACGACGGCGATATCCGGCTCGGGCTCCGATATGTCGTCGATGGCCAGCGGTTTTTGTGTGCGCACATAGGCGTTCGCGAAGGTGCAGGCCCGCAGCACGGCTTCAGTCAGATCCGCCGCACTGGCGTGAGCGCTTTTCTGCGGGCTCATGTCCACGATGTCTCCATCGAGCAGCTCCAGGCGCGCCTGCGCGCCGAAGCCGCCGACCTCGACGATGCGCTCGTACTCGGCCCGGGTCCAGCGGTGGGCGTGCGGGCTGACGGTCTCTCGGACGGCGTCGGTCATGGGGTACGATCTAAGCGCGTGGCGATGGGCGCTCGAGAAGGTTGCGGGTATGTTGGCACGACCTGCGGTGCAGGATCTCTGCGCCAACAGCTTAGCGCATGCGCCGGGACCATGGCGATTCACTGGGGCGTGGTGCAGTCGGTCGGTGCCGTCATGATCTGCCTGCCGCGTTATCTTATGCCCATTGCACCATCAATGAGCCCCCAGGGACCAAGATGCCGCATTGCCCCAATCGCCGTCAGCCCAGCCCCCGGCCCATGCGCAGCCTAGCGCGCGCCGCCATGGCCGTGCTGGTGGCGGGCTGCTGTCTGACCCCGGCGCAGGCCGACTCGGACGCCGACCGCGCCCGCCGGCTGGTGCAGGAGGGCGCCATCCTGCCGCTGGAAGAGATCCTGCCGTTGGTGCGCGCGGCCAAACCGGGCACACTCATCGAGCTGGAGCTGCACTATGAGCGCGAGCACGACGCGCACGTCTACGAAATCGAGGTGCTGGACGCGGACGGTCGGCTCTGGGAGGTGGAATTCAATGCGACCACCGGCAAGCTCGTCGAGGTGGAGCCGGACGACGACTGAGCCGCCGCGGCCATGCCCGACACCGCCGCCAGCGCGCCGCAACGCCAAGCGTCCTCCGCGCTCACACCTTCCGCTCACCACGACCGCCGTCATGCGCCTACTGCTCATCGAAGACGATACCGAGCTGGCCCGCAGCCTGCGCCGCGACCTGGCCGGCGCCGGCTATGCTGTGGACTGGGCTAAGGACGGCGTGGACGGCGCCTTCCTCGGTACCGAGCAGCCCTATGACGTCATCGTGCTGGACCTGGGGCTGCCGGGTAAGCTCGGGCTCGATGTGCTCGCTGAGTGGCGTGCCGCGGACATGCGCACGCCCGTGCTCATCCTCACCGCCCGCGATGCCTGGCACGAGCGGGTAGACGGCCTGCGCGCGGGCGCCGACGACTACCTGGGCAAGCCCTTCCACGTGCAGGAGCTGATCGCGCGGCTGCAAGCGCTCACCCGCCGCAGCGGCGGTCAGGCGAGCACGCGGCTGTGCGTCGCCGGGCTCACGCTGGACGAGGACCGCCAGTGCGTGCTGCGGGCGGACGGCAGTGAGTGCAGCCTGACCGGCACCGAGTTCCGGCTGCTGCGTGCCTTCATGCGCAACCCGGACAAGGTACTGTCCAAAGATTGGCTCACCGATCACGTCTACGATCAGCACGCCGAGCCCGGCGGCAACACCATCGAGGTTTATGTGCGCCGGCTCCGGGCCAAGCTCGGTCAGCACCATCTGCGCACTCAGCGCGGGCAGGGCTATGTCTTTCCGTCCCGTCTCTGATGCGCGGGCGGGCGAGGGCGCCGAGCCTCAGACGCTGCGCCGGTGGCTCGCCGCCGTCCCCCGCCGGCTTGGCTTCACCCCCGGCGATTCGCTGGAGAACCGCCTGAGCCTGGGCCTCGGCCTGAGCCTGGCGCTGCTGATCGGTGCCGCCTGGTGGCTCGGCCATGCGGCCCTGCACCGCACCACCGACGCCTATGTGCTCTCCCGGCTGGAGCACGACACCCAGGCGCTGCTCGGGCGCCTAGAGCACATCGGTGACGTGGAGCGCGCCGCCCACCACCTGCTGCCCGTCTACCGCCAGCCCTTCTCCGGGCATTACTTCAAAGTGCTGACCCACGGGAACGCCGTGCGCTCGCGCTCGCTGTGGGACCAAGACCTGGACGTGGCGCCGGTATCGGTGGGCGAGGTGCGCACCTGGCACACGGACGGCCCCGCTGAGCAGCCGCTGCTGGTGCGCGCCGCGGGCTACCGGGTGGCGCAGGGGCCGGTCACCATCGCCGTCGCCGAGGACCTGAGCGCATTGCTCGGCACGCTGCGGGGCTACGAGCGGCTGTTCGCGGTGCTCGCCGTCGTCGGCCTACTGGCGATGCTGGTGCTGCAGCGGGTGATCCTGCGCCGCTCCTTCCGCCGGCTTGCACCCGTGTACGATGACATCGACGCCCTGGAGCGCGGCGCCACCAGCCGCCTCACCGAGCAGGTGCCGGCGGAGATCCTGCCCCTGGTGAGCAAGTTGAACGGCCTGCTCGCCGTCTACGAGCAGCGACTCACGCGCTCGCGCAACGCCGCCGGCAATCTGGCGCACGCACTGAAGGGGCCGCTCAGCCTGATGCGCCAGCAGCTGCGGGCGCCGACGGACGCCGCAGCCGAGCCGGAGCCCGCCGACAGCCCGCGGCGCGTCTGTGCCGCAGAGGTGGAGCACATCACGGCCCTGGTGGAGCGCGAGCTCAAGCGCGCGCGCATTGCCGGCCGGGCCCGGGCCGGCTCTGTCTTCGACCCGGAGCGGGAGCTGCCGGACCTGAAGCGCCTGCTGCTCGCTATGTACCGGGACAAGGCGCTCGACATCGACTGCCGCAACCGGCTCGCGGGCCCCGTTGCCCTGGACCGGGAGGACCTGCTGGAGATCCTCGGCACCCTGCTGGACAACGCCTGCAAGTGGGCCGACAGCCAAGTGCGCTGCACCCTGGCGCCCGCGGATGCCGGCACGGGGCTGCGGATGGTGGTGGAGGACGACGGCCCCGGCTGTGACGATGCCGAGCTCGCCCGTATCGCCCGCCGCGGCGAGCGCCTGGACGAGCAAGTCGACGGCCACGGCCTGGGCCTCGCCATCGCCCGCGAGATCGCCGAGTCCTACGGCGGCAGCCTCCGGCTCGGGCGCTCCTCGGACTTGGGCGGCTTCCGCGCCCGTGTGGAGCTGCCGTCACCGGCGCCGGCGAACGGCTAAGGCGAGCTCTGCGTGCGGGCGAGACGGGCGCGGCTGCTTCGGTTGCCACCTCGCTCGCCCTCCAGGCGCCGGTACACCTGTGCTTGGCCCAGGCGCGTCACCGGTCACCGGTCGCCGTCGGCCTCGGCCGACTGCCGGCCGTAGACGTACATGCCCACCAGGACCGCCATGTAGAACACCAGGTAGAACTGGCCGATGACACCTTCGAGGACGGATAGGGACTGTGCGAGATTCGACAACGGAATGATATCGCCGTAGCCGATGGTGAGCAGGGACACGAAGCTGTAGAAGTAGAGCAGGTCATAGAGCTGCAGGACGTCTGGCTCCGACCCGTGCACACCGAAATCGAAGGAGCCGGGCGAGAGCAGCTCGACGTTGATATAGGCGACGGAGAAGGCGGACCCGATCAGCAGATAGACGCAGAGCCCGCCCAGGACGCCGGCGAGTGTGATGCGGTCCTGTCTCAGGATGAAGGTGACCAGACTGATGATGACGGTGACCAGGAAGGCGCCGGCGACGAAGTTCAGGGCGATGAAAAGCTCCTGCTCGTGCGGATGGAACACCAGCACGCCGTAACAGACCAGCGTCAGGCCGAAGAAGACTGCGGTCGCCCAGAACAGGTTGCTGTGCCTGATGGCATAGGCGACATAGAAAACGATGACCACATAGGCAAGGTCGCTGATCGCCCCCAAGGCTTCATTGGCCTCGAACACCGGCAGGATGGCCAGCTGCGCCATCATGTAGCCGAAGAGCAGAATGAAATAGCGGCCGCTGCGCTTCGTCGCCGCGTGCGTGTTGGCCATCGGCTCGATCCCTCCTGTGTCTGCCCATCTGTCTGCCCATCGCCGATGGTAGCAGCAGCCGTGTTCAGCTCGGTTTCAGAATCCTCGTGCAGTCTGTGCGCCAGCTCGTCGGCTCGCGGCAACCGCCGCCGCCGGCGGAGCGTCAACCCCTTGCCTAGGAGCACAGACATGCGCAACACAGCCCGCATCACCGCCGCCATCGCTCTCGCCGCCGCCGGCGGTCTGCACGCCGCCGAGACCGACCCGGCCGCACCCGCCGCCGAGGCACTGACCATGCAGCAGGCCGTGGACAAGGCCCTGGCCCAGCGCCCGGGCGAGGTCATCGGCACCGACCGCGAGCGCAAGGACGGCCGCGAGGCCTGGGAGGTGGAGATCCGCGACGCCGACGGCCAGACCTGGGAGCTCTACTTCGCCATCGACGACGGCACCCTGCTCTACGAGGACCGGGACTGAGCACGAGCCAGCCCCGCCCACCGCGCCGCACTGGGAGCGCCGGCTTCCAGCCGGCCCGGCTCGATGCCGGGCGCACGGCTTCTCCGGCAGGCGGTATCGGGCCATGGCCATAGGCACGACCCCGACTACACCCCTCCCGGCATCGAGGCTTGGAACCCCTCCACCATGCATATGCATCACACCCCCCTGCACCGCGCACGGTCGCCGACACCGGCGTCGGTAAGCCGTGCGCCGGCGGGACGCGGGCCGATGGTAACCAGACTGTTGCTGCTGATCCCGCTGATGCTGCCGGCTTGGCAGGGCCCGGCGGCCGCGACCTTGGGTGATGCGGTGGACGCCGCGCTGGCGCGCGCCGAGCAGGGGCAGCGCGCGGACGCCCAGCAGGCCATTGGCGAGGCCCTGCGCCGAAAGGCCCGCGGCCTCCTCGCCGATAGCCCGGCGCTGCGGGTGAAGTTGCTTTCGGACCGATTCACCGGCGATGACGGCGCCTACGAGGTAGAAGCCATGGTGGACATGCCGCTGCTGCTGCCGAGGCAGCGCAGCGCCCGCTTCGCGCTGGCGGATGCTGCGGGCGCCGTGGCGCAAGCCCTGCGCGCCCGGCTGCGCTGGGAGATGGCCGGCGTGGTGCGAGAGCTGGTCTGGGACGCGGCGCTCGCCGAGGGGCGGCTGCGCCAGGCGGAGGCGGCGCTCGCCGCCGCCGAGACTCTGGAGACGACGGTGGCCAAGCGCGAGGCCGCCGGCGAGCTGGCACGCCTGGACTTGCTGCTGACGCAGCAGGACACGCTCGCGCGACAGAGCGAGCTAGCCGCCGCCCGCGCCGACCATGGCGAGGCCATGGCGGTCTACCGAGCGATCACCGGCTTCGAGATCTTGCCGGAGCCCCTGACGGAAGCGCCGGCAGCGGTCCCGACGGAGCCGCCAAGGCGCAGTACGGGGCGCGACGCCGCCACTGCTGGCAGCGCACAGCCCGCCGCGGCCGTCCCCGAGACCCACCCTTTGCTCACCAGCCTGGCGCACGGCGTCGCCCGCGCCCGCGCCGAGCGCGGACGGGTGCGCGCGGACCGTGGCGGCAGCCCGACCCTGAGCCTGGGTATCAAGCACGCCCGGGCGGATCGCTTCGCGCCGCAGGACGACGCCCTGCAGCTGGAGGTGAGCCTGCCCTTTGGTGTGGGCAGCGCCAGCGCGCCCGCTATGGCCGAGGCGGAGCAAGGCGTTACCGACCAGCTCGCCGAGCTGCAGCAGGCGCGCCGCGAGGTGGTCCGCAACATCGCCGCCGCTCGGGCTGCCGTCATCGGCGCCGAGCAGCAGCTCGCCGCCGCCCGCGAGCGCGTGGACGTCACCGAGCGCGCCCTCGACCTCGCCCGGCGCGCCTTCGACCTGGGCGAGGGCGACCTGACGGCCCTGCTGCGCGCACAGGAGCGCGCCCGCGAGGCCCGCCTGGACCTGGCCCTGCGCCAGCTCGCCCAGGGCCGGGCCACTGCCCGACTGAACCAAGCCCTAGGAGCGCTTCCCGAATGATCGCCCCGCCGCGATACGGCCGTCCCGGCCGCCACCTCCGCCGACGCTGGTGCGCCATCACGGCCGTTTGGCTCTGGCTCTCGATGCTCGCCGCACTGCCGCTTGCGGCCGCCGAGCCGGTCGGCGAACTGGTCCCGCTCAGCGCCGACGAGCAGGCCGCCCTCGGCATCGAGCTGGCGGCGCCGGAGCCCGCCGGTGCGGCAATGAGCCGCCGCTACCCCGGTAAGGTGGCCGTGCCCAACCGCCAGCTGCGGGTGGTGGCGGCACCCCAGGCGGGCGTCATCGAGGCCCTGCTGGTGGCGGAGGGCGAGCGCGTCGAGGCCGGTCAGGTGCTGGCGCGGCTCGCGAGCCCCGAGCTGGTGGCGGTGCAGGGCGACTACCTGGAGGCGCTGACCCGGCTCGGCCTCGCCGGCAGCGAGCTGGCCCGGGAGCAGATGCTGCATGCCGAGGGCATCACCGCCGAGCGCCGCATCATCGAGGCGCAGGCCAAACGCCGGGAGCTGGCCACCCTGGTGGACCAGCACCGCCAGCGCCTGGCACTCGCCGGGCTGGAGCCGGCGGCCATCGAGGCGCTGGCAGAGAGCCGGCGCCTGTCCAGTACCCTGCCGGTGCGCACGCCCATCGGCGGCGTGGTGCTGGAGCAGCTGGCGGACACGGGGGAGTCCGTGGCCGCCTCCGCACCGCTCTACCGCATCGGCGAGCTGTCGCCGCTGTGGGTGGAGGTGCATGTGCCGGTGGGCGCGCTGGCGGGCGTCGCGGTGGGCGGCCGGGTGCGGCTGCCGGCGGTGGGTCCGGAGCCGGGCGTGGACGGGCGCATCATCACCGTCGGCCGCATGGTGCACGGCGAGGATCAGGGCGTGCTGGTGCGCGCCGAGGTCACGGCGGGCACCGAGGACCTGCGCCCGGGCCAGTTCACAGAGGTGCAGCTGCTCACCGTTGCCGTGGGCGAGGCCGACGGCCCCGGGCGCTGGCGCCTGCCCCGCGCCGCCGTGGTGCGGGACGCGGGCGACGCCTATGTGTTCGCCGCGGCCGATAACGGGTTCCGGGCGGTGCCGGTGACGCTGCTCGCCGAAGAAGACCGGACGCTGGTGGTGCAGGGCGAGCTGTCCGCGACGGACCAAGTGGCCGTGAGCGGCGTGGTGGCGCTGAAGGCGGCCTGGCTCAGCGGTGCCGGCGCCAGTGCGGACGGCCGGGGCGGGGACGACGGCTGATGCTTGCCCGGCTGATCCAATTCGCCCTCACCCAGCGGCTGCTGATGCTGCTCGCCGTGCTGCTGCTCGCAGGCGCCGGCTGGCGCGCCTTCCAGCAGACACCCATCGACGCCTTTCCGGACGTCTCCACCACCCAGGTGAAGGTCATCGTCAAGGCGCCGGGCATGACGCCGGAGGAGGTGGAGTCCCGTATCACGGCGCTCATCGAGGTGGAGATGCTCGGCATCCCGCGGCAGACCATGCTGCGCTCCATCGCCAAGTATGCGCTGACGGACATCACCGTGGATTTCGCCGAGGGCACGGACATCTACTGGGCGCGCCAGCAGGTGTCCGAGCGCCTCGCCGCCGTCTGGCCGGACCTGCCGGAGGGCGTCACCGGCGGCATCGCGCCCATGACCACGCCGTTGGGCGAGATGCTCATGTTCAGCATCGAGGGCGGCGACCTGACCCTGGCGGAGAAGCGCGACCTGCTGGATTGGACCATCCGCCCGGCGCTGCGCTCGGTGCCGGGTGTGGCGGACGTGAACGCCCTGGGCGGCTTCGTGACCACCTTCGAGGTGGTACCGGACCATGCGCGCATGGCCGCCTTCGGGGTGTCCCTGGCCGACCTGCGCGACGCCGTCGAGCGCAACAACCGCAATGACGGCGCCGGGCGCCTCGACGAGGGCGAGGAGGCGCTGCTGGTGCGAAGCGAAGGCGCCATTGTCACCCTGGACGACCTGGCCAACATCGTCGTCGGCGGCAGCGCGGCGCAGCCCGTGCGCGTCGCCGACATCGCGGAGGTCCGCCGCGCTGCGCTGACCCGCTACGGCGCCGTCACTCGAGATGGCGAAGGCGAGACCGTGGAGGGCCTGGTGCTCGGCCTGCGCGGCGCCAATGCCCGCGAGGTCGTGGACGGCGTCAAGGCCAAGCTCTCGGAGCTCGAAGCCGGACTGCCGGAGGGTGTGGAGATCCAGATCTTCTACGACCGCGGCGACCTGGTGGACCAGGCGGTGCACACGGTGAGCAAGGCCCTCATCGAGGCGACCCTGCTGGTGCTGGTGCTGCTGGTGCTGTTTCTCGGTGACCTGCGCGCGGCGCTGACCGTGGCGCTGATCCTGCCGCTGGCGGCGCTCGGCACGTTCATTCTGATGCGCCAGTTCGGGCTGTCGGCGAACCTGATGTCGCTCGGCGGTCTGGCCATCGCCATCGGCATGCTGGTGGACGCGGCCGTGGTGGTGGTGGAGAACATCGTGAGCCAGCTCTCGCGACACGGCGGCGGCGGGGACGAGACCGGCGGCGGGGGGCTCGGAGAGGGCCACGAGGGGCGCCGCCGTCTGCCGCGGCTGCACCTGATCTTCCGCGCGACGCGGGAGGTCTCGGTGCCCGTGACCTCCGGCATCCTGATCATCATCATCGTCTTCCTGCCGCTGATGACGCTGCAGGGGCTGGAGGGCAAGCTGTTCGTGCCGGTGGCGCTCACCATCGTCTTTGCGCTGGCGAGCTCGCTGCTGCTGTCGCTGACGGTCATACCGACGCTCGCGTCGTTCCTGCTCGGCAAGGGCGGGCACGGCGACCCCTGGGTGGTGCGCCAGCTGCTCAGGCTCTACACGCCGGTGCTGAACTGGTCCCTGCGCAACCAGTGGCTGGTGATCGTCGTCGCCGTGGCGCTCCTGGTGGGCACGGGTGCCCTCTACACCCGCATCGGCAAGGCCTTCATGCCCACCATGGACGAGGGCGACCTGGTGGTGCAGCTGGAGAAGCTGCCGTCCATCAACCTGGACGAGTCCGTCGCCATCGACCAGCGCGTGCAGCGGGCCATCATGGACGCGGTGCCGGAGGTGCGCGCCATCATCGCCCGCACCGGCTCCGACGAGCTGGGGCTCGACCCCATGGGCCTGAACCAGACCGACAGCTTCCTGGTGCTGGCGCCGCGGGATGACTGGCGGTTCGAGACCAAGGATGAACTGATCGACGCCATTCGCGCGGTGCTGGAGCGCTTCCCGGGGCTCGACTATGCCTTCACCCAGCCCATCGAGATGCGCGTCTCGGAGATGCTCACCGGCGTGCGCGGCGATCTGGCGGTCAAGGTCTTCGGCGGCGATCAGGACCAGCTGAACCGCATCACCGAGGAGATCGTCGGCGTGCTGGCGGACATCGACGGTGCCCAAGACGTCTACACGCCGCGCAACGAGGGCGCGCAGTATCTGAGCCTGGTGGTGGACCGCATGGCGGCGGGCCGGCTCGGCATCGACGCCGATGCGCTGGCGGCGCTGCTGCGCGCCCAGGTGGAGGGGCTCGATGTCGGCACCGTCTACCGCGAGGGTAAGCGCCGGCCCCTGGTGCTGCGCGGCGACCAGGCCCTGCGCACCTCGCCCGCGCGCTTCAAGGGGCTTCAGGTGGCCACGCCGGACGGGCGCTCGGTGCCCTTGAGCAATCTGGTGACCATGGAACGGGTCGAGGGGCCGGTGGCCCTGTCGCGGGAGCTGGGCAACCGGCTCGCCGTGGCCATCGCCAACGTCGATGGGCGCGATCTCGTCGGCTTCGTCGAGGAGGCGAAGGCCGCCGTGGCCGAGCAGGTGGACCTGCCCACGGGCTATTGGCTGGAGTGGGGCGGCGAGTTCGAGAACCAGCAGCGGGCCGCTGCGCGCCTGGCGCTGGTGGTGCCGGTGGCGCTGGGGCTGATCTTCCTGGTGCTCTTCTCCACCTTCGGCTCGGTGCGCCAGGCGCTGCTGGTGCTCTCCAACATCCCCTTCGCGCTCATCGGGGGCGTGGTCGGGCTCTACATCACCGGCGAGTACCTGTCGGTGCCGGCGTCCGTCGGCTTCATCGCGCTGCTCGGCATCGCGGTGCTGAACGGCGTGGTGATGGTGACCTGGTTCAAGCAGCTCCAGGCGCTCGGCCGGCCCATCGGCGAGGTCGTCGTGGAGGGCGCGCAGCGCCGCCTGCGGCCGGTGCTGATGACCGCGAGCATCGCCGCCTTCGGCCTGGTGCCGCTGCTCTTCGCCACCGGCCCGGGCTCCGAGATCCAGCGCCCGCTCGCCATCGTCGTCATCGGCGGGCTGGTGTCCTCCACGGCGCTGACGCTGATCTTGCTGCCCATCCTGTATCGCCGCTTCGGCTGAGGAGACCCCATGGCAGACGTGCTGCTGCATCTGATCGTGCCCGTGGCCCTGGAGGACGCGCTGGCGGAATGGCTGCTGGAGCGCCACGACGTGCCCGGCTTCTCCAGCCTGCCCGTGGCGGGCCACGGCTCCTCCGAGCACTCCATGACCCTCGCCGAGCAGGTGGCCGGGCGCAGCCGCCGGGTGCTGTTCCTGTTGCAGCTGCCGCAGCCGGTGGCGGACGAGGTGCTGGCGGGCCTGGGGCGCGCCTTCGCCGGCACCGGCCTGCATTGGTGGCTGGTGCCGGTGCTGGCCGCGGGGCGATTGGATTGAGGGCGGGGAGTGCGCCGCGCGGTTGGACTGCCCGACGGCTGCGCTTTGCACAATCTCTCGGCAAGGTCCGCCCGACCGTGCTCAGGTTGTTTCCAGAGCGCTCATTATCCGAGCTTGTGGGTGATCTCAATCCGGCTGCCCGCCGGCGCAGACACCGGCAACCGGATGTAGAAATGGGCAGAGCGGGCCTGGCGGTTGCGCTTCATGGGGTCCGTGCTATCGGTGGCCAGGGTAGCCCCGTCCGGCCCGATGACGCGCGCCTCCACATGGCCTGGGATGATCCCGCGGAGCGGCAGCTGGTTGGCGACATCGCCGCTGATGCTCATGGTGTCCGCATCCCGCTGCACCCGCACCCGCGTGATCTCGAAATGGCTCGCAGCAGAGGTCTGTACCGGGAGCTCGGCGCCGCCGGCGGTGGTGGGCTGGCCGGCGCAGGCGGTGCCGCCGAGGCTCATGGCGCCGGCGAGCACGGCGGCGATAGCGGTCATCTGTCGATTGGATTTCATGGGCTTGCGCTCCTGTCGTATGGGCATTGGGTGTCTGCCTGCGGCAGGTTGCAGGCAGCCTTACCCAGAGCTTAGTGAGGCAAGCTGAAACCAGGCTGAATGCGGCGGAGCCCGGGCAAGAGAGGCCGTTTTGCCCGACAAATGGGGCGAGAGCAGGGTAGGCTGATCAGCCCACCGGCAATGTCGTGCGCTCCACCACCCGCCGCAGCACGAAGCTGGAGTGCACGCCGCTCACGCCCTCGATGCGGGTGAGCTTGTTCAGCAGCAGGTCCTGGTAGGCGTCCATATCGCGGACGATCACCTTGAGCTGGTAGTCCGCGTCGCGCCCGGTGATCAGGAAGCACTCCAGCACCTCCGGCATGGCCGCCACCTGGGCGTCGAAGTTGGCGAAGCGCTCCGGCGTGTGCCGGTCCATGGCGATGCTGAGGAAGGCGATGAGGTTGAGCCCCAGCGCCTTGGCGCTCAGCAGCGCTCGGTAGCCCTCGATGATCCCGGCCTCCTCCAGCGCCCGCACCCGCCGCAGGCAGGGCGACGGCGACAGCCCGATCCGGTCGGCGAGCTCCTGATTACTGATGCGCCCGTCCTGCTGGAGGATGTCGAGGATGCGTTTGTCGTAGTTGTCGAGCATGCTTTCGAGGGGCTGGGGGCTGGGG
>NZ_NRRV01000035.1 GCF_016583825.1 Thiohalocapsa halophila | reverse complement strand
CATCAACCCCCAGCCGCCACCCGCACCGGCTCCGCCCCCTGCCCGGTGAGATCCATGGTGAGGTCCTCCGGCGCCGCATCGTTCGCCGCCTCCGGCTCGCTCGGGCGGATGGCGTCGTCGAGGTAGTCGAGGCCGGCGCCGTCGCGGGTCTCCTTGCGGATGCGCTTGTAGAGCATCCAGACCCGCAGCGCGTAGATGAACAGCCTGGAATAGGTGCTGGCGATCTCCCAGGCGCGGCGGGGATGAAACACCAGGGGGTGCTCGATGCGAAGGCCGGGGCGGCGCTGGGTGCGGATCTTTCGGCGCACGAAGCCGCCCTGCAGCGGGTGCACCCGCTCGAACTTCAGGCAGCCGTAGAACTCCAGTGCGATCTCCATCACGCGCTTGGGGTTACGGCCGAAGGCCGCCGCTCGGCGCATCAGGGTCTCCAGGTGGTCGAAGGCGTAATAGCTGTCCCAGGCGTCGCGATAGGCGCCGAGCCATTCGGCCTTGTTCATCTTGGGATGCGCGGTGCAGACGTGCTCCAGGTCGTAGATATTCATGTCCGGGTCCATGGCGACGCCCTGCTCCACCAATGCCTTGTGGTCCGCGGAGCCCGGCAAAGGCGTCAGACAGAACAGCTCCAGGATGTCCAGCGGCAGCTCGCGCTTGATGGTCTCGATGTCCTTGGCGATGGACTCGGGCGTATCCCCCGGAAAGCCCAGGATGTAGCCGCAGTAGGTGGTCACGCGCTTTTGCTGCCAGGCGATCAGCATGTCGCGGTAGTTGCTGATCTTATTCTGCTTCTTGTTCGCGGCCTTGAGGTTGTCCGGATTGACGTTCTCGAGCCCGATGAAAACCCGCGAGACACCAGCCTTGCGCGCCTTGTCCACGAAGCCCGGCAGCTTGTGGCACATGGTGTCCACCTGGATGGTGAAGTTGAACTTCACTCCCAGCTCCTCGCGCACCGCAGCGATGCGGTCGAAAATGGCTTCCCAGTTGCGGTTGCGGGCGAAGTTGTCGTCGGTGATGAAATAGTGACGAATGCCGTGGGCGAGGTTCGCCCGCAGCAGGCGCTCCACGTCGTCCGGGCTGCGGTAGCGTGACTTGCGCCCCTGCACGTTGATGATGGTGCAGAAGCTGCACAGAAATGGGCAGCCGCGGCCGGCGTCGAAGGTGCCGGGCATGGGTGCGTAGCGCCGGGCGACCTTGGGCGGCAGGTAGGGCATGCGCTGGCCCTCCATGCCCGGCAGCTCGTCCATGTAGTCGTAGAGCGGCTCCATGCGCTGCGCCTTGGCGGCACGCAGCAGGTCCATGAAGCGGCCTTCGGATTCGCCGGCGAAGAGCGTGATGCCGAGGTCCAGCGCCTCTTGGAGGTCCGCCGGCAGCTCCGGCAGCATGGCCAGGCAGCCGCTGACATGAAATCCGCCGATGGCCACCTGCACCCCGGCGGCATGCAGCTCCCGCGCCATGTCCATGGCGCGCGGGAACTGGTTGGACTGCACGCCCACCATGCACACCAAGCCCGCGCCGCCGGCCTTGCGGATCTGCTTGATGATGCGCTCGAGCGGGATGATGGTGTTGGTCTCGTCATAGGCCTGCACGCGGACATCCACGTCCTCGCCCAGTGCCTGCTGTTCCGCCGCCTCCAGGGTCAGGCCGTACATGCTTGCCAAGGAATTGGACGGAATCCAGGCCTTGAGCCACTGGATGACATAGCCGTCGTCGTCGTAATGGGACGGCTTGATGAGCTCGACGTGAAAGGGGCGCCGACGGACTCGGCCCATGCTGGTGCTCCCGGGCCACGGCGGCCCATGCTGGATTCGCGAGTGTCGGCAGCAGGTTACCAGCTTCGGGGTGCACCGGACCAACGCGATGGGCCGGCCGCGAACGGCGGACGGCTCAGGACTGGGTCAGCACGAAGAGCCCGACGAGCATCAGCGCACTGCCGGCGAGCCTGGCGGCGACATGCCCCTCGCCGTAATACCAGTGCCCGAGCATCACCGAGAACAGCCCCGCCGTGCGCTTGACGGCCATGGCATAGGAGGCCAGCGTCAGGCTGAGCGCAATCTGGTCCGCGATCCGCATGAGCGCAAACAGCAAGCCCAGCAGCAGCAGCGGGCGCACCTCCCGGCGCAGGTGCTCGGGGAAGGCCTCGCGGTAGAAGCGGTGATCCTGCACGCTGAACATCACGAACAGCACGATGGGATTGACCACCGCCACCACCACCGCAAAGGACAACGGGTCGCTCATCTGGATGCCGACCCGCCCCAGCGTCGACGCCGCCGCAAAGCAGAAGGCCGCCACCAGCGTGAGCCCGCTGCCCGGGCTCGTCACCAGCCGGCGCAGCGGCGACAGCAGGCTGGCCTGCTCCTTCTCGACGCTCAGCACATAGCCGCCGGCGATCAGCAGCAACAGCCCGACAAAGCCGAGCCGGCCTGGTAGATCGCCAATGACCATCCACTCGATGACCACGACGAAGCCCGGCGTGAGGGTCATCACCGGCCCCACCAAAGACACGTCGCTGCGGTGAATCGCGGTGTTCAGCGCCCAGCCGCCGACCCCGGAGACGACGCCGCCGAGCAGCACCACGGCCGTATAGACCGGCTCGTGGAACGGGAACTCGTGGTGCCAGACGACCAGCGGCGCCGTCACCACCAGGCTCGCCAGGTTGACATAGAGCGTCAGCGCCCGCGCCGAGAAGCTGAGCGACAGGTGCTTGGTGACCGCCAGCCGCGAGGCGTGGAAGAACGCCGACAGCAGCGAGAATACGATCCAGAAGGGCGCGACGGCGGCAAAATCCATGATTCGGCAGGCAGCTAGCGGCGGTGAGCCCAGGCAGCCTTCAGACCCATCCCCGCTCGCAATCCAAAAAGCGTCGCACGGGCCCACAGCCGATGAGCCCCTGCAGGCGCTCTGCGTTGTGCAGCGCAAAGGCCCGTTGCAGGGCGGCCCGCCGGCGCCATTGGGCCTCGCTGAAGTGCCCGGCACCGCGGCACACCCGCACGCTCGGCAGACCGTCGAGCGCCAGGAGCCCGGCGCCACCGGTGCCGGAGAAAAGCTTGGGCTGCACGCTCATATACACGGACTCCGCAGCGGCGACCGGCGTATCCGGGCGGTTGCGCCCGGGCGCAAAGAGGTTCAGTGCGTAGCTCGGCGGATTCAGGGTCAGCAGGTGCTTGCGCAGCGCCGGCGGACCGCGGCGCAGGCGCGCCAGCACCGGCGACGGCAGATCCCGTAGGGCGTCGGCGAGCCCGCCCAGCTCCGTGACCAGATCATCGGGGAGGTCCAGCCGGGTCAGCGCCGCTTCGATGGCGGCGCGGCTGCGCAACGGGTGTCGCTGCCAAGGGGCGGGCGCATCGCCAGTGCCGGTGAAGGCCGCACGCAGCAAGCTCGCCGTGTCCGTCAGCCGCTGGTGCAGCCGGCGGATCAGGTCCTCGAAGGCGGGCTCGGCCAGCACCGACCAGCCGGGCAGGCGCAGCAGCGCACCGGGCGGTCGCCGGCCGGCGGCGACGGCGGCGTCGTCGCGGTCCAGGACCTCGGCGTCGGCAAGCCCTAAGTCCAGCCGCCGCAGCAGCGCCGTAACCAGCCGGGCACCGACGAAGCCGACCGGGTCCAGCAGCTGACGGCGGCTGCGCGAGCCGTACTGCGAGGGCGTCTCGGCAGGGCCCGCCAGCTGGGCCAGCTCCGCCGCGTTCCAGTACAGCAGGTGCAAATGGAACTGCTTGGCCGCCTGCACGCTCTCGCGGTCCCGGGTGTCGGGATCGCAGTTGAGCGCCAGGTGCAAGGCGCCGTCCGCTAAATGGTGCGCACCCATGACCTGCGGATCCGAGACGAAGCGCACGAGCTCCAGCCCAGTGCGCCAGAGCGCGCGGCCGGTTGACGGCGCCACGTCGCAGGGGCTCGGCTTGTCGCGGTCGGAGGCCTCGCTCAGCATCAGATCGAAGTGTGCATGGGGCATGGCCTTGTCCACCAGCGCAAGCCGGTCGCCGCCGTCCGCCGCGCAGTCCAGCAGGGTGATCAGGCGGCGGTGGAAACGCGCGAGCGGCGTCGCCGCCGTCAGCTCGGCACCGCTCAGCGCGAAGGCCGCTGGCGGCCCCGGCACCTGCAGCCGGCTCCAGGCCACCGGCATACGCCAGGCCGCCGCAGGCAGCATTGCCGCGAAGGGATCGGCATGCGGCAGCGTCATCCCCTGCCTACGGGGCGGGTTGCGGCGGCCTTCGCTCATCCGATGCGGCGGTCTCTGCGCCGCGATGTCGGACCCCCGTCAGGGCTTACCCTGGCGATCTGGCCGTCTGCCGCCGGCATCACTGCAACCGCCCGCCCATGGCCTGCGCATCGGCCACGACTTGCTCGATCAGGCGCCCGGCGAGCCGGTTGAAAGCGGCGACAATGGCCTCCGGCGTGGTGCGATCCTCCGGCCCGACGGCCACCGGCTCTTCGGCGGTATAGGTTTTGGCCACCAGCACCTGCCGGCCCTTGCCCCGGACCAGGGTCAGGCTCAGCTGGCCCAGCACATGGGGCGGGACGTCCGTGGGCCGATGCTCGAAGCGCTCCAGCTCGCCGGTTAGCAGAAAATCCGCCCGCGCCGGGTCGCCGGCGGTAATGACGTGCTCGAAGACGCCGGCCGCGCGCAGCGCCGCGGTCAGGTCGTCGGCAAGCGCCCGCGCCGGAACTTCCTCCCACAGCAGCTGCCCGTAGCGCTGTACTTGCAGCGGCTCCTCGGCGGTGCGGTAGACGATACGGCTGCCGGCGAGGAAGCCGCGGGCCGAGATGGGCGTCACCCGCAGCGTACCCGGGATGGGCCGAACACTCGGCGGCACGCTCACCTCCGGGCGCAGGCTGAAGAAAAGGTCGCGCACCCGCTCGCCGCCGCCGCAGGCGGCGAGCAGCGCGCAGGCGAGACAGCCGACCAGCACAGCTGCAAGGCGGCGCGTCAGCGATCCAGCCAAGGGGTCGGCTCCTTCTCCGGGCGGTTGAACAGCAGTGACTTGGGGTCCTCGCGCAGGTCGCCCGTCAGCGCCGAGAGGTTGCGCGAGGCGGTCTCGATATTGGCAAGGATGGGGGCCAGCGCCGCGGAGAGCTCCTGCAACAGGTATTGGACATCGTCCAGGGAATCGGTCACCGCGGGCTGCGCCTGGTTGACGACGCTCCGCAGGTCTCTGCCGAGCGCCGTGTATTCTTGCACGGCGGCGCCGACGTCCTCGCTGCGGGCCTCCAATCCCGACGACGCTGTAGCGAGGTTGGCGCTGATCTTGTCCACGGACGCCAGTATGGCGCCGATACGCTCCGGGTCCACCGTCTGCTCGATGTCGGCGGAGAGCTGGCGCAGGTTCTGAAAGACCTCTGCCAGGCCCTCGCCGGCGACGGCCGCCGCGCCCTCCTCGCCTTCCTCGCCGGTGCCCAGCGCGGCAACGAGGCCCCGGATGCGCGCCTGCAGATCCTGAAGCGCCGGGCGAATGGTGTCATCGATGGCCGATTGCAGCTGGGTCAGGGCCATCGCTGCCTGGCTGGGCAGGTCCGGCTGCCGCGGCAGGGTCGGAATCACGGCGTCGGCGGCCAGGCGCTGGTCGGCGAGCCCCGGCTGGATGCGGATCTGGTTGCCGCCGAGGAAGCCCGCCGGCGCCAGCTGCGCCTGGCTGCCTTCGGGCACCGGCCAATCCCGCTGGATGCGAAGGGTGGCACGGAAGCAGGGCAGCTCCGCCGAGCGGGGCTCGTCCGCAAGCGGACATTCTTTACGGTCCGCATCGTCCAGGAACACAGGCTCCACGGCACCCACGTGGCCGATGGTGAAGCCCTCCTGCACCACGTTCAGCCCCCGGTCCAGGCCGCCCGCGTCCGGGAAGTAGGCCCGCAGTGGATAGCCGCCAAAGAGCGCCGGCACATTCAGCAGCAACACACCCGCCACCACCGCCGCCATGGCCAGCACGAAGAGCCCCGCGAGGAGCAGGTCACGGCGCTGCCGCCGGCCGCGGCGGATGCCGGGAGCGCCGATCTCGGGGGGCTGGTAGAGGCGTTCTAGTGACATAGTGGCGAGTGACGAGTTACGAGGGGCGAGAGGTGCGGTGGAGTGTCTTGTGTCTTGGCCCTCGGCACTCGCTACTCGACACTCGACCCTACCATCTCCCATGCAGCAAATACCGCAGCTCCAGGCGCGTCGGCGCCTCGGCTTCGAGAGCGCTGCGGCTGCCGTCGAACAATAGATCACCGCGCTCCAACACCACCACCCGGTCCTCGGGGCCGACCGCTGCCAGCGCCATATTGTCCGTGCCGATGACCGTGAGACCACGCAATGTCATCTGATTGCGCAGCAGCTCGAAGATCTCGCGCACCGCAGGCAGGTCCAGGCCGTCGGTGAGCCCGTCCCAAATGAGCAGGTCCGGCTGGTGGATCAGGGCCCGCGCCAGCTCCACGCGCCGGCGCTGGCCCACCGAGAGCGCCCGCGGCAGGTGGTTCTCCATGCCGTCGAGCTGCAGCTGGGTGATGGCGAGCCGCGCGGCCCGGGCCATCTCCCCCCGCGACAGCTGCGTGGGCATCAACGGCAGCAGCAGATTCTCTTGCACCGACAGTCCGTCCAGTAAGGAGCCGTGCTGAAGCACGGCCCCTATGCGCCGCCGCAGCTTCAGCGCGTGCGCGCCGCGCAACAGGCGCAGCTCCTCGCCGAACAGCCGCACCCGCCCTGCCGAGGGCAGGTCCAGCCCCAGCACCAGACGCATGAGCAGGCTCTTGCCCGCACCGTTGCGGCCGATGAGCAGCACGCCTTCGCCCTGCTGCACCGTCAGCGACACGCCGTTCAGCACCGCGTGCCCGGCCACGTGCTGAAAGACCTCGGTGACTTCCAGCGCCGGCGGCTCCGGTGTCCGCCCCGGTGTCGGCTCCGGTGTCGGCTCCGGGTTGGGGGCCGCTGCCGCTGCTGCATCGCTCATGGATCATCATAGAAACGGTAGTTGAACGGCCCCCAGGGTGCGTCCCGCGTGGCGTCCAGCAAG
The DNA here is from genome assembly GCF_016583825.1 of Thiohalocapsa halophila. Classification (GTDB taxonomy): domain Bacteria; phylum Pseudomonadota; class Gammaproteobacteria; order Chromatiales; family Chromatiaceae; genus Thiohalocapsa; species Thiohalocapsa halophila. The sequence continues at coordinate 44,040 of NZ_NRRV01000035.1, read as the reverse complement.
GCACAACGAGGCGGAATAGCCGACCTATTCCAACGAGTTGTAACGCAGCTGGGCGCCGCGCGGGGCGTGCCATGGGGGTCGTAGCGGCCCTCACCCGGGAGGTGACCTTGAAATCGGTACGAATTCTCAAATTGCGCAAACACTTGTAGCTGCGACGAAGCGGTCAACTGCCGTTTCTAGGATCATGCCTCCGGCCACAGCACGAACAATAGGTCGATGAGCAGGATGCTGGTGACCGCGGCGATCATGGTGCGGGTGGCGGCGTCGCCGATGAGCTCGGGGTCGCGCCCGGCGATGGTGCCATTGACCGTCGCGATGAGCGCGATCACCACCGCGAACACCAGCGGCTTCGCGAGCGCCTCGCGCAGGTCCTGGGGCCCCAGCGTGTTGCGCACAGCATCCACCAGTTGATACGGCGGCACGTCCGAGAAGAAAAACAGCCACAGATAGGCCGTGCCCACCGTCACCAGGCTGCCCCACACCAGGAAGGCGAAGGACATGGCCAGCATCGCCAGCAGTACGGGACCCGTCACATAGCGGATCGGGTTGATGCCACCCACCAACAGCCCGTCCATTTGCCCCGTCACCACCAGCGTTGCATGGCGCACCGCCAGTGCCACGCCGGCCCGCCCCGCCACCAGCACACCCACCAGGATGGGCACCAGCTCCAGCACCACCGCATAGGTGACGGTGCGGAGCAGCACCCCGGGGAGGTTAAGATTCTGCAGCACATTCACCGCCTGACGGCCGAGGATCACTCCCAGCGCAGCGGTCACCACTGTCACCGCCGGCAGAATGGAGAGCCCCGCCTGCCGCAGCGCCGCCGTGAAGGCGGGCAGGTCCAGCCGCTCCCGACCCAGGACGATGTTGCCGTACAGCGCCAGGCACTCCAGCAGCGTCCGCGCCGCGAGCCCAACGCCGGCCAGCCAGCCGAGCGCACCGCCGCCCGTGGCCGACGGTGCGCCGGGCAGGCCGCGTTTGGCAGGATTCAGCGGGGTCTCGGGGGCGGGGTCCATGCGCCGCAATGGTACCTTGAATCCCAAGGTCTGCCGTGGACGGCGACATCACGACTGGTGGCCTCGCCGGTTCGCACTGCCAAGGAGAAAAGGCCGCTCCCGGCCCGGCTCCGGACATTCGCAGCCACTGTTCTTGGTGCCCGCTTGCGACCCAAAGCAGGAGTAGCCACCGTCCTTGTGAGGCGTATAGCTTTCGCCACACCCACTGGACGGGTCGACACAGTGCGACCGGCTTTGTCGATCATCGGGCGATCACGGTCTCCCCGCCGTCACCGCGCGTTGGGTCCGAACTGCCGCGCATCGTCCAGCGCCGGCGCAGCGGCGGCCGTACGCCGGAAGCGATCGCGTACGATCCCTATGGTGGCCTGGTCGGCGACCCCGGAAGCGGACGTTCGATCTGGCTCTTCGAGCGCCGGGGTACGAAGCGAAGCTCCGGCTTCGTACTGTCTCCGGTCGGCACCAATCGACGTGAGTGAAACCAATCGAACAGCGCTCGGAGCTGCCCTTCTCCCGGACCGCACTGCAAACATTGACATCCCGCTCCGCCGCGCTTAGCGTTCCGGTAAGTATCGGTTTTCTTATTTTGGGGTAGACAATGCGCATCAGCGAACGTGGCCAGGTGACGATTCCACGGGAACTACGCGAACGCTATGGCTTGCTGGCAAACACGGAGGTCCGATTCATTCCCGACAAGCGTGGCGTCCGGCTGATCCCCGACAGCTCGGCACGCGCGGATCAGATCGAGGCCCTTTACGGACGTCACCCGCTTGATCGCACGACCGACGAGCTCATGGCATTGTTACGCGGATGACAGAGTATTTGGTTGACACCAACGTCATCCTCGACGTCATCGGCGCCGACCGTCACTTCGGTCCCCGCTCCAAAGACTGCTTGGCTCGCTGCGCCGGCTCCGGTGTGCTCGTCATCAACCCGGTGATCTACGCCGAAGTCGGCGCCGTCATCGAGCGCATCGAAGAGCTCAACGAGCTCCTGCCCCCGGGACTGTTTCGTCGCGACGATATCCCCTGGGAGGCTGCCTATCTCGCCGGTCGCGCCTTCCGACGGTATCGACAGCGTGGTGGCACCCGCTCCCGCGTCTTGGCGGATTTCCTAATCGGCGCCCATGCCACAAGCGGCGGCATGACCTTGATCACTCGCGATCAGGGGTACTCTAAGCACTTTCGGATAGAGATTGAAGACCCAACGGCACCGCGTGCCAATGACGGGGAATGATCCGAGTACGCGCCCCTGCGCCCAGTCGCGATTCACCATATGCACCGCCTTGCCAAAGGAACTGGCCGCCCGCCTGCCGGAACATGCTCCATGCGCTGGCACCTCGGAATCCTGATCAGCGCGACGATGATATCCAATACTGGTGCGGCACGCGTCCAAGTCGCGCAGGTGGACAACGCCCGTGGTGGCGGGCTTCAACGTCGGCGCCATCAGCAACGACGGCGGTGTCCTGCCGAGGGCAGGTCCAGCCCCAGCACCAGACGCATAAGCAGACTTTTGCTCGCGCCGTTGCGGCCGATGAGCAGCACGCCTTCGCCCTGCTGCACCGTCAGTGACACGCCGTTCAGCACCGCGTGCCCGGCCACGTGCTGAAAGGCCTCGGTGACTTCCAGCGCCGGCGGCTCCGGTGTCCGCTCCGGGTTGGGAGCTGCTGCCGCTGCCGCCTCGCGCATGGATCATGCCTCCGGCCACAGCACGAACAATAGGTCGATGTCCGGGTTCGAGCCCAGGCGTCAGCGCTGAGAGACCACGCTTTCGGGATGAGAAGCCAGAGCGCCGGGTTGGGTCCGGCTCGCCGACGAGAGCGTCTCACGACCCTGCGCCCGCCTCGCGTTCGCCCTAGAGGCGTCCAAGGGGGGCAGGGCCGGTTATCGCAGAGCTTGCCCGTGAGGCCGGGGCCTGCGCGCCTCGGCCTCGCGACACATATGCCGGCAGCGCTCAGGTGCCGATCTTGGCCCCGGTGAGCTCGTACACGGCGATGAGACTCGGCTTGGAGACGCCGTCCGGGTCGCCGATGGGCCATACGGCGTTGAAGGCGTTGCCGTCGTTCGGGTGCTGGATGGCGCAGAAGAAGGTGCGGTTGTCGCCCGAGAATTCCGGCCCGCACACCTCGCCGCCGGGCACGCCCGACAGGAACTGCCGCAGCAGGCCGCGGTCGGCGCCCTCCACCGGCACCGCGAAGACGCCGTCGTTCTGGCCGAAGCCGACATTGCCGCTGTAGTACTGGCCGTCGGTGGCGATCCAGAGGTTGCCGGTGTCGTCGTGGACCAGGTTGTCCGGGTCCGAGATCGGGCTCACGCCCGCCGCCACCGGATCGGCCAGATCGCCGAAGCTGGTGTCGTGGGCGACGACGCTCGGGTCGCCGCACTTCACCAGGATGTTCCAGGTGAAGGTCAGGGCGCCGGCATCGTCGCCGTCTTCGATCAGCTCGATGATGTGCCCGTGCTGGTTGCCGGTGTTGTTGGTCGGGTCGCCGTCGTCATAGGTGTTGTTGCGCGGGTTGGCCTCGTCCGGTGCCGAGCTGACCTCGCGCCCGTTGACGATGCGGGTTTCGCCGGGGTCGCCGTCGCGACGCGAGTTGTTGGTCAGCGCGATGTAGACCTTGCCGGTGCCGGCGGCGACTTCGATGTCCTCCGGGCGGTCCATGGGGGTGGCGCCGAGCACGTCGGCGGCACCGCGGGTGTCCAGCAGCACCTCTTCCTGGCTTGCGTAGCCGGCCTGGTCCAGGGCGTTGCCCGCCTGCCACACCAGCGGCAGCCAGACGCCGCTGCCCATGTCGTCGCCGTCGACGGCGCCGGCGTCGAAGCGGGCGACATAGAGGGTGCCGCTGTCGAGCAGGCGCTTGTTGGCGGTGCGGTTGTACTTGTTGTAGCTGCCTGAGGTGACGAACTTGTAGACGTACTCGAAGCGGGCATCGTCACCGGAGTACACCGCGACTCGGTTGCTCGGGGTCAGGCGGCAGGCGGCACCCTCGTGCTTGAAGCGGCCCATGGCGGTGCGCTTCTTCGGCACGTCGTTGGGGTCGTAGGGGTCGATCTCGACGATGTAGCCGAAGCGGTTGTACTCCTTCGGCTCGCTGCTCAGGTCGAAGCGCGGGACATAGTCCTCCCAGTGGCGGCGGCTCGCACCCGAGGGGGCCGGGATGCGCTGACTGAAGGCCGCGATGTCGCCGGGAGCGCCCGCGAAGTTCGCGAAGTACTGATCGAAGTTCTCCTCGCAGGTGAGGATGGTGCCCCAGGGGGTCTTGCCGCCGGCGCAATTGTTCAGGCAGCCGAGCACTGTCTCGCCCGCCGGATCGGTGCTGGTCTGAAGCATCGGGTGGCCGCGCAGCGGGCCGGTGATCGCGTGCGGCGTGGAGCCGGTGACGCGCCGGTTGAACGGCGAGGTGATGTCGAAGCTCGGGGCACCGCCGCCGTGGGTCAGCTCGACAATGGAAAAGCCGTGGGCCTCGATCTCCGTCTCCACCTGATCCAGGGTCGGGCTGCCGTCGACATAGCCCGGGAACATGTCGTCGGCGGAGGTGTACTCGTGGTTGACGACCATCAGGGCCCCCCCGCTGCCGCGCTGCTTCAGGCGCGGATACTGGAACCCGATGACCCGATCCACCAGGCTGTTCAGCTCGCCGGTCATGTCCACCGAGCGGCGCACGTAGCTCGGCAGCGGATACCAGAGCACCAGGTCCGCATTGAAGCCGAACTGCTGGGCCTGGCTGGCACCGGTCTGGTTGTCGACGTCGAAGGCCGGTGCCGTGGGGGTCAGCGGGTCGCCCCAGCGCAGCAGGACGGTGACCGCGTAGTTGGACGGCACCCGGACGTCGGGCTCGCTGCCGTCGCCGGCCGGGAGCGTCGTGAAGGTCAGGCGGGCGGAGGGATCACCGGCGGCCACCGCGGGCTTGCTCGTCGCGAACATGACGCCCGGTGCGATCACCAGCGTCGCGCCGGTAACGGCGGCGCCCTTCAGCAGTGCCCGGCGGGAGACGGCCTTCTGCATGACCACCTGAATCGGGTCGGCCGCCGTCGGCCGCGCCGGCGTGCCGGGCATGACGTCGGCGGTGCCGTCGTCCTGAAAAATGTCGGCGCTCATCGAATCGTGCTCGTACTTGCCCATGAGTCTTCTCCAATTGAATGCATCGGGGTCGAATTCGGGACGCAGGGTCCCTGATCGGCCGCGCGTGTCCGCAGGCCAGTGGTCAATGGCGTAGACGGGAATCAGCGCTTGCGCGCGCCGAGCATGGCGGCCAGCCCGAGGCCCAGCACCAACAGCGTATTCGGGAGCGGAACGGCTTCCACCCCGCTGTCCGCAGCGGCGGAAGCGAGGAGTGTAATGACACCGGTGTCGCCTTCCGCTCCGTCGTAGCCCACACTCAGGGTGCCGAATGCGAATGCCGGATCGCCCGGCAGCAGCGCGGCCTGATCGAAGCCGCCGCTGAAGCTGTCCAACATCATCAGCGAGACCAGCGTATTGGCCATAATGCTGCCGCCCAGGTCGTACAAGGCGCTGTAGTCGATGGCAATGGACACCGGTCCGTCCGCGGTGATTTCATAGCTGAAGTCATAGGACAGCGAGGCCAGCGCATTACCGGCGTCAAAGGCATCGGCAGACACCGTCAATGCCGACGGGCTCAAGTCCGCGGCGTCCGCCGTGGCCGATGCACTGCCGTTCTTGAAGTCGGTGTCGACCAAGGCAGAGACCGGCGCAGGTCCGGTCAGGTTGCTGTTTGCAAGAGAATTCTCTGAAGACGCCTCGTAGCTCAAAGGCGTGATCGACGAGACGTTGGCGGTCCTCAGACTGGTGAGATCGAACGCACCCGACGCGGTGATGACAGCGCCCTGGACGGAGCTTGCTAGCAGGAGCGCGGTCGCTCCCAGAAACGCGCCGGGTAACTGCTTGCGGACAGACATAGACGATGAGCCTCTTGGGTTGCGGTCATTCCTGGACGGTAGCGATACAAGGGCATGAGCGGGCTGCGTGTCATTGCCGGAGAACCGATGACGAATGCCGATGCGTCGCGGCATCGACCGGCTGCAAACGACAATTACGAGCGCGCCCGCACACAGACGAAAGTGTTGAGACGATCAGACAACAGGGCCTACCTTGATCAAGCGCCGCCGACCGTGTAATTGGTCGAAAGACGCGCTTGATGCCGACGCGCCTATACCTTGGAAAGCCTTATTCCGAGTAACGGACTCAGTATAAAGGCGGGAAATGAAGGGCAGACGACGGTTCCATGACGGACCGCGGTCCATTCAATGAGCAAGAAATGACGAGGGGGATGTCCGGCGGCAAAGGCACACGCGATGGCCGCAGCCGCGTCGGCCGACGCCGGAGCCGCCGGGTGATGGAGACGCGCAGGATCAGGAGCCGCGCTGCGCGATGGCCGCAGTGGCGGCTCGGGGGGCCTGGTCAGCGACGTGGCGGGCGAGCTCCGGGAGTCATAGCAGATGCGTGCAAGGAGGGGGCCCCAAGTAGGAGCCGGGCTCAGATAATGCCGAAGGAGTCGTCTCAGCTGGAGCTGTCGGACGCGCCGTCGATTGAGCTGGTTAGAGACGCATCGCCTTCGCGACCCAATCAGGCACCGCACCATGCCACAGCGGGGCGATACTCACGGCGCGTTTAGTGAGCCCTGATGAAAGCGGAGCGACGACAGCAGGCAGACCGCGGCGTCCGGCTGTTGGCGTGCACGCTCACCGCTCCCGCCACACGGTGGTGTACAGATCATGCCGCCGATCCTTCAGGTTCTGCACCGTGCCCTCGTAGCGGGCCTCGCGCAGGGCCTTGAGGCCGAGGTCGGCGAAGGCGACGGTCTCGACATTGGGGCTGGTGTCGGCGGCGATGCCGTCGCGGGCGAAGGGGAAGTCGCAGGGGGTGAGGATGCAGCTCTGGGCGTACTGGATGTCCATGTTGGCGACATTGGGCAGGTTGCCGCAATTGCCGGACATGACGACATAGCACTGGTTCTCCACCGCGCGCGCCTGGCTGCAGTAGCGCACGCGCAGGTAGGACTGGCGCTCGTCGGTGCAGAAGGGCACGAAAATGATGTTGGCGCCCTGATCGGCGAGGTGGCGGGCCAGCTCCGGGAACTCGGCGTCGTAGCAGATGAGCACGCCGATGGGACCGCAGTCGGTGTTGATGGCGGCGAGGTCGTGGCCGCCCTCGATGTTCCACCAGTAGACCTCGTTGGGGGTGGGGTGGATCTTCGGCTGCTCGTGCACCTCGCCGTCGCGCAGGCAGATGTAGCAGATGTTCTCCACCCGGCCGTTCGGCATCTTGGTGGGATGCGAGCCGCCGATGATGTTGATGTTGTAGCGCACGGCCATCTCCCGCAGCGCGTCCTTGATGGGGTCGGTCCAGCGGGTGAGCGCGTCGATGGCCTCGGCCGGCGAGAGCTCCTGGTCTTGCATGGAGAGCAGTTGCAGAGAGAACAGCTCCGGAAAGACGCAGAAGTCCGCGCGGTAGTCGGCGGTGACGTCGACGAAGTAGCGGATCATGTCCAGGAACTCATCGAAGGACTTCACCCGGCGCTGCTGGTACTGCACGGTGGCCACACGCACCGTGTCCATGAGCCGCCCGCCGTACTCCTTCTGGCGGGCCTCTTCCAGCTCGTCGGAGACCTGCGGGTTGCGCCACAGCAGGTGCACGCCGTAGCCCATGGACTGGGTGTCCTCGGTCCAATAGCCGGGCATCAGGCCAACGACCTTGAACTCGTTGCGCAGCTGAAAGGTCAGCACCGGATCGTGCTCGCGGCCGGCCTCGACGGCCTCGACATAGGCCTCGGGCGTGTCGTAGCGGTTCTCGTCGCGGGTCAGTGCCGCGCGCAGTGTCGGCAGGCGACCGCCGTAGATGATGCCCTTGAGCGCCCAGGCCTGGGCCAACTTCTTGCGCTCGTCGTACAGGCGCTGGCCGATGCGAAGCCCCCGGTAGGCCGGGTCCACGCAGACCTCCATGCCGTAGAGATAGTCGCCGTTGGGGTCGTGGCGGCTCGCGTAGCCGCCGCCGGTGATCCAGGTCCAGTCATGGGGCTTGAGCGCCACCCGCCCGGAGATGACGAAGCTGGAGCAGAAGCCGATCAGCTCGCCGTCGGCCTCGGCGACGAACTGCCCCTCGGGAAACTTGTTGATCTGCCCGCGGATCATCGCCGATGTGTAGCCGCCGATGCCGGCGCCGGCATAGGCGCGCTCGAACAGCGCGCGGATGGCGGGAACATCGGCCGGCGTGGCGTTGCGGACGGTAAGGCGCTCGACGTTGTCGGCGGCGTTGTCGGGGGTGTTGGGTGTGGTGGACAAAGGCGGGCTCCCGCAGATGGCACTGTGGCGGATGGCAATGGCTGCGATTGTGCCATCCGGCCGCCGGCGTCGGCAGTGTGCCGATACCCGGCGATGCGACAACGACTCCAGTCCAACGGGCTGCGGGACGTGCTCACCTGGCGCAGCCGCGCCTCTATACCTGCAAGTCGAGCGCCTCGGCAAGCAGGCCGAGGACCAGGCGCAGCGCGAATACCGCATAGGCAGCGCCGAGGTAGCGGAGGCTGAGCGCGGCGCCAACGCCGCGAAAGGCCATGCCGCGGTCGATGCCGAGCTTCAGCCGAAAATCTGCTTCCCTCCTCGGTTTACAAGCTGAAGAAAGGATGCCAATTTTGTAAACCTCACTGGGAGGTACAGATCATGATCGGACAGCGCATCAAGCAGGCCCGGGCAGCCGCAGGTCTGTCTTTACGGGCATTGTCTGCGCAGGCCGGTGTGAGTCACACCGCAATCGCCAAGTATGAGCAGGGCGATGCGACGCCTTCGTCCGAAGTGTTGCTGACCCTGTCGAAAGCACTCGGCGTGCGCGTGGAGTATTTCTTCCGGGCCGGCGGCATCGAGCTTCAGGGCGTCGAGTACCGCAAGCAGGCGCGAGTGCCGCAGAAGGCGCTGCGGCGCATAGAGGCTGCGACCCTGGAGCAGTTAGAGCGCTTTCTGGAGCTGCAGGAGCTGATACCCCAACGACTGGTGCGGCCGTTCTCCGTGCCGGCCAACCTGCCGACGCGTATCGCCACGCTCGACGCCATCGAAGACCTTGCCCTGGCGCTTCGTTCGGCCTGGGGGCTTGGCCGAAATCCCATACCCGTGCTGTGCGATAGCCTGGAAGAGCGCGGGATCCTCGTGTTCCAGGTCGAGACGCCCGCCGGCGGGCAGTTCGACGGACTGGCCGCAAAGGTGCAGGACATGCCCGTCGTCGTCGTCGGCCGTGACTGGCCCGGTGATCGCCAACGCTTCACACTCGCGCACGAGCTGGGCCACCTGGTGCTCGACGGTCGCCTGGCGCCCGAGCTGGACGAAGAGAAAGCAGCGCATCGCTTCGCCGGCGCCTTCCTCGCGCCGAAGCCGGAAGTCATCAAAGAGCTCGGCGCGACGCGCACGCGCCTAGAGCCCCGCGAGCTCTGCGTGCTGAAAGCCGCGTACGGGCTCAGCATGGCGGCGTGGCTGTTCCGCGCCCGAGACCTGGGCGTGCTCTCTGAGCACGCGTACATCCAGCACCAGAAGCTGTTCCGCTCTCGGGCTTGGCACAAGCGCGAGCCCTGTGACCCCTACCCGCGGGAAGCGCCTCAGCTGTTCAGCCAGCTACTGTTCCACGCCCTGGCCGAAGACCTGGTTACCGAATCCAAGGCCGCCGAGCTGATGGGCATGTCGACGATGGACTTCCATGCCATGCGACACATGGAGCGTGCGGATGCAGCTGCTCATCAGTGACGCCAACATCCTGATCGATATCCAGGTAGGCGGGATGCTGGCGAGCATGTTTCAGCTGACCTACAGGTTTGCCGTCCCCGACATCCTGTTCGCCGAAGAGCTGGCGCAACACCACCCCGAGCTGCCGGCGAGCGGCCTGAACGTACTGCCGCTGGCGGCAGCCGGCATCGCCGACGCCGTGTCCCTCCTGGACAGGTATCGCCGCACCGGGGTCAGTCGCAACGACATCTTCGCGCTTGCCCTCGCGCGTCAGGAAGCTTGCCCGCTGCTCACCGGCGATAAAAACCTGCGCATGGTTGCCGCAACGGAAGGTACCGAAGTGCATGGTACGCTCTGGTTGGTGGAGCAGATGGTGTTGAATAGAATCGCGGCCCCGGCTGATGCACAAGCAGCCTATGAGGCTATGCGCGATGAGGGCCGGCGCCTGCCGTGGGGAAAGGTGGAGCGGCAGTTGTCGAAATTCGTAGATCCAGACAGCGCAGGTTGAGTCAGGTCACTCGGTGAGGCGCGGCGTCGAGTAGGCAGCAACGCTTCCGATTTTCGTCTCTGACGACCCGGAGCCCATGCCCGCAAGCCGCCGCTGCCGGCTCCGTCCAGTCCGTGGCAACATCGCTGGACTACGGCAGCCCGCTTCGCCATGTCCCAAGCCAACCCAACCCCTTCGTCTGCGCCGGCGACCGCTCTTGGCTCGCGGTCGCAGGCGTCGGTATCGGTCATGTCGCCACCCGCCGTCGCGGTGGGCGCCGCGCACTGGTCGCAGGCGGACTTCGCGGCGGCGGCGGGGCGCCTGGCCGGGAAGCTGACAGCCTGGGGTGTGCGGGCGGGAGACGTGGTGCTGCGGCCCGCCGATGACCCCATGGGCGTCTTGTGCTTGCAGCACGCCCTTGTCCTTGTTGGCGCCGGCCTGCTGCCGTATCCCGCCGGGCTGCCGTCGGCGCACGTCGATGCGCTCGCCGCTGCCGTCGGCGCCGAGTGGCGTTGGGGGCAACATGCGCCGGCGAGCACCGGCCGAGGCGCCGCCGCGGACTGTCGAGGCGCCACCGCCCCGAGCCTGCTGATCCGCACCAGCGGCAGCGAGGGGGCGCCGAAAGTAGCGATGCTGACCGCGGCGCAGCTCGCGGCGTCCGCCACACGGGTGAACGGGACGCTGGACTTGCAGCCGGGTGACGAGTGGCTCTGCGTGCTGCCGCTGCATCACATCGGGGGGCTCGCCATCGGCTGGCGCTGTGCGCTGGCGGGGGCGACGCTGCGGTTGGTTGCGGCGGATGGGCCGGCCGGTGAAGCGGCCCCGACAGAATCGGGCGCCGAGCGCGCGGGCGCGGGCGCCTGCATCTTCACCGAGCCCGCGCGCGCCGCTGCCCGAACCGACTTCGATGCCTGCGCGTTGGCGGCGACCCTGGCCCGCTATCCCGTCACCCACCTGTCCCTGGTGCCGGCGATGTTGAGTCGACTGCTGGAGGCCATGCCGGCGCCGCCGCCGCGGCTGCGGGTGCTGCTGCTGGGCGGCCAGGCGCTGCATCCGGCCCTGGCGCGGCGGGCCGTGGCCGCGGGCTGGCCCCTGTTCGTAAGCTACGGCATGTCCGAGACCGGCTCCATGGTGGCCGTCAGGCGCTGGCGCGACGATGCGGCGCCGGGCAGTCTGGTGGGGCCGCTGCTGCCTGACGTGCAGGCGGACTGCGCCGGGCCCGGCGAGCCGCCGCGCCGGCTGCGCCTGCGCGGGCCCATGCTGATGGCGGGCTATGCCGACGCCCGCCGCCGGCCGGGCCTCGGCCTCGGCGACGGCTGGCTCACCACCAGCGACCTGTGCCGGGTGGAGGCGGACGGCTCGCTGCGGGTGTTCGCGCGCGCCGACGACTTGGTGGTCATCGGCGGCGAGCAGGTCTCCCCTGCCGCCGTGGAGGCCAGGCTCGCGGCGGCGCCGGGCGTGGTGGAGGCGGCCGTCGTCGCGGTGACCCATCCGCACTGGGGTGCAACACTAGCCGCCTGCTGGCGCGGACCGGCGGCGGCGCCGGCGCTGGAGGCCTGGTGCCGCGCCGAGCTGCCGAGCCGCGAGCGCCCGCGGCTGTTCCGCCGCCTTGCGGCCCTGCCGCTGCTCGCCTCCGGCAAGCCGGACCGGGCAGCCCTGAAACGCCTCGTCGAAGGACCGGATGCCGCCAACGCCGGTGCGCCCGGCTCCGGAGAGCCCTTTGGCGGGGAGTCCCTGAACGCTGAGTCCCGGAGCGATTCCTTGCATGCTGAACAGGCCCCCGGCCCACCAAGCGCCGATTGATCCATCGCGCACCGGGCGGAGTCGCGTATGCCACGAGCCTCCCCGCAACCCCCTGATCTCACCAAGACCCTGAGCCTGCCCATGCTGGTGGCCCTCGGTGCCGCCGGCATGCTCGGCACAAGCTGGGTCTACACCGCGAGCGACTTTTTCGCCCGCTACGGCGCCGGCGGCGAGATCTTCGGGCTCGCGTTGGCCGGGCTGCTCGCCGCCTGTGTGGCCCTCGCCTATGCCGAGCTCGCGGCGCGCTTCCCGCGTGCGGGCGGCGAAGTGGTCTTTGCCTATGCGGCCTTTGGCCGGCGGCTGGCCTTCATCGCGGGTTGGCTGCTGGTGGGGGCCTATGTCAGCTCCCTGGCCTTCTATGTGACGGCCTCGGGCATGCTGCTGGCGGTGGTGCTGCCGGGGCTGGAATCCATCGCCTTCTACCGCATCGCCGGCACCACGGTGCATTTGCCGGTGCTGGTGATGGGCGTCGGGCTGGCGGTGGCCGTGCTGGTGCTCACGGCCAGGGGCATGGGACTCGCCGGGCGGGTGCAGCTGGCGCTGTTCGGCGCCATGCTGCTGATCGGCCTGGCGCTGGCCGCGGTGGGCTTCGGCACCGGCAGCGTCGAGCATTTCTGGCCCGCCTTCGCGCCGGAGGCGAGCCCTGTGGCGAGCACGCTGCGCTTCGTGCTGCCGGCGATGACCTTCCTGACAGGCTTCAGCCTGGTGTCCGTGCTCGCCGAGGACGCGGCCCTGCCGCCGCGGCGCATTGCGCTCGCGGTGCTGGCGACGGTGCTGACGGCCACCGGCTTCTACTGCCTGGTGCTGCTGGCCACCGCCTGGCTGATTCCGTGGCAGACCACGGCGACCATGGACGAAGGGGTCATCGACGCCTTTCGCCATGCGGGCTGGCCGCTGCTCGGCTGGGGCGCCTACGCCATCTCGGTGCTGGGGCTGGTGACGAGCTTCTTGGCGCTGTTCTCGGCGGCGTCGCGGGTGATCCTGAGCCTCGCCCGCGCCGGGCTCTTCCCGCCGGCGCTGGCGCGGCTCGATTCGGCGGGGCGGCCCGTGAGCGCGCTGCGCTTCACCCTGGCGCTGACGCTCGGCCTCGGCTGGCTCGGCAAGGGCGCCCTGCTCTGGCTCCTGGACACCGGCGGCGTCTACATCGGCCTCGCCTGGGCCATCGCGGTGGCGAGCCTCTACCGCATCCGCCGGCTGCACCCCGGGCAGCCGGCGCCCTACCGGGTGCGCCCCGGCTGGCTGCCCGGCATCGGCGGCGCCGCGGCCCTGGCCATCATCGCCGCCATTGTGCTGCCGGGCACCGGTCTGTCACTGCGCTGGCCGCAGGAGTACCTGATCCTCATCGCCTGGGCGGCGCTGGGCGCCGTCATCTATCGCCTCGCGCCCAAGCCCGCCGACGCCGACATCCGCGCCGCCCTCCTCGGCTCCACCCAAGTGCGTGCAGGATAACTTCAGCTACGGACCGCCAATTAAAGGGACGGTAACCTTAACTTCGTCGCCCTTATTAGAGCCTGCGGATGCGCGTCGCCCGGCTCTGAATTAAATATACCGTCCCCATTTTTCGAGGGCCTGGCGGAGTTGGGGGGGGAGGCTGCGGCGGCCGTGTGTGTCGATGGCGGCATGGACGGTGCGGGCGGTGGCCGCGAGCCCGCCGTCGGCGGTTTGGAAGCGGTAGTCGAGGGTGAAGCTGCGCTCGCCGACGGCGGCGGGGGTGAGCTCTACGATGACGGCGGCGCCATGATGCAGCGGGCGGCGGTAGTCGGCCTCGGCGTGCACCAGCGGCAGGCGGAGCTCGCCGTGGCGGAGCATGGTATCCAGGGGGAAGCCGAGCCAGGCCATCCAGGCCTCGTACGCATCATGGGCGTGGCGGAAGAGGTGGGCGAAGAAGAGCACGCCGGCGGCATCGGCGTCGTGCAGGGCGACGCGGAATCGGTGCTCGAAGGCGGCTTCGCTCATGACGCCGACTCTACCGCGGTCGTTGCCCGGGGCAAAGCGACGCGCTGACGGTGTGGGCCGAAAACCTAGAAACGGTAGTTGAACGGCCCCCAGGGTGCGTCCCGCGGGGCGTCCAGCAAGGCACAACGAGGCGGAATAGCCGACCTATTCCAACGAGTTGTAACGCAGCTGGGCGCCGCGCGGGGCGTGCCATGGGGGTCGTAGCGGCCCTCGCTCGGGAGGTGACTTTGGAATCGGTACGAATTCTCCAATCGCGCAAACACTTGTGGCTGCGACGAAGCGGTCAACTGCCGTTTCTAGGTTGCAGTCAGCGGCCGAGGACGGCGTCGACTACGGCCTCGGGTGCCTCCAGCAGGAGGTTGTGGCCGGCGTCCGGCACCAGGCGCAGGTCGGTCGCCGGGCGCTCGCGGCCGACGCGCTTGGCGATGGCGACGAACTTGTCGTCGCCGGCCCCGGCGAGCCAGGTGAGCTGCCCCGGCCAGCGGGCGAGCGCGCCCCAGGTATCCGGCATCCGGGCGAGGCCGAAGCAGGCGAGGCTCGCGGCGAGGCCGGCGGGGCGCTGGGCGAGCCGGCGGCGGCGCTGCGCCGCCAGAATGGCCGCCGGCAGCCCGGTCTGGGTCGCGAACAGGGCCTGGCTTTCCCAGGCATCCACGAAGGCGCGGATGCCCTGGTCGCGCAGCAGACCGATCCAGCGCTGATCCAGCGCCCGGCGGCCGTCGCGCTGCGCGGGATTGAAGAGCCCGGGGTGCGCGGAGACGATGGTGGCGGCGCCGAAGCGCTCCGGCGCCGCCGCCAGCAGGCAGAGCGCGATGCGCCCGCCCAGGGAGTAGCCTGCGACGCGCTCGACGCTCGCGGGGAGCGCGTCCAGCAGACGCCGGATCTCGGCGGCAAAGTCGCCGGCGGGGTCGGGGCTGCCGCCGTGGCCGGGGAGGTCCGGGGCCAGGGCCGCCGGCGCGTCTCCGGGCCACAGGTCCCAGTCGGCGCTCGTGCCGGTGAAGCCGTGCAGCAGCAGCGTGCTCGGCGCTTGCGCCGGCGCGCCGAGGCGACGGCAGGCATAGCCGCGGAGCAGGTCGGTGCGGGCGTCGTCGCTCATAGTGCCGGTAGCTTGAGCTGGCCGTCGTAGGGCGTGAAGCCGCTGCCGGCGTCGTCGGGCAGGTCGATGCGGCCCTGCGCGATGACCGGCGGCGCCCCGAGATCGGCCATCAGCCAATCGGCGGTGGCGAGCCCGTGGGCGAGCGTGCTGCCGCTGGCCGCCGCCAGCTGCGCCGTTGCCCAGAGCCCGGCGGCGGACTCCACCAGGCTGGTCACCACCACCTCGCGGCCGGCGGCCTGGGCGCGAGCAGCCAGGTGCAGCGTGCGCCGCAGGCCGCCGACGGCCGCGGGCTTCAGCACCAGCCGCCTGACGGGCAGGCGGCTCGGGTCGAGGTCCGCCCGGCCGGCCAGCGATTCGTCCAGGGCCAGGCTGAAGGGCGCCGCGGCCTGCAAGCGCCCGAGGGCGGCGTCGTCCGGGATCGCCAAGGGCTCTTCGAGGCAGTCGATGGGCAGCGCCGCGAGCTGCGCGATACACGCGGTGGCCGTGTCAGCATCCCAGGCAGCGTTGGCGTCGAGCCGCAGGTTGGCGCCGGCCGACAGGAGGGCGGCAGCAGCTTGGATGCGCCGCAGCTCTTCGGCGATTGGGCCGGTGCCGAGCTTCAGTTTCAGCACCCGGAACCCCCGGGCGAGGGCGACCTCGACGGCGCGGCTCTCAAGCGTTGCGGCGGCGCCGAGCATGGCGTTCACGGCGGGCCGATCCAGGGCGGTGGGTGCCAGCAGCCGGCGCAGCGGCAGACCCTCGCGGCGGGCGCTCAGGTCCAGCAGGGCCGTCTCCAGTGCGCAGTCGGCGGCGGGGGCCGCGCCCGACTCGGCGTCCAGCGCCGCCAGCAGGCCGGCGATGCCCTCGCCGGTGCGCTCGCACCAATGCCGGAGCCGCTGCATGGCCTGCCCTGCGCTCTCAGTGCCTGCCTCCGGCAGGGGCGCACAGTCCCCGCAGCCGACGGCCCCGTCGGACTCCGCACGGACCAGCCAGCCGGCGCGCTCGTGCAGCACGCCGCGGGCGGTGCGCCAGGAGCGGCGCAGCGCCAGGCGATAGGGGTACAGGCCGAGCCGGAGGTCCGTCATGGAAGAGGGTCGGCGCCGAGAGCCAAAGTGCAGCAGGCCGCCGGGCGCCGCATCCGGCACCGGGCGCGGCCGGGGCAGCTCAGCCCCACAGCCAGCCCAGCAGCAGCCCGATGCCATAGAGCCCCACCAGCAGCATCTGGTACTGGGCGGTGCGCCCGAGCAGCGTGTTCAGCGCCCGGCCATCGCTGACGTCGAGCTGTCGCATCAGCTTGAGCCCCACCGGCAGCGCCAGCAGCACGGGCCAGGTCCAGCCGGGCAGACCGCCCCAGAGCAGCAGCGGCACGGGCGCTAGCAGCAGCCCGGCGTAGACCTTGCGGGCAGCCGGCCGGCCCAGGACATGGCAGAGGGTACGACGGCCGGCGGCGCGGTCGGTGTCGAAGTCCCGGTAGTTGTTCAGCAGCAGCACCGCCGCCGCCGGCAGCCCGAGGGTGATGCCGAGGCTGATGGCCCCGGCGGAGAGGGTCAGGGTCTGGAGGTAGTAACTGCCGGCCACCGCGGCGATGCCGAAGAAGCAGAGCACGTAGAGCTCGCCGTAGGGCCCGTAGGCGATGGGCTTGGGCCCGCCGGTGTAGGCGTAGCCGGCGGCAATGGCGGCGAGCCCCAGCAGCAGGATGGGCCAGCCGCCGCGCACCACCAGCAGCAGACCGAGCACGAAGCTGGTGAGGAAGGCGATGTGCGCCGCGCGCTTCACCTGGGCGCTGGTGAACCAGCCCTGGGCGGATGCCCGCGCCGGCCCCAGGCGCGCGCCGTTGTCGGTGCCGCGCTCGAAGTCGGCGGCGTCGTTGTGCAGGTTGGTGCCGACCTGGATGCCGGCGGCGGCGAGGAGCGTGGCCAGCGCGGTCAGCGGTGCAATGCCGCCGGTGTCCGCCAGCGCCAAGAGCAGGGCACCGAGGACGGGTGTCACCGCCAGCGGCAGCGTGCGCGGGCGCGCCGCGCTCAGCCAGCGCTGGGACTGCTCGCGCAGCGTCGGAATATTGGGCATGGCGGCGGCGCCGGGGGTGCTGTGCGTAGGCTCGGGCATACGCTCGGTCATAGGCTCTGGATCACGGGTTCTCGATTACAGGTTCTCGATTACAGGTTCTCGATCACAGGTTTAGGGCCGCCGCCGGTAGGTGGAGAAGTCCGGCGGGCGCTTCTCCAGAAAGGCGTTGCGGCCCTCCTGCGCCTCCTCGGTTTGGTAGAAGAGCCCGGTGGCGTTGCCGGCGAGCTCCTGGATGCCGGCGAGGCCGTCGGCGTCGGCGTTGAAGGCGGCCTTGAGGCAGCGCAGCGCCGTCGGCGAGAGCTGGAGCATGCGCCGGCACCAGTCGACGGTGGTGGCCTCCAGCTCGGCCAGCGGCACCACGGTGTTCACCAGGCCCATGGCCAGCGCCTCCTGCGCGTCGTACTGGCGGCAGAGGAACCAGATCTCCTTGGCCTTCTTGAGCCCGACGGTGCGGGCCATCAGCCCGGCGCCGTAGCCGGCGTCGAAGCTGCCCACCTTGGGGCCGGTCTGGCCGAAGCGGGCGTTGTCCGCGGCGATGCTGAGGTCACAGACCAGGTGCAGCACATGACCGCCGCCGATGGCATAGCCCGCCACCATGGCCACGACGGGCTTGGGCAGGGAGCGGATGCGCCGCTGCAGCTCCAGGACGTTCAGATGCTCGGTGCCGGCGGCGTCGCGGTAGCCGCCGTCGCCGCGCACCCGCTGATCGCCGCCTGAGCAGAAGGCGAGCTCCCCCTGGCCGGTGAGGATGACCACGCCCACTTCCGGGTCCAGGTGGGCGCGGTGGAAGGCGTCCAGCAGCTCGATGATGGTCTCCGGGCGGAAGGCATTGCGCACCTCCGGGCGATTGATGGTGATGCGGGCGATGCCTTCGGCGCGGTGGTAGCGGATGTCTTCGTAGAGCACATCCTCGGGGGCCTGCCAGTCCGGGGCGGGCTGCTGCACGGGGGAGTCGGCGTCTGGGCTCATCGTGACCTCGCTGAGGCTCTGGGCTGGCGTCTGGCCGGCGATTGTACCCAAGGCGGGCGAGCGACTGCGCCGGCGGTGGGCCTGAGCGGCTCAGGACTGACAGGCTTGCCGGAACACCGGCGTTGGCCAGGGCCATTGAGGCCGGCGACGGCGCGCAGCGGCGCCCCCGCTCAGCCCGCGCCCGCAGACTTGAGCGCCGCGCGGATGATCTCCTCCGAGGTCTTGACGTCCTCGGCGACGGCACGGGCCATGCGGCCGGCATCCGCGGGCTTGTAGCCTAGCGCCACCAGCGCGCTCACGGCATCGACCAGCGGTGCGTCCGCCGCGACGCTCGCGCCGATGTCCCGGGCCGGCAGCACGCCGGCAACGGCGCCGGTGCCGAGCCCGGCCACGCGGTCCTTCATCTCCATCACCAGGCGCTGCGCGGTCTTCCTGCCGATGCCGGGCAGGCGGCTCAGCCCGGTGATGTCCTCCTGCTCCACGCAGACCGCGAAGCGCTGGGCGTCCATGCCGGAGAGGATGGCCAGCGCCATCTTGGCGCCGACGCCGGTTACCTTGAGCAGATCGCGGAACAGCGCCCGGTCGCGCTCGTGAAGAAAGCCGTAGAGCACATGGGCGTCCTCGCGCACCACCAGATGGGTGACCAGCGCGACCTCCTCGCCGACGGCCGGCAGGTCATAGAAGGTGCTCATGGGCGCCTCGACCTCGTAGCCGACGCCGCCGACGTCGATCAGCACCTGCGGCGGGTGCTTGGCGAGAACTTGGCCGCGCAGACGTCCGATCATGGAGGGGTACCGGTCGTTCGGTGGATGCAGGCGGCCGATCAGTCTGACACCGCGGCGTGATCGGACCGCACCGAATTTGACTGCCGGCCCGACCGCTCGCCCAATGCCACGGTGATCATTCCAGGAGTCCGTCCGGCTCCATTCGCCCGTGCAGCACCCGGACGATTTCGATGATCGGCTCGGCCGCGTCGATCTGGCGAACATAGATGACGTGGCTCTGCTGAGGATAACTGTGAAGGCCCTCCGCAAGGGCGGGTCTCGGACGCCATAGCGAACGATGCTCGGCGAGCCAGACGAACCGGCGGATTAGATCGTCGACATAGCGGTCGGCTTGCTCGGCTCCCCATCGCTCTGCGGAATACAACCAGATGTCGGTAAGATCCGCCTCTGCCCTGCGCGAGAGCCGATAGGTCACTTCTTGGCGCGATGCTCACGACCGGCCGCTTTAACGCGATCGGCAAGTACCGGCAAATCTTCCTGCTTGTAATCTTCATAAGCACCACGCTCGAGCTCTGCGATGCCTGTGCCGATCTCGGCGCGCAGATGCGCGAGCTTGATGGCCGTGAGCTCGTCGTATTCTTCTTTGGAGACCACCACCGCGACGGCGCGGCCATGGCGCTCGATCACGACGGGCTCGCGACGGGCGGTGTCCAGCAACTGCCCGAAACGCGCCTTGGCGTCATGTGCGGATAGGTTCTGCATGAGGGTCGGTCCCGCCGGATTATCTGGGCAATTGAGCCAAATTAGGCCAAACGTGCAGAGGCTGCAACCCGGCGAGTCTGGCAGCGCATCGGCCGCAGTAGTGCCGAGAGGCTACGCTATGGATCCAACTTCTGAAAACACACACTGCTGGAGCCCCGCGAGCCGCATGGCCGGCTCGGGCACCATGCGCTGGACAATCGCACTGCGGTGCCGGAACGACCGGCAGTTGGTCGGAGCTGGCGCCCTCAGGGCCGAAAATCCCGCCAGCTCGCGGCGGCCCGCTTGCGCTGGGGGATACCCATGGAGTGCGCGTGGCAGAGCGCGATGGCCAGGGCGTCGGCCTCGTCCTCGCCGGGGGCCTGCGCCAGGCTCAGCAGGATGCGCACCATGTGCTGCACCTGTGCCTTGTCGGCACCGCCGCTGCCGACCACGGCGAGCTTGACGGACTTGGGGCTGTACTCGTGCACCGTCACGCCGGCCTTGAGGCCGGCGCAGAGGACGGCGCCGCGGGCCTGGCCGATCTTGAGCGCGGCGGTGGGGTCGCGGGCGAAGATCAGCTGCTCCACGGCCATGTCGTGGGGCCGGTGCTCGCCGGCCAGGTCTGCGACGCGATCGAAGATGAGCCCGAGCCGGTCCGGCCAGGGCTGCCGGCCGACGCGGATGCAGCCGCTGGCGACGAGACGGCTGTGGCGGCCGTCGCTGTCGATGACGCCGTAGCCCGTATTGCGGGAGCCGGGGTCGATGCCGAGGATGCGGTGGCGGAGATGATTGGTCACGCGCCGCCCGCCTCGATGATGACGCAGCGTACGGAGTACGAAGTACGGAGTACGCGGCAGGCTCCTTGCCGCGTCTGATGCGCCCGCCAGTGTGCGGGCCTCCGGTCATGGGTCGGCGCTTCTCGCGCTGTCTCTTGCGGCTGGAGCTTTCCTCGTCCGCAGCCCAATTTGCACTGGCAGGGCTCGATCAGGAGCGACCACACCCACTGCGCCGGCACAGCGCCCCCGTACTCCGTACTCCGTACTCCGTACTCAGCGCAGGTTACGGGAGTCTGCATTGACGCCTGCTCCAGGACCGCGCCTCACCCATCCAGCTCCGCCATAATCTCATCGGCAATATCGGCGTTGTGGTAGACCTCCTGCACGTCGTCCAGGTCTTCCAGCATGTCCACCAGCTTCAAGAGCTTCTCGGCGCTGTCGCGGTCCAGCTCCACGTTGGTGGCGGCGTTGTAGCTGACCTCGGAGACGCTGGTGTCGAAGCCCGCCTGATCTAGCCCTGCGCAGACGGCGCTGAATTCCTCGGGCGTGGTGATAACGTCCAGGGATTCGTCGTCGTTGACCACGACATCCTCGGCGCCGGCCTCCAGTGCGGCCTCCATGACCTTGTCCTCGTCGGTGCCCGGCTGGAAGCTGATGACGCCCTGCTTGCTGAACAGGTAGGCGACGGAGCCGTCGGTGCCCAGGTTGCCGCCGTGCTTGGTGAAGGCGTGGCGGACCTCGGCGGCGGTGCGGTTGCGGTTGTCGGTCATGCAGTCGACCATGATGGCCACGCCGCCGGGGGCGTAGCCCTCGTAGCGGATCTCTTCGTAGTCGTCGAGACCCTCCTCGCCGGCGCCGCGCTTGATGGCGCGGTCGACGGTGTCCTTGGGCATGTTGGCGCCGAAGGCCTTGTCCATAGCGAGCCGTAGGCGCGGGTTGGCGTTGGGGTCGCCGCCGCCTTCGCGCGCGGCGACCGTGACCTCGCGAATCAGCTTGGTCCAGACCTTGCCGCGCTTTTTGTCTTGCGCCGCCTTGCGGTGCTTGATGTTGGCCCATTTGCTGTGTCCGGCCATGGTGCCCTCTGCTGCTCGAGACGAAAGACGGGTGCGGGCGCTGCCGCCGCCGGTGCCAGCCGAGCACGGCTCGCGAGCCGTCGCTGCACGCCTACCCGCGGCGGCACCGCGAAAGGCGCGACAGTTTAACATCGCCCGGCGGGCCAGCCCGCGCACACAACCGCGTCCTCTAACGAATCGCGCCGGACCCGCCCGGCGCTTGATCCAGGCCGTCGGCCGGTTGACACTCACGGCACGGCCACCAAAAACACGACCGCCGAGTGCAGATTGCCCCGGAGGTGCCAATGACCGTCACCGTCAAATGCCCCACCTGCCAACGCCCGGTGCCCTGGGGGCCGGAGTCGAAGTGGCGACCGTTCTGCAGCGAGCGCTGCCGGCTCATCGACCTTGGCGACTGGCTGGACGAGAGCCATCGCATTTCGGAGCCCGCCGTCGACGATGTCGGCCGGGACTGGCTGGAAGGCGACGCGGACGAGGGCGAGCGCCGGCATTGACCCGCCCGCACCGACGCGGCAGCGCACGGGGAAGGGCTGCCGGCGACAGTCCACCCAGCTGCCCTCGCACTCCGCACTTCGCACTTCGCACTTCGCACTTCGCACTTCGCACCGCGCACTTCGCACTTCGCACTTCCAACACCACCACGAGGAGCTCATCATGACCGCACCCCCCGTCGCCGTCATCACCGGCGCCTACCGCGGACTGGGACTGGAGACCGCCCGCCAGCTCGCAGGCCAGGGCTACCGGGTCGTACTCACCAGCCGCCGCGAGGCCGAGGGCCGCGCCGCCGCCGACAAGCTAGCGGCCGACGGCGCCGACGCCCGCTTCGCGCGGCTGGACGTCACCGCCGCGGAGTCCATCCGCGAGCTGCGCGACATGCTCCAGCGCGATTACGGGCGCATCGACGCCCTGGTGAACAACGCCGGCATCTTCCCGGACCCAGGGCCCAGCCAGCCGGGCTCGAGCATCTTCGACGCGGAGCTGGAGACCATCCGCAGCGCCTTCGAGACCAACACCCTGGCGGCGCTTCGGCTCTGCCAGCAGCTCATCCCGCTGCTGGAAGGCCGCGGCTGCGTCGTCAATGTCTCCTCCGGCATGGGCCAGCTCAGCGACATGAACGGCTGCTGCCCCGGCTACCGGCTGTCCAAGACGGCGCTCAACGCCGTCACCCGCATCTTCGCCGACGAGCTCCAGGGCACTGACATCCGCATCAACTCGGTCTGCCCCGGCTGGGTGCGTACCGACATGGGCGGGCCCAATGCCGACTTGTCCATGGAAGAAGGCGCCAAGGGCATCGTCTGGGCCGCGACCCTGGCCGCGGACGGGCCGACGGGTGGGTTCTTCCGACATGGGGAGCGGATTCCCTGGTAGCCACGGCCCGCGGCGGAAGCCCTGGCTCGGGTGCCGGCAACACCGCGCTGCGGCGCCTGGCGGCTGAGGCTCAGGCGGACAAGGCCGGCTTCGTCGCCCGCCGCTGGCCCCTGCTGCTCGGCAGCCTGCCGTTGCTGGCGGCGGCCTGCCTGATGGTGGATTTCGCCGTGCTCGGCGGGACGAACACCCGTGGTCAGCCTAGATCCGATATCTGAGCCACGAAGAGTACCAAGACCACGAAGGGGCTCGGCAGGATACGCAAGCTCGCGCGCTCACGCCCCGGGTGCGCGAGATCCCTGCGAGGCTTACCTTCAACCTAGAAACGGCAGTTGACCGCTTCGTAGCAGCTACAAGTGTTTGCGCAATTTGAGAATTCGCACCGATTTCAGGGCCACCTCCCGGGTGAGGGCCGCTACGACCCCCATGGCACGCCCCGCGCGGCGCCCAGCTGCGTTACAACTCGTTGGAATAGGTCGGCTATTCCGCCTCGTTGTGCCTTGCTGGACGCCACGCGGGACGTACCCTGGGGGCCGTTCAACTACCGTTTCTAGGTTCAAGCGCCTGTCTTGCTTCGTATTCTTGTTCGTGAGCTTTCGTGTGCTTCGTGGTTGACTGTTCTCTTTACGATCAAGCCCCCGGCGCGCGAAGCCGCCGACATCCGGCACGGATGTCAGCGGCTTATGATCCGCGCAACCGAGAAGTTGCCCGCGCCTGGTTCGGCGGGCTGGGTTGGGCGGGCTGGGTCGGACGGGCGAGGTCAGGCGGGCTGGGACATATCCAGGCCGAGCTTCGAGTAGGCGATCTTCATGACCATGAACACGCTGTAGCCCACCACCAGCACGAGGAGGCCGAAGAGGTCTACCACGGAGAGGTAGAGCTTGAGATCGGAGAGGAAATACCCGCCCACCAGCAGCAGGGAGGCAAAAGCGCCGTACATCGCATAGAACGGCAGCATCGTGGTGCCCACGGACGCGAGCGCCGGGTCGATCTTTTGCTCATGGCCGGATGCAGCGGCACGCTCGCGGGCAGCGAGGACTTTCTTGCGGTGATTGATGGCCGCGTAGATATACCAGACACCGATGATCAGACAAACGGCTCCGAGGTAGTAGCGCATTGGTCAGCCTCCAGTACGCGTCGCGGAGAGCATGTCGCCGCCGAGCCGCTCCATGGACTGGCCCATCGTCTGAGCCGTGCGGTCACGCTCCTCCAGGGTTTCGAATAGGTCCAACAACCAGACCACTTTCTGGCCGATCCGCGGGCGGCCCGTGGCATCGCGGCCCGGCAGGGCGGGCGCCGCCGCAACGGCATCGATCAGGAAACGGTTCTCGTCCAAGGGCTCCGCGTCGCAGTCTCCGCCCGGGAAGGGTGTCGCGGCAATGGCCTGGCTCAACAAAGCCATCTTGCGCGCACGCGGCACCACGGCCCGTTGTGACACGGAATCGAAGCCGTTGCGGGCCACCTCGTGACCGATTTCGGCATAGAGCAGGCGGGCGGCGTAGATGCCCGGACGGCAGCCGACGGGGAGCCTGGCGATGCCCGTTTCGGCACGCTGGTACAGGGTCTCGGCGAGCGCCAGCACGCGCTCGACCACCTCACCGAGCGCCGGCGTGAAGCGCGGCTTGGCGAGGAATTCGTCGGGGTCGATCCCCGCATCGCGCAGCCAATCGAGCGGCAGATAGATGCGTCCATTGCGGGCGTCCTCGCCCACATCGCGGCAGATGTTGGTGAGCTGCATGGCGCTGCCGAGGTCGCAGGCGCGTGCGAGCACCGTCGGTGCCCGCACGCCCATCAACGCCGTCATCATGGCACCCACGGCAGCGGCGACCCGGGCGGAGTAGTCGAGCACACCGGAGATGGTGTCGTAGCTACGGCCCTCGGCGTCCCATGCGAAGCCGTCCAGCAGGGCCTCCGGCAGCTCGCGGGGCATGTGAAACCGCCTGACGGCACCGGCGAAGGCGCGGTCCACGGGATGCGGCTCCGGCCGTCCGGCGTAGATGCGGCCCAGGCGCGCGTGCAGCTCGGCAAGCGCCGCTGCCTGGTCGTCGCGGCATTCGTCGATAGCGTCGTCGGCGATCCGGCAAAAGGCATACAGCGCTGATGCCGGCTGACGCACCGACTTGGGCAGGAAGAAGGACGCGGCATGGAACGACTTGGAGCCGTTGCTCAACAACGCCCGGCAGGCGGCCAGGTCCGCCGGGTCCGCGAAACAGCGCTCAGTTTGCGAAAACAGTAGCATCGGGCACCACCTTGTCGAGTACGCGGGCGGTGGAGATGACCCCGGGGACGCCGGCGCCGGGGTGGGTCCCGGCGCCAACGAAGTAGAGGTGCTCCACTTCCTCGCTCTTGTTGTGCGGACGCAGCCAGGCGCTCTGCCAGAGCACGGGCTCCAGGCTGAATCCGGCGCCTTTGTACGACAGCAGGCGCTCATGGAAATCGATGGGGGTCGACACCAGCGACGTGACCAAGTTGTCCTTGAGCCCCGGCAGCACGGTGCGGTCAAGATAGTCTTCGATGGCCTGGCGGTAGGGCTCGGCGCGCTCGGCCCAGTCGGTGTCGCCGTCCAAGTGCGGCACGGGTGCCAACACGTAGAAGGCATCGCAGCCCTCGGGGGCGATGCTGGGGTCGGTCGCCGTCGGCCGATGCAGGTACAGGCTGAAGTCGTCCGCCAGGCTCTTCTTGTGGAAGATGTCGCGGAGTAGGCCCTGGTAGCGCGGGCCGAGCAGGATGCTGTGATGCGGCAGGTCCGGGTATTGGCGCTTGGTACCGAAGTACCACACGAACAGACCGTTGGAGTAGCGCGACGCGTCGAGCCGCCAGTTCGGCCACTTGCGGCGCTTGACGCTCGGCAGCAGATGCTTGTGGGTCCAGGCGAAGTCCGAGTTGGCGACGACGATGTCCGCGGCGATCACCTCGCCGTTTTTGAGCTTGACCCCTGTCGCCTTGCGGTTCTGGGTGGTGATCTCGGCGACCTCGGCATTGCAGCGGATCGTGCTGCCCTGGCCCTCGATCAGGCTCACCAGTCCATCGACGATGGCCCCGGTACCGCCGATGGCGGAGTGGACGCCCCAGTGGCGCTCCAGATAGGAGATCAGCGCATAGATGGAGCTGACGGAGAAGGGGTTGCCGCCGATCAGCAGCGGGTGAAAGGACAGCGCCGTGCGCAGCCGCTCGTCCTTGACGTACTTGGACACCAGGCCGTAGACGCTGCGGTAGCTCTGCAGCTTCATCATCTTCGGCACGATGCGCGCCATGTCCGTCCACTTCGTGAAGGGTACATGGCCTAGCTCGACGAAGCCCACCTGAAAGATCTTGCGGCTCTCTTCCAGGTATTGCTCGTAGCCCGCGACATCCGCCGGCGACAACCGGGCCACCTGCTCGCGCATGGCTGCCTCGTCGGCGTTGGTATCGAAGGTGGTGCCGTCGTCGAAGCGGATCCGATAGAAGGGGTCCATCGGGCGCAAATCGATGTCGTCCGCGAAGCGCCGCCCGGCCATCTCCCATAGCTCCTCCAGCAGGAAGGGCGCGGTGATGATGGTGGGGCCCGCGTCGAACTTGAAGCCGTCGCGCTCGTGCACGTAGGCGCGCCCGCCCGGCTTGTCTAGCTTCTCCAGCACTGTGACCCGATAGCCGCGGGAGGCGAGCCGGACGGCTGCCGCAAGCCCGCCGAAGCCGCTGCCGATGACGACGGCATGTGCCTGACCGCCGGCAGCGGTCTGGGCCGCCGCGGTCAAATCGGAGGGAGCGCGCGGGGGTGCCGTCGTCACGTGTCAACCTAGCCTGATGTCAAGAATGTTTGACAGTATAGCAACGTCCGCGGACGCTGCACCATAGGTTGCAGCAGGCGAAGGCGGCCGCGGTTGTGCGGGGTCAACGCGACGCCGATCAGGCACCCCCGCCCGCCTTGGGCTGCGCGCCGGGCGCGGCCCTCAGGTCACGCCGGGCGTCATCGCCCACTCGGCTGCCGCAGCCGCGAGTGCGCTTACTCGGGACTCTCTCCAAGCGTCTGGTAGTACTGCTTGATGTCCTCGCCGATGGTTGCGGTGATCTGGTAGAAGACCTCGTGTGGGATACGCACCGGCTGGTCATCGACCCGGTCGGTCTGGGCGCAGGTCTCGGCGATCAGCCGATACAGATAATTCAGCACGAAGCGCGGCTGGCGCAGCTTGTCGAGTGCGCCCAATATCTCCCGGGTCGGCATCACCTCGTCGAACAGGTTCGCAAGCGGATATGGCTGACTTGCATCGGTGCGGCAGATGCGCAGCCGGTCTGACATCATGTCGTAGAGCTGCTTGTCGCCCCAGCGGAAGGGATAAATGATCTTCTGCTTGTCAAAGCGGGCTTCATTCGCCTTATCGGAGCCCGCCCTGCGAACCACTTCGTAGAGCTGCCGTGGCAGCAGCATCTTGAAGCTCAGATTCGGGTGCAGCTGCAGGATGCGGTTATTCCACAGCGGCCAGACGAAGGCCTCCATGCGTTCGCGGTCGCCATTGATCAGCGAAGGCTCATCGATCTTGTCCATCACCACCACGATCTGCTGATAGCCGAGGCTCAGCACGACATCTATGAACTTGGTGACGAACAAACGCCGCACGTCCTCGTTATCGCGCCAGCCGCGGCGCTTGATGTCCTGGTTCTGCAAATAACCGAGCGGAACCCGGCGCAGCGCCCGCTTAATATATTTGGAATTGCGCGTGCGCACCACGATCTCCCGGGCCGCAGCGCGGGCGACCCCGGCGTAGAAGGATTGGCGCACCAGCGGGACGATGCCGAGCGTCAACAGACCGACGACATTCGCCTTGAGGCCGCTTCCCACGGCCCCGAAGATGCTGCGCGGTAGGAGTCGATCGCCGAGGTCATCCATGATGCGGCTGTAGCGGTCCGGCGGCCCACTGAGATAGAAGGCCATCAGCATCATCAGGTCATGTCGCTGATGGGTTTCCAGCTGTGCCAGTGAAATGTCGCCGGCGTCGAGCTCGTCCAGCAGCGCCTCCATGCCGCAGATGAGGATGGCGTCGAGATGCTGCGCAAGACCGAAATCCTTGAGCGTAATGGGCGTCTCGCGCTTGCGATCCTGATCGCCCCGGCGCTTGAAGGCATCCAGAAAACTGTTGAAGTCGTCGTACTTGATCAGCAGGATGCCCCCGGCGTGCTCGCGATTGAAGTGCGCGATGTTCTTCTCGAGCGCAAGGCGCAGGGCAGACTTGCCGCTGCCTTTGACACCGAAGATCATCGACGTGCCGCGGCCCGGCGGCTCGCCGAAAAACTTGTCCCAAGCCTGATGGTTGAAGGTGTAGCCCGACTCATTGACGAGATCTTCGAACACCTTGTCGTTCTGCGCCTCCTCCTCGATGAAAGGATTACGCTGAAGGCCGTGCGATTTCAGGAATTGCGACATCGTAATGGACATGGAAAGAATACCTGTTCGACGTCCAGGGCGGTCGCGGTCGTGTGGCGAACGCAGCACGGCTCGCTCGACACGGCACGGCCCGCGGCTGTTACGCAAGCGCGCCTACCGCCAACGGACGGGCTCTGGACGGTCCTGTTCTGGCTGAACGGTCACGCAAGCGCGCGCACCACCGACGGCTGCCGGCAGTGCGGCGGGGGAATTGTCAGAGTTTTGCCGAATGCTCCACGATAACGAAAGCCATCACGGCGAAGGAGCCGATCAACACCAGCGCTCGCGGCAGCAGCGATCGGCTTGCGAAGCCATGCAGCTTCCGCTTCAGCTCGCAGATAAAGCCTCCTTCGCGGGCTTCGCGCATCTGACAAACTCGCAGGGCAAAGCGCGCCAACAGTCGCCGGGCCAGCTCGAAGGCAGCGTGCAGGAAAACAACAAGTGCGACGATAAAGACCAGACCCCAAACCCAGTTTTCTAGGTGTAACATCATACGCTCGAAGCCTTGAGAGGTGAGGTTGCGGGCGGGACTAAACCCTGAATGTTTTGCGGCTATCGTGCCACAGCGTCGGGAGACTGTCTTGCCGAGCACGCGCAGCGCAGCGGTGCACGCGACTCCAGCGCGGCCTGTGGCAGATCAATGATACGCGTCGCTCCGACACGAGGTGGGAGCCGTCCGTCGACGCCGCGCCGGGGCAGTGCTTGCGGCACCCACCAGCATGGCGGTCGGGCCGCCGGCACCCCGGCCCGCACACGCTCGGGCGCTTCGGATTCGCCGGACGATGCCCGTGGGCGCGACGCCCAGCCGCCCCGCGGGCGCCGCTCGGGGGCTGCGCTCAAGAAGCCCGCCACTGAATCTCTGCCAAAGGCACCTCCCAAACCTCGCTGTGCAGGCTCGCGGCGTATTGGGGCTCGGTTTGGCTGTGGTCGCGGCGGAGCATAGCGACGATGCGGATGGCCTCGATACACTCAGCATGGGGCAGCCATTGGCCGGCGGCGCGTTTGGACAGGCGGGCGACCGCCTGACCGTCGGCCGTGGTGAGGATTAGGCCGCCGGCGCCGTTATGCGCTGGCGGTGTCTCGGTGCTGCGGCCCCCGTCAGGCCGCTGGGACGCCGACGCTCCCAGCCGGCGCCAGGCGAGGTAGTCGCCGGCCTGCAGCCCCGCGAGGTGGCGGTGAATCGGGGCGTCCGGAGGTTGACGGCCGGCGTAGCCCAGGTCCAGGTCCGCAGGGGTAAGCTGAGCGTAGCGGCGGGCCGTGATCGCCGCCGGTGGCGGCTCTAGAATCGGCGCTTCGCGCAGCAGCCAGTCGCCGGCGACAGCCTGCCCCTGGCTAGCAGCCGCGTGCAGCAGCGGCAGGTGCGGGTGCCCGCCGCCGGCGATCTCCAACAGCGTCAGTGTTTCCCGGGCGCGGGTCATGCCGACATAGAAGCTGCGGCGCTCGTCTTCGGCTGGCTCGTCTGCGCGCGGCGCTGCCGACCGAGTGTCGCGGGCAGCGCGGGTGCGCGCGCCATGGGCCCAGCCACCATCGGCTATGAGCACATGCGGAAATTCCAGCCCCTTGGCGGCATGCAGAGTGGCGAGCAGCACCCCGTCGCCGATGCGACGCTCCCGGCGCTGCTCGGTGAGGCTCTCCCAGCAGAATTCGGCGATATCGGCAGCGGGGACCGCGGGGCCGTCGGTGTCCGGGGCTGTGCCACACGGCCCCGCGGCAGCCTCGGCATACCTGTCGACAGCACTCTCTCCCCCCGCAGCCCCCAGCTCTGCACGCCAATCGGCGATCAGATCCCTCAGCAGATCGCGCCAAGGGCCCCGCCGTGACGGCAGCAGCTCGTCAAGCTGCGCCGGTGTCAGCGGCGCCTGACCGTGGTCCTTCAGCGCGGCCAGGAAGGCGTGGATCTCACGGATGCGATGCAAACCCGGCAGGTCGGCGCCGAGGCGCACCGGAATGCCCATGTGCTCGCAGAGCGCGCGCACGCGTGCGAGTACCGCGTGCCGTCGGGCGAGGATGGCAAAGTCCCGCCAGCTGCCGCCGCCGAGGCGGTGCAACGCCTGCATGCGGGCGACGATGGCCGCCGCCTGCCGGCCCGCATCCGACACCTGCTGCACCAGCACCCGGCCGCGGGCGTGGCGGTCCAGCTCGGCCCAGCGCCCGCCGGCGGGCGCCCGCGCCCGGCCGCGGTCGATGCGGATGGGCTGATCCGCCTTCATGCGCTCGCGGTTGTGGACGATGAGCGCGTTGGCGGCTTGGATGATGTGCGCACTGCTGCGGTAGTTCTCCACCAGGTAGTGCAGCTCGGCGTCGTAGTCCTGGTGGAAACGGCGGATATATTCGACGCTGGCGCCGCGGAAGGCGTAGATGTTCTGGTCGTCGTCGCCCACTGCGAGCAGGGTGAGGCGGGCATCGTCGCCGTCCTGCTGCAGCGCACGGCCGGCGATGGCGCTCACCAGACGGTATTGCGTGGCGTCGATGTCCTGGTACTCGTCCACCAGGATGTGGCGATAGCCGGCGAGCAGGCGCTCGCGGGCGGTGTCGGGCGCCATGCCCGGCAGGTCTCTCTGACCTTCCAGCAGGGCGACGGCCTCTTCCAACACCCCTTCGAAATCCGGCGTCATGTCGGCGCCGTCAGCCGCGCGCTCCGCGTACGAATGTCCCGTCAAGCGCATGGCAAAGCCGTGGTAGGTCTGCACCGTCACCCGCCGCCCGTCGTCCCCCACGAGCTCGCCGAGCCGCCGCCGCAGCTCCAGCGCCGCGGACCGGTTGAAGCAGAGCACCAGGATGCGGTGCGCCGGCACCCGCAGCACCCGCAGCAGGTAGGCGCAGCGGTGCACGATGACCCGGGTCTTGCCGGCGCCGGGGCCCGCCAGCACCAGGCGGTTGCCGTCCGCCGGGGCGGCGACGATCTCCGTCTGCGCCGGGCTGCGCAGGGCATCCACAATGCGCGCGAAGGACTCGGCGGTGGTGGCGCGGGAGAGCATCTCGCGCTGGTCGCCAAAGAAGCGGCGCACGAAGGCCTCCTTGCCCAGGGAGAAATAGCCAGCCACCAGCCCCAGCGCCCGGCGGACCTGCTCGGCGCCGAGGCGGGCGTAGCGGTCCATGACATGGATCTGGAACACCCGCTCGCCGTAGTGCTGCGCCAGCGGTTGGTACTGGGCCTTGCTGTAGCGCCGGCGCTTGGCCTCCGGCAGCACCCGCACGGTCATGGCGGCGCGGAACACGGCGAGGCCGCTGTGCAGGATGACGGCGCCGTGCTCGTGCAGGAACATGAGCCCGCGGTCCACGGCGGCGAGCGGATCGCGCACCTCGCCGGCGAGCACCAGGTCGTCCGCGATGGCCCGGGTCAGCTCGTCGGTGCCGAAGCGCAGCAGCAGGTCGGCGCCCGCCGGGGCATCCGCGGGCAGCTTGGCGAGCAGGGTGTCGAGCATCAGCTGGGCCACGGCGCGGCGGCGCTCGGCGGTGCGGGCGAGCGTCGGCCAGTCTCGGTGCAGTCGCACCCGATAGTGGTCGCGGTCGAGCTGGCGCAGATCCAGGCTGCCGCGGGCGCCGGCCAGGCCGCGGCCGTCCAGCGCCAGGCCCTTGAGCAGCGCGCGCAGGGTCTCCGGGTTGCTGTCGGCGTGGCCCGCGTCCAGCAGGTGCTGATTGAGCCGCCGCAGGGACAGGTGCAGCCAGGCGTCGGGGTCCGTGTCCGGCTGCTGCTCGCGCAGCGCCTCCAGCATGGCCCGCTCCAGGGCGACGACGCGTGCCAGGATAGACCGGGAGCTGTCGCGCACCTTGTGCCGGACGAAGGCGCTCAGCTGCGGCCCCTCGTCCACCAGCCCGGCCCGCGCCATGTCGTGCAGGGTGCGCAGCACGCGCTGCGCCGCGCTCTGGCCGCGATCCCAGTCGGCCCCGGGCTGCTGCCTGCAGGCGGGCAGCAGCGCCAGATCGTCGGCGGTGAAGCTCTCGTCCGGCTCCGCGTTCAGCAGCACCTCCAGGATGGCGAGCCAGCGCGCCTTTTGGGCGTTGGAGAGGCGCAGGCCGGCGATCTTGCGCTCCGCCGCCGCCAGGTCCGTCACCGCCGGGCGGCCCTGGAAGACGCCGGTGCGGTTCTCGTCCCGCTGCACCAGCCCGGCGCGCTCCAGCCAGGAGATGGCGATGCGCACGCGGGTGTCCGCGTCGCGCGCCTCGGGGTCGAAGCCGAGGCGCAGCTCCTCGTCGCGCAGCAGCTCGCCGGCGGTCACCACCACATCGCCGTCGCGATTGCGCTTGGCGCGGCGCAGTCCGCGCAGGATTTCGGCGATATCCCGATGGGTGAGCTCCGACATGGCCTCCATGCCGAACTGGGCCTCGATATCCTGCTGGTCGTAGAGCAGCACGCAGAGCGCAGGCTGGCGGTCGCGCCCGGCGCGGCCGGCTTCCTGGATGTAGTTCTCCAGCGACGCCGGGATATCCGCATGGATGACCAGGCGCACGTCCTCCTTGTCCACGCCCATGCCGAAGGCGTTGGTGGCGCAGATCACCGTCAGCTCCCCGGCCACGAAGGCGTCCTGGATGCGCTTCTTTTGCGGTGCCTCGATGCCCGCATGAAAGGCCTCCGCCGCCCAGCCTTCGCGCTGCAGGCGCTCGGCCAGCGCCTCGGTGCGCCGGCGGCGGGATGCGTAGACGATGGCGGCGCCGCCGCTATCATGCGCTCGCTCTGTCGGCTTGCCCAGGTGCTCGGTGAGGATGGCGTGGATGCGGGCGTCCTTCTCGTGCTTGCCGGCGAGCTGCACCTCGAAGGCCAGGTTGTCCCGCTCCACACCGCCTTCGAACAGGGTGAGCGTCAGGCCCAGCTCGTCGCGGAAATGGGCCAGGATCTCGTCGGTGACGTCCTGCTTGGCGGTGGCGGTGACGCAGGTGACCGGCGGCACCGGCATCCGCTGACGCTCGGCCAGGGTGCGGATGAAGCGGCTGGCGTAGAGATAATCGGGGCGGAAGTCGTGGCCCCACTTGGATAGGCAGTGGGCCTCGTCGAACACCCAGCAGCCGATCTCCCGGCTCGCCATCATCTCCGCCACCGAGCGGTTGCGCAGCTGCTCCGGCGAGAGGTACAGGATGGCCACGTCGCCCAGGCGCACCCGCTCCATCACGTCGCCGCGCTCCGGCGGGGTCAGCAGACCGTAGAGGGCGGCGGCGTTGGTGGCGCCGGTTTTACGCACAAGGTTGTCCACTTGGTCCTTCATCAATGCCTGCAACGGCGAGATCACCACCGTCAGCGTGCCGCGGCGCGTGTAGCGCACCAGCGCCGGCAGCTGGAAACAGAGCGACTTGCCGCCGCCGGTGGGCAGGAGGGCGAGCAACGAGCGCCCAGCCATGCCGTCGGTGACCACCGCCTGCTGCAGGCTTGCGCCGTGCGGCGTCGCCGGCTCCGCACGGAAGGCGTCGAAGCCGAACCAGCGCCGCAGCTGCATGGCCGGGTCGTGGGTTTCCCGGCACCAGGCACAGTCCGGCTCGCCGCAGGGCACCTCGCGCAGGGCCGTCAGCAGGCCCGCCGTGGCCGGGAAGCGCTGGCGCACCCAGGGCGGCAGCACCGAGATGCCGCCGGCCACCGTCAGCCAGGCAGCGGCGTAGGCGAGCACCGGGCGCAGCTTGATGTCCTTGATGTGATCCAGGATCAGCCGTGGTGCGGCCGTGGCGCAGGCGTGGCCCTGCCAACGCGCGAGCAGCGTGTCGCGCACCTGCTGCACCGTGGGCAGGGGCACCCCCATCAACCGGAACACCGCGGCGATGCCGTCGCCGCCGGTGGGGTTGTCGTCCAGCAGGGTGGCGCCCTGGAAGCAGAAGCGATAGACCGCCAGCAGGGCCGCCTCGGATGGGTCGGCTGCCAGGCGCCGGGCGAATTCTTCGCACTGCTCCCGCAGCACCTGCGCCGCCAGCCGGCAGTCCGCCACCGGGTCGGCGAGGCTGTCGCGCACCAGCTTGTAATCCTTCACCAGCCGGTGGTAAGGGTTCTGCGGGAAGGCCAGCGGCGAGAGATAGAGGGTGTCGACGATGGGCCGCCCGAGCAGCCCGAGCGCCGGTGCCAGCGCGCGCAGGGTCGGCAGGTCGTGACCCAGCAGGTTATGGCCGATGACCGTCTCGGCATCGCCGGCGAAGTCCGCCAGATCCTTAAGCGCCCGGCCCAGCTCGAACCGGCCCTCGCGGCGGAACTCGCGCTCGCCGCCGCGCGAGCCCGGAACGGCGCCGATCTTGTGGACCTCGCCCGAGGGGCCGGTCTCCAGGTCGAGCAGCAGGGCGCGCCCGAGCCAGGAGAACAGTAGGTCGTCGCCCGGTGCGCCGCCCTCGGTATGCCGGCCGTCGTCTGCCATGTCTGTGGTCGCTGCTCCCGCAGCCGGTTGCCGAGCCGACGGCCGCAATCGCGCAGTCATTGGTGCCGATTCTTGCGCCAATCCTGCCGGATTGGCCAGCGCATGATCGGCAGCGGCCCGCCCGATCAGTTGGTGGTATTGGTAGTGCATGTAGAATACGCGGATGCAATTCGCATCTTCTGCGAAGCGCTCAGCGCCGCGGACGAACAAGCTGACCAACCATAGGCGGTGGTTGCCCCGGCGCCGCATCTCAGCCAAAGCGGCGGCGAGCTCCTGCCGTCAATCGCTACCCAAGTAGCCCAAAACGCCCAATCTCAGTTCAGCCCATGGCTTCGTCGCACATCACACGCTCTCTGTCCGCCCTTTGCCTGTCCGCAGCGCTAGGTCTGACCAGCGCCGCCGCTGGCGCAGACATCGCCCCCATCGACATCGACATGCCGCTGCACAAGGTGTCGGACCATGTCTACTACGTGCGCGGCGTGCCCGGCATCGCCACCGACAACAAGGGCTTCATCTCCAACGCCGCGGCCATCATCACCGACGACGGCATCGCCGTGGTGGACGCCCTCGGCTCGCCATCGCTTGCCAAGCGCTTCATCGACGAGCTCCGCAAGGTGTCCGATGCGCCCATCAAGACCGTCCTCGTCACCCACTATCACGCGGATCACATCTACGGGCTGCAGGTGTTTGAAGACCTCGGCGCCAAGATCATTGCCCCCGGCGGCTTCCAGGACTACCTGGACGCGCCGGCCGCAGAGGAGCGCCTGGAGGAGCGGCGCTTCTCCCTCGACCCCTGGGTCAACGAGGACACGAGGCTGGTGAGCCCGGACGTGGTGATCACTGAGCAGACGGAGATCGGCCTGGGCGATGTGACCCTCGATATCCGCTACCTGGGCCCGGCGCATTCCGACGGCGACCTCGCCGTGCTGGTGCGCCCGGACAATGTGCTCATCTCCGGCGACATCATCTTCGAGGGCCGGGTGCCCTTCACCGGCAGCGCGGACACCGGCCACTGGCTGGCCGTGCTGGAGTCCCTGGACGACACCGGTATCGAGGCGCTGATCCCGGGCCACGGCCCCGCGGCCAGCGAGCCCGCGGCGGCCGTCTCCCGCACGCTCGACTATCTCAAGTACACCCGCGAGCAGATGGCTGCGGCGGTGGACGAGATGATCCCCTTCGCCGAGGCCTACGAGGCCGCGGACTGGTCGCGATTCCAGAAGCTGCCGGCCTTCGATGCCGCGCACCGGCGCAACGCCTACGGCATCTATCTGTCGCTGGAGCAGGAGATGCTGGGGCAGTGATGCCGGGCGAGTCGGCCCCAGCCGGGCGACCGCTCAGTCTCCGTAGTGGCTGCGCGCACGCAGAACCAGCACCAGCAGCTCGTCATCGTGGCTGGCGTAGACGATGCGGTCCTGATAGGTGAGCCGCAATGACCAGTAGCCTTTGAGTGGACCCACGAGCTGCTTGCCTGAGTGGGGATCGACGGCGAGGCGGTTGCGCAGGATGTCCTTCAGCTTGTCCCTAACCTTGGGGGTGAGCTTTTGGACATCCTTCTCCGCCTGCCGCGTGAACCGGATGCGGTAACGTTTGGATCCCTCCGGCACGCTCCGCTCCTTACTGCGGCTCGCCGAAGACCTCTTCGAAGGATCGGGTGTCGTCGGCCTCGGCTTCCGCCTGCGCTCTGGACATGCCGCTTCGGAAACCCGGGTCGGACAGCAATTCCAGTGTCGCCATCAGCCCCTCGTACTCGGCCTCGGACATGAGCACGGCATCGCCCTGGCGATGGCGGATGTGCATGACTTCGTAGCGCTCGTTGACGCGCTTGATCAGGTCGAAAAAGCCCTTGCGGGCGTCGGTGGCGGTGATGGCGCTCATGGCAGGGGGTGAAGCTCGACAGTGTACATGTTCTGGTACGGAAGGTTAGACCTCAATGCCGTTGCTGTCCAGGTCGCGCAGTCTCGGCTCAGCCGCCGAGCCAGCCCCGCACCGTCGGCCACAGCAGCAGCAGGCCCGTGACCGCCAACGATGCTGCAAGGATTAATGTCAGATCGTCGTTGGCTCGAAAGCAGCTCGATGCCGAGCTGCCCGGGTGTTGACCGCCCGGGTCAGAACAGCGACCGCAGGTCCAGCTCGAGACCTGGCAGGCCAGCGATGCCCACGCACGAGAGGTGCTGCACCCGGAACCGGGTGGTGTAGGCGCCGTCCTCGGGGTGGCGATGGACATCCAGATGCCGGCCCGTGATGTCCACCAGCCAAACCTCGGGCACGGCGAAGCGGGCATAGAGGGGCAGTTTGCGGTCGCGGTCGTGGGCCAGGCTGCTGTCCGCGACCTCGATGACGACGAGGATGTCCGCAGGCCCTGGGTGGGCCTGCTCGTAGAAGTCCTCCCGCCAGCGCAGCAGGGCAAGATCCGGTTGCGGGGCGGAGAAATCGCCAAGCACCACGGGGTCTTGGGCGGAGACGATGGCCGCATCGCCCACCACGCGGGAGAACAGCCGAATGCAGCGCTTGACCCGGCTGGCGTGGGCGGGGCCGATGGGCGGCATGTCGAACAACTCCCCGTCGATGAGCTCGATCCGCGCCTCGGGATCCAGCACGCCGGTCTCGGCCATGCGGAAGTATTCACGCACGGATATCCGGTGGCGCTCAGGCAATTGGAGGGCGACGCTGGACATGGCGGTGAGATCGATGCTCGATTCCGAGCAGCATAGCCGAAGCGGGACGGGGTGGAAAACCAGCGGAGCCTCGCCCAGAGAGCCCGGGCGCCAACGGCCAGATCACATGGCCCATGAAGACGGGGTCAACCGCACCGACGCGGTTCCAGAAGATGCCGTTGGCGGCGAGCGTCATGGACGTTGCGTAGAGCTGGTCGTAGCTCAGCGTCGAGCCGACGCCGATGAAGCCCACCGCCAGCTTGTGGCTCGCCAGGGCATTGATGAACGCCAGCCCGGTGAACAGCAGCACCGGCAGCAGGATCAGCCCCGCCCCGCCGCCCGAGCGGCCGGAGAAGAAGCAGGCCGCGAAGCTCGCGGGGACGTGGGAGCGGCATCCCTGCCGCGACACTGACCGCTGTTGTCGCAATCGCGGCGGGGACGCCGCTCCCACCTCGTGACCATCGCAATCGCGGCGGGGACGCCGCTCCCGCGCTGCCGCGCTCAGAACCTGACGCGCACGCGGTAGGTCAGCACCGTCTCGCCCTCGGCGGGCACGGTGAGCTTCCAGAGCGCGGTGTTGGCGTTGCCCACCTGGTGTGGGGCGCTCTCCTCCAGCATCTTCCAGTCGCCGGGGATGCGCTCCTGCACGGTGACCGGCTGCGGCTCGGGCTTGGCGTTGCGAATGCGGATCTCGTAGGCGCTGTCGAACTCGTACTGCCAGGGCCCGGTGCCGGAGCGCTTGTCGAACGCGGTCTGCTTGCGCTCGGCGGTGACGTCGAAGGACTCGCCGAGCTTCAGGCGCACAGTCTCGTTCTTCGGCGTGTGGTCGATGCGGTCCTCGCCGACGAACTGCGCGTTGCCCGTCGCGTCGCGCTTGTAGATGCGCACGGTGCCCGCCGGCAGCGGCATGCCGAGGTTCGAGGCCTCGTCGTTGGTCAGCTTCAGGAAAACACTGACCTCCATCTCTTCGGTCAGCTGACCGCGGGCGCCGCGGTAGCTGCCGGGGTTGCCGCGGACCAAGAGCTCCTTGCCGACGGCCACACCGGGGGCATCCAGCAGCGACACCTGCTTGGTCTGGTTGTCGGCGATTGTGGTGGGGCGCTCGAGGGTGTAGAGGTGATACTCGAACAGGCTCTCCTCGGTCATTTGCGGGGCCGCGGCGGCGCGCGGCATGGCTTCCATCATGCGCATGTCCGCCTGCGGCTCGTCGGCGATGTTCACCTCGCCGGCAACGAGCTGGAGCTTGGCGCTCGGGTAGGCGGTGCCGCTTTGGTTAGTAAGGGTGACCCAGCCGGTGAGGTCCACAGTGGTCTCGTCCGGGGCCAGCTCGCCGACATAGTCCGCCTCCCAGCTCAGGCCGCCGCTTAAATAGGACAGCTCCAGCTCGCGCTCGCCGGCGGCGGCATTGTCCAGCGCCAGCACCAGGGTCGGGCGATCGCGCAGGTTGGGCGGGATGTCGCGGTAGACGATGCGTCCGGGGAGCCCCCCGTCGCGGCTCGCCTCGATGCGCTGCTCGGCACCGCTGCCGATGCGCAGCACGACACCGTCGCTGGCGGCGAGCACGGTGGCGGTTTCTTCGGTCTCCTCGCCGGTGGTCGGGTGGGTGCGCACCACGCCCACCTCGCGGCCGACGTACTTCTCCAAGAGCTTGTCCGGTGTCAGCAGGTCGAAGTCGAAGTTCTGCTCCAGCACCGTCACACCCGCGGCACCGGCGCTGTCGCGCAGCAGGGCCGTCTCGGGGCGGATGCGCGCGCTCACGTCCCGATAAGCCAGATCCACACGGCCGGCAGGCAGGGTTAGCCGGCGGCGGTCCTTGATGAGCGCCAGATCCTGGTTGTAAATGGTCACGGCGACGGCGGTTTGCTCCGCCAGGGTGCTGGTTTGCTCGGGCACCCCGGCGGCGAGCCCGGCACCAGGGTCGCCGGCATCCGTGCCGCCGGGCTCGGACTGAGCTGTGCCGGCCATGGCACCTGGGGGATACACGGAGGGCTGGGCCGGGGGCTCTTGGGGCGGTTGGGCCATGGTCTTCTCCGTGCCGATGAGGGTCAGGGCCGCGAGCAGCGCAGCGCGGATGCCGATGGGCTTGTGCATGTGTCACCTGTCGGTGGGCGCCGGACCCTAATAGAGCCAGCGAAAAACATCAGGGCGCACAGTGTAAACCCTCGGTTTGCGCAAGTTGCCGAGCGTTGTACATCCCGCCGCGCAAACCGGGCGCCGCTGAGCGCTGCGGCCCCAAGTCCCTTGCCGTCGCGCCGGCCGACAGGGCGTGCGTATGGGCGGCTCGTCGCCGCCTGGGAGTCCGCGCCCCCGAGTGGCGAGCGCATGGTGCGCGCGGGCGGATCTCGGTCATTCCTGCGCGCCGCCATGGACCCTGACTTCACAGCCGGATGCCTGCTCCGTGGGGCGGCGGAGATCGATGATGCGCAGAACCGGATTGCTGAACGCGAAGGAGCGGAAACGCGGCCTGATCTCCACGCATTCGAATCCGGAGAACAGGCGGGCGTAGCGGCCGGCCTTCGCGTACACCGCCGGCGGCTGATCTGGCATGCCAAGCCCGGCGAGATAGCGCCCGTACATGAAGCTGCTGGCGACATAGAAGCCGTGCTCGCTGCGGTAGGCATCGGGTGCCACCGCCGAGATGTCGCGCACGGTGCCCGGCCCGGGGCGGGTGTACCACTCGAAGACATAGGCGCCCGGATTGTTCTCGACGTACGCCTGCACCGCTTCCCGCGTGTCCCGATCCAGGGCGTAGAGCAGATTGAGGGTCACGTATCCCGGGTACGCCAAGAGCATCAGTGCGCCGACACCCAGAATCAGTTTCTTGCGCTCCGGCTGACCGGCGGCGATGCGCGAGAGCAGCTTCACGAAGAAGTAGATCAGGCCCGGCACCACCGGTATCACGTAGCGCTGAAAATCCGGGAACGGCTTGGTGGGGGAGAGCTCGACCACGAAGTAGGCCGTGGCAATGAACAACAGCAGGATACGCTCCGCCGTGTCGAGCCGACGCAAGTTGAGGGCCGCCCACAGCGATGCCGCCACGGCGGCGAGGGCCAGCGGCAGTGTCATGCCGGGAATCAGGCTGTTCGCGAGGTGGAAGCTGAACAGGTGCGCCATCGGGCTGATGCGCAGATCATGACCGCTCAGCGCATGCTCGCCCTCGAAGAAGAAGCCTTTCAGGAAGCTCGCCGGGTCCCAGAGCAGTGGGTAGTTCACGATCAGGAACAGCACGGCCGCGGCTGCGGCGGCCTGCAGGCCCAGCCTGACGTACGCCCGAGCCGGCCTCGGCGCCACCAGGACCAGCGCCAGCACATACACGAACGCGAGGATCAGAGACTTGTAGTGTGACGACAAGGCCAGACCCGTGGCCACGCCGAGCAGCAGGGCCGTGCGCCGCGTCGGCTCCGCAAGAAAGCGTGCCAGCGCCAGCAGGGAGAGATAGCAGAAGAGAGTGAGGAGCAGGTCTTCTTTGAAGTAATGGGCGTGGATGACGATGATGGGCGATAGCGCAACGCCCGCGGCGACCGCAAACCCCGCCGCTATCCCGAGACGTGGCCGGGCAAGCAGATACATGAGCAGCACCAGGCCCGACGCCGCCGCGGCGGAGACCGAGCGCCCGATCCGCGTGATGGCCTGTCGATCCTCGGCCTGCACGAGCGCGTTGACCAGTCGGCTCGCCTGCAGCAACAGCAACGGATGCTTGAAGTCTTGGACGAGCTCCGCCGTGAAGCGGGCTTTGTTGGACTCGTCGCTGTGGTAGTGCCGGGAGAAGTCGTTGTTCGTGACGAAGAGCGCTGCCGCACCCAGCACCAGCGCCAAGACGCCGAGCCACTCGACCATGCGCCTGCGGGTAGCGGGCGCAGGCTGCATCGTGCCGTTGCTGCTGGCGGCCTCTCGGGTCTCGGCCAAGGTCTGGGACTCCTGAGCATGAGTGTTGCGCGGCGGCCCGCTGCCCTGGCCCGCATCGAGGTCGATTATCCCGCAGGGCCAAGCGCAATGCCCCGGCAGTGCGCGACACAGCCCATAGGGAGCCGGTGAGGAAGAGCCAGCCACTGCCGGCGCGTCGTTGACCCAGGTCTCGGGCGTACCTGGGTCGCGTCGGCGCACCTGCCTATAATCGCGGCTTTTGCCGGAGCGCCAGTGCCCAAGCTCACCGCTGCCATCGCCAAGGTGGGCAGCACCACCCTGCTGTCGCGCGTGCTCGGGTTCGTGCGGGACCTGCTGATCGCGCGGCTGTTCGGGGCGGATGCGGCCACGGACGCCTTTTTCGTCGCCTTCAAAGTGCCGAATCTGCTGCGGCGGCTGTTTGCGGAGGGCGCCTTCGCGGCGGCGCTGGTGCCCGTGCTGCAGCGGTACCGGGAAGCGCGCTCGGCGGCGGACCTAAAGGACTTCGTGGATCGCGCCGCGGGCAGCCTGGCACTGCTGCTGTTCGTGGTGACCGCGCTTGGCGTGTTGGCAGCGCCGCTGCTGGTGCTGGCCTTTGCGCCGGGCTTTGCCGCGGAGCCCGAGACTCATGTCCTGTCCGCGGCCATGCTGCGGCTGACGCTGCCCTATCTCTTTTTCATTGGCCTCACCGCCTTTGCCGGCGGCGTCCTGAACACCCACGAGCGCTTCGGCGTCCCTGCCTTCACGCCGGTGCTGCTGAACCTGGTGCTCATCGCCTGCGCACTATGGCTGGCGCCCAGACTCGACCAGCCGGTGATGGCGCTTGCCTGGGGCGTGCTCCTGGCGGGGTTGGTGCAGCTGGCCTTCCAACTGCCGTTTCTGGCTCGGCTCGGGCTGCTGCCGCGGCCGCGGCTCGGCTTGCGCCACCCTGGCGTGCAGCGCATCGGGCGGCTCATGGGACCGGCGCTGTTCGGGGTGTCGGTGGCCCAGGTGGCGCTGCTCATCGACACCCTGCTGGCGTCGCTGCTGGTCACCGGCAGCATCTCCTGGCTCTACTACTCGGACCGGTTGGTAGAGTTTCCGCTCGGCATTCTCGGCGCGGCGCTGGGCACGGTGATCCTGCCGCAGCTGTCGCGCTCCGCCGGGGTGCGGGCCGAATCCGGTGCCGGCGGAGCCTTCTCGCGCACCCTGGACTGGGCCCTGCGCTGGGTGCTGCTGTTGGGGGTGCCGGCGAGCATCGGCCTGATGCTGCTGGCGGGCCCGGTGCTGGCGACGCTGTTTCTCTCCGGCAGCTTCGGTGCCGAGGATGTGACCATGGCCCGGCAGAGCCTGGTGGCCTACTCGGCCGGGCTGACTGGCTTCATGGCGGTGAAGGCCCTGGTGCCCGGCTACTACGGCCGCCAGGACGTGCGCACGCCGATGCGCATCGCCCTGCTGGCGATGGTCGTCAATCTGCTGCTGAGCCTGGCACTGATGATCCCCTTTGGCCATGGCGGCCTGGCGGCGGCGACATCCCTTGCGGCGCTGCTCAACGGCGGGCTCCTGCTGGCTGGGCTGAACCGCGCCGGTGTCTATCGGCCCCTACCGGGCTGGCGCTTGCTGCTGCTGCGGGCGCTCGCGGCGAATCTGGCCATGGCGCTGCTGCTCTGGTGGCTCGCGGGGCCAACCGCCGACTGGCTGGAGACGGCTACTGCCGAGCGGGTGCTCCGACTCGCCGGCGTCATCGGCGCCGCCGCGCTGGTCTACGGTGGCGCACTCTTGGCGCTGGGCCTGCGCCCGCACCACTTCCGCGAGCCGCCGCAGCATGCGGAGGGCGACGGCGCCGAATAACACGCCCAAGGCGGTCTATAATCCGCCGCTCACTCCCATAGACCGCAGCCCGAGCAACCGAGCGCGATGAGATTGATCCGGGGCCTGCACAACCTGCGCGAGCAAGACCGCGGGTGTGTCGCCACCATCGGCAACTTCGACGGCGTGCATCTTGGTCACCGCACCGTGTTCAGGCGCCTGCTCCAGCGCGGGCAGGAACTGGGCCTGCCGGCGACGGTGATCACCTTCGAGCCGCAGCCCATGGAATATTTTCAGCCGGACGCCGCACCGGCGCGACTCACCCGCCTGCGGGAGAAGCTCGCCGCCATCGAGGCCGATGGCATCCAGCGTGTGATGCTGCTGGAGTTTGGGCCCAGGCTCGCGGCCATGCCGGCGGACGCCTTCAT
This sequence comes from Thiohalocapsa halophila, assembly GCF_016583825.1. Taxonomy (GTDB): domain Bacteria; phylum Pseudomonadota; class Gammaproteobacteria; order Chromatiales; family Chromatiaceae; genus Thiohalocapsa; species Thiohalocapsa halophila. Next base: position 794 of record NZ_NRRV01000035.1, on the reverse strand, counting down.
CGACCGGCTGTTGGTGCGCGGGCTCGGTGTACGCTTCCTACTGGTGGGGGACGATTTCCGCTTCGGGCGCAACCGCGGCGGCGACTTTCAGCTGCTCCAGGCCGCCGGTGCGCAGCGCGGCTTCGAGGTGGAGAACCTCCACACCATCACCCAAGGCGAAGAGCGCATCAGCAGCACCCGGGTACGCGAGGCCCTGGCCCGCGGCGAGCTGGCGCAGGCCCGCCACCTGCTGGGCCGCCATTACGCCATGCGCGGGCGCGTGGCCCACGGAGACAAGCGCGGGCGCAGCATCGGCTTTCCAACGGCGAATCTGCCGCTGCACCGGCGGGTCAGTCCGGTCGCCGGCGTCTATGCCGTGGCGGTGCGGGAGCTGGACGGCGGGCGGCTCCCGGTCCAGCGGCCGGCGGACTGGGCCGAGCGCTGGCCGAGCCTCTGGCCAGGCGTGGCCAACGTCGGGCGCCGGCCGACGCTGAACGGGCAGGACGTGCGCCTGGAGGTGCACCTTCTCGACTTCGACGGCGATCTCTACGGCGCCCACCTGGAAGTGGAGTTTCGCCTGCGACTGCGCGGCGAGCAGCGCTTCGAGTCCTTCGAGGCGCTGAAGACGCAGATCGGCCGCGACGCCGCCGCGGCCCGTGCCTACCTCGGCGTCGGCTAGTGCAGCCGCATGAAAGTCCTGAGACCGTTTCGAGGTATGTTCGTTATCATTCTGATCTCGTGAATTTTCGATGATCAGAGGTTTGTTGCCATGCCCCGCTGCGCTGCGGCTTCCGTGCCTGTTTCGGACCAGGAGC
>NZ_NRRV01000034.1 GCF_016583825.1 Thiohalocapsa halophila | reverse complement strand
GCGAGCCACGCGAGTGGCGCCGGGTCGAGCCGCCGGTGTGGACGGAGCGGATGTTGGCGGCCCTGGCAACGGGGTCCACGCGACGCCTGCGGGCGTCCCCTGCGCTGGCCCGGAGTCGATCACCCGAAATGGTGCTCCTGCCGGCGAGCCAATCCCGATGAGGAAACAACCGACTGGAGAGCCGTGTGCGGGAGAACTGCACGCACGGTTCGGAGGGAGGGGAGGCGCAAGCCTTCCCTACCCCTATCAGCGCCAAGGGCCACTGTGGGAGCGGCCTCTGGCCGCGACAGCCAGCGCCGAGCCCCGTGTCGCGGCCAGGATGCCGCTCCCATAGCGCCAAGGGCCGCCGTGGGAGCGGCCTCTGGCCGCGACAGCCAGCGTTGAGGCCCATGTCGCGGCAAGGATGCCGCTCCCACAGCGCCAGGGCCCACCGTGGGAGCGGCCTCTGGCCGCGACAGCCGCGTTCGAGGCCCCGGTCGCGGCAGGGATGCCGCTCCCACAGCGCCAGGGCTCGCTGTGGGAGCGGCCTCTGGCCGCGACAGCCGCGTTCGAGGCCCGTGTCGCGGCAGGGATGCCGCTCTCACAGCGCCAAGGGCCTCTGTGGGAGCGGCCTCTGGCCGCGACAGCCAGCGTCGAGGCCCACGTCGCGGCAGGGATGCCGCTCCCACAGCGTCAGGCGCCACTGTGGGAGCGGCCTCTGGCCGCGACAAACACCACCCCCGCCGGCTCAGCCGCGGGCCTCTGCTATGATCCAAGCAGACCCGAAAGACGCCAGCGTCAAAACATATCAGCCCTTCAACACAGCCCCACGTCCCCTCCCATGACCCTCGCCTTCGAGCTCTACGACCAGATCAACGAAGCGCCCGACGACCGCACCCGCTTTCGTCTGCTCGTGGACGCGATCCGGGCGCTGGAAGAGAGATGGCCGCAACCGGCAGACATCGCCCGCGGTGCAGACGTGCGCGAGTCGGAGCTGCGGCTCCAGAAAGAGATCGAAGTCGTCCGCAAGGAGATGAAGGAAGCAGAGCTGCGGCTACAGGGAGAGATCGAAGGCGTCCGCAAGGAGATCGAAGGCGTCCGCAAGGAGATCGAAGTCGTCCGCAAAGAGATGAAGGAGGTCGAGCTGCGGATCCAAGGCGAGATCGAGCTGGTCCGCAAAGAAATCAAAGAGGTCGAGCTGCGCCTGCAAAAGGAGATCGACCAAGTCCGCGTGGACCTCAAATCCACCGAGGCCAACCTCCGCACCGCCATACACCGCCAGACCATCTGGATCATCGGCGCCATCGGTGCCGTGACTGGTCTCATTCGCCTGCTCGACTGGCTGCTCGCCTAGCAAACGGCTGAGCACCGGTCTCGCAGAGCCCAATCCGGCGCCCCGCGCCCCCGAACCACCGGGACCAACCGAGCCTCACAGAGTCAAAAATCCCCATATCCCAGAAGCGTAGGGTGGACAAGCGAAGCGTAGTTCACCCCGTCTTCCACGGAGTGGGCGGCTCTGCAAGCGGCATCGAGACCGGCCAATTAAGGTAACCGTCACCATAATTCGGCGACGTGCGCCCGGACCGCCGGGACCAAGGTTGACGCACGAAATAAGGTTACCGTCCCCGTAATGTCGCTCAGCCGCCGGCTGGGTGTAAAGCCCACCTTACAGCGCATCCTCCGGCACCAGCGCCGCCGAGACCGGGCTGCACAGGATCGGCCCGCGGTAACCGGCCGCCGCCAGAGACGGCAGCCGGCCCACAGGGTCCATGCGCAGATGCGTCACCACCAGCGCCGCCATGGGCGCCATGGCAAAGCCGATCTCCAACTGCTCCGCCCAGGCGCCGTCCGGCCCGGCTTCGGCACCCTGAAGCAGCCCGCAGTCGACGAGCGCAGCGCGGCCGACATCCAGCGTCAGCTGATGGCAGGAGCCGGTGACGCGCCCGACGCCGACGTGGTGGTGGTTGTGCATGGGTGCTCCCCGCCTGATCCCGCGGCGCTCTCGGGCCTTGGCCTGCAAGATCGTAGGCGGGGTTGCAGCCAATTCTCCGTCAGCAGGCCCGGGACGCGCGCAAGCTCGGCGAGGTTGTCCGTCACGGCGACCGCACCCAACGCGATACCCTGCGCGGCGATCCAGAAATCACTGGCGCCGATCGGGGTGCCGAGGCGCTCCAGATGGGCTCGGATCTCCGCGTCCGTTCGGCTGACCCGGCCATCCAGTGGCGCCACTTCCATCCTCTCGACCAGTTTCGCCAGGCGAGCCGCGTTGTGCTCCCGATAAGCACGCTTTTCGACCGGAGGATGGACAAACGAAGCCTAGGGCGGACAAACCAAGCGTAGCGCGGACAAACGAAGCGCAGGGCGGACAAACGAAGCGTAGCGTGGACAAACGCAGCGTAGGGTGGACAAGCGAAGCGCAGTCCACCCCGTCTTCCAAGGAGTGGCCGGCGCTGCAAGCGGCATCCATACCGACCAATTAAGGTTACCGTCCCCATAATTGACGATCTGCGCCTCCGGCACCAATCTGGCAACGACTCGGCCTCGGCGCATGCTGGCGACCGTCTCGCCCGCTTCGACGGCGGCGAGCAATCCGGAGAGCTTTGCCTTGGCTTCCGCCAGCTACACGTGGCGCATGTGGGCACCCTGAAGTATGACTATGCGGTCAGAACAGAGCGGCGTCTCACGGAAAACAGGCCGTGTCAGGATTGCGGCCCGGCATACACGCTAACCTGTGCGAGGACCGGGACCAGCATCAGGCCGCCGTTTTCGCGGTGCCTGCGCAACGAGCGTCCCTGGGCGCTCGGTGCCCGATGCCTATCATCGCGGACGCAGTCGTCTTTCTGAAGGGTTCACGAACAACGTCAACACTTGTAGGGCGGACAAGCAAAGCGCATCCGCCGGCGCCAATGCTTTCCAGTGCCAGCGCCAGCAGCGCCGCCGAGGCCGCGCTGCACAGGATCGGCCCGCGGAACCCGGCCGCCGGCAGATACGGCAGCCGACCGACATGGTCAATGTGCACATGGGTCACCACCAGCGCCGCGATGGGCGCCACGGCAAAGCCCATCTCCAACTGCTCCGCCCAGGCGCCGTCCGGCCCGGCTTCGGCACCCAGAAACAGCCCGCAGTCGACGAGCACAGCGCGCCCGTCATCCAGCGTCAGCTGCTGGCAGGAGCCGGTGACGCCGTCGACGGCGCCGCGGTGGAAAATCTGCCTGGTCTCAATGCCACTTTCGCTCACAGCGTCAGACAGCGGCAGGGTCACCCGCAATGACCCCAAAAGCGTACACCGCAGCCCGAGCACAACGCCGAAGCCCATACAACGCAGGCCCGCAGCCCGTACAGCGGACAAGCGAAGCGCACGGTGAACAAGCAAAACGCAGCGAGGACAAGCGAGCGAGGCCGGACAAGCGAAGCGAGGACGGACAAGCAAAGCGCAGGCCGGACAAGCGAGCGTAGGGTGGACAAGCGAAGCGCAGTCCACCCCGTCTTCCACGGAGCGGCCAGCTCTACAAGAGGCATCCATACCGACCAATTAAGGTAACCGTCCCCATAATTCAGCGAGCCCAACACTGTAAAAAATCCCGACACCCCCCGCCGCCGCCCACGCATCGCCACCAGCGCAAGCACATACAAGCCGGTGATCAAATCCAACAGGTCCCGCTGCGCAGCTCAGCCGCTGCACGACGTATCTGCTTTGAAGAGTTAAAGTTCGGCGCCCACCGTGGGAGCGGCCTCCGGCCGCGACGGCCAGCGTCAAGGCCCACGTCGCGGCAAGGATGCCGCTCCCACAGCGCCGGGGCCCACCGTGGTAGCACCATCCCTGCCGCGACTTCAGCACCAACAGAGGCGATCCCGGCCGGCCTTGATCCTGATGCCGACCAGACTTGTAGCCGGGACGGAGCAGTCAACGACCGTTACAGCAGGACAGGCGCCAGTCCAGCGCTCCACCGTCCGGGATCACCTGAGCCCAACCCTGTAAAAAATCCTGACACCCCAGCCAAAGCCCTACCGGCACCGCCAGCGCCCCGCCGGCCATTGGGAGCAGCGGCATCCCTGCCGCGACAAACGCCAGCCCCAACCCCGCGGCCGGCTGTCGCCGCCATGCTCCCCCCAAACCACCAGCCCACCAAAGCCCCCAACAACCCCACACGCTTGCCTTCAACCTAACAACGGCAGCTGAACGGCCCCCAGGATGCATCCCGCAGGCCTGATCCCAAACCGGCCAGCAAGCCACAACCAGGCACAATAGCCAACCGATTCCAACGCGTTGTCACGCAGCAGGGCGCCGCACGGGCCTGCCAGGGCGCCCGTAGCGGCCCGCAGCCGCAAGCTGAGCCGTCACCCGGCAGGAATACTCAATTCGCGCAGACACTTGTAGCAGCAACAAAGCGGTCAGACGCCGCTTCTAGGCTCAAGCGTGAACGCCATCCGCGCCCCGGAGCGCGCCCCGGAGGAGGGCTGCCCGAACCGAACACATGGCCCGCGCCACGGACGCGCGCAGGCCGCAGCCGCCGCGGCCACAGGACATCGACCAGCGCCGCGGGCCCCCAAAGTCCACCGCGCCCCACCTCCGCACCGCCATGCACCGCCAGACCCTGTGCATCATCGCCGCCACCAGCGCCGGCACCGGCCGCAGCCGCCTGCTCGACGGGCAGGGCGCCGCAAAAGCCAGCCGAGGGCCGCCGAAGCCCGAATCACACCAAGGGTGCCAGCCCCGACGGCACTCGGCCGCTTGCGCCGACCGCTCCCGCTGCGCCGCCGCCGCCACCCGATACCCGAGCACCGCGGTCCCCAGCTGCACGGCCCAGCGGCAATGCTCCTACCGCTCAGGCGCCGCCCAGCCCCGGGCGCCGCTGGTGGCAGCTGCGCCCGGCGCACGGCGACCAGGGGCTTTTCCCGATACCCGGGATGGCGGCGCCCGCACCGCGTGCTCACGCCAGGTGTAAAATTCAGCTTACAGCGGCTCCGCCCGGCGAACCGTTGGCGGACCCAGGCGGATCGCAGTCACGATGGTCGCCCAATCCGCCGACAGGTTACGGACGAAGCGCTTCGCTGTTCGGCAGGCGGTGCGCTCCTGGGCGGCGAGAACGTGGTCTGGCCCGGGTTGCCCCAAGCGTGCGGTGCTGGGGTCGGGCGGGTCCCGCTGCCAGGGTTGAGTAGCGCGGCGCGAGCGGTCCCCTGAGCCGATTAGTCCCTTACCTCCAAAATCCTCGACAAACCGGTGAAGAGTTCAAAGCGCCGCCCTAACCAGGCTGGGCTGCACGAAGTACTCGCGCATCACCAGTGCGGTGATGACGACGCGGCGGCCGAGCTTGGTGAAGAAGTACTTGTAGGTGTGGGCGACCTTCTTGATCAGGCCGTGGGTGCGCAGGCGCTTGATCAGGTAGGAAGCGCGGGCGGGCGTGAGCCCTGCGATGTGGGCGCGCAGGTCGCCGGCGCGGAAGCCGGAGATGGACCACTCGCCGCGGGCGAGGGTGAGGAACAGGCGGTAGTCGGGGTCAAGGAACAGGTCGAAACCGCGGTAGGAGCGGCCCTTGATCTTGACCGGTGCGGCCATTTTCGCCAGCGCCTTCTGCGCCGCGTCGGGGTTGTCGAGACAGGCCATGAAGGCGAGGTAGCGCTCGTTGGCGGCGTGCATGAGCTGGCGCAGATCGCCGAGGCTGTAGATCGATTTACGCAGTGGAGCGAGCTTGAAGACACGCTCGCCGTTGCGCTGTTCCACGTGGCGGTGGTGCTTGAAGAAGGAGACATCGTTGGCGGTGCACTCCACACGCGCGATGATGCCGGCTTTATCGTAGAGCTTGAGGCTGGCAGGGCCCATGTGGTGGCGGATGCGGGTGCCCTGGATGCGGGTGGAGAAGTCGTTGCCGACCTCGCCTTGGAAGTTGGCATTGAGTTTGTGGCCGAGGAAGGTGGCGACCTGCTCGGCCTTGACCACATGCACGGCGGTGCGCACGATCGCCTCGTACAACGGTTGGAAGGTCGCCTGGCGACGGAACACCACATCAGTGGCGTACTCGACCTGCATGAAGCTCCAGTGCACGCCGTTGCGGAAGTGGCGCACGACGGGGCAGTAGCGCCGTGCCCAGGCATCGAGGTGGCGATGCAGCGCGGTGGCATCGAGGCTGTCCGCCAAGCGCTGGGCCTCGGCGGGATCGGCAAGGTGCAGGAAGGCGTTGTCGGCGGTGTCGAACGCGATGCCGGCCTGCGTCAGTTGCCGCGCCAGCCAACCGTGGCCGTTGAAGTAGACCTGCAGGCGAAACGGCGCCCAAGTCGGCACCCGCACGTAGCACAGGCCGAACTGCGCGTCGATGAAGTAGAAGTAGTAGTGCAGGCACTTGCCGCTGATCGGCTTGAAGAAGGTCTTGCCACTCGCCTTGTCATGCCAGGGACGATAGGAGGAGCAGGCCTCCATGGCGGAGAAGATGTGCACCAGCCCGGGGTGGTCGCCGCGCTCGGCGAGGATCTGCTGGACCCGATCCTCCTTGCGAAACGCCTTGAGCTTGCGGATGAATTCGATCTCAAGCCCAGCCTCGGCAGCCAGACGATCGGCGTTCGCGCGGATCTCATCGCGCAGCGGCTCGGCCCAGTGCGCATAGTCGAACAGGCGGATGCCGCGCCCACCGAGGTAGCCCGCCATCGCCCGGGCGTGGCAGATGTCCGGCAGGGTGCCTGTGATCACGACCCGGTCGAAGCACGAGAGCACGCAGCCGATCTCGTCCCGGTGTTGCTCGACGAAGGGGTTCATCGCTCGACTCCGTTGCTGAGGTGCTTACCCCGAACGATAGTCGATCCGCCCTGTTTGGTTCCGGCTTCGCCGGGTTAGGGTTACCGTCCCCAGATTTGGGATGCCGCTCGCGCGATGCCGAGCGCCCTCTTCCAAGCAAGGGCTCGCGTTGGCCTTCCACGTTCGTGTAAAGTCCTGGCACGAGGCGCCCGGAGTTGCCCTTTGATGCCGTAAATGATGAAAAAGAGCGGTTTATGGGGCTTGCGTGTCGATCTGACCCGGTTCTTTACGAGCCAGGCTCTGATACCGCCGACGACTCGGCTCACCGAGCGACAGGAGACTGTCAGTTTTTTTTACAGAGTTCGATCTTCGCTGGATGCCCGGAAGCCGGCATGGTCGTAAGATACTGTTTCAAAGGCTCAAGCAATTTGTGGCATTAGTTTTGCTTTGTGGGGCAGTAATGATTGAGTGTTGGGCACTCCAGGATAGAGCGAGGGGCTCCCTCGTAACCTGCTCGCGACCTCCGGGCAATCCGGCAAGGTCCTCCGGCAGCAGCGCCAGGCCCGGCTCGAACCTACTTTGAAACGCAGAGCAGCAAAGCAGAGTCATAACAACTCGTTCGCCGACCCTACCTCGGCGCCCGGCAAATCTTGGGAGTAATGTGATGCAAACGCGGAAATCGTTTCGGCCGGCGGCGCGGACGGCCAGCTCACTCATCGGCTTGATGGTAGCGCTGGGCAGCAGCAACGCTTTAGCAATCGCTATGGATGGCAGTGATCCGCCGAACGGGGTGTACTCTTTCAATGAAAGTGGAAATTGGGAAGACGACACCGCTCCGGTACCCGGGCAGTCCTACGAGACTCTGTCCTTCAGGATAAATACCCCCCCTGGCACGGGCGATTTTACCTTCGCGGGTGATCAGCTCACTGTGAATGGTGGGCTGTTCGTCTTCAAGGGTTCCGGCATCGTTACGGTCAACAGTGTTGGCGGCTCTGACGGTTTGGTGTTGAGCGATGGTGCCACAGTAGTTGGTGGACAATCAGGGCTACGATCAACTCTCAGCGGCTTGGTCACCTTGGAGCAAACCAGTACCATAAACGCTGCCGACCCGGGTCGCGGCATCGATTTCAATTCCAGCATCACTGGAAGTGGTGGGATGACGCTTGTTTCCACTGCCGGAGACTCTGGGGAGATCGTCCTACTCAACCCCAACAACGATTATTCCGGGGCCACGACGCTTCAGACTACCCCCAACGCCGGCGGCGACAGGGGTGTGATACTCCGCGCTGGCGCGCCCGGCGCTCTCTCTCCCAACAGCGACATTATCGTGACCGCGGGCAGTACCGTCGAGTTGGACGGTAACGACAATACCATCGCCGGCTTAGCCGGCGACGGCACGGTGGAAAACGCCAGCGCTACTGCCGCCGAGCTGACAATTCAAGGTGGCACCAACAATAGCTTCTCTGGCTCCCTGCAAGACGGCACTGGCGGTGGCGCCCTGTCGGTACGCAAAACCGAAGACACCCGCCAAATCTTCTCCGGCACCGGCTTCAGTTACACCGGCGGCACGACAATCGAAGACGGCCAACTCCGCCTCGCCGCTGGCGCCAGCCTCGGCGCCGGCGCTGTCACCATCACCGGTGACGGCTCCGGCACGGTGGAGCTGGACAACACGGACATCAATTATGCCGTCACGCTGGAGGGCCGCGGCTCCGACACCGCACATATCGACAACATCGCCGGCAACAACACAGTCAGCGGACCGCTCACACTCCAAGAGACGGCAGATAGCAACGACCCGGCCATCTTCACCATCGATTCTTCCGGCGGCGACCTAGACGTCTCCAGCGACCTAGCCTTCACCGGCACTGAAGCCTCAATCCTCAACCTCGGCGGCGCCAGCACGGGCACGGTCACGGGCAACATCAATCTCGCCGGCGGCGGCAGCAATGCCCTGGAGAAAGAAGACGGCGGTACCTGGACGCTTGCTGGCACCACCAACACGGACACGGTGACCGTGAACGCGGGCCAGCTGAACATCGCCGACACCCTGACCACGTCGGGTGATGTCACCGTCACCAGCGGCGGTACGCTGCAGCAGCAGGCCGGCAGCCAGTTCGACCGCGCCGATCAGGGCGGTAAATTCATTGTCGACGGCAGCCTCGACCTCAACGGCAACGACGCGTCCATCAGCGCCCTCGACGGCGCGAGCACCGGTGTCGTCGACAACACAGGCCCCGCCGCCGTCACCCTCACCCTGGGTAACAGCACGCCGACCGCGGGCAGTTTCGCCGGCACAATTCAAGATACCGGCACCGGAGCCTCGGTCAACATCGTCAAGGACGGCAGCAACACCCAAACCTTCAGCGGGGCCAACACCTACACCGGCTCCACAGAGGTTCAAGCCGGTGCGCTGAACATCCAGAACGACGATGCACTGGGCACCACAGACGGCGACACCACCGTCAGCGGCAGCGGTCGCGTGCAGCTTGAGGGAGGCATCACCGTCGGCGAAGCCTTCGACCTGATCGCCCGCAGCAACATGGGCGTGCACCTTGAGAATGTGTCCAACAGCAACACCATCAGCGGCGCCGTGACGCTCGAGGACGACTCGGGATCAACCACGGACGACAACTACACCATCTCCTCGACCAGCGGCATGCTGGATCTCGACGGCGGCATTACCTCGTCGCTGGCCACTGGCAACCGCATCCTCGACCTCGGCGGCAGCGGCGACGGCACGGTTGCAGCGCTCACCTTCGACGAAGTCGGCAACCAGCTCGTCAAAAGCGGCGACGGCACCTGGACGGTGTCCGACGCAACCATGACCGACGGCACCATCACCTCCGAGCAGGGCGTGCTGGCCCTCGCTGGCGACGCCAGCAATTTGGACGGCAGCATGGTGTACGAGGTCCTCAGCGACGCCGAGCTGGACGTAACCGGGATTACCTCGCCCACAACCGGCACCCTGGACCTGGACTCCGGCCAGCAGCTCAAGGGCAACGGCCTGGTCGACGGTAACGTTGTCGCAGCCTCTGGCTCGGAGCTGACACCGGACGATTTCGGCACGGTCGGCGAGCTTGAGATCAGCGGGGACCTTAATCTCGACGGTACGCTCCAAATCGACATCGCCGGCACCATGATCGACAAGCTGATCGTTGGCGTTGGCAGCGATCTCGACATCAGCGACGCCTTCGTGGAGTTCAGTCTTGCCGGCCGCCTGAATCGAGACGTTGCCGCTTATGTCTTTGCGCAGTACGGAACCCTGTCGGGCTCACCACTGGGCGTGGATGACTTCACTGCACCAGACGCGCTGACGACGTTCTATGACCTCGACTATGACTTCGGGAACAACGGCCAAATCGCCTGGGTCCGCAATGATGTCCCAGCACCAGCGCCGCTGGCATTGATCGGCATCGGTGCACTCCTATGGGGCGGTCTACAGCTCCGCGCCAAGCGCCGAGCAGCCTAAAACCCGCAAGCCGCAACTAGCTCAGGCAATGCCCACAAGCCCCCGCCCGCGGGGGCTTGTCATGTCCGGGGCGGTGAGCCGCAGCAGCGCCGGCGGTACCCATGTCGGCAGAGCCGGCCTTACTCACAACGCCGACCACCCCGCCCGCTGACTGTGTAGTCAGGCCATCTCAGCCTGTGACACCATCGGGGCTGGAAGCTCTGACTACGCAGCGCCCGCCCGCGCATGAACGGCGTTCCGATCAAGCCCCGGCTGCGCAGACCTCACCAGCAGCACATGGTCTGGCTCATAATCCAGACCCGTCAGCCCAAGCTAACCAACCTAGATCCGCTATTGGAGCCACAAAGAGCACGACGGGGCTCAGCAGCATGCACAAGTGCGCATCGCCACCTGCCCGGTGAGTGGGCTTTGGCCATAAGTCCGACCACGCGGATAGGCGCAGGGTGTAGGGTGGACAAGCGAAGCGCAGTCCACCATATTCCGCGCTGCTCGGTGGACTTCGCTATCGCTCGTCCACCCTACTGACCGTGCTTACGATCAAGGCCCCGTGCGTAGCCAGGGCGTCCAGCCCTGGTGCCGTCAGGTCAGCATGGCCTCACTACGCAGACGACCGCTGCTGTGGTTGCAGTGATGCTCGAGGCCGGTGAGTGAGCCCCAGCAAAGCCAGCCCCTACCTGTCTCTCGTTCGTCACGCCCTGCTTCATGGGCGCCATGACTGACCCCAACTTCAGGAGGCCGCGCGGGCGCGCCGACCACCGCAAACGCGAACCGCGACCTGACAGAGACCGACAAAGCAGTCCCGTCCCCCTCCACCAGTCCCCGCAACCGGGGCAAGCCCGGAGCCAGCCGACCCCAGCCTCGCCACGCCCAGGCGCCGGCACACACCCGTACATCCGCTTCAGCGCCCGACCCTCCAGACGCGCAGCGCCCGCATGCCTGAGCAGGCGAGCGCCAGCCCGCTCCCGCGGCGCGAGCGAGCGACAAGCTTGAGCCGATCCTGCCGCCCAAGTCACTCCACGCGATGGGCGCACCGGGCGCCGGTACTTTGCCCGCAGCGTACACGCAAAGCTCAACTGTGACGGCCAGCACAAGCCGCCGCATAGGATGTACCGACCAGATAAACTAGGCATTCTCCCCAGATAAAACCTGGGTCACGCTTCTAGCATCTGGTGAGATCTCCGCTTATCCGCTTGTGAATCCCGTCTCGGCCGACGCTAGGGGATCTTCCGATCCTTTGCGCGTAGGGGCGCCAACAGCAGTGGCGCGCCACGGCAAGACGAACGCGGGAGTAGAGGCATGAACGCACAGCAGCACCACGGACTTCGAGCAATTTCGGCAATCGTACTGGCAATGGTGTTCACCGGCGTCGCCGGTGTGCCCCAGGGACCGGTACAACAGCATACGCCCGGCCTCGGCGCCAAGCACCAAGTGCTGCAAGAGGCGGTGCAGGCAGAGGGAACCGCCCGGGTGCTGGTGCGTTTTGCGGTGGACGCCGCGACCTCCCCGGCGCCCGAGCGCGCCCCTCGGGGCCAGATGGCGGGCGGCGCGCCGAGCACCAAGGGCCAGCAACTGGCCGAGCGCAAGCGCGCGGTAGCGCAGGCGCATCAGCGTTTCGTGCAGCGGCACAACCTCGCGCCCGGGCAGGCCAAGGGCTTCTCCTTCGTGCCCTATGCGGCCGTCGAGGTCGACGCGGCACTGCTCGCAGAGCTGGCGGCCTCGCCGGACGTGCTCGACATCACGCCGGACGACTTCAATGAGCTCTCGCTGGCCTCCACACGATCAGTCATCGGTGCCGACGTCGCCCAAGCCTCCGGCTGGGACGGCACCGGCTACGACGTCGCGATTCTCGACACCGGGGTCGACTCCGACCACCCCATGTTGCAAGACAACATCGTGCCCGACACCGCGGCCTGCTACTCCAACGCCATCTACGCCTACGACGTCTCGCTCTGCCCGAGCGGCTTCAATCAGTGCCGGGACAGCAACGGCAGCCCGATCTCCGAATCGGCCTGCGGTGACGGCGCTGCGGAAGCTTGCGATTCCAAGTGCGGCCACGGCAGCCACGTCGCCGGCATCGCCGCCGGCAACGGCAGCGAGGTCGGCGTCGCACCCGGCGCCGGCATCATCCCCGTCAACGTCTTCATCGGCCGCGATATGGACGGCAACGGCAGCGTCGACTTGGTCGGTGCCTATGACTCGGACATCATCCGCGGCCTGGAGCACGTCCTGCGCCTCGCGCAGACCCGGGACATCGCCGCGGTCAACATGAGCCTGGGCGGCGGCATCTACAGCACCACCGCCCAGTGCGACAGCTGGGAATCCGCGACCAAAGCGGTGGTCGATGACCTCCGCGCCCTCGGCGTCGCCACCGTGGTGGCAGCCGGCAACAACGGCAGCTCCGAAGGGCTCTCCTCACCCGGCTGCATCTCCAGCGTCATCAGCGTCGGCTCCACCAACGACAGCGACAGCATCTCCAGCTTCTCCAACGAAACACCGGCCATGACCCTGCATGCGCCTGGTGAGAGCGTGAAATCCGCCTATCTAAAGGGCGAGATGAAGTGGATGAACGGGACCTCGATGGCCGCACCGCACGTGGCGGGCGCCGCAGCCGTTCTCCGGCAGAAAGCGGGCTTTGAGGGCGTCGATCTCAGCGTCGATCACATCATCGCCGCGCTGCAGCAGACCGGTGCCGCAATGTATGGCGGCGCCTACCGTGTGCCACGGATCGATCTCGCAGCGGCCGCGGACGCGGTTGATGCGACACCGCCGATCACAGTCATCGTTGATGACCAGCTGCATAACGGGGCAGTCACGGTCGTCGATGGCGAGCTGAGCGTCAAGAACGACCCGGACGGCTATGGCGGCCAAGCCCTACAGGGAGACACCGCAGCAGCCCCGAATGTTGTCCGCTTCAGCCCCGACTTGCCCACCGCCGGCTTTTATACCGTCTCCGCCACTTGGCCGGTGCTCTCCGGCAATGGCTCGGCGATCGACGCGACCGTCAGTCATTCAGGCGGGGTGGATACCTTCGTCCTCAATCAGACGACCGGCTCCGCCCGTTGGCAAGCACTTGGAACCTTCTTCTTCGAGGCTGGCCAAGGCGCCTACGTCGATCTCTCTGATGCATCCGGCGGCCGCCTTGTCGCGGATGCCGTGCGCTTCGAGCACGACGGCGCCGGCTTGGCCATCGCAACGCAGCAACTTCCGGTTGCCGTGCTCGGCCAAGACTACAGCACGGTTCTGGCTGCCTCGGGCGGCCTCCCGCCGTACAGCTGGTCCATCGTTGACGGCTCCCTGCCGGCGGGCTTGAGTCTGGACGCCGCACGCGGCGAGATCGCCGGGGCTGCAGCCGAATCTGGCAACTTCCTCGTCACCGTCGCTGTGGCCGATGCGCAGGGCACAGTTGCGACACAAGCGCTGACCATGGCCGTAGAAGCACCGGTCTCCATCAGTGGCGCGATCACTGCGGACTCCGCGCTGGCTAACCTCAACATGGTCGCCTCAGACGGCGCGAATTGTGCCGTAGCAGATGACAACGGCTCCTACAGCTGCACGGTGCCGCAAGGGTGGAGCGGTAATGTCTGGCCGAGCGCGACGGGCTATAGCTTCGAGCCAGCGTCCCGGAGCTATACGGATGTGCAGGCGGACCTTGTCGCAGAAGACTACGCAGCCATCGCCATGGACGACACCGTGTGGATCGAGGACGCGGACCCGGCGAGCATGAGGCTGTACTCCGAGTATGGTTGGGGCTGGTCGGAGAGTGGTCTGGTATCGCCGTACTCGGGCAACCGGGCAGTGTATTCGCCGGTGAACAGCGGGGAGCACCGTCATGCGGCGAACGGCGCGTCAGCGGCGGAGAGTTTGACCGTCGAGGCGGGTGATCGGCTGTATGTCTACGTCTGGCTGGATCCGGAGAACATGCCGCGGTCGCTGATGCTGACCTTCCAGGACGACAGCGGTCTCGCGAGTAGCGGCGATCATCGTCCGTACTGGGGTGAAGATCTGATTTTGCATAGACTTGGTGGTGAGGTAGGGACCGCCGCACGGCTGCCGATGGGCGATCTGCCTTCGGCGGGTGGCTGGGTGCGGCTGGAAGTGCCGGCGGCCGATCTGAACCTGGAAGGCGAGACGTTGATCAGCTACGGCGTCTACGCCTACGGCGGTCGGTTGGCCTTCGATCAGCTCGGGAAGAGCAGTGTGCCGGTCGAGCCGGTGACCGGCTACAGCATCAGCGGGCAAGTCACCAGCGGTGGTGTCGGTCTGTCCGGTATCGAGATGGCCAGTGCCGATGGTGCCGTCTGCACCGCCACGGACGCGAACGGCGACTACAGCTGCGAGGTCACCCAGGGCTGGAGCGGCAGCATCGCGCCGACGGCCTCGGGTTACAGCGTCGAGCCGGCGCAGCGCACGTTCGCCGACGTGCAATCGGACGTGACCGCGCAGGACTTCACGGCGACTGCGGTAGCATCGCAAGACACCGTGTGGATCGAGGACGCGGACCCGGCGAGCATGAGGCTGTACTCCGAGTATGGTTGGGGCTGGTCGGAGAGTGGTCTGGTATCGCCGTACTCGGGCAACCGGGCAGTGTATTCGCCGGTGAACAGCGGGGAGCACCGTCATGCGGCGAACGGCGCGTCAGCGGCGGAGAGTTTGACCGTCGAGGCGGGTGATCGGCTGTATGTCTACGTCTGGCTGGATCCGGAGAACATGCCGCGGTCGCTGATGCTGACCTTCCAGGACGACAGCGGTCTCGCGAGTAGCGGCGATCATCGTCCGTACTGGGGTGAAGATCTGATTTTGCATAGACTTGGTGGTGAGGTAGGGACCGCCGCACGGCTGCCGATGGGCGATCTGCCTTCGGCGGGTGGCTGGGTGCGGCTGGAAGTGCCGGCGGCCGATCTGAACCTGGAAGGCGAGACGTTGATCAGCTACGGCGTCTACGCCTACGGCGGTCGGTTGGCCTTCGATCAGCTCGGGAAGAGCAACCAGCCATAAGGACAGATCGGTTTGTTGGTCAGGCTGTTCTGGTATCGGATGGAAGCGGAAGCGGGAGGCATGGTCTCCCGCTTTTTCTGTCTACGGGCACCTCAACTGACGCAGTGCCTCAAGGATTGGGCTGGCGGGCGAGGCCCAGGAGGCCGCTGAACGCGTAGCATACGCCCACAATCTCGCTTGCTACCGCCCGACGCGAACACTGCGACGACCGCCGTACCGGTGGCGCTGCGGTCAAGGTCGATCCCAGCCCGGCCACCAACCCGGCGGAAATGGTTACAATATGCGGCCAAGCGGGGCCAAGCCGACGCCAGCCCGCGCGACGGCCCGACGATTTTCTAAGCCTTCCAGCTTGCAACGCCCGGAGGGCGCGGCGTCGGGCTAGTGCGGGGAACGGCCCTCGGGCTGTGCGCGACCAGCGAAGGGATGCATGCGGCCCCGGCTCACTCTGCCATTGATCAAAATCTCTTTGATGTCCGCTGATCACGATACCCCGGCGCTCCCGGTGACCATCTACACCCCGGAGAGCCGGCTGCAACACCCTGCCCGGATGCTGCGGGAGATGCTCGCGGACCTGCATACCGGACGCGAGTTGGCCTGGCGGCTTGCGGTGCGCGACATCAGCGCGCAGTATCGCCAAACAGCGCTTGGCATCCTCTGGGCCTTCATCCTGCCCCTGGCCAATACGCTCACCTGGATCTTTCTGAACAGTTCCGGCGTTGTCGCCATGGCGGAAACCGCCTTGCCTTTCCCGGTGTATGTGTTCACCGGCACCATGCTCTGGGCCATTTTCATGGACGCCGTCAACGCGCCGTTGCAGACCACCATTGCCGCGAAGTCGCTGCTGACCAAGCTCAACTTTCCGCGTGAGGCGCTACTCGTGTCCGGGGTATATCAGACTTTGTTCAACGCTGGTATCAAGGTCGCGCTGCTGCTCGCCGTGCTGCCCCTGATGGGAATCGAGCTCGGCTGGAGCCTGTTGCTGTTTCCTGTCGCCCTGCTGTCGCTAGTGCTCTTCGGCACCGCCTTCGGCCTCGTGCTCACCCCAATCGGTGTGCTCTACACCGACATTGGCAAGGGCCTGCCCTTGCTGATGCAGTTCCTGATGTACCTCACCCCGGTGGTCTTCGCCATGCCCAAGGAAGGCGTGGCCGCGGTGGTCTTCATGCTCAACCCAGTGTCGCCGATCCTCCTCACCGCGCGCGACTGGCTCACGGCCATGCCCGCTGACTATCTCGCAGGGTTCCTGATTGCGAACCTGCTCGCCCTGTTGTTGCTGGCGGCGGTCTTGATCGTCTATCGCCTGGCAATGCCGATTCTCATCGAGCGCATGAGCGCCTGACCCCATGGCCGAAGATACACTGATCCAGGTCGAGGGCGTTTCCAAGAAGTTCTGTCGTGGCCTGAAGCGCTCCCTCTGGTATGGCGTACAAGATCTGGGCAACGAACTGCGGGGAAGAGCACACGCCCACCTGGACGAGTTGCGGCCCGAGGAGTTCTGGGCGCTGCGGGACATCAATTTCGAGGTCAAGCGGGGCGAATGCATCGGGCTGCTTGGCCGCAACGGCGCGGGAAAGAGCACCCTGCTCAAGGTGCTGACCGGTCTGATCAAGCCCGATGCCGGCCGCGCCCTTACCCGCGGCCGTGTCGGAGCGCTAATCGAGCTGGGTGGAGGCTTCAACCCGATCCTGTCGGGACGCGAAAATATCTATATCGGCGGCTCGGTGCTCGGTTTCTCGCAGGCCGAGATCCAGAAGAAGTTCGATGAAATCGTGGCCTTTTCGGAGCTTGAGGACTTCATCGACATGCCCGTACAGAACTACAGCTCCGGCATGAAGGTGCGGCTGGGATTCTCCGTGGCCGTGAACCTGGAGCCGGACGTCCTGTTCCTGGACGAGGTGCTGGCGGTGGGTGATGCGGGGTTCCGCATCAAGTCCTACAACAAGATGTCGGAGTTGCTGTCGCGCTGTGCGGTCGTTTTCGTCAGTCATTCGATGACGGTGGTCGCCCGCGTGTGCAGTAGCGTCGCTCTGCTGAAAAACGGTCATGTCGTGTATTTGGGAAACGATGTGGCCTCTGGTATCGAGCAGTATTTGGATATGTTCGATAGTGGGCCGATGATGATCGAGTTTAACGAGAAGGCACAGCTGCATAATATCCGAGTTGGCTGCGACCGCGGAGGAGATCATGAGGATGACGTTCCTAGCTTTCGCTACCAGGATGATTTATACATAGAGATGGACGCAACTGTAGACGCAGGTCACTCGGCTTTTTATGTGGCATTCTCTATTGTCGATAAGGATATGAAGCCGGTCGCGCAGTATGCGTCGAACAACTTCGAGCAAGAATTCCGAAATACAGGTGAGTCGATGCGTATACGCATCAATGTTCCCCAATGTCTACTAACGAATGGCGAGTATTCTCTAAACATTGCATTGGCGGAGCCCTTTGATCGGGATGTCGGTGGAAACGAGCTCTCCCAGACTTTAGCCCTCTACAAGAACTGCGCAAGATTCAAGGTCCAGGGCTTTCGGGGCACGCAGTGGGCGCCGTTTCATCTACCATGTCGTGTTGAGATCGATTCGCATAACGCTAACTAGGCGCATGCTTGTCATGCGGTGTGCCAGGTTTTGGGCTGAAGTTCTTGAGTTATACGGCTTTGCGACCACACCGCGATGCCATTCGTTTGCGCGTTTGCTCCTACTGATCCAGCGAGCAGCTACAGCGGTCTAGATAACCTTTAGTATCTGGGTGCAAATTGGTGAAAGCCGTAATCCTCGCCGGTGGCCTCGGCACACGCATCTCCGAGGAGACACACCTAAAGCCCAAGCCCATGATCGAGATCGGCGGCAAGCCGATCCTCTGGCATATCATGAAGCTCTACTCCGCCCACGGCGTGCAAGACTTCGTAATCTGCTGCGGGTACAAGGGTTACGTCATCAAGGAGTATTTTGCGAACTACTTCCTGCACATGTCGGACGTCACCTTCGACATGTCCAACAATCGCATGGAAGTGCACCAGCACAAGGCAGAGCCCTGGCGGGTGACGTTGGTGGATACGGGTGAGGACACGCTGACCGGGGGCCGGCTCCAGCGCGTCGCGGACTACGTAAGGCACGACGATGCCTTTTGTTTCACCTACGGCGATGGCGTCAGCGATGTCGACATTCGCGCACTGATCGCTTTCCATCGAGAGCACGGCCGTTGGGCCACGGTGACCGCCGTGCAGCCCCCGGGTCGCTACGGCGCGCTGGCGCGCCAAGGCGACCAGGTGACCGGTTTTGTCGAGAAGCCGCGCGGTGACGGCGGCCTGATCAACGGCGGCTTCTTCGTGCTGTCCCCAAGATGCTTGGACCTCATCGACGGCGACAACAGCTCCTGGGAGGGCCGCCCCCTGGCACAGCTCACCGAGATGGGGCAGATGATGGCCTACGAGCATCAGGGCTTCTGGCAGCCGATGGACACCCTGCGCGACAAGAACCATCTCGAGTCCCTGTGGGATAACGGCCAGGCCCCCTGGAAGGTCTGGGTCTGATGGAGCCCGTCGCAGCGCGCGCGGATCCGGCGCCGTCCTTCTGGGCGGGCCGGCGTGTGCTGGTCACAGGGCACACGGGGTTCAAGGGCGGCTGGCTCGCCATCTGGCTGCATCGGATGGGGGCGCGCGTGACCGGTTTTAGCCTGGCCCCCGTCTCCCAGCCCAACCTTTACCACTTGGCCGGCGTCGGCGAGCTGACCGCAAGCCACCTTGCGGATGTCCGCGATGCCCAAGCCCTGCAGGGCATCGTGGCCGAGGCCGACCCTGAGGTCGTCTTTCACCTGGCGGCCCAACCATTGGTGCGCGCCAGCTACCGCGATCCGCTCGGCACCTTCGCAAGCAATGTCCAGGGCACGGCGAGCCTGCTCGATGCGCTGCGTCCGCTGAGCGCGCTGCGTGCCGTGGTTGCGATCACCACCGATAAGGTGTATCGCAACCTGGAGCAGGCGTTCCCGTATCGCGAGACCGACGCCCTCGGTGGGCACGACCCCTACAGTGCCAGCAAGGCGGCCGCCGAGATGGTCATCGCCAGCTATCGCGATGCCTTCCTGGCCGGGCAGGGCGTTGCCGTAGCATCCGCCCGCGCCGGCAATGTCATCGGCGGCGGCGACTGGAGCGAAGACCGGCTCATCCCCGACGCGGTCCGCGCCTGGGAGGGGCAGCAATCGCTAGACGTGCGTCGCCCCATGGCCATCCGCCCCTGGCAACACGTCCTGGAGCCCCTCTGTGCCTATCTCGTCCTAGCGGAGCGCCTGTGGGACTCACCGAAAGCCTTCGCTGGCGCCTATAATTTCGGCCCCCAGACCCATGAGGCCGCGACCGTGCGCGAAGTCATCACCCTGGCCCGCGAGAGCTACGGCAAGGGGGATGTCAACTGGGGCGACGGCAGCGACGGGCCGCACGAGGCCGGCTGGCTGGCCTTGGAGGTCGCGAAGGCGCGGCATCGGCTCGGCATCGCACCGCGTTGGTCGCTCGGCACCAGTGTCGAGCGCACCATGCGCTGGTACCGGCGCCAGGCACAGGGCGAATCGGCCGCCGCGCTCTGTGCGGAGGACCTTGACGCCTACTTGGGCGTGCAACCGACCTAAGGCCAGCGACCCCGTGGCCCCCGCATTATGAGCGCGACACGCTTCACCGCTACCCGGACTCCCCTTGCCGAGCTGATGCTGCTCCAGCGCCACCCCCTCGGCGATGAGCGTGGTTACCTCGAGCGCCTCTTCTGCCGCGACGAGCTAAGGGATATGATCGGCGAGCGCCGGATCGAGCAAATGAACCACACGCTCACCGGCAAGGCGGGCACCGTTCGGGGCATGCACTTCCAGCACCCGCCGCACGCGGAAATGAAGCTGGTCACCTGCCTGCGCGGCCAGGTATTCGACGTTGCAGTGGATCTGCGCCAGGGCTTACCGACCTTCCTACGCTGGCATGGGGAATACCTCAGCGCCGAGAATCACCGGACCTTGCTGATCCCGGAGGGCTTCGCCCACGGCTTTCAGACCCTGACGGACGACTGCGAGCTGATCTACCTGCACACCGCCGCCTACCAGCCCGATGCCGAAGGCGCTGTCAATGCCCTCGACCCGCGCCTGGCCATCGACTGGCCGCTGCCGGTGACCGAGATGTCCGCCCGAGATCGCGCGCATCTATCCATCGCCACCGACTTCGCCGGCATCAGACTATGAAGTGTCGCCACTGCCACGCCGCACTGGAACTGCCTTTTATCGATCTCGGCAGCGCGCCGCCGTCGAACGCCTACCTTAGCGCGGAGGACCTGTGGGCGCCGGAGGCCTGGTACCCGCTGCGCGTGCTCGTCTGCACCGAATGCTGGCTAGTGCAGACGGCGGACTTCGCGCGCGCCGATGAGCTTTTCGACGCGGACTACGCCTACTTCAGCGGTTTCTCGAGCACCTGGCTGGCCCACGCCGAGCGCTATGTCGCGGACATGGTCCAGCGCTTCGGCCTCGATGCGAACAGCCACATGGTCGAGATCGCCGCCAACGACGGCTACCTGCTCCAATATGTCCAGGCCCGCGGCATCCACTGCACAGGGGTCGAGCCGACCCGCAGCACCGCCGACGCCGCCCGCGACAAAGGCATCCCGATCGTCGAGGCGTTCTTCGGCGTGCAGCTGGCCGAACAACTGGCGGAGCAGGGTCAGCAGGCCGACCTCATGACCGCCAACAACGTCCTCGCCCACGTGCCGGACATCAACGACTTCGTCGGCGGATTCGCACGCCTGCTCAAGCCGGAGGGCGTCGCGACCTTCGAGTTCCCGCACCTGCTGCGCCTCATCGAGCAGAACCAGTTCGACACCATCTACCACGAGCACTTCTCCTACCTGTCGCTGCTCGCCGTCGAGCGTATCTTCAACGCCAACGGGCTCAGTGTCTTCGACGTCGAGGAGCTGCCGACCCATGGCGGCAGCCTGCGCGTCTACGCCCAACGCCAAGACCTCGGTAAGCGGCCGCGCCAGTCCAGCGTCGACGACCTGCTCACACGGGAGCACACAGCCCGGCTCAAGCGCCTCGACGGCTACACCGGCTTTCAGGCCAACGCGGACCGGGTCAAGAATGACCTGCTGAGATTTCTGCTGGACGCCGCGCGCGACGGCAAAGGGGTCGGCGGCTACGGCGCCGCCGCCAAGGGCAACACCCTGCTAAACTACGCCGGCATCGGGCCGGACCTGCTGCCCTTCGTGGTGGACCGGAATCCCGCCAAGCAGGGCAACTACCTGCCAGGCAGCCGCATACCAATCGTGGGGGAAGAGCGCCTGACCGAAACCCGGCCGGACGCCATCCTGATTCTGCCTTGGAACCTGAAAAACGAGGTAACGCAGCAACTCGCCTACGCGCGTGATTGGGGGGCTGGCTTCGTAACTGCGGTGCCCAGTTTGGACGTTTCTTGATACCCCATCACTACCGCGCCAGCCGGCTAGGCGCTGCTCCAACCGAGCCACATCCTGCAAAGGACCAACGAATGATCGCACTGACGGGCGCAACAGGCTTTGTGGGTTCGCAAATACTCAAAGCTCTGCTTGCCCGTGGCGCTCGCGTGCGCGTCATCGTGCGAGAGCCAGCGAAACTCGATTCGGCGCTACTACACGCAAGCTCGAGCCTCGACATTGTGACGACGCAGGATCTGTTTGCCGAAAGCAAGGCTCGGTTGTCCGATTTGCTCAGCGGCACAGAGACCCTGGTGCATGCAGCTTGGTATGCCGAGCCGGGGAAATATCTGACTGCGGAGCGAAATCTGGATTGCCTGACGGGCACGATTGCGCTTGCGAAGGCGTTCGCCACCGCAGGTGGAAAAAGATTCGTCGGCCTAGGGACATGCGCAGAATATGATGCCGATGCCGGAATGCTGCGAGTCGATACGCCGTTGAAGCCGAATACCCTGTACGCGGCCTGCAAGGCGTCTACTTATCTCCTGCTGTCACAGACCCTGTCCGCTGCCGGCTTGGCCTTTGCCTGGTGCCGACTCTTCTATCTCTTTGGTGAGGGCGAGGACGCGCGTCGCCTTGTGCCTCACCTGCATCGGCAGTTAAGCCAGGGGCAGCCTGTGGACCTTACGAGTGGTCGGCAGATTCGAGACTTTCTCGACGTGGCAGATGCGGGCCGCATGATTGCGGACATCGCGTTGAGCAGCCGGGAAGGTGCCGAGAACATCTGTTCCGGTGTCCCGGTGACAGTCCGCCAACTGGCGGAGGGGATTGCGGACGTCTACGGGCGCCGGGACCTACTGCGCTTTGGTGCGCGGCCGGACAACCTGTTCGATCCCGCCTGCGTCGTTGGTGTGTGCGAGGAGGTTCAAGAGCGATGAATAACGCGTCCGCCCTCGTTCTGTGTGAATTATGGCGTCCGCCGCCGGGAACCGGGGATCCAGGCAGACTCACCAGCACACTCCAACGGCGCGGATTGCGCCTTATGGCGAAACCGCAGACTCCACCATCACAATTCCTCGCGCTGGTATTGGTCCAGGTAGGTCACGCTCCCTAACTCGGCACTCCGAATCCCCAGTTTGACCTTAGCGAATAATGCGTAGACGCGCTGAAGGGTCCCGGTCACTATTACCGTACCACGGTGAATTGTCTTGCGCATAGTGTCGCGCTATCCCAGAACCTTTTCGAATACATCGGAGTTGTCCAATGAGCGCGTTCGATAAAGAAGTCGCACTGCGCGTCGCGGAAAATGGACTCAACGCATCACTCATCGATGCCGCACAACAATTTCTCTTGGCCTCAACGAAGCCCAAGTACTGTTACAATTTTTCCTGGCAGGGCCGACCCATCATCCAGTACCCCCAGGACATCGTTGGGATGCAGGAATTGATCTGGTCGGTCAAACCGGACTTGGTGATAGAGACCGGCATCGCGCACGGCGGGTCGCTCATCTTTACTGCATCCATGCTCGCACTACTCGATTACTGCGATGCCGTTGAGCAGAACGCGACACTCGACCCGGCTGTCCCTCGTCGACGTGTGCTCGGAATCGATATCGACATCAGGACACACAACCGCGCCGCAATCGAAGCCCATCCAATGTTTCATCGCATCGACATGATTGAAGGCTCCTCGATTGCGCCCGATGTTGTGCGCAAGGTTCAAGACATCTCGGCGAACTATTCTCGAATCATGGTTTGCCTCGATTCGAACCACACCCATGAGCACGTGTTGGCGGAGCTGGAGGCATATGCTCCGCTGACCAGCGTCGGAAGCTACTGTGTTGTATTCGATACAATCATTGATGACTTCCCTGCCGATACCTATCCGGATCGGCCATGGGGCCCTGGCAACAACCCAAAGACTGCCCTAAGGGATTACCTAAAGCGTCATTCAGGATTCACGATCGATGCGGAAATGGATAACAAACTCCTGATTACCGTTGCGCCTTCCGGCTTCCTACGGCGCAACTACTGAGACAAGAACAGTTATATCTGGCTAACGACGCTAGTCCGGCCGTAGCCCTGTTTGCGATCAACGTGCAACTGGGCTTAGTGGCTATCGATTACCAGGAACACTCCGCAGCCTCTGGAGAGACTTCGGCACTAAGGTGTTGTTTCGGCCCTGGCAACACAGGAGCAGACACGCCTTGGGCGTGTCGGCGAGGCGCAACTGGGGGTTACGGGAGATAGGGACCGTCGCCTTTCGCGCACCAAATTGATCTTAGAACTAATACACACTACGCAACGCATAAGTTTCATGAGTATCGTTGGTAATCGGGTCGCTTCATGGCTAACTCTCTGATCAGCATAGGAATTCCAGCGTATAACGAGGCAAAGTATATCGGTGAAGCGGTTCGCTCTGCGCAAACGCAAAGCTACGAGAATATTGAAATAGTTGTTAGTGACAATGGGTCGACAGACGCGACGTATGAGATCATACGGCAGGCGTCTGCGGGCGACGAACGAGTTGTAATTATAAGAAATTCGTATAACATCGGGGCGACCCACAATTTTCGCATAGTTCGGGATGCTGCGCGAGGATCATTCTTCATGTGGCTTGGCGCACACGACATCCTTGCACCGAGTTTTGTGGAGGACGCAATTCGCAAACTGTCGAACCCACGCTGCGCTATGGTATTTCCTCGGTGCAACTTTGTTGATGAAGGAAATCCAGCAACTGTTCTGATGTCTGGTGACTCGGATATCGATACATCGTCTGTAGATTGTGTTGTCGCGCCCGTATTGGTGGCGCAGAATTTAGTTAAGTGCTCTGCGATCCACGGTTTATTTAGGGCAACTTTAGTTAAAGGGTTACCGTTCGAGCGCATCTATGGTGGAGACGATTTAATTCTTTTTCTGACGGCCGCCTACGGCACGCTGGAGCCATCTGATGGGGTCGGCTTACTCCGTCGACACCCTCGTGTGGGAGAGACCGCAGAAGAGAAGAGCGCGCGCTACGAGCAGGCGGGTATCTTACGGCGAGGAAAGGGCGTTGATCGCGCGGTCACCGCTGCTTACCATATTAAGTGGATTTGGAAACTTCGGCATTTCAGTGCGGGTCAGCGTTCTTGGCTGACCCATCAGTTCCTGTCTGTGTATCGGCGTCGATACAATGTATCTCTGCCCCGAGTATTCGTCGCGGCCGCAGCCATGGGTCCGGGCTTCCTGAGAGGCAACCTACCGTCGCGCGAGAGAGCGTGGAGATGAAATCGGGCTTTTTTGTCATTGCCGGTTTCCAGAAGTGCGCGTCGACGTGGTTGCACCGGGCACTGCAAGCACATCCAGATGTGTTCTTACCAGACGAGCATATGCTCCACTTTTTCGATATCCACTTTGATCGGGGCATCCCTTGGTATCAGAGGCTGTTTGAAACGGCTGCGCCTAGCCAGATCGTTGGTGATGCGACGGTGACCTACGCGCGTTCTGCGTTAGCCATGCAGAGGATTGCGCGGCTCGATTCAAGCGCACTGGTGGTGCTGATCTTGCGAAACCCCATCGATCGGGCATGGTCACATTACTGGCATGAGCGCAAGAAGGGCAAGATCGCTTTCGAGTTTGAAGAGTGGGAAAGCAACTATGACCTTTATTCTGACTGGATACTGCCTGGAATGTATGATCAACACATCGACCTCACGGAATCCCTGTTTGGTCGAGACCAGGTGCTGGTCATTTTTCAGGACGATGTAGCTGTTCGGCCAGTGGGTGTATTATCCTCTGTGTTCAACTTCCTCGGTGTCGATCATGATCGCGCCGTTGAGGTAGGCGCGGAGCGGAAACGCATCAACTCAACGGTGATCGGCAAGGGTTCGGCCGGGAGGTTGTCATTTTTTGCTAAATGGAAAGAGCGTCGTGAACGAGAGGCTTACGCGGCGGGCCCCAGCAAAGGCGCCGTTGCACGGTTGAGCCATCTGTATAGGCCGATGGTTCGTGAACTGGAGGCTCGTTATAACAGGGATCTTGAGAGATGGCTTCGCCCTTCAGCCTAGAGCGCTTTCGGGGACTCAAGGGGCTGTTTAGAAAGCCCAAGCACGCCTTCGATGGCCCCCGCGGTTTTTGTCTGGGCTTTCATTCCATATCTGACACTCCGATTTCGAGCATCGGAAGGCCGGGCGTCGTCACGTCGCCCGCCGATTTTCGGTCACTGATCGAGGAGGCAGCCCGTATGGCGGAGCCCGTGAGCCTAGCGGAGTCGCGCTTCCCGGACGCTTGGTTTGCCGTGACGTTCGACGACGGATTTGCCGATAACCTGACGGAGGCTTTGCCCATACTGGAGGAGCTTGGCATACCGGCTACCGTGTCTCCGACAGTTGGCTTTATTGAGCGTGAGGTGATCCCCTATGAGGTGGTGCTCGCGCGGGCGCTCAATGCTGATCCGGCTGGGGTTTCTCGGAGCCTTTCTGCCAACGCGATAAACGGCGACAAAATAGCCGCCTATGAAGCAATCCGCAAAGAGTACAAGTTCCGCAGTTGGAAAGACAGGGCGGAGCTTGTAGCTAATCTTGGTCTTGACGACAGAGCAAGGCAGAGCGTCTTCGATTTGTACCTGACCAAGGCCCAGCTAAAAGAGCTCAGTCAGCATCCACGTATCACCATCGGCTCCCACGGGATGTCACATATCTGTATGTCCTGCGTTCCCGCAGAGGTAGCTCGCGTGGAGATGGAGCACTCGAAACAGTACATAGAAGACCTGACTCGCGTGCCGTGCGAGATCTTCGTGCTTCCCTACGGCGATCCAGTGAATAGCCGTAACAGTTGCGTAAAGCGGGCAGGTTATCGGCGTGTAGTGACAACAAAACCCGCCCTTAACCTTGGCAGTACTCCGTCGACTATTGATCGTTTTTTGTGCGATGGGCTTAGTGTCCTGGGATGTGACTGGAACACGATGGTGGATACGGCTAGGCGCTAGCCGGTCGCGAAATCTTCAGGCGGCAGTCTTCGTGGGTAATCGTATCACCGGTTTTTTTTCCCTGCGGAATGTCCCTGATCGAAAGTCCGTGTAAAGCCTGGCGTAGCCGATCGTTTCGCTCTTGGTAAACCCCTGAAATCACTCGCGTCGTCTGGCCTGCTGGCTACCGGGTCAGAACGTGCGCGTGCGGCGTTATGATCGATGCCTGCCCGAATCACAGGGTCGGGCGGTATATCCGGTGGGTATGTAGTTGACCGGGTATACTCTGGCGAAGAATCGAGTGAAATTGCTTGAGGGCAATGGCCATGACTATACCGCCTTGTGGAAAAGATCGCGCAATAGTAATCGCCGCACTGCCTCGGGGTGGGTCGAATATTCTTTGGAATCTGATCGCGTCGCATCCATCAGTCTGTTTGCCGCGCTACGAGGTGAGGGAGATAATCGGCCGACTTGGGGTAGTCGGCAAGCTGATCCGGAAAGGTTTCGGGTTGAGTCCGGTGATCGGGCCCATCTTACGAGCACGATTTAAGAGCGTAGCCTACGATCTTAAAATCGCGTGTCTGGAGGATGAGGATCAGGGGCAGGCTGCGCCGGACAGGCGTTATCGACAAGAGGAGATTGAAGAAACGGTCGTTTGCTTGAAGTCGTTGATGGACGATGTGGCATTGTCGAGCTTCATCGCGGCCACATATGCACAATGCCATTTCATAGGCTTGGTCCGGAACGGGTTCGCGTTTTGCGATGGCGTAGTTCGTCGGGGAGGTTCGGCGGAAGACGCGGCACGTTTGTATTCTAGAACGGTGAATCAGATACTGAGTCAGGCCGAGACCTGCGAACACTTTGACGTCATTCGGTTCGAGGACGTCTTGGAAGATCCATTCGCGGTCTCAGAAAAGCTTTTCCGGTTTCTGGGGCTCGAACCAAGTACGTTGGAACATTTGCGCCTCAAGGCGAAGGGTAAGCGGGGCGCGAGCGGTGATTATGGCGTAGGGTTCGGGGAGGTGGATCGGCACTATTGGTTTGACCGAGAGGAGATTGTGCGCGCCCTTGATCCGCGGATCGATAAGAGACAAGCAGACTGCCTCTCGCTATCCGACCGTCGGACTTTCGGGCGCATAGCGGAGCTTGAGCTTGCCCGATTTGGCTATTTGGAGTGAGCGATATGAGCGTCGACTTTTCTGGATTGGAGTACGTGAGCAACGCCCACCATCCGTATGCTTGTTATGATTAGCGCTTTAGCTTGTTAACGCTCAGTGGTAATCTTTTGAACATCCTTGTCGGTATTACGCACTGCATTGAGAACGAGTTCGAGCAGTGCCTTGAATCCATCGATAGGCAAACGTTGCCGGCGTTTGACCGGTTCGTGCTCTCGAACCTACCCAATAAGGAGGCGCACGATACGCTGTATAGGACCTTCATGGAGCGCGCCGGGGAGGTCGATCTCTTCATCAAGGTGGACGCGGACATGGTGTTGGCCCGGCCCACCTTTTTTGAAGAGTGCGCGGAGCGGTTTCGGAGCGAGCCGGAGCTCGAACACCTGGAGATAGCGCTCAACGACTGGATGACGCGCCGTCGGATCTTCGGCCTCCACGTGTATCGATCCACCCACCGGTGGCAGCAGACGGCAGAGGCGATCTTCGTAGACATGGTGGACCATCCTCATCAACGTGTCGCGGACACCACACGCTTGGCGCCCGCGGCCGTCCACAGCCCCGACCCGTCGCCGTTTCAGGCGTATCACTTCGGCGTGCACAAGGGTGTGAAGTTCGTGCAGAAGGGGCGTTCACGGGTGCAGGCCGGTCAGCGTGTCGCGCACTGGTACCATTTCGAGAACCTAGAGGCCCATTTCCGGGAGACTGGGGATCGGCGGCTTGCGCTCGCGGTCATCGGCTTCAACGATGCCCTTCAGTCTCGCTGGGGCCCGGAGGCGGTGGATTACGACTCGGAGGTAACTGCCGCGCGCTTCTCGTCCCTCGCTGCGATGGAAGGGCGTGAGCTCGCGCGCATTGCAAGGCAGTCGCCGCTGCCCGGCGAGCGTTTCTTGCCGGCAGGGGCGCGCTTCGAGCTCAACCGGCTTCGCGTGAGCGGAACCTTAGGGCCGGGAATCCTACTCGATGCCGCGAAGCGCCTCCGGCGAGGTTCCTACCGGCGGGAGTGCCCCGCCGTCAGTCGTCAGCGTTGGTAAGCACGGCTCGCCTGCTTGGGGTCCTCGACTGCCGCCTGCCTACCCGCGGCGTAGCAACCTGCCCGCCTCGACGCTGTCGATCATTGCGCGGTGTTGCCGCATAAGGATCATGCTTATCACCCTGGGGTGCTAGGCGCCCTACGCAGGTAGCAGCCCTTTAGGCGGTGGTATCCAGGAGAAACGGATGTTTTACGTGAGCGCCTATCTTGGGGAGGCCCATGGGTCCGCAAAGTCGGCTCGGGATTTCGCCAAGGCCCTGCTCGCCCATTGCGGTGACACACGGATTGTCTGTCCGCGAACTGAGTTCTTTGATTCGTCGGCCGCCGGATATCCGCTCCACGAACCGATCTGGTACCGGACAGAGGCACGGAAACGCTACGGGCGTGGCTGGGTGGGACGGGTCCGCGGACGCCTTGATCGATCCTTCCGGCATCTGATGCGTAGCGGCATGCGCCGAGCTATGCACCGCGAAGTGGTCGTCGTGAATGGATGGGCAAGCATCAGTTATTGGCGCTCTTTGGCCGCCGCGCCAAAGCGTAGTGCACTCATCGTAAGGGAGTCCCCTCGACACTTCGAGTACGGCACTAGGGGCACGCCGATATCGCAGGTCATCCGCGAATTCGCGACCTTCGATCAGCTGATTTTCGTTTCGCGCATTGGCCAGGAAGAATGGACTCGAATGCCGGAGCTGTCGGCTAAGCCCAGCTTCTGTTTCCCGAACTGCTGCGAGGAGGAAGAAGTCGCTAGTGTCTCCTCGGGAGAGCGAGACGCGATTCGGTCCGGTCTAGGGCTTTCCGGCGATGAGAAAATGATCATCTGCCCAGGCGCGGTGGAGGAGCGCAAGGGGATCGAGATCGTGCTGCGGAACTGGAAAGGCATCAAGAAAAAGCTGCCGACCGCGAGACTGATCATCCTGGGGAAGGCGACACCCGATTACGGTCTGCCGCTGGTTGAGGGAGTTGCCGCGGGAAAGTACGGCCCAAGCATAACCCATATTGCGGAGCAACCCTCTGCGATCCCCTATATCTGCGCGGCAGATATGATGTTGTTCCCGTCGCGAGCAGAGGCGCTGCCCCGTGTCATCCTGGAGGCCATGGCAGCGGGCACCCCCGTTGTCGCCTCGACAGCCGACGGCATTCCGGAACTGATCGACCATAATCGGACGGGGTTACTCTTCGATTGGAATGAGCCTGAATCGATGGTTGCGGGAGTGGTGAAGGCCCTGACTGAACCGACACAGGCCGCGGCGTGGGCGGATGCGGCACGTAGGCGCTACGACGAGCGGTTCTCCCGGCGCCGTCAGATGGAGCGCATGCCGGCGCTACTTTCCTGGTTGGGAGTGTTGTGAGGCCGGATGTCGCCGAGCGTGGCTGCGTCGAACATCGCCGGCAGGCTCAGTGCCGCCACCCCTTGTTGGTGGCGGCTATGGCCTGCGGCTGCTGATTGGCCGCCAAAACCCTGACGCTTGGGGCTTGAACATGACTTCGCCAAGCTTCTGCGCCCGTTCGCGAGATTCTAGTCTTGGAGCCGAGCCAGAGCTTCAGCCAATCCGCCGACTGCGCGAAGCGACTTTATCCAGGCCAACATCGGCCTTGATCATAAGTCCGTCCAAAACCTAGTGTCGCCGGTGGTTTAGCTTCCGCCATGCCCAAGAAATCAGACACTTAGGCTGGAGCGCCGGAGGCGGACGCGGAAGGTGGTCGGAGTTATGATCAAGGCCCCAACATCTTTGGCGTATCGATAAAATTGCCAAGGATGAGTTGGTCTAAAAGCCGTGCCTGCCGTTGCTAAATGTGCGGACCCGAGGCCATCTGGAGCTGGCCCCACAAATTCACAATGATTGCTGGAGTTTTGGAACGTAATATACTGTCAGGCGACCTCGGCGATACCGGCGTTTCGCGCTGCGCTGGCGCCGCGGTTCGCTTGCACATGATAGCGCGAGTGCGGATCGTCTAATGCATCGACGACTTCGGAGGTGTTGTCGGTCGACCCGTCGTCGACCACGATGAGCTCCAGCGCTGCGAACGATTGGCACAAGACGCTGCGTATCGCGGCGCCGATGGTGTCTGCCCTATTGTAGGTCGGCAGGACAACCGAGACAGTGGGAGTTGTCAATGGTGGGTCCGTGAGTGTGGCAGGGGAGTCATGCTGTTGGAGCCCGAGAGAGGCCATGGTTTGCGAGCACTTACCACGTGGGTCTATCAGGGCTTCGCATGGACTCAGTCCAGTGGCGCTCTATCTGGGCAGTTTGCGGACAGGCAACCCCCGACAATTTGCCGAAGAGCATTTGCTGGGCGACGACGAATGCAGGATCCTTGCGGGCATACAGCTCGCGCGCGAGTTGACGCATACTGCGCGGTGGGTATCGCGCGTGCAGCCATAGCCGCAGCTGGTCGACATCGGGCGACACTGGCGTTGCCGAGTGCTCTCGCAGCGAGCCAAGAAAGTCGGATGCGATGCGGGCATGGAGCTGCCAGCGCGAGCGACAGCTCGCAAGGTATCTTGCGGGGGCGCGCAGAAGGGCACGGGGAAATCGCCGAATGGCGGGTGGCTCCCGTTGTCCGATCTGGTTGCCGGCGTGCTGGCGGTAGCGCACGAGCGGCCGCTTGATGACGCCGATGTCGCCTCGCGCTGCGGCATGTAGGATTGTCCAAAGATCATGGTGGTACGGCGGCGGGAAGCCCAGCTTGGGAAACGGGAGCAGGAAGGGCAGCAGCGCCCGACCGAACGCCATTGTACAACCGGTAGCGACGTTCTTTGTGATGAGGTAGAGCAGTCGGTGGTCCAGCACGCGTGATTCCTGTCGAAAGAGAGATCCATGGATCTCCGCCCCGGCCTCGTCCATGGTCGCGAGGTCAGTATGGACTAGGATGGCGTCTGTCCGGCGGAAGAAATCCGCGGTGATCGCCAATTTGTCCGGCATCCAGATGTCGTCTTGGTCGCAGTAGCAGATGTAATCAGCGTCAACCGGGGTGAGCGACAGCCCCGACTCGAATGCCTTGACGGAACCGGCGCGCCCGCTGTGTGCTCTGACCAGGAAGCGGCTGTCGGCGGCAGCGGCGGCCTGTAACTTGGCGTGCTCGGCGGGGTCGTCGGAGTCGTCGACGAGGACGCAGCGCCAGTCAACATGGGTTTGGCCCGTTAGTGACTTGAGCTGCTCCGTCAAGAAAACGGCGTTGGGGCGGTAGACCGCCATGACGATCCAGAACTTTGGCATCTGGGACCCGACGTTAGCAATTATGCTGCATGGGTGTGGCGAGCGCTAGCCAACCGCCGGTTCCGGGAAGGCTGGAGTCACGCCGGTTGCGTGGGCTGCGGTTGGTGCCGAGGCTGAGCAGGCGACACCGGGTCAGTCATCGGGTGTCGATTGTGCTGCACTCCCGCGGTGGAACCAACTGTTGACCTCGTCGGCTGTCGCCTCCATGGCCGTCGTCCAATCCGCGGGCAGGGAGAGTTGATCGCGCTTTACTGCCTTGGTGGCCGCGGCATGCGCGGCTTCGCAAAGCGCCGCGGTGATCGCTTCCGTAGTGGGCGCCGCGGCAAATAGGTCTGGAGACAACTTGTGGAGTTCGTCTGCCGTTTTGGTCTGGAAGGTGGTGGTTACAACCGCTGCACCTGCCGCAGCACCCTCCAGCGGGGGGTAGCTGGTGTGTGGTGAGAGCATCAGTGAGAGTATGACGTCTGCGGAACGGATGAGTGCCGCATAATCCTCA
This sequence comes from Thiohalocapsa halophila, assembly GCF_016583825.1. GTDB lineage: Bacteria > Pseudomonadota > Gammaproteobacteria > Chromatiales > Chromatiaceae > Thiohalocapsa > Thiohalocapsa halophila. Next base: position 21,875 of record NZ_NRRV01000034.1, on the reverse strand, counting down.
AACGCGAGCCAAGGCCGATTGACCAGCGTCGCGCCGCTGCCGAGATCGATTGGCGGGAGGGGCTCACCAATTGACAAAAACTCCCAATCATGAATCGCGAAGCCGTTTTGCGCGATAGCGCGGCGGAGTGCGCGCAGGGCAAGCTCGAATAAGAAGCGCGGTTGTTGCGGTTGGGCATAAAATAACAGGCGCAATGGCTGTCCACTGCGCCGTGCGGCTTTCGAGACTTCAGCAAGTCGAGTGCCTTGATGGCATCCGCCGGCCGCTTGTACGGTTGCACGGCGCCGAGCACCAAGAGTTTAGGTGCCTCTCGGACGTCGTCGGCGTCAAGCAGACGCAGGAACGCGCGCAACTCCGGATCATGTTCGACCCGGCGGCACGATTTTGTAGGGCTCGAAACGTAGTTGTATAGCACCGCGGAATGACCCCAACCAGCGGGTCCTGTGGTATCTATCTGCACTGCGCGAGAATTGAAGAGCACGCGGTTGGACGCGGCCTTGACGAAATCGCGTTGCAACTTGCCAAGAAAGCACGAACGACTGAGGAATTCCCTTATATGCCAGACGTGGGGAATGCCCGCGATCATGGCTGCAACAGCCCCAACGTTGACGACGCTGGTGTTTGAATAGATCACTTGACTTTCGCTGTCCCGTGCAAGCCGGGCGATGCGGGACGCCGCTCGGTTGATGTTGCGGCAGACGCCGGCATCCGTTGTCGTCCACCATGGAAAGTGGATAATGCGGACAGCTACACCGATGCTGGTCAGTTTGCCGACGAGTGGGCCTCTTCTCGGGCATACAACTATGAGCTGCCAGCCGGCAGCCTTGAGGTACTCGGAGCAAGTCAGCAGGGATCGTTCAGCCCCGGCGAGGCCGGCGCTATGGGATATGACCAAGGCGCGATTAGCGACTTTTGGTCCAGCGGCTCGCCGCAAGACGTTGTTGCGTGCGCCAGCCGTCGCGTTCACGACCGCGTTCCGACAAGCGCAGGTGCGCAGAAGGATCGTGAGTTACCCGATCGTGCTGCGCGGATCTTGTTCAAGCTGGGCTTCATTGCGATACCGTTCAAGCCATTATGCCGTTCGCGCTGATGGAGATTGTGACGCTCTTTTGAGAAAGTAGTCCCAACATCGATGCTTCAATCTCGGCTATCGAGGAACTCGCACAGCTTGTCGACTGCGGGTTCGAGGGCGCGTTCCCAATCGCTGTGCAATGACAGTCGATCTTGTTTGTTTTTCTTTGCTGATGCCGATTCGACCGCTTGTTCGAGTGCTGCTGCCAAGGCCAGCGGGGTGGGTTCGGCGGCGATAATGTCGGGGCTGAGTTGCGCGAGCGCCTCAGCGGTCTTGGTACCGAAGGTATTGGTGACGACGAGAGCCCCGCATGCGGCCGCCTCCAAAGGCGGATAGCTTGTGTGGGGCGCAAGCGAAAGCGACAACATGATGTCCGCGCTACGCATCAAAGCCGCATACCTGTCGAAGCTGAGCCATGGCTTATTGCGCAGGACTTGTCCGTTTCCCAGTGCGATGTCTGGCAAATGGGCTCCGACCCCGATGACCTCCCAGTCTGTCGGCGGCAACAGGCCGCGACGGCAAGCCTGCTTGAGCGCCAGGATGCCGATGTCGAACATGAATCGGCGTTGCTGCGGGCGGGCGTAGAAAAGTAGTTTGCGCTTTCGACTTCGGGTGGATTCGGGGCAGAAGAAGTTGCGGTCTACTGCGGGCCAGAAACTGGTGGTCTGGTGGTAGAAGTCTGGATCGGAGAAGCGGCCCGCTTTAAGGTCCCTCAAAAATGAAGCCACAGTCGGCTCGTTCACAATCGGCAACATATCCATCCCGTAGGTTTCCAAGGCGAGCGCATACTCGGAAGACCAGGGGAAGAAACCGGGCTCAAAATCCTGAATCAGATAGGTAAACTTGCTGCCCGAGGTTTGTGCTATCGCGCTGCGCGCCAAGTGAGCTGTTCCCCAGGCGGTCGCTAGGAAGCGGTCCTCCGAGCCGAAAGACCAAGGATCTTTGCCCGGGCGAGCTGAAGCGAAGGTCAGCTGTCCTGCTGGGATCTGTTGCCCCGTGATGGATTCCGCATGGCGCAGCAGGGGAGCAGAATCACGGTCAGGATCTGCAAAGGCTGAAAAGATCCGGACCGGCACGCCGCGCAATGCTGCGCGTACGGCGAGTTGAAGGACGGTGTTTGGTCCGCCGCTCATATTTCTGAGCCGACAGGAAGACAGCAGGACGTTCAAGTACGGAGGTGAGTCGGCCACGGATCGCTCGAATCGCACTGCATTGAGTCGCCGCACGCAAGGAGAGGTGGGGTTAGGAGGCCGAATTTTCTGTGCGATCCGGCGGGCAGACTTGATGATTCGCATTTGTTGCGGAGGAGGCTGTGGTTTGGGGGTGTGTACTTGCTGCTTGTCTGAAAATAACAGTCGGTTCCGGGGCCTCGTGCTACCGCGCGTTAGCGGTTTGGCGCGGCTCCCTGATCGTGTAAAACAAAGCTCTCAACCTCATGGAAATCGCTTCAACGCTGTAGCTCGTTTCTGCGGTCCTCCTTCCACATCGTCCAATGGCCTCGGCGCGGCTTGGATCGCGCGCAAGTTCAAAGAGGCTGTCCAGCCATTCCTTGTCGCAGGTCGCTGGAAGCCCCAAGTCCCCTGCTCTCAACAGTTCGCGATTCATACCGACGGGCGATACGACGACCGGGAGAGCCGCCGCCATGTACTGCAACATCTTGAAGCTGCATTTTCCCCGCTCCCAATCGCCGTCACTTAGGGGCATGATCCCGACGTCCATGTGCTGGAGAGACTCGACTTCGTTGGCGGGCGTCCAGCGGAGATATGTTATCCGACTCGAGGGCACGTCCGGCAGGTCTGGGGAGGCATCGCATACGACCAGCAGGCGGGCGTTCCCATGTTCTCTCAGGAAGTGTCCGAGCGGTCGCTGAATTGACTGAAGGTAGCGAAGGTTGGGGCGTGAGCCGGTCCATCCGACAGTGAACGGCTGGCCTTCGGGGCGGTGGTCGCGTGGCTTGAAGCGGTCGGTGTCGATGGCCGTTGGTACGACAAAGACATTCTGGTTGTGCTGGGAGAACCAGTCGGCCAAGAACTGGTTGCCGGCGAACACGGCAGTTGCAGACTTCGCGATTTTTCCAACGAAGGGGCGCTTGAGCCAGATGGCGTCGTCGACATCGAAGACGAGGGGTCGTTTGAGTAGGGGCTCGTAGCTGACGCCCCAGCGCAGCAGATCGCGCTGAAGCCAAACGATGTCGCCGAATCTCGATGCGATCACTCCGGGGATGCGCGCGGCGTAATGGGCGGCGACCATCCCGAGCCCGAGTGGTCCCAGGTAGCGGGGCCGGATACGGCCGAGGGCACCCGGGAGCTTTGCGTTCTGCTCGAGCAGGGGTGGGTGCTCCTGGACCTCGACACCGCGCTCGGCGAGGGCCGGGATGTATTGCCGGACCCGAAACCGGGCGGAAGGCATTGTGCGGCCACTCGTGAGCGCGACGACTTTCATGGGATGGCAGGCATCAGCGTCGGAGCGTGATCCGGTAGGAGGTTACCGGCCGCGCTGGGGCGGGTGTGGTCATTGAGGCGTTGACCGATGGTGGAAGCTCGCGTCGGCCGCGAGCTGCTTGGTGGCGAGGTCCGCCAGGACCGCGCGGATGGCCACGCGCCGCGCATCCATACGCGGTGTTCTGTGGCCGATGGCCCGGAGCATGTCTTGCACGGGTTGTGGCATGTAGGTGCGGATTGTCGCAACCACGCGGCGGCGGCGTGCGATGCGCTCTTCCCCTTGATCGAGGTTATTCGCCAGCCAATGGGAAAAGGAAACGGGCAGGATCGAGTCGCCCCCGGCTGCGCGCAGCTTGTCGGCCAGGAACGTCTTGACATCACTTTGCCGGGCAATAGAGCCGATATGCTGGACTGAGTCGCGACGTGCAAAGGGTACGCCGGGGAACATCTGCTCTACGATGTGGCGGAACACGCGTTTGTGGGTGCGCATGTGCTCGGGCAGTTGCTGGAAGGTTTCGACGACCGGGCGGGAGAGTAAGGGGTTCACGACTTCAGTGTACGCGAACTTGATATCGTCCAGGGACGCAGTAACATAAGGCGTACGGTATTCGAGCCAGAGACGATCGCGCCAATCGGCCAGGGATTCACTCGGACGGCGTCCGAGGCTTTGCGGAATCTGATCCGGCGAGGCGCGCAGCTCGTCGGGTAGGAAGGCGTCGCGAAAATCGTCCGCCGTGAGCAGCGTGCTGGCATCGCGCGCTTGATATTCGTTGCGAGCCGGCCCTTTGCTGCCGAATGCATCGTAGCCGCGTATCATGGTCACGGGCTTCGCGGAGAGCCTTGCCCAAAGCGCGAGTCCGTCCATGTAGCCCGAGAGATGGTCCAGGCGGCCTTCGCCGGCAGCCACGAAGCGCGCGAATACCTTTTCGAGGTTCGCTTGCTCAATGTCGGTGACCCAATAAGAGTGCTTGAGTCCACACTGCTGTGCCAACTGAATGGCCAAGGCGGCGTCGCTGTCCGGGCGTTTCGGTGCGTCCCGTAGGCCCCAGGTGACGGCTTCGACATTGCCTTTCTCTTGTAGATAGTACAGCAGACTGCGGCTGTCCATGCCACCTGACAACGCGAGCACCCACTGTTGGTCTTCAGAGATCATGGATGCGGCGGCTTCGTCGACCGCTGAGCGCAAACGCTGCTCGTGCTCAAGGTCCGGCCGCTTGACCTCACGGACGGTGAGCGTGCCGCCGGGTTGGAGGTCTAGCCGCCAGGACTGGGGATCGAAGCGGATGGTGCTGTTACCGGGCAGCAGTTGCGCCCGCGCATCCCAGGCGTTCTCCGGGCCGAGCGTGCCGCTCGCGAGGAACCAGCCGAGCGCTTGCGTATTGGGTTGATAACTCCCGAGGGCAGCGACAAGCATCCGCTGTGATGTGCTTACGACAAAGGCGTCTTCGGTGAGGCAATACCAGATGCTCCGCGAGGCGGTGTAGTCTGTCGACGCCTTGACCGCGTGGCCGTCGCAGCGGAGCAATGCGAAAGTACCGTCGGGGGCAGGCGCATCCATGGCGAGGTGCGTGGGACCGGGATTGGCAGGTGCCCCAAGGCAGAAGCTCAGGCCGTCCGCCAACAGGCTGGGCAAGGGACCATAGACCACGGACAAGGCGTGCTCGCTGGCGACCACGCGGGGAGTCTTGACTGTCGCGTTGTCCGGCAGGAGGCGCTCGCAGAAACCTTGCGCCCAAGTGACAGCGTCAGGCGGAGTTCCGTTGCGGTAATAGACGATCAGGCCTTTAGACATGGTGGAGAGTTATGCAGCAGTGACACGGACATGGCTTGCCGGCGCTTCGCTGGTGCCATTTGGAGGTTTTGGTCTATGCGATGTATCGAGCGGTGTACAAGCCGGAAGAAGCGCTAGAGCGCTTCGACGCTCGCGGAATATGCACGGCGCCGCCCTGAGCATTGGGAGCTGTCTTAAGTGATAAGTGGCCGCGCTGATCGAGGAAAATCCGTGCGAGGGGCTGTGCGTCCGTAAAGTGCGTGTTCAGACTACAAAGCCTCTGCCGGCGCGGCGTTCCTTCCAGCGGCGGCGTTCGATAGCCCGGACGCAGCATCTTCGGCGAGCTGCTTGGTAGCCAGATCTGCGAGGACGACGCGCAGGGCGACGCGGCGGACGTCCATCGTAGGTGGTCTTTGGGCGAGCAGTCTGAGCACGTCTTTGGCGGTCGGCGGCAGCGTGCTGCTCAGGAACGTAAAGGCGCGATGGCGAAGTGCGGTGGACTGCTGGCGCTGCTCGAGATTTTGCGCCAGCCACTCGGCGAAGGGCTGTGGAATCGGCGACTCCTGACCAATCTGCGCCAAGCGGTCGCGAACATAGTTCTTGACATCCTGTTGCCGGGAAATGGCTGCGATGTGCCGTACCGAATCTCGCCGTGCGAACGGCACCCCCGGAAACATCTCTTCCACAATTTGGCGAAACAGCCGCTTGCGGGTTCGCATGCGAACGGGAAGCGTCTGGACCACCTCGACCACGGGCCGAGACAAGAGGGGGTTGACCACCTCCGTATACGCGAACTTGACGTCATCGAGCGCTGCGGTGATGTAAGGGGTGCGGTATTCCAGCCAAAGCCGGTCCCGCCAGTCACTGAGCGACTCCTTCTCGCCTTGGCGAAGCCGTTCGGGGATATCCGCGTTGGAGCTGCGCAGCGCCGCAGGCAGAAACGACCCGCGTAGGTCGGCACTCGAAATCAGGATGCTCGACTCGCGGGCTTGATAGTCGGTGCCGACCATCGGCTTGGTGCCGAAGGCGTCGTAGCCGCGGATCATTACGCTGTGCTGACTGGACAAGCCTGACCATAAGCTCAACCCGTCCATATATCCGGAAAGATGGTCGACCCGACCTTCTCCGGCAGCGATGAATCGGGAGAATACCTGGTCAAGCTCGTCTTGGCGGTTGTCCGTCGCCCAGTGGGTGTGGCGCATGCCCGCGGTGGCGGCCAGCCGTGCCGCGACGGCTGCGTCGCCGTCGGCGATATCTCGCGATTCGGCCAGGCCCCAGGTGACGGCCTCGACGTTGGGGTTGCCTTGCAGATGGTACAGAAGACTGCGGCTGTCCATTCCGCCCGACAGGGCCAACACCCAGGATGCGTCCTGCGAAATCATCGATGAAACCGCTTCCTCGACTGCGGTCTGAAGCTGGTGCTTATGCTCCTGTATAGGTCGTTTGATTTCCCGAACAGTGAGAGGGTCACCGATGTCGAGCGTGGATTGCCAGCGCTCGGCATCGAAGCGGACAGTGCTGTTGCCCGGCAGAACGTGGACGCGCTGGTCCCAGGCGTTTTCCGGCCCCAGCGCCCCGCCGGCGAGAAACCATGCAAGCGCCCGCTGGTTGGGGCTGAAACTCCCGAGTACGAACGAAATCATTCGTTGGGAGGTTGCAGCGACGAAAACCTCGTCGGTGTGGCAGTACCAGATGGTGCGAGAAGCCGTGTAGTCCGTCGATGCAGCGACGCGGAGCCCGCCGGCGCGCAGCAATGCAAAAGTACCACTCGGGACGGCGCTGTCGGGATGAAGCTGGTGGTTGCCAGACTCGGAGCTTGCGCCGAGCAGGAAGCTCAAACCGTCCGCCACTAAATTGGGCATTGGGTCGTAAACTACAGAGACGGCGCTACCTTCTACTACGACACGAGGTTGTCGCGGATGAGCATTGTCGGGTCGGATGCGGGCGCATAACCTCTCGGCCCAGGCCTGAGGCTGGGTTGGAGTCTGGTGGCGGAAATATGCGATCAGGCCTTTGGACATCAGCAACCTACCTCGGCTTCAGGAAACAGGGCGGCCGTGCCGCCTTCAAGTCAACGGGCTGGATTGGCTACCAGTCGCTGCTTGATGGAGTGTCCTCTCCCAAGCAGGAAGGGTGGTCGCCAGCCCGAAACGCGCGCTTATTCGCTCACGAGCACTGGAGCCCATGGCGCGACCGCCATCCGGGGCCGTCAACACTCTTAGGGCGCCGTCGGCGATCGCATCCGCGTCGCCGCAGGCGGCGAGGTATCCGGTAGTACCATCGTCGATGATTTCGTCCGGACCGAAAGGACATTGTGTTGACACTGCCGGAATCCCCAATGCTTGGGCTTCGAGCAAGGCGTTGGGAGACCCTTCATAATCGCTGGTCAGCAAGAAGAGCGATGCGCGCGCGATGATAGGGTGAGGATTGTTGTGGAATCCCGCCAAAGTGACGCGGTCAGATAGGCCTAATTTTGTAATCAACTTCTTCAGGGCAGTGCGCTGAGGGCCATCGCCGAGAATTACTAAGTGTGCGCCGGTATGCGATGAAATGCGGCCAAACGCCTGGAGCATGACATCATAGCGCTTCTGCGGGGCCAACCGTCCGGCGGCGACTACGATAGGCGACGCAGGGAGGCTGAACTTTGGCTCCTCCGCAGCGCTGCGGTGGACGTACTCCAGGTCCAGCGGGTTCGGAACATGGAGTACTGGCCAAGCTGGGCTGCGATGATGTTGCCGAAACCCATCCGCTAATCCGGCGCTGTTGGCAATGATGCATCGAGCCGAAGGATACACCATGCGGGCCCAGAGCGCATGTGGTCCTGCCTCTATCTTCGTCGGACTGTTTGCGACGCGGGCGATCCAAGCTACATTTTGCCTTGACGAAGCTATTGCGGAGCCGGTCGGCAAATTGTAGTGGGAGAACATGCTTACAACAACGTCCGGCGGGTCCGCGGCGAGCCATCGGCGGAGCCATCCTATAGTTTGAACTGTCTTCGCTACCGGCCAGAGGCCGTGCTCGCGCTCGAGACATCGGACCCGAACATCTGGCGGCAGATCGTATTCGATACGGTCGCGAACGAGCGCGAGCTCAGGGGCGAAGTTGCGGCGGTTCAGATTGGTGAGTAGTGTGCTGGTGACACGCTCCGCGCCGCCGACGGTTAACCTGCCGACGAAAAAAACGACACGCAAGGGCGTGTTTGGCTCGGGCAGGGTATCCTGCATGTTAATTGTTCGGCCTGAATGGTAAGGGCGGCTAGTAGGGTAGAACAGGGATCATGGAATTAACGCGGGCGGCTTGTCATTTGGTGGACTGCGCTTCACTTGTCCACCCTCTGCGCGCATGCGAGATGTCAGCGTCATCATCAACGCTATAATTGTTGACTTTAGCTCCCGGTGAGGCAGTTGCCTCTGTTGTTGCAGCAGGTGGGGCATAACCGCTGAGGATGTTTTCTAGGCTGTCCATCATTTTTGCGATTGAGAAGTGGTCACGGACACGGTCCCTCGCGGCATGAGCCATGGCTTGCCTTAATAATTGGCTCGTGCTCAGGTCGACGATATGCTGTGCGATTTGGTCGACATCTCCGACTCTTGACAACAAGCCAGTTTTTCCGTCTTGTACAACCTCGCTGGTGCCGAATGGGCAATTGGTTGCAATGGCTGGTAGCCCCAAGGCTTGCGCTTCGAGAAGCGAGTTGCTCAAACCTTCGTAGTCACTGGTCAACAAAAAAACGTTCGCGCCGCCCAAATACGGATACGGATCATCGCAAAAGCCCTGCCAGGTAACGGCGCTCGCGATTCCCAGGTGATGGGCGAGTTGCTGCAGCGGCTGCGCCAGTTCGCCCTCGCCGAGGACATGCAAGTGTACGTCGACCTGCTGCCGGGCTTTGGCGACTGCGCGCAACATGACGTCGAATCGCTTTTGCGGATGCAGGCGGCCGACGGCGATCAAATGAACGGCGCGCTCCGGCATGAGGGAAACGGGTTGTGCAGCGCGTGCGGCAAGGGCTTTCGTGTCAATGGCGTTGTAGAGGACCTGTGTGCGCCCCCGTGCGAAAGCGTGTGAGCGTTCGAACTCCTCGGCCAGACCTCGGCAGACAGCCACGAGCCTATCTGCCCGTTTGTAGCTTATGCGGGCCCAATGGCCATAGAGCCCAATCTCGCGACCTGCCGGGTTATTGGCGATTCGTGCGATCCACACCGGCTTGTGGCGAGTCCAGCGGAGCGTTTCGGCGGCGAAAACATTCGGTACGGACCATGCGCTGAGGAGCACTGCAGGTTGGACGGCGTCGATCCAGCGAGCGAGCCGCAGGACGGCGCGCGGGTTGTGCCAAGGCTTGTATTTGCCGAGCACCCGGACGGTCACGTCGTCCGGAATATCGTAGCTGATGGTGTCGCGATACATCGCGAGGTAGGGCTTGAATCTCGCCCGGTCGAGATGTGTGACGACGTTGGCGACGAACCGTTCTGCGCCGCCGGTGGAGAGGCTGCCGACGAGGAACATCACCGGCAAAGGCTCGGCGGTGCTGTGGATGCTCGCCGGCATCAGCCCGTTGCCCTCAGGGTTTCTGCGTTGGCGTTGCCTTTGTCTTCCAGCAGTCGCGCCGCCAGGTCGATGTAGTCTCGCACCATGCGGTCTAGGGAGAAACGCTTGAGGGCGGTTTCGCGGGCAGCTTGGACCATGCTCGACCAGAGGGCCCTGTCGGCGGCGAGCCGACGGGCAGCGGCCGCGAAGGCGTCGGCGTCGTCCAGCGGGCAGAGTATGCCGGTGCGCACATGATCCACGGCTTCGGGAAGGGATGATGTGTCGGCGGCAATGACCGGGGTGCCGCAAGCGAGGGACTCCATGACCGTGCGCGGGAGGCCTTCGAGTCGGCTCGGGAAGAGCAGGGCGTCGGCTTGGCGGTAGGCGGTTCTGACTTCGTCGAGGGAGAGTTGACCCAGGCAGTGCATGTTGGCCGGCAGTTGGTCGCGAGCGGCGGCGTCCCTACCGCTGGTGAATGCGAGCTCAAAGCCGTCGCCGAGCCGGTGCATGATATCCACCAACAAGTCTGCGCCCTTGCGACGGGTTAAGTTACCGATGAAGAGCATGCGAAAGGGCCTGCTGTTGCGGTTTTCTTGGCGTGCGTCATGCTCGGCAGGTTTGAAGTACGTGGTATCCACCGCGTTCAGAATGGTTTGGGGCTTGGGGACGCGTAAATACTCTGCCACGGCGCGGGCGGTGTAGTCGCTCACGGCGACGCAGCGATCCGCGGTGGCGATACTGCGGCGCAAGCAATGCTGCACCAAGGTATCGTGAAACAAGGATTGCGCGCGGCTCTTGTAGGGCTTGTAGGCCGGGTCTAGCACGAACAGGCGTTCCACTGTGATGTTGACGAGCTTCGGGCGGTGGAATGCGAATCCGTTCCAGGAGTTGCTGATGATGACGTCGGTGCCCGCGGGCGGCTTGGCTGTGCGCAGGAGCCAGGGTGCGTATTGGAGATGATGCGGGTAGCCCTCTGCAGTGGCTTCGTGACCGGCGCGGCGCAGACCCTCGGCGAGGAACTTGATAGACACATCTGAGCCGCTATTTCCGTGCGTGAAAGGTAGCCAGAATTTCATTGGGCCGGCAAATACCTGTAAAATCTTTCAGGTTAAAGTGAGCGAGGCGTCAGAATCATGATTAACGTCGGGATGACTGGATAGACAGCGGGTAGCATGAATCTTGGGGCACTGAGTGCCAAGCGCCTCGGTTTGGAGAGGTGTGGTTGTTCCAGGTCTCGCATGACGCTGATTGCGGCGAATGTTTGCTGGTGAAATCGAAAGCCCGTCTGGTGTAGCAGCCGTGTCAAGCTCCGATGTGACAATGGTCGGCAATCATAGAAGTTGCCGCGCCCACGGAGGCGCAGATAAATTGAGCTGAGCGGCGCTGGGAGCCAGCTGAGAAACAAAAGCTTATAATGCGGCTCGATGAATGCCCAGCGGTTGGGTACGGCGAGGTAGACATAGCCGTCGGGCTTGAGGACGCGGCGGATTTCTTGCAGGTGCTGTATCTGTGCTTCGCGCTCGCCGACGTGCTCGATGACGTGGTTGGTGATTACGATGTCGAACGTGTCGTCCTGGTACGGCAGGCGCGTGTCCTGGATTTGCTGGAATTCGTAGCCTTCTGTGACCTGGCGTTGGTCCATGACGTCGCAGGCGTGGACGCGGCCGGTTGGGCCCACGCGCTCGCTGAAATACTGGGCCATATAGCCGGAGCCGGTGCCGACCTCGAGGATCCTGGCGCCTTGTAATGAGCTGAAAGCGCTCAGCAGGAGCTCGATCTTACGTGCTTTTCGCAATCGGCTGGCGTGGCTCAGAATGGCGTGCGGGCGTCGCTGCACTGCATTGCTTCGCTTCAAGGGTGTGTGGGGTGTGGGCGGGATGCCCTGCGCGGGTGCTAGCGTAAACCTCTAGGGTATCTTGGGCAACGCGGCTCCAGGCGTAGTAGTTGGTGGTGGCTTCGCGGGCTGTGGCGGCGAAGGCTTGGCGCTGTTCCTGCGTCCAGGCCAGTAGGTGTCGCAGCTGTTGCGCCCAGGCTTGCGGTTGTAATGGGGGGGCTAGAAAGCCTGTCACTCCGTCGATGACGGCGTCTGTGATGCCCTCGAGGTCGGCGGCCACCAAGGGGGTGCCGCTGATGGCCGCCTCTAGGGCCGTGATGCCGAAGCCTTCGACATCGCCGCCGTCCGGGCTTGGTATGTTGGGCATGACGATGGCGGCGGCGCCTGCACGCAGCTGGCGGAGTTGCTCGTCGTCGACATAGCCCAGGCGCTCGACCTTGGGCGCGGCTGCCAGTGCTTTTTCTTCCTGCGGCGACCAGGTACTGCCGACGACTTTGAGGGAGACGTCCTGCGGTAGGTGCGGGAGGACCTGGGTGGCGAGCCAGGCCGCGCCCTTGCGGGGGACGAGGCGGCCGATGAACAACAGGTAGCGCGATGAGCCCTGTGCGAGCGATGGTTTTGGTGGCTGCTGCGGCGCGCGCACGCCGAGCGGTATGACGGCGCAGTTGTGAAAGCCGTAGCGCTCGGCGAGCTTGGCGGTGTTGTGGCTGTTGGCGATGACGCGGTCGATGCTGTGCTTGCGCGTCTGTGCCCAGCCGATGAATTTGCGGTAGAGCCAGGGCTTCCAACCGCGTCGCTCGCCGTAGACGAGGTCGAGCCCGTGCACGGTGATGACGCGCGCAATGTTAGGAGCGACATTGCTGTGGAGCCATGCCAGCGGGAAGAGCACGAAGTCGCCAAAGTGGACGACATCCCAGTGTTTGCCGGTGCGAGCGAGCTGGAGGGCGGTGCTGAGTAGGAATTTCAGCACAGCCGGCGGCCCGGGCGGGGAGCCGTCGGGGCGGCCGGGGAGGGCGAGAACCGTGAGCTGTAGGTGGCTCTGTAATTCTGCGCAGAGCTCTTTGCTGTAGGTCTCCATGCCGCCGACGGCCGGCGGCCATTTTCGGGTGACAAAGAGGACCTTGGTTGCGGGCGACAGCGTTGGTTGTTCGCCGTCTGGGCTGGTCATGCTGGGCCTGGCTTGTGGTGGCGGGCGTCTGGGCCGTGCGTGGCGATGGTGCGGGTGCGGGCTCGCTCCGTTTGGTGCGGGCCGATTAGCGTCTTCTCGCTGCGTGGGCGGATGACGGGGGTGCGCTGTGCGGCCAGGGCTGGGGGTTTGGGCATGTTCCTGGCTGCTGTGGTTTGTTTTGGCGGGTGGGCTGGGATTTGGCTGTGCTGGTTTTGGCGCGTGATGATGGCGGGCGTTTCCGGCGGCGTCTGCTCGCCGTTGTCGCCGGGGGTTTGGACCATGCGCTTCATGGTATGGGCTCACGCTGTCGAGGCTGGGAGTGGTCGACTGGCAGGGCGTGTGTGCGGGGCGGATTATACCTCAAGGGCGGGTGGCGCTGGTTTGGTGTGGTTTGTTGGAGCTGCTTCGTGGGCGCGCGGGAGGTGATGGCGGGCTGGCAGTGGCGGCGGGGTCCGCGGGTAGACGGAGGCTCGGTGCGTGATGTGGGAGCGGCATCCTTGCCGCGACGGGTGCTGGCTTAGGCTCTGGAAGTCGTCGCGGCAAGGATGCCGCTCCCACGGGGCGCGGTGTTCTGTGGGAGCGGCGTCTCGCCGCGATGGATGCTGGCTCATGGCTCTGGAAATCGTCGCGGCAAGGATGCCGCTCCCACGGCGCGGTGTTCTGTGGGAGCGGCGTCTCGCCGCGACGGGTGCTGGCTCATGGCTCTGGAAGTCGTCGCGGCAAGGATGCCGCTCCCACGGGTGGGGCACTGGACAAGTCGTGCTTCCCGCGGGCCTGGGCGTGCCTGGGTGGCGGTTGGGTGATGTCGGGTGGCGCGACAATCAGACGGCCGTGGTCAGCGCCGTATCGGACTTCGTTCCTCAGCCCGAGGTACGACTCGATCGACGGAGCTAAGCCGTGCTCGGGTCGTCGTGCGTATGGTCGGGGTTGTGGTCGGGCTCGTGCGGGTCGGCGGTCGGTCAGGTCGAGCGGAGTGCTTTGACGTCTGCTTCCGTTAAGCCGGAGGCGGTGGCGATCTGCTCGTCTGTGAGCAGGTTCATGGCGATGAGGTTGCGTGCCACTTCTTCGCGGCCTTGCCGCTTCGCATCGTTGAGCAGCGAGACCTCGTCGTGCAGAGCGCGCTCGCGCACGAAGGCGAGGCGGCGGGTTTCTTCATCGGCGTTGAGCTCGCGCGGAGGCATTCATCGCGCATTTCAACGCGCCAGAGCGCTTGTTGTTGCTCAGTCACTTCGAGCGGAGCGCTTTGACGTCTGCTTCTGTTAAGCCGGAGGCGGTGGCGATCTGCTCGTCGGTTAGGAGATTCATGGCGATGAGGTTGCGTGCGAATTCCTTGCGAGCTTCCTCGCGGGCTTCTTTGCGGCCCTTTTCAAGTCCTCTCCGCTCTGCATCGTTGAGCAGTGAGACCTCATCGTGCAAGGCGCGCTCGCGCACGAAGGCGAGGCGGCGCGTCTCTTCGTCGGCGCTGAGCTCGCGGAGGCGGTTCATGGCCTGTTGGACCGGCTCGTGGGTGAATTGGGCCATGAGGAGCTCCTCCTGCCAGTGTTTGAAGAAGGTGATCCAGGCGCGCAGCGGGCCGGACCTGGGGCCGAGGCGGTCTGCTCAAGTAGTGTGTGCATGGTCGGACGCGCCCTGCTGCGTAGTCAGGGCTTCCAGCCCTGATTGTGTCAGGCCAGGATGGCCTGACTACGCAGTCAGCAGCCACGGTGGTCGGGATCGTGGACAAGCTCGTGCGGGCTGGCGGTCAGTCAGGTCGATCGGAGCGCTTTGACCTCCGCTTCCGTTAAGCCGGAGGCGGTGGCGATCTGCTCGTCGGTGAGCAGGTTCATGGCGATGAGGTTGCGTGCGAATTCCTTGCGAGCTTCCTCGCGGGCTTCTTCGCGGCCCTCTTTGCGGCCTTCCTCTCGGCCTTCCCGCTTAGCCTCGTTCAAGAACGAGACCTCATCATGCAGGGCTCGCTCGCGCACGAAGGCCAGGCGGCGGGTTTCTTCGTCGGCGCTGAGCTCGCGGAGGCGGTCCATGGCCTGTTGGACCGGCTCGTGGGTGAATTGGGCCATGATGAGCTCCTCCTGCCAGTGTTTGAAGAAGGTGATCCAGGCGCGCAGCGGGCCGGACGTGAGACCGAGACGGTCGGCTTTCCTGAGCTCGACCAGGTTCATCTGCAGGATGTTGCCCAGCGACACGCTCGGCAGGCGTTCATCGCGCATCTCGAAGCGCCAGAGCGCTTGCTGTTGCTCAGTCACTTCGAGCGGAGCGCTTTGACCTCCGCTTCCGTTAAGCCGGCAGCGGTGGCGATCTGCTCGTCGGTGAGCAGGTTCATGGCGATGAGGTTGCGTGCGAATTCTTCGCGAGCTTCTTCGCGGCCTTGCCGCTTTGCGTCATTGAGCAGGGATACCTCGTCGTGCAGGGCGCGCTCGCGCACGAAGGCGAGGCGGCGGGTTTCTTCGTCGGCGCTGAGCTTGCGGAGGCGGTCCATGGCCTGTTGGACGGGCTCGTGGGTGGACTTGGCCATGATGAGCTCCTCCTGCCAGTGTTTGAAGAAGGTGATCCAGGCGCGCAGTGGTCCCGACGTGAGGCCGAGGCGGTCTGCTTTCGTGAGCTCGACCAGGTTCATCTGCAGGATGTTGCCCAGCGACACGCTCGGCAGGCGTTCATCGCGCATTTCGAAGCGCCAGAGCGCTTGCTGCCGCTCGGGCTCGGTGGCGGTGAACAGATCGAAGTCCAGCAGATGCAGCCCGACCGAGGCGCGCAGCTCCTGATAATCCTCGCCGGCGGTGAGCTGCCCGCCCAGGGTGCGCGCCAGGTAGAACAGCCCGCGCTTGTGCCAAGCGCCGTAGCGGCGGACCTGTACCTCGACATTGTAGCAGTGCCCGGCGGCGTCCTGAGCGAGGACATCGAGGACGATGTACTTGCCGGTGAGCTCGGTGGGCTCCACGGCGGGGTTGAGGATGTGCACCGAGGCGATGTCGGGGAGGTCTGGGCGCAGGTCGTTGATCAGGGCCACCAGCAGCGCGGGGGCCTCGGCGAACAGCCGCTTGAAGACATAGTCGTTGGTGGGGTCGAGTAATGCGGGCATGGTTGGCGGCGGCGGGAGTGGTGGAGTGCGCTGCGCCTGTGCACCCTTGTATCTTGCCGAGTTGCGAGGTGTTGCGGCAAGGATGGCGCTCCCACGGGGGCGCGGTGTTCTGTGGGAGCGGCGTCTCGCCGCGATGGATGCTGGCTCATGGCTCTGGAAGTCGTCGCGGCAGGGATGCCGCTCCCACAGCGCGGTGATCTGTGGGAGCGGTGTCTCGCCGCGACGGGTGCTGGCTGTGGCTCTGGAAGACGTCGCGGCAGGGATGCCGCTCCCACAGGGGCGCGTTGGTCTGTGGGAGCGGCATCCACGGCGCGGTGTTGGCTGTGGGAGCGGCGTCTCGCCGCGATGGGTGTTGGCTGTGGCGCTGGAAGTCGTCGTGGCAAGGATGCCGTTCCCACGGGCGCGGTGATCTGTGGGAGCGGCGTCTCGCCGCGATGGGTGCTGGTTGTGGCTCTGGAAGTCGTCGCGGCAAGGATGCCGCTCCCACAGCGCGGTGATCTGTGGGAGCGGCGTCTCGTCGCGATGGGTGCTGGCTGTGACTCTGGAAGTCGTCGCGGCAGGGATGCCGCTCCCACAGGGGCGCGCTGTAGCTGTGGGAGCGGCGTCTCGCCGCGATGGGTGCCGGGGTTCCTCGTGGTCACTCGTCGCCGAGGATGGCGGCCAGGTCCATCTCTAGCGCCTCGAACGGCGGTATATGGGATGGGCGCGCTGGCTGCCTTGCACTGTGGTGATCATGCGCCAGTCTTCGCCGTCCAGCGCGTAAGCGATCAGTGTCTTGTTCTCGGGCCAGATGATCCAGTAGTCGGGTACGCGGTGGCGGCTCAGTAACAGCGGTCTGGTCAGGATGTCCTTTTTCTCGTGGCCGGGGGAGACGACCTCGCAGGCCCAGTCGCCTTCGGGCTCTCCTCAGGCAAGGCTCGTATTTGGCCAGAAGGCTTCGTCCAGCAGTTGCTCCAGAGAGAACGGGCAGTTAGCCGGGAAGTGGCTTTCGCCCAGCCCCGTCTCTCCAGCGGCGAGCATCTTGGCGCTGAGATAACAGTCATTGAGTGCTTCTTTCAGGAGGGGCGTAAGGCTGGGGCTGTCGGCGAGTAAGGCGCTGAGCTGCTTGCGCTGTTCGCGAATGGTGCCGGTACAGCTCGGGCCTCGCTGCTCGGGTTGATACGCGTATTTCAGCAGATGCGCTAGCAATACCACGGTTCGGCTGCGTAGGGCACGCTTCTCGCGTTTCCCCATGTCCTCCAACTCCTCGGCCAAGTGCTGGACATCGAGCTGGTGCCACTTTCCTGCCCGCAACTGCTGCGCCTGGTCAGCAAACCACAGATAGTAGTCTTGGTCGTAGCCTGGATGATCGCTCATGTAGGATCTCGATCGCTGGCTCGCGGGCTCAGTCGGGATCATGCAAGCGTACGCCGATGCCGCCTTGCATGTCGATCGCCGCGCGGCAAGGATGGCGCTCCCACCGTGGCGATGGCTGTGGGAGCGGCGTCTCGCCGCGACTGACTCTGGCAGTGGCTCTGGAAGTTGTCGCGGCAAGGATGCCGCTCCCACGGGGCGCGTTGCTCTGTGGGAGCGGCGTCTCGCCGCGACGGATGCTGGCTCATGGCTCTGGAAGACGTCGCGGCAAGGATGCCGCTCCCACGGCGCGGTGTTCTGTGGGCGCGGCGTCTCGCCGCGACGGATGCTGGCTCATGGCTCTGGAAGTCGTCGCGGCAGGGATGCCGCTCCCACGGGGCGCGGTGGGCATTTGCGTAGCGCGGCGCTTCTACCGTGAAGGCACTCTCTGGCGTCAGGACTGAGGCTCGCGGATGGCGTCGGCCGATACGTGGCGCCAGACCGTGAGCATGTCTTCGACGCCAGTGATGAAGCGCGTCAGTGCAGCGGCCTTGAGGGAGGGCGCATCGATGTATTCATGGGCCAGCTGATTGCGGAGCTCGCGCAAGAGGCGCCACTGGTCCACACTGGGGATGGCGCCCAGGCGCTCCAGCCGTTGCAGCTTCTGAGCGAAGGGTGTCGCATCGAGAAAAGGCTCTTCGCTGAGGTCCAGTATGCCCGGGAGCACGCGCAGGCCCAAGGTGTCCTGCAGTTTGCCGAATCGATAAGCCAGTTGATCCAGTATTCGCAGTCTATCGCTGGTCAAATGCTGCACGGTTGCGGCGGTGAAGTGCGTTGCACCGATTTCCTCCCGTGCTTCCCTCAGCACTGCGGCATGGCGCTCGCATTCTTTCGGGGCGGCTTGAAGCGCTTGGGGGTCGTCACAGGCGGACACCTTGCCGGCAGGCCCGGTCGTAAATGGGCGGATAGGGGCCGGCGATTGCGGGCCTGATGACGAGGTCGATCTTCTCGTCTTCAAAATCGGGCGTGGCGTGGAGGTGGGCGAGCGCGCGCAGCTTGCGGTCGATGACCTCGGCGGGGTCGTCGAGATCTGTCTCGACATAGAAGTCGAAGTCGCCGCCACGGCGTTTGTCGTCGGTGCGGGAGCCGAACAGCCAGACCTGTGCATCGGCGCCGAAGTGATCGGTGACTGCCTGTTTGATCGCTTGGATTTGGGGCCTTGTCAGTCGCATTGAGCACTGGGGCGGACTGGGTGCTGGGAAGCTCTGAGCGTGTTGGAGGTGCCAATCGGCGTGGCCCGACCTAGGCGCGCCGGACTTGCGGGGGTGAGGTGGACTGCGCTGCGCTTGTCCACCCTACATCTTGCTTGAGCAGCCATCCGTACGGCCGGGGTTGTGGTGAAGGTCTGGCGCGGCGGTGATCGATCAGCTTGCTCGGAGTGCTTTGATCTGTGCTTCCGTTAAGCCGGTAGCGGTGGCGATCTGCTCATCGGTCAATAATTGCATTGCGATCAAATTGCGTGCTACCTCTCTACGGCCCTTTTCAAGTCCTCTCCGCTCTGCATCGTTGAGCAGTGAGACCTCGTCGTGCAGGGCGCGCGCGCGCACGAACGCGAGGCGGCGCGTCTCTTCGTCGGCGCTGAGCTCGCGGAGGCGGTCCATGGCCTGTTCGACCGGCTCGTGGGTGAATTGGGCCATGAGGAGCTCCTCCTGCCAGTGTTTGAAGAAGGTGATCCAGGCGCGCAGCGGGCCGGACGTGTGGCCGAGACGGTCTGCTTTCGTGAGCTCGACCAGGTTCATCTGCAGGATGTTGCCGAGGGAGATGCTCGGCAGGCGTTCATCGCGCATTTCATTGTAGCAGTGCCCGCTGGCGTCCTGAGCGAGGACATCGAGGACGATGTACTTGCCGGTGAGCTCGCTGGGGTCGACGGCGGGGTTGAGAATCTGCACTGCGGCGATGTCGGGGAGGTCGAGATGCAGATTGCTCTGGAAGTCTGTCGCGGCAGGGATGCCGCTCCCACAGCGTGCCGGCGCTGTGTGGGAGCGGCCTCTGGCCGTGATGGGTGTGGCGATGCTCTGGAGGCTCACCTCAAGGATCGTTGGTCGGCATCATGGCGTTTCGACGGGCATTCCGAGGCTGACCGCTGTTCCGCGCATGATCCGATCCAGGGTACAGACTGTCAGATTGCGTCGTTCGGCAATCGCGACATGTAGCGCGTCCCCCGCCCTTAAGCCTAACTGCCACTGGTCGCAGAGCGCCGCGGCACGCTGAAAATCGGCGTGGTCGAGTGTGATGATCGCGAGTTGGCTCTTTGCAAAGTCTCTGACCTTGGAAAGGACATCAATGTATGTCTGAATCATCGAGCATGCTCATGCGCCGTTTTACGCTCAAGGCGCTCGAAATCTCGGTGAGCGTCCAGTCGCTCACGGTGGTCGCATCGGACGCTTGCCGGTCGAGCCAGGACCAAGCGTCCGCCGTTTTCGCCTCGTTGAGGAACAGCGCGAGCAACACGCTGGTATCGACATAAGCCATCAATACCGTGCCTCGTCACGAAGGCGACGGATGAAGTCCGACGCATTCTCGGATTGTTCAGGTTGGGAAGTAACCCAGGCTCGCAGTGCGGCGCGAAATTGCTGAGCCGCCTCGGTCGGCATGTAGGATGGCGGCGATGCCGGAAGTTTCGCCTTCAGATACTCGGCAAAGTCGAGCAGTTCAGCGGCCTGTCTTTCGGGCAGGTTCTTCACGGTTTCGTAAATCTGGTCCGCGATGTTCATGGGGTCACCATTAGCTGTTAGGAGGTGCATGATGCCCTGTATTGTGTATGACAAAGCAGGCGTGCGGGGCAGCTTCCAGCGGGGTCTGGCGTTGGGTGAGTGGCTCCTTGCGGATTAGGATAGAAGTCGTCGTCCAAGGTTTCGAGCGCTGAGAACGGACACTGCGAGGTGAAGGTCTGGGTGTCCGGACCAGTTGCCCGAATCGGGAGGCGTCGTGCTTCGGGATAGGTCTCCCCCAAGCGCTCGGTGTGAGGCGTGTACGCGGTGGCGACTCAGCAGCAGCGGTAGGGTCAAGGTGTCCTTTTTCTCGTGGCCGGGGGAGACGACCTCGCAGAGCCAGTCGCCTTCGGGCTCTCCTCAGGCAAGGCTCGTATTTGGCCAGAAGGCTTCGTCCAGCAGATGCGCGAGCAATACCACGGTTCGGCTGCGTAGGGCACGCTTCTCGCGTTTCCCCATGTCCTCCAACTCCTCGGCCAAGTGCTGGACATCAAGCTGATGCCACTTTCCTGCCCGCAGGAGCTGCGCCTGGTCAGCGAACCACAGATAGTAGTCTTGGTCATAGCCTAGTGCTTTGCTATGAAAATCCCGAGACCGTCTGCAACTCAAGCCGCGAGCGGCTTGCCGGTATAGGTCCAGCGAAACGGCTTGGCCAGGGTGTTGTTGAAGTGGTCGATGAAGGTGGAGAGTTTGCGTTGGAGGTCCTCGACGGAGATGAAGTTACCGCGGCGGATGACTTTGCGCGCGAGGATGGAGAACCACATCTCGATCTGGTTGAGCCACGAGGCATGCTTGGGCGTGAAGTGGAAGACGATGCGGTGGCTGGTGTCGCACAGGAAGCGCGTGCGCGTGGCCATCGACTTGAGGACGCCGTGCTTGCCTTTGACGCCGAGGTCGCGGTCGATGCCGCAGGCCGCGGCGACCAAGCGCACGACGGCTTCCGAGCAGTGGATGTTGAGATTGTCCATGATCAGGTGCCAACGGGCGTCGTCGTCGCGCTGTGCGAGCAGTTCGGCCAAGTACTGCGCGAAGTCCTGCTCGGTGCGGCTCGGGCCGATGCGGTAGGTGACCGTGCCGGTGACGACATCGAATGCGGCGATCAGGGTCAGGGTACCGTGGCGGATGTACTCGTACTCGCGCCGCTCGGCCCGGCCGGGGCGCATCGGCAAGGTGGGCGCGGCGCGCTCCAGGGCCTGCACGCCGGTCATCTCGTCGATGCTGCGCGTCTCGATGCCGGCGGCGGCGCGTTCCGGCGCGAGCCGATAGGCGTCGCAGACGTCTTGGCATTTCTCGTCGAACTGCTCATCGCGCGGTGTGTTGAGCCAACCGCGGATGCGGTGCGGCTTGAGATCGGCCTCGCGCAGGAAACGCCCGACGGAGCCCGCCGAAATGCGCTCGGCGATGCCGCGGGACACGATCTCCGCGGCCAGCTCGGCCTGTGTCCAACGGTTCAGCTCAAGCCCGTCGCGCCGCGGCGGCTCGCATGCCAGCGCCAGGATCGAGCAGATCTGCTCGGGCGTGAAGGTCGGCGGCGTGCCGGGGCGCGGCGCATCAACCAAGCGCTCCAGCACCGACACCGAGCGTGCCCCGACGCTGCCCGCCCAACGCCGGCGCCAGCGCTGCACCGTTGCGCGCCCGAGCGACAGCCGGTCCGCGGTGGCGCGGACGCCGACGCCGTTAGCGCCCAGCAGGACAATCTGCGCGCGTGTCGCCAACACACGCGGCGCGTTGTGTCGGCGCACCAGCGCCTCCAACACCTGACGCTCCTGGTCCGAAACAGGCACGGAAGCCGCAGCGCAGCGGGGCATGGCAACAAACCTCTGATCATCGAAAATTCACGAGATCAGAATGATAACGAACATACCTCGAAACGGTCTCAGGACTTTCAT
>NZ_NRRV01000033.1 GCF_016583825.1 Thiohalocapsa halophila | reverse complement strand
TTCGGGCAGCAGGGGAAGCTCAACGGTGCCTGGCATGGCGGCTTGCAGTCTCGTATTTATTTATCGAGCAATGCCGCAATTATAGCTCAAATTCAGACGGTTGAAGGGGGTATGTCCGGAGTTCTGCTATGGGAGCGGCATCCTTGCCGCGATGCGCCGCTGCCACCGCTCTGGAAGCCATCGCGGCCAGAGGCCGCTCCCACGGCGCCAGGGCTCAGAAATCAAAAAATCCGGCGGGCGGGCGCCAGCCCGCCCGCCGGATGGGCCGATCAGAAGTCCATGTCGCCCATGCCGCCGCCCGGCATCGCCGGCGCCTTCTCGTCCTTCGGCGCCTCGGCCACCATGGCCTCGGTGGTGATCACGAGTCCGGCGATGGAGGCCGCGTTCTGAAGCGCCGTACGGGCGACCTTGGTCGGATCCAAGATCCCCATCTCCACCAGGTCGCCATAGTCCCCGGTGGCGGCGTTGTAGCCGTAGTTGCCCTCGCCGTCGGCCACCTGGTGCAGCACCACGGAGCCTTCCGCACCGGCGTTGGCCGCGATCTGGCGCATCGGCTCCTCCAGCGCCCGGCGGGCGATGGCGATGCCCACATCCTGGTCGTGATTGGCGCCGGTGAGGTCCTTGAGCTTGGCCTGGGCGCGCACCAGGGCGACGCCGCCGCCTGGCACGATGCCCTCTTCCACCGCCGCACGGGTGGCGTGCAGGGCGTCCTCGACACGGGCCTTCTTCTCCTTCATCTCGACTTCAGTCGCAGCACCCACCTTGATGACGGCGACACCGCCGGCGAGCTTGGCCAGGCGCTCCTGGAGCTTCTCGCGGTCGTAGTCGGAGGTGGTGTCCTCGATCTGGGCGCGGATCTGCTCGCAGCGGCCCTTGATGTCGTCCTCGGAGCCGGCGCCGTCGATGATGGTCGTCTCGTCCTTGCTGATCTGGACCTTCTTCGCGGAGCCGAGCTCGTTCAGGGTGGCCTTCTCCAGCGTCAGACCGACCTCCTCGGAGATGACGGTGGCACCGGTGAGGATGGCGATGTCCTGCAGCATGGCCTTACGGCGGTCGCCGAAGCCGGGCGCCTTGACGGCGCTGACCTTGATGATGCCGCGCAGGGCATTCACCACCAGCGTGGCCAGGGCTTCGCCCTCGACATCCTCGGCCACCAGCAGCAGCGGCCGGCCGGCCTGGGCGACGGCCTCCAGCACCGGCAGCAGGTCGCGGATGTTCGACACCTTCTTGTCGTACAGGAGGATATAGGGGTCCTCCAGCTCCGCCCGCAGCGTGTCCTGGTTGTTGATGAAGTAGGGCGACAGATAGCCGCGGTCGAACTGCATGCCCTCGACGACTTCCAGCTCGTTGTGCAGGCCCTTGCCCTCTTCGACGGTGATGACGCCCTCCTTGCCGACCTTCTCCATGGCCTCGGCGATGATCTCGCCGATGGACTCGTCGGCGTTGGCGGAGATGGTGCCCACCTGGGCGATCTCGCGGTTGTCGGAGCAGGGCCGGGAGATGGCCTTCAGCCCTGCCACGGCCGTCGCCACCGCCTGATCGATACCCCGCTTGAGGTCCATGGGGTTCATGCCGGCGGCGACCGCCTTCAGGCCCTCGCGGACCATGGCCTGGGCCAGCACGGTGGCGGTGGTGGTGCCGTCACCGGCGATGTCGGAGGTCTGGGAGGCGACCTCCTTGACCATCTGCGCGCCCATGTTCTCGAACCTGTCCTTCAGCTCGATCTCCTTGGCCACCGATACGCCGTCTTTGGTGACCGTCGGCGCACCAAAGCTCTTCTCCAGCACCACGTTGCGGCCCTTCGGCCCCAGGGTGACCTTCACGGCGTTGGCCAGAAGGTTGACGCCGCGCATGATGCGGGCGCGGGACTCCTCCCCGAAATGGATTTCCTTAGCGCTCATTGCTGTTTGCCTCGCAAAATCTGAGCGAAAAATAATCGGACCTGCATGTCCTTACTCGACGACACCCATGATGTCGTCTTCGCGCATGACCACCACGTCTTCGCCCGACACCTTGGTTTCGGTGCCGGCGTATTTGGCGAAGAGGACACGGTCGCCGACCTTGACATCCAAGGAGCGGACCTCGCCGTTGTCGAGGATCTTGCCCCTGCCCACCGCGAGCACCTCCCCCTGAATCGGCTTCTCGGCCGCGGAGTCCGGGATCACGATGCCGCCGGCGGATGTGCGCTTCTCCTCGAGCCGGCGCACCACCACGCGGTCATGTAATGGACGAATGTTCAAATGCTTCTTGCCTCGATACTGTCGGACCCACCGGCCGGCGAGCCCGTGACGGAGATTGTTAGCACTCCACCCGTGCGAGTGCTGACGGGAATTTACGCCGATTCCGACCGCCGTCAAGCGATTTTTCGCGCCGGCTGCGCGCAGGCCGGCAGCCCCCGACGAGCCGGCCGGGGGCGGATATTGGGATGGGGAGCTGAGGCCGAGCGCTCGCGCAGGCGCAGGGCGGGTGGACAAGCGAAGCGCAGTCCACCAGCTAACGGGCGGCGGGCGGCTCAGGGGTCGACTTCGCTGTCGCTCGTCGATCCTACTGGTCGCGCTGACGATCAAGCCCGCGACAGACCTTCAAGGCTTAAGCCTCTTCCATGCTCTCTTCGCTGTCCACCGTCTTGGCCATGCGCTTGGCGAAGTAGTAGATGCGCTTGAGCTTCTCGATGATGTCCACTTCGATGGTGTAGGTCCGGATGCGGTTGGGCTCCTCGGCCACGAGCCGCTGCGCCTGGTGGGCAGCGGCGGACTCCGCGATGCGGTTGATCTCCTGTTTCATCGAAATCACCGTGCGTGCCGCCAGCTGATTGTTCTGCGCCACCGCCTGGACGGCGCACTCGACGGCGCGGTTGACGGCGTAGTGGAAGTTGGTCAGGACCTCGCGGGTGGGCTGGCTGATGGAGACACCCTCGTCGATGCGCTCGTGGCCGAGCACGATGAGATTGGTCTCGATCACGTCACCGATGTTCTCGAGCTCATTCACCGCTTCCATGAGCCGGATGAGCTCGCCCGTCTGTGTCTCGGTCAGCGTCAGGCGGCTGATCTTGCCCAGATAGTCGATGATCTGCGCGTGCAGCATGTCGACGTCGTCGTCCATGCGCTCGATGTCGTGCAGCTGCTCTTTGTTGCCGCTGAGGATGGCGGGCATGATCCGCTCCATCATCTCCTGCACGCGCTCACCCATGTGCAGGGTCTCCAGCCGCACCCGATCCAACGCCAGCGACGGCGTTGTCAGCAGCACATCGTCGAGATATTTGGCGCGTACCACCAGGTCCTCCTCCTCCAGAGGCTTGTCCGGCACCAGCCATTCCGCCAAGCGTGCGAACTGCCCGGTGAAGCTCAAGAACAGCAGCGTATTGGCGACGTTGAACATGGTGTGGGCATTGGCGATCTGCCGCGGCACCTCCGCCGCCAAACGCTCTTTGCCCGAGAGATCGGGGTACTGGGGGGATATCCAGCGCACGAATTCGGCCAGCTGATCGATGAAGCCCACCCAGACCAGCACACCGGCGACATTGAACAGCACATGCACCACGGCGGCGCGCACGGCCTCACGCGGTTTGCCGATGGCCGCGAGCGCCGCGGTGGCGCAGGTACCGATGTTGGCGCCGAAGGCCAGCGCGATGCCCGTGGGCAGGTTCACCAGGCCCTGACTGGCCATGACGATGACGATGCCGGTGGTCGCAGCGGAGGACTGGATCAGACC
Source organism: Thiohalocapsa halophila (assembly GCF_016583825.1). GTDB lineage: Bacteria > Pseudomonadota > Gammaproteobacteria > Chromatiales > Chromatiaceae > Thiohalocapsa > Thiohalocapsa halophila. The sequence goes on along the minus strand of NZ_NRRV01000033.1, from coordinate 50,782 downwards.
CGTGAACAGCGCCGCCACCGCGATGCCGATCAACGGATTCTCCATCTCCTCCATGACGTCGAGGAAGGGCTCGTAGGTGCGCAGCGGCGCCATGGCGTCGCTCATGACGCTCATGCCGAAGAACACCAACCCGAGCCCCATGATCATGGCGCCGTACTGTCGGATGCGCTCGCGCTTGCCCACGAACATCATCAGGAAGCCGATGCCGATCATGACCAGCGCGGCCTTGGTCACCTTGAAGGCGATCAGCTGCGCCGTGAACGTGGAGCCGATGTTGGCGCCCATGATGACGCCCACGGACTGGGCAAGCGACATCAGGCCGGCGCTGATGAAGCCCACCAGCAGCACGGTGGTCACCGACGACGAGTTGATCACGGCGGTGACGAAGGCGCCGGTCAGGGCGCCCATGACGCGGTTGGTGGTGAGCCGCGCCAGGATGTCCTTCATGCGGTCGCCGGCGACGGCCTTCAGCGCGTCGGCCATCTGCTCCATGCCGAACAGGAACAGCGCCAAGCCGCCGAACAGGCCCATGCCCATGTTCAGCCAGTCGATGTCGTCGGTGACGTCGTCGTCGCCGAGCACCGCGAACGCGGCGCAAGCCAGGAGCAGGCCGATCAGGACGGGCAGCCAGGGCGGCAGACGGTCGCCGGACCGGCGCCGAAGTGCGCGCATGATCAAGCCTTCAGCCTCGCTTCTTGCGGTCCGACTTGACCACGGTGACCGGGATCGGGGCGAGGTGAACCACCTGCTCGGCCACCGACCCGATCATCAGGTGCTTCCAACCGGTCAGGCCCTTGCTGCCGATGACGATCATGGCGGCATCGGACTTCTTCGCCACCTCCAGGATGCGCGAGCTGGGCAGGCCGGTGACGAGCATGGAATCGAGCTGCTTGCGCTTGACCAGGTCGCCATGCGCCTTGACCACACGCTTGAGGAAGTCGTCCAGCATATCGGCGGCGCCGTCCTCAATGCGGGCCAGGTGTTTTTGCTTCAGGGCTTGGCTGTAGTAGCCGGGCATCGAGCCTGGGTCGTGCACCACATGCAGCACCAACAGCCGCCGCTGCAGGCAGCGCCCCAGCTCCACGCCCAGGAGCAGCGCCGCTTCCGAGGGCGCAGAGAAATCCACCGGGACGAGAATGGGTCCCGTCTCGTGCTTATCGCTCATGCGTCCTCCATGCAGGGCCTCGGCCGCAAATGATGTTGAGGTGGTGAGCGCGCCGGCCTGGGGAGGGAGGGCACCGTCGCACGGCATCCCGCGGCCGAATTATGACGAAAAGATGACAGACTTATGACGGCACGTCCATGCCTTCAGGGTTGCGCTGCCGGCAGCAGCGCTCAGCGGCGCGCCGAGCTATTCCCTACGCTGTCGGCAATTGGCAGGATCGAGCGGGCGACAAGCCAGCATCAAGCGACCATCCGCCCCGTCCGGACCAAGCGGTTGTAGACGGGAAGGACCGGCTCGCTCGGATAGATCAGGGGCACGAGCTTGCCGCGCGGCCGGGTGATGACCCCGACGCGATCGGGTTTGGCGCCGAACAAGACGTGATGATTCTCGATCCCGCCGGCATCGATCCAGAGCGTCTCGTCCGGCGACAGGGGCGTGTGCCCCACGACGAAGGGCGTATCCGGAGCCACACCGAGCCGGCGGCGCAGGCGGCGCACGTCCGCCGGCCCGTAGCCCGTCGGCGAATTGGGCTTGCGCAGGCGCAGATGGGTCAGCTGATGCTCGAGCTTCGGCTTGTCCCGAACATGAATGAGATCCTTGCGCGAGGCCTTCATGGTCGGCGCGCCCGCATGGCAGGCGATATAGCGAGTGGAGACGATCACGTAGGGCAACAGGTCGTAGAGCCGCCGCATCGCATCCCGATAGCGTGGGCCGCGCTGGTCGTACAGCGCCCGCTCCCACAACAGGCCCTGGGGCACGCCGCCTTTGTTGATATCCTCGGCGAAGTCGTCGTGATTGCCGCGCAGGTAGAAGACCCGTTCCGGAAAGCGCAGCTTGAGCCGAAAGATCAGGTCCATCAGCAGCATCGACTGGTCCATCTCCTCCTCGTGCCCCGGCGCGTCCGGATGGACGGCGTCGCCGACGATGATCAGCGCCGCACTGCCCTCCATGAGCCCTTCCAGGAAGCCGTTCTGGGTCAGGATCACCAGCAGATTGTCGATGCACGCGTGCAGGTCACCGACGAAGATCGGCACCAGCCGCCCCGGCAGCCGCACCAGCCCGCCGGGGCGACCGTCATCCGTCTGCAGCCTGTAGGGCTCCTGCTCCATCACCGCATTCACCCGCTCCAGTAGCGCCAGTGCCTCACCCCGCGGCAGGGTGTCGATGGGCGCACCGACGGCCTTGGCCAAGCCTTCGATCTTCGACCGTCGCCAGCGCAGCATGTGCTCCGCCTCGGTCGTATCCGGCACCGGCGCGACGCAGGTACCGCGCTTGCGGGACTTGTTCTTGAACGCCAAGCCCTTGTCGCTCAGCTTGAGGCGCAGATGGTTGTCGGCCACCAGCTTGGGATAGGCCATCAGCCGGCGCTGCACCGGGTCCTCCCGTCCGAGGGTGAGCGACGCATCCGGCGCCAGCCGCAGAAAGCCGCTGATGCCCTCGAAAAAAGTGCTGGGGTCGAACAACAGGACATTGCCGCTGCGCGCGAAGGTGCCGTCGGCGCGCACTGTGAGCTCCGGCTCCAGGCGCAGTTGGTAGCCCTCGCCGCGGCCGAGCAGCAATTGCAAAGGCAGTGCCGGCTGCGGCACCCGGACCTTCTTCTCGCCCAGACGCAGCGCATCGGCCAGCTCCAAGTCGTCGCACTCCTCCATGTCCTGGATGAGCTCCTGGAAGTAGCGCAGGAAGCGATTGCGCGATTCGGTCGAGGCGTAAGGCATGGTCGGAGATACATGATCGCGTTAATGGCTGCGGGCGCCGTCGGCGTCTGCTACGCCGCACGGCGCCCGTTCAAAGCGGCGTCGGAAGCGACGCCGCGGCGGCGAATCAGCCGTTACCACAACAGCACCGAGACCGGCTTGCCCTCTGCCCCAGGGATTGAAAACAAGACTGACACAACACGACAATAGTTTTGTAATCTTTCTGTAACGTTGGGGCCTCGCTCTCGCGTCTTCGCGGCGCATCCGGCCCGAGCCGCGGGTGCCGTTGCCTGCGCCCGACCCATGCCGAGCGCACCGCGGGACCTGCCGGCCGTGCTGCGGCGCCGCCCGGCACGGCGCAGCGAGCGTCGAGCTCACCGCCCCGGGGCCAAGCCCGAGGGCCAAGCCACGAGGTCCGCTGCGATGAAGAAGCTCGCAACTCGTCTCCGCATCGGCGAGAAGATCGTCCTCGGCTTCGGCGCCATCGGACTGATATTCCTCGGGGTCATCTGGTACTACCACACCAGCCTGCGCGACATGGCGGCCGCCTACCAGGATCTCTCGGCGGTCTATGGCGCGCGCCAGGCACACGCCTTCGTCATCGAGAGTCGCGTGTCTTCCATGCGCGCGGCGGCCGATCGCTTCCTACTGACCCGCGACCTCGGCTTCGCCGAGCAGAGCCTCGACCAGGCCGAGCTGCTCCAGGCCGAGACCGCGGAGCTCGCGCAGATGGACGCGGCCGCTGCCCGCACCGCCGCTGCCGTCCGCGCCCTGGGCGAGGACTTCACCGGGCGTTTCGAGGCCATCGTCGAGGCCTGGCGCATCCGCGGCCTGGATGAGGACTCGGGCTTGCAGGGGGCCTTTCGCAGGGCGGTGCACCAGCTCCAGGATCGCGCCGCACACTACAACGTCGATCGGCTCTACCTGCTGCTGCTGCAGGTGCGCCGCGGCGAAAAGGACCTCGGCCTGCGCCGCGAGCCCGAATACCGCGAGCGGGTCTATGCGCTGCTCGAAGAAATGCAGGCGGAGCTCACCGCCTCCCAGCTGCGCGACGACACCAAGCAGGCCCTGAGCGACGAGATCGCCGCCTACCGCGAGCGCTTCTCCCGATACGCCGAGCGCGTGCTGGCCGGTGAGCCGCTCGACGGCGGCAAAGGGGCCTTCCGGGATCGCGCCCATCGCATCGAGGATCTCCTGCAGGCGCACTACATCCCGGATCTGGAGACCGCGGTCCTGCAGATGCGCCGTCGCGAGAAAGACTATCTGCTGCGTGGGGATGCGCAATACATCACCATGGTGGACGCCATCGCCGACGACATCACCGCGCGCATCCAGGCGTCGGCCATCGCCGACGAGCAGCAGGCCGCCCTGCTCCCCCTGCTCGACGACTACCGCCGGGACTTCCACGCCCTGGTGGACCAGAACGAGCGGATCGCCCGGCTCAGCGAAGAAATGTTCCAGGCCGCCGCCCGCATCACACCCCTGGTGGAAGACAATCTGGCCGAAGCCACCGCAACAATGTCGGCGCAGAGCGCCGCCATCGCCGACGACGCGGCACGGCGCGCACAGTGGAGCCTGCTCATCGCCGCCGTCACGCCCCTGCTGGGCCTCGTGCTGGCTCTGCTGATCACTGCCCGCATCGTGCGACCGGTACGACGCATGGTGGGCCTGCTCGATCAGCTGACGCGGGAGGTTCCGCGCGAGCGCCTGGACGCCGACCCCGCCGGCCGTGACGAGATCAACGCCATGGCCATCGCCTTGAACACCCTGGCGGATCATCGGGCACGCTTCGCGCAGTGGTGGCGCAGCTCCATGCAGGCGGCCACGGCCTGCCGCGACCTGAGCGAATCGGCCAGCGACGACGAGCGCATCGAAGCCGCCCTGGAAATGCGCAGGGCCTTCGGCGCCAAGCTCGCCCAGCTGGACGGCGAGCGCGAGCGCATGCTGGACGAGGCCGCGCGTCTGGAGTCCATTGCCGCCCGGGAGCCCCGCAACGCCCGCGGCCGCGCGAATGCCGAGGAGCTGGAAAGCATCGCCGGCGACCTGCGCACGCTTGCGCATACGCTGGAGGGCGGCTAGCAAAACCCAGCAAAAAACTCGTGAATCGGCACGGCCATATGGCTAGAATCGAGGACCGAAGCCACCGCAGTCGAGGGCCCCCGCCATGCCCAGCGCCGCCAGCCCGTCCGACCTTTGGCCCCAGTCCGGACCGGTCGTCGCCGCCGTGCGCTTCGATGAATGTGGCCGACACTGTCTACGCCAAGCGTTACGTCTGGCGGCACACCGCGGGCAGCCCGCCATCGCGCTGCACATCCTCCACGAAACCTCCCGCACCATGGGCTTCTACCGGCACCACGACGACGGCGACGTGCTGCGGCCAAGCCTGGACGTCGCCAAGGAGCTGCTGGCCGGCTTCGCCGCGGAGGCGGTCGCCGACGAGCCCGATGCGGCCGGGGTCGCGCTGCGCCAGCTGGTCGTCCCCGGCGTGCCGGAGCGGCGCATCGTCGAGGTAGCCCGGCGCATCGAGTCCGCGCTCATCATCATCATCGGCGGCCGCCGCAAGACGGGGCTCGATCGGCTGCTCGGTCGTGACGTCACCGGCGCCGTGCTCCGACAGGCGCCGTGCCCGGTCCAGGTCTTGGATGCCGCTGGCAATGCCCTCGATCCTCACGATCTGCGACCGATCGGACCGAGCCAGCCACTGCCGCCCGCCGTGGAGAGCACCTGACTCCGTCGCGAGCGTCTGGAGTAGTCTCTGATTGGCCTGGAGCGGCTCTGCGGGCGCGGGGTCGCCGCCAGCCGACAAGACCCCTGCTTTTGGGCGCCTCGCCGGATTCAGTTCTTCCCGCTTTGCTTCTTCCACCAGGGATGCTTGGCCTCCACGAGCTCATCCCAGTAATCGTCGAAGCGCTCCAGCAGCTGGCGGAATTCGCAGGTGCGCCAGCCGATCATGCCGCCGGCGTAGATCAGCACGTCGTGCTCCCGGCTGTTGCCGAGCAGATCGTCCATCAGCGTCCGGGTCACGGCGACGTCGTTCATGACACCGAGCAGATCCTGGAGGCCCTTCATGTGGCCGATGAACACATCCATGTCGGCGAACAGCGGCCTGAAGAACTCCGCAGCGTAGCGCAGCTTTTTGCATTCGATGCGCAGCTGGTGCATCTCCTCCGCGTTCTCGCGGTCCACGTTGGTGCCGGCCGAGAGCACCCGACGCTCCTGCTTGTCGAGCAGCTGCCGGGAGAACTGGATGATGCCGGCCTCCAGGCGCTTGGCCTGTTTCTTCTTCGTGGTTGCCTGCTCCCATTCTCGGCCGTCCAGCCAGCGCGGAAATGCATCGCAGAAGCGCTGAAAGCGCTCGCTGTCGAGCATGGGCACCACGCGCTCGGCGTAGACCTGCGCGCGGCGCTGCTCGGCCAGCTCGCGCAGCTGGTCGGCGCCGGGCAGCGGCAACAGGGCAGACGCCGGCCCCAGGGCCTCGTCGATGAAGACATCGAGGTCGCGGGCATTGCCGAGCTCTCCGGCGATCCAACGCATTTCATCGTTCCAGCTCGCCGTCGCCTCGCGTGGGATGGCGTCGCGGAACAGCGTGAGTGCCGAGCGCATGCGCCGAAAGGCCACCCGCACCTGGTGCACACCCTCGATGTCCTCCCAGCTGCGGGCGCTCTCCCGCCAGGTCAGCATGTAGTCGTAGTTGTGGTGCAGAATCGTCGCGAAGGCCTCGCTCACACTCTGCTCTGGGGTAATCGGCGGTGGGGCTTTGGATTTGGTCGGCACGGTGGTGATTCTGCCTCGGGCGGTGGCCGGCGGCACTGGCAACATAGGCCGATGATAGCCGATTGGCCCGGCCCGCGATCAAACGCGGCTGCCCACGCCAGCGACGCCGCAAGCGGCCTACGCCACCCAGGCATCGCCGAGCCGCCGTGGGGCCTGCCGCGGACAGCACGGCAGAGCTCCCTAGTGCAACACTGTGGAAGCTCGGAGACCCTTCTCGTCCCCGATTGGGGTCGGCGTCGGTATCGGTATCGGTATCGAAAATCTCGTTCCTGATCGGCGTCGGCCTCGGCATGCTTCGTCGTCTTCTTCTTGCTCAAGGCGTTGATGTACTCGCCCGCATCGAACAGCTCCGTCAGCGCCGCGCGGTAGACCTTCTCGGTGCTGCGCTCCGCGATCAAGATGCCCAATCAATCGGTATCTCCCCAAGAGAGTCCGCCATGACAACCGATAAAGCCACGATTCACACCGAGGTCGATGCGATTCGCGACGCACTGGAACGCCGCAAGCGCAAGCGCATGCGGCGCCTCCTCAAGGCGATGCATCCGGCAAAGATCGCCAGTCTGCTGGAAACCCTGACGCCGGCGCAGCGGATCAGTGTCTGGCAGCAGATCGACGAGCCACTGGAGCAGAAGGTGCTGTCGCACCTCTCGCCCGCGCTCCGGGCGCAGTTGACCCAGGAGGCCGGCGCCGGCGAAGACACCGAGCCGTCGGCGGACGCGACTGGCGCGGAATCGACCGCCGGCGGCGCCGATGCCGCGGACGAGACGCAGCTGCGCGTGGTGCTCGAGGCGCTGGAGAGCGGTAAGCTGAAGCGCATCGGGCGGCTGTTCCGCAAGCTCCACCCGGCGCGCATCGCCGGGCTGTTGGAGTCGCTGCCCGCCGCCGACCGTGCCGCCGCCTGGGACATGGTGGAGCACGGCCGCATGGGCAAAGTCCTGCGGCACCTGCACGAAGAGGTCCGCCGGCGCCTCGCCGCAGAAATGGAGCAGGACGACCTGGTGGACGCCGCCCGGGAGATGGCGCCGGACGACCTCGTCGACCTCATCCAGGACCTGCCGGGCGATCTGGGCCGCGAGATCCTGCTGACGCTGAACCGGCGCGAGCGCGAGCGCGTGGAGTCCATGCTCTCCTACCCGGAGGACAGTGCCGGCGGTTTGATGAATCTGGACCAGATCGCGGTGCGCGCCGACATCAAGGTCGGCACCTTGCTGCGCTACCTGCGCCTCCTCGAAGACCTGCCCCCGAACACCGACAAGTTCTACATCGTCGACCGCGGCAACCGCTACCAGGGCATCGTCCGGGCCCGCCGCGTGCTGACGGCCAAGCCCGAGACGCCCATCGCCGAGCTCATGGAGACCGACTTCGAGCCGGTGGCGGTGGACGCGCCCGAGGCGGACATCGCGCGCCGCTTCGAGGCGCAGGACCTCATCTCCGTGCCGGTGGTGGACCCCGCGGGCGTACTTCTGGGGCGCATCACCGTCGACGACGTCGTGGATGTGATTCGCGACCTGGCCGAGCACTCGATGATGGGCATGGCCGGCCTCGATGAAGAAACGGACATGTTCGCCCCCGTCGTGGTCAGCAGCCGGCGGCGCGCTGTATGGCTCGGCATCAACCTCGTGACGGCCTTCCTCGCGGCCTGGGTCATCGGGTTGTTCGAGAACACCCTGGAGCAGGTGGTGGCGCTGGCGGTGCTGATGCCCATCGTCGCCAGCATGGGCGGCATCGCCGGTAGCCAAACCCTGACCCTGGTCATCCGCGGCCTCGCCATGGGCCAGCTGGGCACCGTCAACACCTCCATTTTGCTGCTGAAAGAGATCGGCATCGGCCTGTTGAACGGCCTGCTCTGGGCGTTGGTGGTGGCGGCGCTCGCTATTGTGTGGTTCGGCAACTGGGCGATCGGCGGCATCATCGCCGCCGCGATCCTGCTCAACCTCTTGTGCGCCGCCCTCGCGGGCGTCTTGATTCCGCTGATCCTGCGCCGCCTCGGCATCGACCCGGCGCTGGCAGGCAGCGTCGTGCTGACCACCGTGACCGACGTGGTCGGGTTCTTCGCCTTTCTCGGCCTGGCGACGCTGCTCCTGCTCTAGGGGAAACGCCAATCGCTCGGCGTTTCCTCAGATGGCCGCCACCGCCTGCATTGTCAGGCACCAAAAACCTCCGCCCGACCGACACCGCGGCACGCCTGGCGCGGCTGCCATCGGTGCTTGCCCGCTCTTTCGGACGTAGCGCTCGCAGGTGCGCAGCTATGTTGCTGGTTAAGACCTGTGCCGTGCCGTGGCTCCGCGCATGGCGCCGAGGCAGGCCTGGCCGTGGTGCGACTGCCTGGCGGTACAGGCGAGCTTCCGATGGGGCAAGACGACACCCTGTTGCCTCCGGGGATGGCCACCGGGCCCGCGGCTCAATGCGCGCGGCGAAACAGATACACAAGGACGGCCAGCACGCCGGCGACGGCGATGCTGGCCACCCAGGGGTTCAGCGCCCGCAGCGCGGCGTCCACTCTGTGCAGGTGCTCGGTCAGGTAGAAGGTGCCGAGCCCCCAGACGCTGACCCAGAGCACGGCGCCGGCCACGTTGAAAACAGTGAACAGCCACCAGGGCATGGCCAGGGTGCCGGCGAGGATGCCGTTCAGCTGCCGGGGGCCGTCGAAGAACCGGGCCAGCAGAATGAAGCCGCCACCGAAGCGATCGAACAGGGCGGTGAGCTTTGCCTCGTGCGCTGCGTTGACGTGCAGTCTTCGCAGCAGCGGCCGCCCGCCGTGTCGGCCGATGACATATCCCAGGCTGTTGCCGAGCACGGCAGCGATGACGGCCAGTGTGAGCAGCAGCGTGAGGTTGAGCTTGCCGTGGGCCGCCTCCAGGGCGCCCGCCATCAGCAAGGTCTGCCCGGGTGCGGGCACCCCGAAGCCCTCCGCCGCAACCGCGCCGGCGACGCCGGCGTAGCCGTAGCGCTGCACCAGGGGCTGCATCCGGCGCACCGCGTCCTCCAGATCCTGGCCGATGTCCGCCGCGGTGATCTCCACCGCCTGTAGCGGGTCGCCCTGGGCCAAGGCCGCTGTCGCACCGAGCGCGAACAGCACCGTCAGTAAGCCAAGGCGGGCGCCAAAGAGCAGACGGCGGCGAAGCAGGCGTGGCGGGCCCATCGCCGGCCCTATCGAAGCGCTGCTGAGCACGAGGCGGGCCTCCACGGCCAGTGTGAGGGGTGATGGGAGTATACGCAGGCGTGCCTGCCACCGGCGGCGCAGGGCCGATTCCGTTGCCGTCACCCTTTCCTCACCACCTTGAGTTATAGTTACTGTCACCGCATTGAGAGCGCGCTATCCGGCAGCGCTCGCATGGGGCGTGCTGCGGGACGGCATTCAGGTTGCTTGTGAGTCGAGGTCGGCACCTGATTGGGTGTCCGACGAAGTTTTTCGACCCGACCAGGAGCCTTATCCCATGTCCAGACACCCTCTCTCTCCGACGCCATTTCCTGGGGTACGCGCCGCCCTGAGTGCCGCAGTCATCGCTGCCGTCACCGCCCTGCCCGCCGCAGCCGAGGAGGGCGCTGTCGCCGAGGCCAAGATCCACGACCGCGACGGCGACCTCGTCGGCAATGCCCTGCTGCATGAGACGCCGGCGGGTGTGCTGCTGCACGTGAACTTCGCCGGCCTGCCGCCGGGCGTGCATGGCTTTCATATCCACGAGACCGGCAAGTGCGAGCCGCCCTTCAAGTCCGCCGGCGGGCATCTGATGGCGCCCGACACCAGCCACGGCTATCTGACCGAGAACGGCCCGCATCTCGGGGACATGCCGAACATCCATGTGCCCAAGACCGGCGCCCTGCAGCTGGAGGTCATGACCGAAGTGGCCGAGATGGATGAGCAGTTGCTCGACGCCGACGGCGCCGCGCTGGTGCTCCACGCCAACGCCGACGACTATCGCTCCCAGCCATCGGGTGCCGCCGGGCCGCGCATCGCCTGCGGGGTGATCGAGGAGCAGGTGGAGTGATGCCGGCGATAGCGCGGTGACCGGCCGCCCGTGGGAGCGGCATCCTTGCCGCGACGCGCCGTTGCCAGCGCCCTGGAAGCCGTCGCGGCCAGAGGCCGCTCTCACAGCGACCCCGCGCCCGTGGGAGCGGCATCCTTGCCGCGACGGGCCGCTGCAACCGCCCTGGAAGCCGTCGCGGCCAGAGGCCGCTCCCACAGCGACCCCGCGCCCGTGGGAGCGGCATCCCTGCCGCGACGGGCCGCTGCAACCGCCCTGGAAGCCGTCGCGGCCAGAGGCCGCTCCCACAGCCACCCCGCGCCCGCGGGAGCGGCATCCCTGCCGCGACGGGCCGCTGCAACCGCCCTGGAAGCCGTCGCGGCCAGAGGCCGCTCCCACAGCGACCCCGCGCCCGTGGGAGCGGCATCCCTGCCGCGACGGGCCACTGCCACCGTCCTGGAAGTCCTCGCGGCCAGAGGCCGCTCCCACAGCGAGCCCGCGGATGTGGGAGCGGCATCCCTGCCGCGACGGGCCGCTGTCACCGCTCTGGAAGTCGTCGCGACCAGAGGCCGCTCCCACGGCGACCCCGTGCCTGTGGGAGCGGCATCCCTGCCGCGACGCGCCGCCGCCACCGCCCTTGAAGTCATCGCGGCCAGAGGCCGCTCCCACCGCAACTCCGCGCTCGTGGGAGCGGCATCCTTGCCGCGACGCGCCGCTGCCACCGCTCTGGAAGTCGTCGCGGCCAGAGGCCGCTCCCACAGCGACTCCGCGCCCGTGGGAGCGGCATCCTTGCCGCGACGCGCCGCTGCCGGCGCCCTGGAAGTCGTCGCGGCCAGAGGCCGCTCCCACAGCGACTCCGCGCCCGTGGGAGCGGCATCCTTGCCGCGACGGGCCGCTGTCACCGCTCTGGAAGTCGTCGCGGCCAGAGGCCGCTCCCACGGCGACGCCGTGCCTGTGGGAGCGGCATCCTTGCCGCGACGGGCCGCTGTCACCGCTCTGGAAGTCGTCGCGGCCAGAGGCCGCTCCCACAGCGACCCCGCGCCTGTGGGAGCGGCATCCTTGCCGCGACGCGCCGTTGCCAGCGCCCTGGAAGTCGTCGCGGCCAGAGGCCGCTCCCACGGCGACGCCGTGCCCGTGGGAGCGGCATCCTTGCCGCGACACGGCTGTCAGCAGCGATCAAGCCGCTCACGCCGCCGGGGCAGCTCCACCGCCGCTAGGGGCAAATGAACCGACTGTGGCAGGCGAGTCCATGAGGCTCGCCCAGGCTGCGGTCGCCCTGGTCTGGCGGCGCATCTCAGGCCTCGGGGCCGTCAACAGCAATCAGGTTCTCGACCCGCGCCACGCCGTCGATGGCGGCGGCCAGCTCGGCCGCCTCGCGCTTATCGGCCGCCGTCGGCACCTGTCCCGACAGCGTAACGACACCGTCCCGGGTGGTGACATCGACCCGCGCCGCGTCCAGCGTGCGGTCGAAGCGCAACGATGCCGCAACGCGCGCCGTCAGCCAGGCATCCGACACTTGCTCCGCCGCCGAGGTCATCACCTCCCGAGCCTCGTCGGCAACCGTCGCGTCCGGGTCCACCGTCAGTTGGCTCTCCACCGCGGCGACCCCTTCGGTGCGCCGGGCGATCCGCTCGGCCAGCGCCTTGTCCTCCGCCGAGCGGACGTCGCCGGAGAGGATGACCGTGTCACCGCTGGTGGTCACGTCCACCAGCAGCCCGTAGACGGGCTCGCGCCACAATAGCTGCAGCTTGACCCGCGCGCTGGTATTGGCCTCGGTCACGCTGCGGTAGAAGGGGTTCACGGTCCGCTCTGTCTGGCCCGGCGGCGCGACCTGCAGGCGGTCCACCACCTTGTCGACGCCGCTCAGATCACGCGCCAGCAGTACCGCCAAATCGCGCGCCACAGGCGTGTCCACGATGCCGCTCAAGGTCACGGTGTCGCCGTCGACACCGACGTCGATATCGAAGGGGTTCAAGTGCTCGTTGAGGCTGTAGGTGGTCAAGAGCCGCGCCTCGGTCCACAGCTCGGAGCCGGGCGGCGCCTCGACGCCGGTGTGCTCCGGCTGTGCGTCGCCCACCGCCGTCACGGGCTCCGGCACGCCGGGCGGGTCGCTCTCCAGGTCCTGGGCGATTGCGACACCCCCGGCCGCGAGCAGCAGACCGCCGAGGGCCGCCGCCAGCCCGGGCCCGACGGCCCGGCGGCTGGCTCGCCAAGTGAAGCGGGGAAGCAATGGTGATCGGACGCGCGATGGCGTATGCATCATGAGGGGTCTCCGTTGGTCGCGACGGCCTGCGCACAACCGGGCAGCCGTCGGGACCGGAGAGTCCGCGCCGAATCCGCCCCCGGGGCAAGCCGTCGTTGTAGGGCGCGTTCGCATGCCGTATCGGATGCCGCGTTTCCATCCCGGAAGCAAGCAACCGCTGCGCCAGCCCGAGCGTGACAAGAATGCTCCGGTCGGGCTGAGGCACGAGGCCCGACACCGCGCTACCGGCAACCTGCTGATTGTCGGGCCTCCTGATGTCGGCCCGACCTACGCCGAAGCACTCCCACGACGCACGCGGGGCAGCCGTAAGCAATACTTGCCCAATCTCACCGGTCCCTGAGCATTGGCTCGCCGTGGACAGGCGTGATGGCGTGCGCGAGCGCCGCCCCGGGACTGGTCCACGACTTGCTGTATCTATGCCGGAACCTCCGGCCGACGCGGTGGCGGCACGCCGGAGCGCGCGACCCGGCAGCGCGATCCCGCGGGGGCTGGCGTCGGGCAGCACGCCGGCGTCGCCGCCGAGCCCGGCCCATCTGTTGAGCGACGGACATGAACGACTGGCACTGGCACTACCACGACTACCAACCCGAGCAGGAGCGCCTGCGCGAGGCCCTCTGCACCCTCGGCAACGGCTACTTCGCCACCCGCGGCGCCGCCCCGGAGGCCGAGGCCAACGAGCACCACTATCCCGGCACCTACCTCGCCGGCGGCTACGACCGCGCCCGCAGCGACGTGCACGGGCGCACGGTGGAGAACGAGGACCTGGTGAACCTCCCCAACTGGCTGCCGCTGCGCCTGACCTTCGACGACGGCACCGAGTTTTCGCTCGACACCGTCGACATCCTGGACTACCACCAGGGGCTCGACATGCGCCGCGGCGTGCTGGAGCGCGAGGTCCGCTTCCGCGATGACAGCGCACGCACCACCAGGCTTCGCCAGCGCCGGCTGGTGCACATGTCGGAGCATCACCTGGCGGCGCTCGAGACCGAGATCACGGCGGAAGACTGGTCGGGGACCGTCACCGTCGAAAGCGCCCTGGACGGCAGCGTCACCAACTCGGGCGTCGAGCGCTACCAGGGGCTGGAAGGACAGCACCTGGAGCTCATGGCCACCGAGCCCGTCGGCGAGGACGGCATCTGGCTGAAGGTCCGCACCCGCCAGTCGCGCCTGGAGATCGCGCTGGCCGCGCGCACCCGGCTGTACCGCAACGACGAGGCCCTGGCCGGCGAGCCGAGCCTAGAGCAGGCCGACGAGCGCATCGGCCAGACCTTCACGCTGCAGCTCGACGCCGGCCAGCCCATAGCCGTCGAAAAGGTGGTCGCCCTCTACACCTCCCGCGATGCCGCCATCAGCGAATGCGGGCTGGCGGCCCGCAACGCCATCGCCGACGCGCCCCGCTTCGCAGCGCTGCTCGCCGGCAGCGCGCTCCTCTGGCAGCAGCTCTGGCAGCGCTTCGACCTGGAGCTGGAGCTGGCCGACGACCACGACCACCGCACCGCGGCCATCCTGCACCTGCATCTGTTCCATCTGCTGGTGACGGCGGGGCCCCAGGTCATGGACCTGGACGCCGGCGTGCCCGCCCGCGGCCTGCACGGCGAGGCCTACCGCGGGCACATCTTCTGGGACGAGCTGTTCATCTTCCCGACCCTGAACCTGCGCCTGCCGGAGATCACCCGCTCGCTGCTCATGTACCGCTGGCGGCGCCTGCCCGCCGCCCGGGCCGCGGCGCGGGAAGCCGGCTACCGCGGCGCCATGTATCCCTGGCAGTCCGGCAGCAACGGCCGGGAAGAGAGCCAGCAGCTGCACCTGAACCCGCGCTCCGGGCACTGGACACCGGACGAGACGCACCTACAGCGCCACGTCAACGCGGCCATCGCCTACAACATCTGGCAGTACTACCAAACCAGCGGCGACACCGAGTTCCTGTCCTTCTTCGGCGCCGAGATGCTGCTGGAGATCGCCCGCTTCTGGGCCAGCAAGGCGCAGCTCAACCAGACCCTCGGCCGCTACGAGATCAACGGCGTCGTCGGCCCGGATGAGTTCCACACCCGCTACCCAGACCGCGAGGAGCCCGGCCTCGACAACCACGCCTACACCACGGTGATGGCCGTCTGGGTGCTCTGCCGGGCGCTGTCCCTGCCCGAGCACCTGCCGCGGGAGCGCTGGGACGAGCTGGTGGCCCAGCTGGACATCACCCCGGACGAGCTCGACCACTGGGACACGGTCAGCCGCAAGCTGCGGGTATGCTTCCACGGCGACGGCATCATCAGCCAGTTCGAGGGCTTCGAGCAGCTCCAAGAGCTGGACTGGGACGGCTACCGCGAGCAATACGGCGACATCCAGCGCCTGGACCGCATTCTGGAGGCCGAGGGCGACTCCCCGAACCGCTACCAGGCCACCAAGCAGGCGGACGTGCTGATGCTCTTCTATCTGCTCTCCGCCGAGGTGGTGGAGCAGCTGTTCGAGCGCCTGGGCTACGACTTCGACCCGGACATGATCCCCCGCAACGTCGACTACTACGGCGCACGCACCAGCCACGGCTCGACGCTGAGCCGCGTCGTCGACGCCTGGGTGCTGGCGCGCTCGGACCGCCCGCGCTCCTGGCGGCTGTTCAGCCAGGCCGTCGAGAGCGATGTCGCGGACATCCAGGGCGGCACCACCTCAGAGGGCATCCACCTCGGCGCCATGGCCGGCACTGTGGACCTGATGCAGCGCTGCTACACCGGCATCGAAGTCCGCGACGAGCAGCTCGTGCTGAACCCGCAGCTCCCGGACGAGCTGACCAGCCTGCGCATTCGCCTGCGCTACCGCGGCCAGACGCTCGCGCTGCACATCACCCACGAACAGATGCAGATCCGCGCCGTCTCGGCACACCTGGGCGCCATCCGTCTGCGCATCGACGACCGCAGCGTCACCATGCAGCCCGGCGACTCCCAGGTCGTGCCCATCAAAGAGATGCCCGTCGCCGTCCATGGCCCTTGAGCGCAACCACAATCGGCTGCTCGGTAGGGTGGACAAGCGAAGACTACAAACAGCGGAAGAAAGGCGGCTGAGCCATGCCCCTGACGAGAGATTTCAATGAGACGATCAAGGCCCGGGCACAAGCGGACCCGGCGTTTCGTATCGCTCTGCTCGAAGAAGCCCTCGATGCGTTCCTGAACAACGACCTGGAGACCGGCAAGCTGCTCCTGCGCGACTATGTGAACGCGACCGTCGGCTTCGAGGCGCTGGGGGCGGAGCTGCACAAGAGCCCCAAGAGCCTGATGCGCATGCTGAGCGACGAGGGCAATCCGCGCGCCGACAATCTCTTCGCCGTGGTCTCTCACCTAAAGGCCCACGAGGGGGTCTCTTTCAGCGTGCACTCCTCGACCAGCCCGCAGTAAGGCCGGTCGCTGCGCGGAGCGCGCCCGAGCTACCAGAGAACGCGTCCCAGCCCCCGGTTGGCGGCAGCGTCCGACGGCCCCTGCGGCCCGGCGACTCCCAGGTCGTGCCCATCAAGGAGATCCCCGTCGCCGCACAGGGGCCTTGAGCACCAGCAAAACCGGCAGCTTTGCTCCCAGCGCTGTAGGAGCCCGCTTGCGGGCGACCTCGCTGCGCTCGCGGCTGCAGAAGATCGCCCGCAAGCGGGCTCCCACCTCACAGCGATTGCGGTCAGCGGCAATCGGTTTGGGAATTGCCGCACTGTTGCACTAGGTCCACAAGGCCGTCAGGTCGAGTGTGATCTCCGCAAAGGGCGGCGCCTGTATCCGCGCATCGTCCTTGAAAGTCCCAAGCAGCAGCCACTGGCTGTCCTGCCGTTGCAGGACTTCGAGGGTGCGCAGATCCGGATCCAGCAGCCAGCACCAGGCCACCGCCTGGGCCGCATAAAGCGGCAGCTTGTCGCCGCGGTCGATCCTCGCGGTGGCGGGCGAGAGCACCTCGCACACCCAGTCCGGGACGGTGTCGAAATAGGCCGTCTCAGGCAGGCCCGGCAGACGCTCTCGGCGCCAGCCGGCCAGGGCCGGCACCAAGATGTGCGACCCCAGATGCAGCTCCGGCTCATCGAGGATCCACCAGCCGCCGGGGCCACCGCGTCCCATCTGAAACGGACCAGCCAGCTCGACACCGAGCGACGAGCTGGCAAGCAGATGTTTGGGCGCCGGACGCGGGTGGGTCACCAAGGTGCCGTGAAGGATCTCGCCGACCATATGCTCCGGCAGGTCCAGGATGTCCTGATAGGTCGCCAGGCGCCCTGCGGGTTGGCTCATGGGGTCACCTCGATGTCCGGATTATTCCGCTGTGGGAAGCGCTGCGCCCCGCCGATGACCATTCTTCAACTGTTTCGGCATCTGAGCTGTTTCCCCTACATGCGGAGCAGACGATGCCGGGCAAGAGGAGCAGGCACAGGGCGTAGGGTGGACAAGCGAAGCGCAGTCCACCCCGGAACCGGACGGCAACGGCTGAACCGCCCTCCCCTCGACGGCGATGCGCCTCGCATCAATGCTCTCCGTGGCGCGCCACGAACAGCCGCAGAGCGCTCGACACATCACCACAGCGGTGATTCTTGCTCGTTGTCGCCGTAGACCTACGGCCCATCGATGCATTGGGCGCGTCATGAAGCCGCACCTTCATGCACTTCCCGCAACGCCCGATTGAAGAAGTGCCGGGTCGCTTTCTCCCGGGCGTCCGGGTCGGTCATGACGATGTTGCGCATCTCGTTGTCTTTCTGAAACATCTGGATCGCGCCCTGGAAGAACGCCTGGGCGAAGGCGCCGTAGACGACGTCCGGCGGGTTGTTGCGCAGCATCGCGGTCATGTCGTCGCTGAGCAGGTCGCGGTTGACACGCTCGAAGCGCAGCATGTCCTCCTCGCTGAAGTCGGTGCCGTGGCGGTCGTTGAACGCCCGCACGATCTCCGAGAGCTCCTTTTGCTCGTCCTCGGTGTAGGGCTTGGCGCCGAATTCCGTGATGGCGTAGAGCGCGGCGGTCTCGCCGACGCCGAGTGAGGCGCTGCCCTCCTCCTGCTTCTCGGTCTTGAACGCCTGCAGCTTGAGCATGTCGTCGGTGATCTCGATGTCCGGCGGCACCTCGCGGTTGGGCAGCAGGCGCACGAGCCAGGCGCCGTAGCTGTAGAGCTTCTCCAGGCCGGTGTCCTCCAGGGCCATGACCTGGGCGATGAAGCTGTAGAAGCGCATGTAGCTCTTCAGCAGCTGGCGGAATTCCTCCTGCCGGCCTTCGTCGTCATCGGCCTCGAAGCGCTGAACGGCTGCACGGACCAGCCCTTCGAGCCGGGCGCGGTCGGTTACGCCGAGCTTGCCTTGGTAGAAGGTCTGCGCGAAGCGCTCGATCTCGGCGCGGTCCAGATAACCGAACTTGAACAGACGACCTTCCAGGTCGTAGACCAGGTTCGGGTCGGAGTTGGCCTCCAGGGCCGTGACCTCGTAGTAGGGCCGGAAGGCGTCCTGGATCTCCTCGATGGTGTTGCGGAAGTCCAGGATGTCGGTCGCGTCCTTGCCCGGCCCCACCGTGGCACTGTAGGTGCGGTTGAGCCGCGAGAGGGTCTGGACCGCCTGCAGGCCGGCGAGCTTGCGGTCCACGTACATGGCGCAGAGCTTGGGCTGGTCGAAGCCGGTCTGGTACTTCTCGGCGACGATCAGCAGCTGATAGGTCTCCGGATACGGGGTGCCGTCCTTCTTGAAGCCGTCGAAGCGCCCGCGCAGCTCGGTTTCCGAGAAGCCGTTCAGGGCGGCTTCGGTGAAGGTCTCGCCGTTGTGGGTCAGCTCGCCGGAGAAGGCGACCAGGGCCTTGAGGTCGCTGTAGCCCTGCTGCTTGAGGTAATCGCGAATACCGAAGTAGTAGCGCAGCGCGTGCTCGCGGCTGCTGGTGACGATCATCGCCTTGGCCTGGCCGTTCAACATCGGTTGCACATGGCGGCGGAAGTGCTCGACGATGATCTCGGCCTTCTGGCTGATGGCGGTCTCGTGCAGGTTGGCGTAGCGGGCGACGCGCTGCTGGCCCTTGCGCGAGCTGAGCCGGGGGTCGTCCTCGATGGCCTTCTCCAGCTGGTAGTAGGCGCTGTAGGTGCTGTAGTGCTGCAGCACGTCGAGGATGAAGCCCTCCTCGATGGCCTGGCGCATGGAGTAGAGGTGAAACGGGTGCGGCAGCCCGTCCTCGCCCTGGGTACCGAAGCGCTCCAGGGTGACGTTGCGCGGCGTCGCGGTGAAGGCGAAGAAGCTGATGTTGGGCTGCGGGCCGCGGCTCTTCTGATAGGCGGCGATCAGGTCCTCGATCTCGTCACTGGAGCCGGCCTCGCGGGTCAGCGCATCGGTCATCGCCTGTGCCGACTTACCTGATTGGCTGCTGTGGGCCTCATCGACGATCACCGCGAAGGTGCGCCCGCCCTGCCCGGACAGGGCCTTGAGGTGGTCGGTGGAGAACTTCTGGATGGTGGTGATGATGATCCGCGCGCCCTTGGCGATCGCCTCCTTGAGCTGCCGGGAGGTGCCGTCGATCTTCTTCACCACGCCCTGAGTCTGCTCGAACTGCGCAACGGTGTCCTGCAGCTGGCGATCGAGGATCACCCGGTCGGTGACGATGACGACGGTGTTGAAGACCGGCTCGTCGTCGGCGTTGTGCAGGTTGATCGCGTGATGGGCGAGCCAGCCAATGGTGTTGGACTTGCCGGAGCCGGCCGAGTGCTGGATCAGGTAGTTGTGACCGGGGCCGAAGGCTTGGGCATGGGCGCTCAGCTTGCGCACCGCATCCAGCTGCTGGAAGCGCGGGAAGATCAGCGTCTCCTGCTTGCCGCTGGCCTCCAGCAGCATGAAGCGGCCGATCACATCGAGCAGGACCTCGCGCGAGAAGACGGCCTTGCCCCCCACACCGGCATCGGTACCGGAGCGGTACAGGTAGGCGACACGAAACTCGCCGTCGATGTCCGGGTTGCCGGCCCCGCCGTCTCGCCCCCGGTTGAACGGCAGGAAGTGGGTCTTGCCGTTCGCCAGCCGGGTGGTCATCGAGCAGTTGTCTTCGTCGAAGGCGAAGTGCACCAGGGCACCGCGCTTGAAGGTCAGCAGCGGCTCGCCGGCCGGCGAGCGGTCTTCGCGGTACTGCTTTTCGGCATGCTTGAAGGTGGTGCCGGTGAGCAGGTTCTTGGCCTCCAGGGTTGCCACGGGCAGGCCGTTGACAAACAGGACGATGTCGATGCGGTTGTCATGCCCCTTGCCTTCTCGGCAGCTGTAGGCGACTTCTTTCATCACCGACAGGATGTTGGCCTCGTACTCGGCGACGCGTTTGGGCTCAAGGCTGCTGGCCGGCTGGAAGTAGTACAGCGCAAACTGGATGCCGGGGACGATCTTGATCCCCTGGCGCAGCACGTCGAGCAGGCCCCGATCCTTTAGCGCCTTGGCGAGCTGGGTGAAGAAGGTGTCCTCGGCCGAGGCGCTGTAGTGGGCCTCGAGCTTGGCCCAGGCGTCGGGCTGGGTCTGCTGGACGAATTCCAGCACCAGGGCCTTATCCATGGCCAGGCTCCGGTCATAGTCGCTCGCCGGATTCCGCTGCCGGTAGCCCTCGCCGGCCACGAGCTGGGCTATCAGGTGGTCCTGCAGAACCTGTTCCCGTTGGATTCCGGCTGTGTAGGGCGAGCTCATTGCGTGTCAGTCGAGTCCTTCGACGTCCTCATAG
Source organism: Thiohalocapsa halophila (assembly GCF_016583825.1). GTDB lineage: Bacteria > Pseudomonadota > Gammaproteobacteria > Chromatiales > Chromatiaceae > Thiohalocapsa > Thiohalocapsa halophila. The sequence continues at coordinate 30,260 of NZ_NRRV01000033.1, read as the reverse complement.
ACCAGCCCGATCGGCAGAGCCAGGCGGAGGCAGTCGAGTGTCAGCTCGCCATCGGTCACCACATCCGGCGACCACTCGCGCGAGCGCCGATGATGCCAGACCTCGCGCCGCGTCTGACTCACCAGCAGGTAGTCCTGCGGGCTCGCCAGGGTCGTATAGGCCAGGAACTTCTCGCGCCGCTCGATCCGCTCGGTGGTCTCCGACAGGACCTCGACGAGCACGCAGGGCTTGGTGCGCAAGTAGGTCTGGCGATCATCCGGATCGCAGCCCAGCAGCAGATCAGGGTAGTAGAAGATGTTTTGGCCCGCGATCTGAAGATGCACCTTCATATCGTTGGCAAAGAGCTGACATCCGCGCCCGCGCAACAGCGGACGCAAGGCGGCGACGAGGTTGGAGACGATCATGCCGTGCCGATCGCTCGCGCCGGTCATCGCATAGAGCTGACCGTCGATGTACTCATGGCGCACCTCGCCCTTTTCCTCGCCGGCGAGGTAGTCTTCGACGCTGACTTGCCGTGAAGCATCTGTCGCATGCATGGTGGCGCTCCTCCGTCAGAGGCGAAAATTCGCGAACCGGTAGCACCCACCGGCGATGCGCTGGGCGATCACGTGGTCCTGGACCACCGGTTCAGTGTGGATGGCGGCCGCTGGCCTCCCTGTCATGTGCTCATCTCCTCTTCGATCTGATCCAGACGGCGGTCGGTGCTGCCGCGACGACTCCAGGCCGTCACGTCGATCTGGCCGGTGACGGCGGCGGTAATGAGGGCGGAGCGGAATTCGCGGAGTAAATCTGCTGCCTGCGAATTTTTGCGCAGCAGTTCATTTTCTTTCTGAAACTTTCTCTCAAGATCCACAAGAATGGCATCCTGGGTTGCTAGCGGAGGGATTGGCAGCGACATATCGAGAAATAGGTCTGGATAGAGGCGTAAACGTGAACTATGAATTCCCTTACTTCGCCTAGTTGCTTCCGCAATAAATGGCTTTGATCGCGCAATCAAATCGACAAAAGCAGGTCTCAACTGGTTCGAGACAAACCGATAAACTCCATATGATGGACTAATCAGCCCGTAGTGGCTGCTAACACCCATTGCCCCCATCCATGCCCACATCGTATTTATGACCAGATCGCCCTCAGAAACTAGCTTGTACCCCTGGTTTGTCTCGGCAAGAAACATATTGACGTCTTTTTCAGCGCGTTTTGTCACGCCAGTTATATGAGATACTGTAAGAAGCTCTTCCTCACCGGTCACGCTTCTCTTTTGAGTTTCACGGAGGCAGAATTTCGCACGTTTTTCCTCCCAGTCTGGCGGTAAATCGGGAAGCCAAGTCCCATCATCATGACGACCACCAATAACAACTGATGCAATTATAGCTCTTTGCCGCTCGGAGACGATCTCTGCCAAACGTATACGCTTGAATACCAACTGCTCGATGCGTGCGGTCTCGCGGTCGAGAAAATCGGCGATGGTTTTTTGGGTTTCGAGATCAGGCAAAGCAATCCATGCATTCAGCGTAGCGTCTACATCTATGCTATCAACAGTCGCACCAATTTGAGTCCATTCGAGTAATAGATTTTTAGCCTGGCCGCTGACCCAGAAAGCGAAGAATCGAGGGTCAAGTGTTCCCCTAAACCCTAAAGCCTTCATGTCCTGATTGAGAGCCACGGGCACTAAATTAATAGCCACTGGAAGAGAATGCCTCAGGATCCCAGATCTAACTACCATCAATACCCTACCGGGAGAAACTAAGGACGTTGTACTGCTTGAAACAGCCTCTTCCGTAATAAAATCCTCTGCGTGGTCGATGTAGCGGCGCTTCATATCCTTGGGTGAAACCCAAGGAATCGTACCCTGAGTCCAGTAGTCCGCCCGGTCCTTGCTCGGGGTGCCGCCGCCTACGAAGAAAGAGAGGTGGTGCTTCACCTTGCTGCGGCACCAATCTGATGGCGACAGCCGTAGTCTATGTTCGGCAAGATTCACGCCGCCACCTCCTTCAACAACCGTGCAATCTCCGCCTCCAGCGCCTTCATCTCCGCATCGATCTCCTCCAGCGGCCGCGGCGGGACGTACTGTTAGAAGTAGCGGTTGAAGTTGATCTCGTAGCCAACGCAGCCGACCTCTCCGTCGCGGGCATCGCGCATGCGGTCATCGACCCGGGCATCAGGCACAACTTGCATGCACTCGCGCGCCATGGCCTGCCGCGCATTCTCGCCGACGTTGGTGGCTTTGTTCTGGAGCGAATTGGTCATGACCCTCTCGATCACATCGCGGTTGCGTTGCTCCGCTATAGCAGCACAGAGTAGCGTCTGCACCGGCTTCTGGTCCCTTTTGGCCCAATGAATCTACCGCCCCATCTCGATCAGCTCGAGGTCCTTCTTGAGCAAGTCGTTCACGAGCGCCGACAGGTCCATATCCTTGGCACTGGCGATGGCGGCCAGTCTTGCTTGGACGTCCGCCTCAAGGTGGATGGGCAGCCTGAGCTGTGCGTCGGGGCGATAGAACTTGCCGCGGGCACCACCCGAGAAGTCGATCTCACTGGGCATATCATCATGATCGGAGGTCGGGTTCATGTCATCACCTCATCTGGTAACGTCGCGGAGCAGCGCCGCAATCTCCGCCTCCAGCGCCTTCATCTCCGCATCGATCTCCTCCAGGGGTCGCGGCGGGACATACTTGTAGAAGTAGCGGTTGAAGTTGATCTCGTAGCCGACCCGGCCGACCTCGCCGTCGCGGGCATCGCGCACGCTCTCGTCCACCCAGGCGTCGGGCACGAAGGGGGTCACCTCACGGGCCAGGTACTCCCGCCAGTCCTCACCGAGCGGGACCAGCTCCTGGTCGCGCAGCTCCGGATCGGGCTCCGGGTTGCCCTGCTTGTCGGTGCAGGTGTCGGCGGCCTCGTCGCGCTCCGACAGTGACGACAGGATCGCCTTCTTGAGCGGCGCCGAGAGCTTGATGTCTTTGTCCTTCAGGGGGCGGAGCGCCTTGTTCAGGGCCTGCTCGAAGCTGTCTCGGTTGCGGTAGAGCGCCTCGCCGATGGTCTTCAGCGCGCCGATGATTGCCTCGCGCTCATCTGGATCGAGCTTCTTGAACGCCTTCTCGTCCGCGAGCCGAGCCAGGCGCTCGTCGCTGACCTGGAAGTTGAGCTTGAGCGGGCGCTCGACCCGGATCTCGCGGTAGCCGAAGTCGGTGGTCCGGAAGATCTTGGAGACATCGGACTCACCGCTCTCACCGTTCACGAAATCGGCATAGAGACGAACGATCTCGGCGCGGGCGGCGTCGGGGATCTCGCGGCGCTTGGAGCCGAGGGATTTGCGCATCGAGCGCCAGAAGTGCTCGCCGGAGGCGTCGATGAGCTGCACCTTGCCGGCGCGGGTCTCGGGCTTGCGGTTGTTGAGCAGCCAAACATAGGTCTGGATGCCGGTGTTGTAGAAGAGATCCGTCGGCAGCGCGACGATGGCCTCAACCCAGTCGTTCTCCAGCATCCAGCGGCGGATCTCGCTCTCGCCGGAGCCGGCCCCGCCGGTGAAGAGCGGCGAGCCGTTCATGACGATGCCGATGCGCGAGCCGGTCTCGTCGTCGCGCATCTTCGAAATCATATGCTGCAGGAACAGCAACTGCCCGTCCGAGACCCTGGGCGTGCCGGCGCCGAAGCGGCCGTGGAAGCCGAGCTGGGCGGCCTCGTCCTTGATCGGCTCCTGGTACTTCTTCCAGTCCACGCCATAGGGCGGATTGGACAGCATGTAGTGGAAGCGCTTGCCCTTGTGGGCGTCCTGGGTGAGGGTATTGCCGAAGGCGATCTGCTCCGGGTCGTGCCCGGTCACCAGCATGTCGGACTTGCAGATGGCGAAGGATTCCGGGTTCAGCTCCTGGCCGAATAGCTCGACGCGGATGTTGGGGTTGAACTCGGTCAGCGCCTCTTCGGTCAACGCCAGCATGCCGCCGGTGCCACAGGCGGGGTCGTAGACCTGGCGGATGATGCCGCGGCCCGACAGCTTGGCATCGTCGTTGGCGATGAGCAGATCGACGATCAGTCGAATGACCTCGCGCGGCGTGAAGTGCTCACCGGCGGTCTCGTTGGAGATTTCGGAGAAGCGGCGGATCAGCTCCTCGAACAGGTAGCCCATTTCCAGGTTGGAGACGGTGCTCGGGTGCAGGTCGATCTCGGTGAAGCGCTCGAACACCGGCCACAGCAGGCCGCCCTCGTTCAGGCGCTTGAGCTGGTCGGTGAACAGGAACTTGTCGAGGAAGATGTCGCGGACGTTGCCCGAGAACTTGGTGATGTAGTCCACCAGGTTGGCGTGCAGCTGGGCGGGGTCCTGGCCCTTGAGGCTCGCGAAGGTGAAGCGCGAGAGGTTGTAGACCTTGACGTTGTTGCCGACGTCGCTGAACAGGATCATGTCCCGCGTGGTGTCGTCGATGTCGTCGGGCAGGGTCTCGGCGGTCTTGAGCACGGCCGCTTTGCTCGGCTCCAGCAGGCAGTCGAGGCGGCGCAGCACCACGAAGGGCAGGATGACCTTGCCGTATTCGGACTGCTTGAAGTCGCCGCGCAGGATCTCGGCGATGGACCAGATGAAGCCGCTCTTGGTCTGGATGGTGCTGTTGGTGCTCTGGCCGTCGGCCATGCGGGGGCTCCTTGTGCTCCGTGTCGTGCTTGGTCGGCGTTGTGCTCAGGGCATGCCCGCTTCGTCGGATGGCGCTGACCGCCGCTGGACCTGTGCGGCAGGTCGGTCCCTGCCCTCGCCGGCAGGATAATCGCCGCCGCCGATCCGCGGTGGGCGGCCAGAAGCGCGCATGGCATGCGCCTCGTACAGGGCGGTCTGAGGATAGCAAGCCAGGGTGCGTTGCTGGGAGCCGATGATCGTTCTGCCTTTCAGCGGCCTGGAACATCGACGCCTCGGATCTCCGGGCATCCATCGACGTTGGAATGGCGCCTGTGCAGCGCGCCGGTGGACGGGCCGAGGCGGTGCAGTGCAACCAGCGGCGGGTGCAAATCCCCCACGGTGGTGGGGAGAGCGTGCATCGATCGGGCGTCGGCGGACGGTTGCGTGATGGGTCGCACTCCGTCGTGTCGGGCCTCCTGGCGTCGGCGCCGACCTACGGGCTGCGGGGGCGGCCGGCGTAGGTCGGCGCTGAGCGGCAGCGAAGCCCGACATCGGCGTTGCGCCTGCTGCCTTGTCGGGCCTCCTGGCGTCGGCGCCGACCTACGGGCTGCGAGGGCGTTCGGCGTGGGTCGGCGCTGAGTGGTAGCGAAGCCCGACATCGGCCTGGCGCCTGCTGCCGTGTCGGGCCTCCTGGCGTCGGCGCCGACCTACGGGCTGCGGCGGGGTTCGGCGTAGGTCGGTGCTGAGCGGCAGCGAAGCCCGACATCGGCCTTGCGCCTGCCGCGGTGTCGGGCCTCCTGGCGTCGGCGCCGACCTACGGGCTGCGGCGGGGCTCGGCGTAGGTCGGCGCTGAGCGGCAGCGAAGCCCGACATCGGCCTTGCGCGTGCCGTCGTGTCGGGCCTCCTGGCGTCGGCGCCGACCTACGGGCTGCGGGGGCGTTCGGCGTAGGTCGGCGCTGAGCGGGAGCGAAGCCCGACATCGGCCTTGCGCCTGCTGCCTTGTCGGGCCTCCTGGCGTCGGCGCCGACCTACGGGCTGCGGGGGCGTCCGGCGTAGGTCGGCGCTGAGTGGTAGCGAAGCCCGACATCGGCCTTGCGCGTGCCGCGGTGTCGGGCCTCCTGGCGTCGGCGCCGACCTACGGGCTGGGGTGGCGTCCGGCGTAGGTCGGCGCTGAGCGGGAGCGAAGCCCGACATCGGCCTTGCGCCTGCTGCCGTGTCGGGCCTCCTGGCGTCGGCGCCGACCTACGGGCCGGGGTGGTGCTCGGCGTAGGTCGGCGCTGAGCGGGAGCGAAGCCCGACATCGCGCCTCTGCCCGCCGCCGCGGGCGGCGCCGGACGGTGGCGGCTGTCCGGCAGGCGTCGCCACCGGCGGCGTCGGGCGAGCCAGACTTACGGCAATGGCAATGTATTGGCGCGTTCTTTGCTCGTAGGTTGACCGGCGCTCGGTGAACGGAGGTTGGTGAAAGGTGGTCGTGCGCGCAGTCGGCATGTCGGCGCGGGAGCGGCATCGTTGCCGCGATGCGTGGCTGGCGATGCTCTGGAAGACTTCGCGGCCAGAGGCCGCTCCCACAGCGCGCTTGCGAGCGTGGGAGCGGCATCCTTGCCGCGATGGGTGGCTGGCGGCGCTCTGGAAGTCTTCGCGGCCGGAGGCCGCTCCCACAGTGCGCTTGCGAGCGTGGGAGCGGCATGCTTGCCGCGACGGGCGGCTGCCTTTGCTCTGGAAGACTTCGCGGCCGGAGGCCGCTCCCACGGGGTTGCCGGTATGAGTCCGCCGCTGGATACATCATCGGCCAAGGCGGGGCGTGTGATCTCGGTGCGGGGCAGCGTGGTGGATGTGGCCTTTCCGCCGCCGCTGCCGCTGCGCAATCAGGCGCTGCGCACGGGGGCCGATGATGAGATCGTGCTGGAGGTGCACAGCCTGCTGGACCGCGAGCGGGTGCGCTGCATCGCGCTGACCCCCACCCGCGGTCTCGCCCGCGGTATGGCGGTGCGCGACACCGGCGGACCGCTGCAGGTGCCGGTGGGGGAGCCGCTGCTGGGGCGGGTGCTGAACGTCTTCGGCGAGACCATCGACCGCGGCGGGGCGCTGACGGACGGCGACGGCGGGGACATCGCCCATTGGCCCATCCATCGCGCGCCGCTGCCGCTGGACGAGCGGGTCACCCGCACCGAGATCTTCACCACCGGCATCAAGGCCCTGGACCTGCTCGCCCCGCTGGAGGCCGGCGGCAAGGCGGGGCTCTTCGGCGGCGCCGGCGTCGGCAAGACGGTGCTGATTACCGAGCTGATCCACAACATGGTGGGCCACTATCAGGGCATCAGCCTGTTCTGCGGCATCGGCGAGCGCTCCCGCGAGGCGGAGGAGCTCTACCGCGACATGCGCGACGCCGAGGTGTTGGACCACACGGTGATGGTGTTCGGACAGATGAACGAGCCGCCGGGGGCGCGCTTTCGCGTCGGGCACGCGGCGCTCAGCATCGCCGAGTGGTTCCGCGATCAGGCCCACCGCAATGTGCTGCTGCTCATCGACAACATCTTCCGCTATGTGCAGTCCGGCACCGAGGTGTCCGGGCTCATGGGCCGCATCCCCTCGCGGGTGGGCTACCAGCCGACGCTGGCCACGGAGTTGGCGGAGCTGGAGGAGCGCATCTGCAACTCCGAGAGCGCCGCCATCACCTCGGTGCAGGCGGTCTATGTGCCGGCGGACGACCTCACCGACCCCGCCGCCGCGCACATCTTCGGGCATCTGTCGGCGTCCATCGTGCTGTCGAGGAAGCGCGCCAGCCAGGGCCTGTATCCCGCCGTGGACCCATTGCAGTCCGAGTCCAAGATGCTCACCCCTGCCATCGTCGGCGACCGCCACTACCGCGTCGCCCAGGACGTGCGCGCCACGCTGGCGGAGTACGAGGAGCTCAAGGACATCATCGCCATGCTCGGCGAGGAGGAGCTCTCGCGCGCCGACCGGGCCACCGTGAGCAAGGCGCGCCGGCTGGAGCGCTTCCTCACCCAGCCCTTCTTCACCACCGAGCACTTCACTGGCCAGCCGGGGCAGTTGGTGGAGCTGGAGCAGACCCTCGACGGCTGCGAGCGCATCCTGGCGGGGGAATTCGCCGATGTGGACGAGCAGGAGCTATACATGAAGGGGCCGCTCGATGAGTGAGCCCGCGCGCAGCGCCGACGGCGAGCGGACCCTGCGGCTGCGGGTCTTTCTGCCCACCGAGACCCTGGTGGACACGCGCGTGGTCAAGGTGATCGCCGAGGCCGAGGACGGCGCCTTCTGCCTGCTGCCGCGGCATGCGGACTGGGTGGCGGCGCTGGTGCCGGGCATCCTGCTGTACACCGACCCGGACGGCACCGAGCACCTGTGCGCCGTGGACACGGGCACCCTGGTGAAGGCCGGCGACGAGGTGCGCGTCGCCTGCTTCAACGCGGTGCCGGGGGCGGATCTCGCGACCCTGCGCCAGACCGTGGAGGACGCCTTCCGCAGCCTGGACGAGCACGAGCGCGAGACCCGCAGCGCCCTGGCGCGGCTGGAGGCCGGCACCCTCAGGCGCTTCATGGAGTGGGAGGCGGAGCACTAATGGCAGCGAAAGACGACAACGGGCGGCGCGACGAGCCGCAGGCGAGCCCGCCGGATGAGCGCCGTGACGAGACGCCGGCGCAAGCCTCGGACCATTCGCAGCGCCGGGCGCACCCGCACCGCCCGCCGGAGCAGCGCTTCCGCGACACCGTCGGCCGCAAGGCAGAGCGCAAGCAGCGCGCCCGCGCCGATGAGGACCGCAGCATCTTCTTCTGGCTCGGCATGTTCGGCATGGTGGGCTGGGCGGTGGCGATTCCGACCCTGGCCGGCGTCGCCCTGGGGCTGTGGCTGGACCGCACCTGGCCGGCGGCCGAGGCGTCCTGGACCCTGACCTTCCTGCTGCTGGGGGTGGCGCTGGGCGTGCTGAACGCCTGGTACTGGGTCAAGCGCGAGAGCGGGGAGTAATGATGGACCACGGCGCCCAGAACGCCGCACAGGTGGCACCCATGCTGATCACCATCGGCGCCATCTTCATCGCCGGGCTGCTGGCGGACCTGCTCGGCCGCCACACCCCGCTGCCGCGGGTGACCCTGCTGCTGCTGGCGGGCGTGCTGGTGGGGCCATCGGTCATGGACCTGCTGCCGCCCTTCACCGAGCGCTGGTTCCCGGTGCTGACGAACATCGCGCTGGCCATGGTCGGCTTTCTCATCGGCGGGCAGCTGACACCGAACGCGCTGCGCAAGCTCGGCCGCCGCGTGCTGGTGCTGTCCGCGAGCAAGGTGCTGCTGGCGAGCCTGTTCGTCGGCATCGGGCTGCTGCTCGCCGGCGCCGGGCTGCAGGCGGCGCTGCTGCTCGCCGGCATCGCCCCGGCCACGGCCCCGGCCGCCACCTATGACGTGGTGCACGAGTCCGGCGCCGAGGGCGAGTTCACGCAGACCCTGCTCGGCCTGGTGGCCATCGACGACGCCTGGGGCATCATGCTGTTCACCGTGCTGTTCAGCATCGCACAGGCGCTCGCCGGCGACGGCGGCGAGGCCGGCGAGCTGCTCGGTGCGCTCTGGGAGCTGACCGGCGCCATCGCCCTCGGCGCCGTGCTGGGCCTGCCCATGGCCTGGCTCACCGGCCGCGTGCGCGAAGGCGAGCCCACCCAGGCGGAGGCGCTGGGCTTCGTGATGCTCTGCTCCGGCATCGCGCTTTGGCTGGAGGTGTCTTACCTGCTCGCCTGCGTCACCCTCGGCGCCGTGGTGGCGAGCCGCGCGAAGCACCACAGCCGGCCGTTTCGGGCCATCGAGGGCATCGAGTGGCCGTATTTGATCCTGTTCTTCCTGCTCGCCGGCGCCGCGCTGGAGCTTGCGTCGCTGCAGGCAGTGGGGCTCATCGGCGCCGTCTACATCCTGCTGCGCAGCGCCGGGCTCTACGCCGGTGCCCAGCTGGGCGGGCGCCTGGGCGGCGCACCGCCGCGGATCTACCACTGGATCGGCTTCGCGGTGCTGCCCCAGGCGGGGGTCGCACTGGGCCTGGCGCTGGTGGCGGCGCAGAGCTTTCCGGCGCTGGAGAGCCTGATCCTGCCGACGGTGTTCGGCTCCACGGTGATCTTCGAGCTGCTGGGGCCGGTGGCCACCCGCTTTGCGCTGCGCCGCGCCGGGGAGGTGCCGGGATGAGCGGCGACAGCCTGATCACGGCGGCATTGGTGGTCGCGGCCTTCGGCGCCGGCGCTGGGCTCGGCTGGTTGTTCTATGCCGGGCTCTATCGCACGGTGCAGGCGCTGGGCCGCGCGCGTCATCCGGCGCTTCTGATCGGCGGCAGCCTGCTGCTGCGTATGCTTGTGCTGCTGGCAGGGTTCTGGGTGCTGCTGATGGCCGGCGAGCGGTGGACCGGGGACGGCTGGACGACCCTGGTGCCGGGCCTGCTCGGGGTCTTCGCCGTGCGGGCGCTGCTGCTGCGCCGCTATGGGCGGCCCGGCGACAGACCCGAAGGAAAAGCCGAGAGCAATGGCGCAGGCGGCCCGCCGGGCGAGGATAAAACAGAGAGGCAATCGCGATGACCATCAGCCCCGATCAGATCCTGCTGTGGCAATGGGGCCCGCTGCACATCAACGCGACCCTGGCCTACACCTGGCTCGTCATGCTGCTGCTGACTGGGGGCTCATGGCTCATCACCCGCAGGCTCCGCACCGGGCCGGACATCTCGCGCTGGCAGAACCTGCTGGAAGTGCTGGTGACCGGGCTGAAGGATCAGATCCGCGACGTGAGCCGCCAGGACCCGGGGCAGTATCTGCCCTTCGTCGGCACCCTGTTCATCTTCATTGCCACCGCCAATCTGTTGTCCTTGGTGCCCGGATACATGCCGCCGACGGGATCGCTCTCCACCACCACGGCGCTGGCGCTGTGCGTGCTCACCGCGGTGCCGCTCTACGGCGTGCTGCACCGCGGCCCCATCGGCTATCTGCGCCGTTATGTGCAGCCCACACCGCTAATGCTGCCGTTCAATCTCATCGGCGAGCTCTCGCGCACCGTCGCGCTGGCCGTGCGCCTGTACGGCAACATCATGAGCGGCACCGTCATCGTCGGCATCCTGATCAGCCTGACCCCCTTCCTGTTCCCCATCGTCATGCAGCTCCTGGGGCTGCTCACCGGCATGATTCAGGCATACATCTTTGCGGTGTTGGCGATGGTGTATATCGCCTCCGCGAGCTCGGCGCAGAAGGGTGAGCCATGAGCCGGGATCGAGCTCGCGATGCGGACGGACTGCGGGATCGTGCGCAGTGCGTAGTGCGCGGTGCGGGGCGAAGCCGAGTGCCTGGTGCGAGGCGTATCCGATGTGCGGTGCGGCGTGCGCGGGTCGGGGCATGGCAAGCGCGCAGTGCGGGGCCGCAGTCGAGTGCGCAGTGCGTTGTGCGCGTTGGGCGCAGAGCGAGTGCCGGATGCGAAATGCTTGGTGGCATACCGCACAGCGCACCGCGCACTTCGCACCATCCCCCACCGAGCCATCTCACGCGTGACGCTGTCAGCCACACCAAACATTGAAAGCTGATCCGGAACAGAGCCATGGACCCCCAATCCCTCATCGCCATCGCTTCCATCTTCACCGCCGGCATCACCATCGCCATCGGCGCCATCGGCCCGGCACTCGGCGAGGGCCGGGCCGTCGCGCAGGCGCTGACGGCCATGGCCCAGCAGCCGGACGAGTCCGCGACCATCACCCGCACGCTGTTCGTCGGGCTGGCGATGATCGAGTCCACGGCCATCTACTGCTTCGTGGTGTCCATGATCCTGATCTTCGCGAATCCGTTCTGGAACCAGGTCGCCGGCGCCGGCTGAGGACGGGCCCATGCAGATCGACTGGCTCACCGTCGCCGCCCAGATCGTCAACTTTCTGGTCCTGGTGTGGCTGCTGAAGCACTTTCTCTACGGGCCGGTGACGGCGGCCATGGCCCGCCGCGAGGACCGCATCGCCGAGCGCGTCAACTCCGCCCGCGAGCGCGAGGACGCCGCCGAGCGCGAGCGCGAGCGCCTGCACGAGCGCATGGAGCGCCTGGAGGACCGCCGCGATGCCGTGCTGGAGCAGGCCCGCGAGGAGGCCGAGTCCGAGAAGCAGCGCCTGCTGGAGGAGGCCCGCGCCGACGTGGACGACAAGCGCGAGCACTGGCGCCAACAGCTGCGCGACGAGCAGGACGCCTTCGCCAAGCAGCTGCGCCGGCAGACGGCCGAGGGCTTCGCGGACCTGGCCCGCAAGGCGCTGTCGGACCTCGCCGACGTGCGGCTGGAGGACCGCATGGTGGAGACCCTGGGGGCGCGGCTGGTCGGGCTTGCCGAGGACGAGCGCGAGCAATTCCGCGGCGCCGGCGAGCTCGTCGTCAGCACCGGCTTCGAGCTCGACGACGAGCGCCGCGCGCGCCTCACCGAGCTGGTCCAGGAACACCTCGGCGACGACAGGCAGCCCGGCTTCGAGCAGGACCCGGAGCTGGTCTGCGGTATCGCCCTGACCGCCGGCGGACGCCGACTCGCCTGGAGCCTGGCGGACTACCTGGACGGCTTCGAGCGCAAGCTCACGGCGCACCTGGACCACCGACAGCGCGAGAGCGCCGACACCGAATCCAAAACCGAATCCGATGCCGAGCGAGAAACAGCGGCGACATCGAGCTGACCGCAAGCCGTCGCGGCCAGAGGCCGCTCCCACGGCATCCGATCGCATGTGGGAGCGGCATCCTTGCCGCGACACGCCGCGGCCAGCGCCCTGGAAGCCATCGCGGCCAGAGGCCGCTCCCACAGCGGCGACCGCATGTGGGAGCGGCATCCCTGCCGCGACAGGCCGCGACCAGCGCCCTGGAAGTCATCGCGGTCAGAGGCCGCTCCCACAGCGGCGATCGCATGTGGGAGCGGCATCCCTGCCGCGACACGCCGCGGCAGGCGCCCTGGAAGCCATCGCGGCCAGAGGCCGCTCCCACAGCGGCGATCGCATGTGGGAGCGGCATCCTTGCCGCGACAGGCCGCGGCCAGCGCCCTGGAAGCCGTCGCGGCCAGAGGCCGCTCCCACAGCGGCGGTCGCATGTGGGAGCGGCATCCTTGCCGCGACGCGCCGCGGTCGGCGCCCTGGAAGCCGTCGCGGCCAGAGGCCGCTCCCACAGGCGATTGGCGCACCGTACGCCGTACTCCGTACTCCGTACTCCGAAACTTCAAACTTCAAACTTCAAACTTCAAACTTCAAACTTCAAACTTTCCCACCATGCTTACCCAAACCCTCGACCAAGCCTTCACGGACATCGGCGACGCCGTCGCCGAGACCAAGGGCGAGCCCGCGGTGGACGATGTCGGCACCCTGCTGGCCGTAGGCGGCGGCATCGCCCGCATCGGCGGGCTGCCGCGGTTGGGCTTCGAGGAGCTGGTGGAGCTGCCGGAGGGTGTGCTCGGGCTGGCGGTGAATCTGGACGAGGCGGACCTGGGCGTCGTGCTGCTCGGCCACAGCGAGCATCTGCGCCCCGGCGTGCGCGTGCGCGCCACCGGCCGGGAGGCGGACACGCCCGTGGGCGAGGCGCTGCTGGGCCGGGTCATCGATGCCACCGGCCGCCCGCTGGACGGCGGCGGCGTGCCCAAGACCCGCGAGCGTCGGCCCATCGAGCGCCCGGCGCCCGCCATCATGGACCGCGCGCCGGTGAGCGTGCCGCTGATGACCGGCATCAAGGCGGTGGACGCCATGATCCCCATCGGCCGCGGCCAGCGCGAGCTCATCGTCGGCGACCGCCAGACCGGCAAGTCGCAGGTGGCGCTGGACGCCATCATCAACCAGCGCCGCGAGGCCGCGGGCGGCGACGGCGCCCGTGACGTCATCTGCATCTATTGCGCCATCGGCCAGCGCGGCACCGCGGTGGCGCGGGCCGTCGAGAGCCTGCGGCGGGAGGATGCGATGGCGCACAGCATCGTCGTCGCCGCCTCCGGCGAGGACCCGCCGGGGCTGCAGTTCGTCACGCCCTATGCGGCGACAGCCATGGGCGAGTACTTCATGGACCAGGGCCGCGACGTGCTCATCGTCTACGACGACCTGACACGCCATGCCCGCGCCTACCGCGAGCTCTCCCTGTTGCTGCGCCGCCCGCCGGGCCGCGAAGCCTTCCCGGGCGACATCTTCTACATCCACTCGCGCCTGCTGGAGCGGGCGACGCATCTGATCGAGGAGCGCGGCGGCGGCTCGCTGACGGCGCTGCCCGTGGTCGAGACCCAGGCGCAGGACATCAGCGCCTACATCCCGACCAATCTCATCTCTATCACCGACGGCCAGATCTATCTGTCGCCAACGCTGTTCCGCAAGGGCATGCTGCCGGCCATCGACATCGGCCGCTCGGTGTCGCGCGTCGGCGGCAAGACCCAGTATCCGAGCTTTCGCCGGGTCTCGGGCGACCTCAAGCTCGCCTATACCCAGTTCGAGGAGCTGGAGACCTTCGCGCGCTTCGCCACCCGGCTCGACGAGCGCACCAAGCGCCGCATCGAGCACGGCCGCCGGGTGCGGCAGATCCTGCGTCAGGACGCCGCAAGCCCCCTCGCCGCCTGGCAGCAGATCGCCGTGCTGCTGGCCACCCAGGAAGGTCTGCTGGACGACATCCCCCTGGACGCCGTCGCCGAGGCCGAGCAGCGCATCCGCGAGCGCGTGCAGGCCGAGCACGCCGACCTCTGCGAGCGCATCGACACCGGCCGCGAGCTGAACGACGACGCCTGGGAGACACTGACGGAGACCGCCCGGTCCGCCATCGCGGACCTGCCGGCGGCGGACTGACGGCGAGCATCGCGACGGCCAGCATCCCGGGAGCGATCATCATGGCCAGCATCGAATCGCTGAAACAGCGCATGGAGAACCTGGACGATCTGCAGCAGATCGTGCGCACCATGAAGGCGCTGTCCGCCGTCAGCATCCGCCAGTACGAGCAGGCCGCCGCCGCGCTGGCCGAGTACGAGGGCAGCGTCGAGCTGGGACTGCGGGCGGTGCTGCGAGAGACGCCGACGGCCGCCGCGCCGAGCAGCGCCGACGGCGGTGGGGGCGATGGGTTGGGCGACGACTTGGGCGATAGGTCGGGCGATGAGTCGGGCGACAGGTCCGACGCGACGGACGCGGTCATCGTCCTCGGCACCGACCACGGCCTCTGCGGGCGCTTCAACGAGGTCATTGTCGAGCATGTCCAGCAGCAGGTCACGGATGCCGCCGTAGTGCGCCACTGGCTCGCCGTCGGCGAGCGCGTCGCACCCAGCCTGGAGTCCGTCGCCGGCAACGGCACGGAGATCTTCCCGACCCCCAGCTCCGCGGCGGGCATCACCGCCATCGTGCAGCGGCTGCTGCTGCGCGTGGACGCCTGGCAGTCCGAGGGCGTCGAGCGGGTCCAGCTCTACCACAACCGCCCCACGGGCCGCTCCGGCTACGAGCCGCACGGCCAGCGCCTGTTCCCGCTGGACCCTGCCCGCTTCCGCCAGCGCGCGCAGGCACCCTGGCCGTCGCGCCGGCTGCCGCTCTACACCCTGCCCCGCGGCCTGCTGGTGGGACACCTGCTGCGTCAGCACTATTTCAGCGTGCTCTTTCGCGCCTGTGCCGAGTCCCTGGCCGCCGAGCACGGCAGCCGCCTCAAAGCCATGCAGGCCGCGGAGAAGAACCTGGACGAGCGCCTGGAGGACATCACCGGCCGCTACCGCCGCGAGCGCCAGGCCGCCATCACCAGCGAGCTGCTGGACGTCGTCGCAGGCTTCGAGGCGGCGTCTTGACGCCGCGGCAGTCCGAGCCGGTGGGTCATCGTCGCCCACACGAACACAAGAGAGCCACAGCGCTACAGGAGGCAGGTAAACCCTTCCTGTTTGAAGTGTTCGTCGTTCGTGAGCACCTCGCTCAGCCCTTCCCGGCGCAGGGCCTCCATCGAGATACAGTCGGTCAAGCTGTAACCCTTGTCGGGACGGGCTTGATACAGTCGGAATCCGGCGAGAAAGCCCTCGCGGGTATAGCAGGTGTCAGCAAGGACAGCGCGCATCAGTCGCGCTTGGGGGCGCCATAGAGATAATGGTCATGCTGGGCCGCGCCATCCACGGGGACACTGTCCAGCGCATCCGTCGGGATATCGCGCACGAGATCCTCGGCGACTTCCCAGATCGGCTTTGTTTCCGCAGCATCGTCCTCGGCGGTCTCCAACACCAATGTGACTTCTTGGTGCTCTTCGAGCCGCACCGGCTCCAAGGGGCGAAAGACGCCATGCTCATAGACAGCTTTCAAGTGCTGTGTCATTGCAAACCTCAGTGTACGAAAATCCCGAGATCCCGGGGATGATGATACTGGACGAGCGCCTGGAAGACATCACCGGGAGGACATCACCGGGAGCACATCACCGGCCGCTACCGGCGCGAGCGCCAGGCCGCCATCACCAGTTCGGGTCTTGGCGGGGCGCGACCCCAGCTACCAGGGACCGTTAAGCGATCAGGAGCACAGGCATGCATCCGTCGATCCGCAGCGTGTCGCACCGGTCCGCGCTATCGAAACTGAGCCTCGGCATGGGTTGCGCCGCCTCCGGCTGCACTGCGCAGGCACGGCGCCGGGCCCCCTGGCTCGTCATCGGCCTGCTGGTGCTCACCACCAACGCCTGCGCCCGGGGCCCCGGCGCTCAGGCCGCGGTTACGCCGGATGATTTGGCACCTGCGCCGCCTGCCATCGAATGGCAGGCACCGGTGGCCATCGCCTCCGGCGACGCCGACATCGGCCCCTGGCGGATGAACCAGTCCCGCTTCCACTATGTCGATGATCCGGCGGTCGCGGTGACGGCTGCCGGCTCCGCCGCTGTGATCTGGGTGGACAACGAGCGCAAGGATGTCTTCAGCTGCAAAGCCCCCGGTGACAGTCGTCGACGAAAGTCGGACTTTCGAGCCCCGAAGACGGGTCAGCGCAATTCCTCCGCCGAAGGGCTACTCTCGAGGTCGTTGGCTTCAGCTGCATCCCCGATGGCCCTCGCTCGTGCCTGCGACTACCCTTGTGGCAACCGGCAAACGGGCCTCGAGGGGGCACGATCCGTTCATACCTTGACATGCCCGCGTGTTACTGAGCCCGACCAGCACGAACGCAAAGCTGAACCCTGTACCAACTAGTTGCCCAGCGATCCTCCATGCCAAGCGGCAGAACGCCCAAGCCCATGATCGTGACGCTCCGGCAGATCATGCGGCAGGTGTCCGCCGCAACGACCCTGGACGACGCGGCTGCGGTCCTGGTCCGGCAAGCGAGTCAAGCCGTGCCGATCGATGCCTGCGCAATCTTCCTCAAAGACGCAGCGCGGGATGCCTACCCCCTGGTCGCCGCCCAGGGGCTGAGCCAGAGCGCAATCGCGGGCCTGCCGGAGAGCCGGGATGGGGCGCTCGTCAGGCTCGTCGGCGAGCGGCTCGAGCTCGTCCTCGACCCGGACGCCAAGGGACGGCTGCGGGATGTCCCCGAGCGTCCGGGGCACCCCGGCATCGGGCGCTTCATCGGCGCCCCGCTCATCCACTACCGCCGACTGCTCGGTGTGCTGGCGGCGTGGCGCACCTCCGGCCAGCCCTTTGCGCGCGACGAGATCGGCTTCTTTGTCAGTCTGGGGGCGCAGCTCGCCAAAGCGGTGCATGAGGCCGAGGCGGTGGACGGCGTCGAGCGGCTTCTGCGCGGGGAGACAGGGGGGAATCCATTCATCCACGGTGTTTCCGCGGCGCGGGGACTGGCTATCGGCAAGGGCCGTCTGGTCAGCGCACACCCGCGCTTGGACACCATCCCCGATCACCCGGCGGCGGACGCGACGGCGGAGGAGTCGGCATTCCTGACCGCCATCGCCGCAGCGCAAGCCGAGCTGCGGCAGGCGGGCGAGGGCTTGGCGGGGCGGGTGCCCGATGCAGTGCGGGCCTTGTTCGATGTACAGGTCATGCTCTTGGGCGACGCTGCGCTGGTGCAAGAGACGCTCGAAGGCATCCGGGCGGGCAACTGGGCCCCCGGCGCCTGGCGCTCGACCATTGCGCATCATGCTCTGGTGTTCGAGCAGATGGACGATGCCTATCTGCGCGAGCGTGCCGCCGACATTCGCGACATCGGCCAGCGCGTGCTCGCGCACATGCAAACGCGCATGGAGCCGGCGGCCTTGTCAGAGCCCTGTATTCTCATCGGAGAGACGCTCGGACTGGCGGAGATCGCGGCCATCCCCCGCGGCTGTCTGGCCGGACTGGTGGCATTGCGCGGCTCGCCGCTCTCGCACATGGCCGTGCTGGCACGCGCGCTCGGCATCCCTGCAATCGTCGGCCTGGCGAGGACATCCGCCGGCTCCCTGGAAGGCCGCTCCATCGCCATCGACGGCGATGAGGGGCGACTCTATGTGGAGCCCTCGAGGACGCTGGTGGCCAAGCTCCAACAGCGTCTGCGCGACGCCGAGACCCGCTCCCGACAGCTGCTGTCGCTCTGCGATCTTCCCGCAGAAACCCTGGACCGGGTGCGCATGCCGCTGCTGGCCAACATCGGCTTCGCCGCCGACGGCCCGGGCGCCCGGGCTATGGGTGCCGAGGGCGTTGGCCTCTACCGCACGGAATACAGCTTTCTGCTCGGCGAAACCCTGCCCGTCGAGGAGGCGTTGTTGCAGGAGTATCGCGAGGTCCTGACGAGCTTTGCGCCCCTGCCGGTCACGCTGCGCACGCTCGACGTCGGCGGCGATAAGGTGCTGCCCTATCTTCCCCTGCGGGAAGACAATCCCTTCCTCGGCTGCCGCGGGATCCGCTTCTCATTGGATCAGCCCGAAATCTTCCTGATTCAGCTGCGTGCGATGCTGCAAGCGAATGCCGGCCTGGGCAACCTGCGGATACTCGTGCCGATGATCGCCACCGTCGGCGAGCTGGACGAGGCCTTGGGGCTGCTGGCTCGGGCGGAGCGGGAGCTCGTCGCGGAGGGATTGGCGGCGCAACGCCCGCAGGTGGCGGTCATGGTCGAGGTGCCCGCAGCCGTCTTTCTCGTCGGGGCGATGGCGGACCGGGTCGATGCATTCTCCATCGGCACCAACGATCTGACGCAGTATATCCTCGCTGTCGATCGGAACAATATCCAGGTCAGCACGCCCTATGACAGCCTCCATCCCGCCGTGCTCGACGCAGTACGAAACGTTGTGAGCGCGGCCCACCGCCACGCCAAACCGGTCAATGTCTGCGGCGAGCTGGCGGGCGACCCGGCCGGCGCGCTCCTGCTGCTTGGGCTCGGCGTGGACAGCCTCAGCATGAGCCCCGCATTGCTTGGCGAAGTCAAGCGGGTGATCCGTTGCTGCAAGCAGGCCGATGCCCGCCGCCTCGCAGAAGCAGGGCTCGCGATGGCGGACGGCTTCGCGATCAGTAGGCATGTGCACGCCGAGCTGGACAGGATCAAGCATTGCTCGGGCTCCGGATGAGCACATCTCGCGCCGGATCCCGGTCAAGCCATCAATGAGTCGACTGTCGAGCCGCGAGCGCCCCTGAATTTCGACCCGCGCCCGCGCCTACCAAGGTGACTCATGCAACGCTATCGCATCCTGCACCGCACCTACTACAGCTTCTCGGGCGAGGTACAGCTCGGCCCGCACAGCCTGCGTCTGCGACCACGGGAAGATCACGAGGTCCGCATCGAGTCGGCGGCGCTGACCATCACGCCCACCGCCGTGCTGCGCTGGCAGCGCGATGTCGAGGACAACTCGGCGGCGATTGCAACCTTCGACACACCAGCCAGCCAAGCACATCCCCGTGGCCGTGGCGCGGCTGCCGGAGTCCGTCCCGCCGGTTGCCGGCAGCTACGTCGGCATGCCGGGAGCCGGCCTAAGCGTCGGTGCCTGGGTATCGCAGCTCCAGCCAAGGACGCGGCAGCGGATGCTGGCAGGGCCACCCCACCAGGCGGTGGCCGAAAACGAGGCGCCGGCGGCACGGACGATGGCTGCGATGCCAACGTTCCTGAAAAGCTTGGTCATGCGCAATCTGCGTCTCGGGCTGGTGCGGGCGAGTACGCACGGTGCTCGCCGCTCCGGGATGGAGGGCGCCGTGAAGGAAAGGTCTGAAAACGAAGGCCCCGACGCGAATACTCCTTGCTATTGAGGTCAGAGCGAGTATCTTGAGGCAATCCGACTTGACTAGTCGGGCTTTGGGCGCGCTGGCGAAGTCTCGCTGACACACATCCGTCGCAGCGTGCCCTTCACCACACTCAAGGAGCAACCACCGTGTCAAAATCCCAACGAATCAGTCGGGAACCGAAGAAACAGGCACAACTGACCCCGAAGGAAAAGAAAGCGGCCAAGCGGGCGAAGAAGCATTCCGGAGATTCCGTCCCCTTGATTGTTAAGAGCTCCTGAGCTCAAGCCATGACCGGTGTCCCTGACAGCGGACCCGATGCCGGTACCAAAAGCGGCTGCCGCACTGCCATCGGGGCCCCACGCCTTGTGCCAAGAGCCGGTTAGGCTTGCCTTTAGGCTGCGTCTACTGATGCCAGCAGCTCGGCCACCGTCGTCTCCAGGAGGCAGACGCTCTCATCGCAGGCCCCGTAATAAATGAAGACTCGGCCATCCTCCCAGGTCACCACACCGTTGCAGAACACCACGTTGGGGAAGAAGCCATCGGTCTCGTAGGGCATCTCCGGCCTGAGTATGGGTATGCTGCCCCGCTTGAGGACCCGCCAGGGCTGTTCCAGATCCAGGAGCACGGTGAACAGACTGTAGATCTGGTTGCGGCCTTTGGCGTGGTATAGCTGCAGCCATCCCTGCGGTGTCTTGATACAGGGCGCGCCGCCGCCGATCTTCATCTCTTCCCAGAAGGTGTCCCGCGGTCGCAGAATACACTGGTGATTGCCCCAATGGATGAGGTCCGGCGATTCCGCGTACCAGATGGACGGCCTTCCGAAGCCACTGTTATTGGGACGGTGCAAGGCACGATACAAGCCGTCGATGCTCTCAGGGAAGATGGATACGTCCTTATTCTGCACGGTGAAGATCAGCCCGCGCCGCTCGATGGTCCGAAAGTCCCGGGTCGTGGCCAGGGCGGTGCCCCAGCCGTCGGGAGAGACGCAGGTGTAGTTGATGGCGAAGGTATCCCCGAAGCGCGTCACGCGCGCATCCTCTACGCCGAAGCATTCGCTGGCGTCGCCCGGGAAGATGAACGGCGTATCATCCACCTGAAAGCTCACCCCATCCCGACTCCTGGCGATGCGGATGTGGCTCATGGTGGAGAGGTAATCCAGGCCCTTGTAGACGATGCCCCGGGTGTCCTTCAGCGCCACGTCGGGGTCGTCGAGGGACAGCTCCAGAATCTCGGGACGGCCCACCCCGGCTTCGATGCTGGCCACGGGCACCGCTACGCGGCCTTCCCGCGCCGGACAGTCCTCCGCCACGCGCAGGAGCAGCAGCACCTCGCCGTCGAACCGAACTGCCGCCGGGTTGAAGGCACCGCGTACGCGGTAGCCCGGCGCCGAGGGGACGACCTGATCGGGCTCGATGAGGGGATTGCGCGGGTGTCTCTGCATGGTCCCGCCCCCTCAGGCCGTCGGTACTGGGCGATAGGCCACCGGGCGGTCCCCGCCGGATGACTCGCCATAACCCTCCGGCTCGGGGAAGTACACATACTCGGCCTTGCCATAGGGGACGGTGATAACCGAGTGATAGACATCGATGTGCCGGGCGGCGATGTGCCTCCACGCCGCATGCTCGCTCACGTAGTGCTGGATGTTCGTCTGGCAGCGGCGACGCAGCGCCTCGTCGTCGAGCAACTGGAGGATGCGATCCGGGTACTCGGCTTCGCTCTCACACAACAGGCCGGCCTCGACCCGCTCCAACAGGGCCCGGAAGGCGGGCAAGCTCGAAAGGACGACGGGGCGCTGCAGCGCGAAGCACTGGGAGAGTATCCCACTCTGGCCACCCTGCTCATAAGGCAGCACTACCACGTCTGCGGCGGACATGATGGTGTCGAAGGTGTACTGGGGAAACTGGCCGCGCAGGATACGGATGCGATCGGCATAGGGCGACGCGTTGAGCTTGGTGAACAGCTCGCGCCGATAGGCGTCGTATTCGATACCGCGGTCCTTGCCCGCGACCACAAGCACGGCATTCGCATCCCGCTCGGCAATCTCCGAGAACCGGTCGACGACCTTGTGGAAGCCCTTGCTGGGACGGAAATAACCCGAGAGCAGAATGACCTTCTTGCCCTCCAGCCCCAGCTTCGACTTGGCATCGGTGATCGGCACCAGATCCCGAATGCCGTGCTCGATCACGTGGATCGCGTGGTCTTTGCCGAAGTGGCGCACGAGAGTCTCTTTCTGAAACGCCTCGTGCACGATGATGGCAGAGCTCTCGTCCACGATGTGCTTCAGCAGCCGGTGCTCCTTTTCGTTGAGCTCTTCGTGCACGGTGTGCAAGGTGGTCACCACCGGGATGCCGGCCAGGCGATAGAGCAAAATGAGCTGGATGACTTCCACACCCTTCTGGGGACCATAGAGCCCATACTCGTGCTGAACGTGCATGACGTCCGGTGTCATGCGGACACTCGTGGAGTACAGATCGGCGGCAAAGGACGACGCGTGGGGGTGGTAGAGGGGGAAGACGTGATCTCCCTCGGCACCGAACTGACTGATGACAAAGGTTTCGTTCCTTGCCGACCGCAGCGTGTTGTTGAGCTGCTCGGTATAAGTGGCAATGCCGCACTCGATGGGTGGATAGGTCGAGACGAATCCGATTCTCATAGCTGCTGTCCTCTCTGCGGTTGCAGGCAAACAATGGGAGCGCCCTCTGGGGCATCGATGCGCTGACGAGAAGCGCCCAACGCGGCGGGACGCTTGTCTGTTGTGCCCGCGACCTGATCAGGGGCCACTTGCCAACAATTCAGCGAGCAAATCATTCATCTCCACCGTAGCAAAGGTGCTCGCATAATCCGACATCGCATAGGGCAGAATCAGGCGCCCCGCGTGCACCGCTGCGCCGCAACTGTAAACAACGTTGGGGACGTATCCCTCGCGCTCCTTCTCGTCCGGGCTCAAAAGGGGCTCACGCAGTCTGCCAATGATCTTTGCGGGGTTTTCCAGGTCAAGGAGTATGGCACCGATGGTATATCGGCGAACGGGGCCGACGCCGTGGGTCAGCACCAGCCAGCCGGCCTCGGTCTCGATTGGCGAGCCGCAGTTCCCTAGCTGCACATACTCCCAGGTGTAAGTCGGTCGCATGAGCAGCTCCTTGGTGAACCAGAAGTGCAACATGTCCGAGTACATCAGGTAGATGTTCTCGTTATCCTGACGGGAGAGCATGGCGTAGCGCCCGTTGACCTTGCGCGGAAACAATGCCATGCCTTTGTTCTTCACTTCCGGGCCGTTCAGGGTACTGCTCTTGAAGTGCAGGAAATCCTGCGTTTCCAAAAGCTGCGGAAAGAAGATCTCACCGTCGAATGCCGTGTAAGTGGCGTAGTAGGTGCGCGCGCCGTCCTCCTCCCGAAATTCAACAAAGCGCGCGTCCTCGATCCCTTTGCGCTCTGCCGCGGTGGACGGCAGGATGACCCGCGCCGAGAGTGCTTTGCGCGCGTCGAACTCGATCTCGTAGTTGGCTCGGGCCAAGGCAACCATGCCATTAGCGACATCGGCGTGATCCTGCCGACTGCCTCGCTCCTCCTGCAGGGCGAGCCCCAACCGCGTCTCCAGTGCTTCCAGGGTGAATTCCGCGCCCAGCGTTTCGAGGATACCCCGGGCAAAGTCGTCGAGCAGACCGAGCTCGAACAGCTTCTTGCCGAAGAGGTTTCCCTCATAGCACCGACTCGGGCGGATTTCCGGAATGTCCGCGTGGGGTACGACGGGATCGATGCTGACACAGCCGTTGGGGTCCACCGAGCCCGAGCGGAAGGTGATACAGGACGTGGCCCCCTCCCCCAGGGAGCGCAGACTGAGGACGAAGCGCTTGTGGCCCCGGGCCAAGCCGCTCTGGTCCGGGTGCCATACCATGGAGGGATTGAACAGGGCCGAGGACTCGAGAGAATACTCCTGCGTGAAGTAGGCTCCGATCAGCTGTTTTCTGTCCTCGGAGAAGGGCATATCCAGGAGTGCGAAGCGCTGAACGCTCGTGAACCGCTTTAGCAGCATTCCTTTCAGGTCCAGATGGCGCGACCTGAATTCCGCAAGCAGGCGTTCTAGCTCCTGACGCACTTGGGAATCCGAGAGCGCACAGATGCGGCTGATGATCTTGGTGCAGCGCTCCTGGGAATCGGGTGCGAACGGGCGAAACAGGACGCGCCTGGGCTCGGGCCGGAGGGTGAGGTCGACTCGGGTGACTTTCATATGCTGCCGGCCGTGATCCGGCAGTTCGGCCTAGCCTGATTGTCGGGCCTCCTGGCGTCGGCCCGACCTACACTGAAGCGCCTGCGAAGGGACAGTACGCGATTGTTGCCCGGCCTCGTGAGCATCGAAGCCAGACCCGTGCGGCTGGTTGGACTCACGATCAGCGCCCGGCAGCGCATGATCCTCGCCTAGGATTAAGGCGCATGCGCCTGGGCAGGCTCACCGAGAAGAGCCAAAGCGGCTACATAGGCTGGTTGGGGGACTACAACCGATTTTTCAGCAACGTTGCGCGTTATCGGATCCAAGTCCCGTCGTAGTATTCCCTGCCCGAATCGTTCATCACGTAATGCCGGGCGGCAAATGATATGTTGGCCGTATCTCTTGCCGTGATCGCGTCATCGAAATCGGCGTACTGAGCCACTTCGATCTGAACATACGCGGAAGATGCACCGGGCGCAGGACGTCCGGCTTTTGAACGTTTGCATTTCATCAATGTGTACATTTGTTTCTGGCCATAACCGTCAAGTGGGTGTTGCGTCGTGCGCCGGCAGACATTTGTGGCCGCCTCATCATTTGAGTATACGCGCAACTTGCCAACCCAGCGCTGTATTCTGTCTCTCCTCCTGCCGGCGCAGGCAAACTTTTTCGCGGCACTGCACCGAGCACGATGTCCACCACGCCAAGGCCCAAGCGTTCGCGGGCTGCAAGCCAGTCTTGGAGCACGCAAAAGGGGGTCGCGGCGGGCCCGGTGAAGTAAAAGCCCGGGGCGACGGCGTTTGAGGGGTCGCTGTCGTGTGCAGCCGGTAGCGCCGGCGTGGGTGCCCCGGCTCGCTCACGATGCCGGCGTTGTGGCCGCCGGTGGTCAGCAAAGGTCGTGAGCGATGCGACGCAGCCCTGCGATCTGGTGGTCGGAGCCATGCTGGAGACGGTGGGGGGCGCGCTCTTGGTGGACCACTTCCTCGCGGCGTCCGCGCTGGTCGGCATCGGGCTGAACGATCTCATGCAGTCGCTGTACGGAGCGGACCGGGATCTGGCCCAGCTGCGCGACGAGCTGGACCCCTACGCCCCGGGCGTGTATCGACTTTTGGCCCAGGTTGCCCAGCTGGCCGGCGCCGATGTGGACCGGGTCCAGCTCTGCGGCATCCTGCCGCAGCTGCCGGGCGTGCTGCCGGTGCTGCTCGGCCTGGGCTACCGGACCTTCTCGGTGGACGTGGCCCATGCGCCCTACCTGGCCCAGACCGCGGCGGCTCGCAGCTGCACGCAAGACAGCGCGCTCGCGCAGGCCGTGACCACCGCAGATTCGGTGCGCGAGGTCAAACGCCTGCTCGGGCTCGCCGAGGATCACTGATCCAGCCAGAGCTCGATACCACGCACCGTGCGGCGAAGTCGGATGCGGCCCGCATAGGGCGTGTGCATCCGGTAGAAGGTGGCAAGGGGCATCTCCAGGGCAAGGGCGATCGCGGACCGGATCACGCCCAGATGGCAGACCAGGAGCACATGCCCCTCCGGATGCTCATCGAAGATCGCCAGGATGCCTTCCCGGACCCGCGCGTAGAACCTGTCCAACGGCTCGGCGCCCGGCGGGCGGTGATTGACGGCATCCCGGAAGAAGGCGACGTAGGCTTGCGGATCGGCATCGCGGATCTCGTCGTGGCGGCGCCCCTCCCAGGACCCGAAGCCCACCTCTCGCAGGCGCGGATCGACCACCAGCGGCAGGTCCGAACGCTTTGCGATCACCTCCGCGAAATCCCGGCACCGGCGCAACGGCGAGGTCACCACATGGGTCCAATCCGATGTCTGCGCGACGGCGGCCCACATCTGCGCCCAGCCAAGCTCGCTCAGGGGATCATCGACGCCGTCGCCGCGGTAGCGCACACCGCCTCGGGGCTCGCCGTGTCTCAAGAGGTCGATGGTGCTCATGGGGTGCCTTCAGCGCCGATGGAGCTTACCGCTGGGAATGATAACCACTGTTTGCAGGGTTGCCTCCGATTTTTGGCCAGGATGGCCAATCAATCCGCCTCTCCCTAGCCAGTCCGCTGCGAGCGTCACTCCGCGTAGCCGATGCCGTAGCCGCGCGAATCCCGGGCGAAGAAGGGTGAGCGCCCGCGCGGCACCACGACGATGCCCGACGGCGTGACGATCCAGTTGCGCTGGTCCTCCTCCGGATCGAGGCCGATGCGGGAGCCGTGCTCGATCAGGTTGTGCCTGTCGATGATGGCGTGCTTGAGGCGCGCCCCGCGACCGATGCGGGTGTAGTCCATGATGATGCAGTCCTCCACTTCCGCACCCTCCTCGATCACCGCCTCACGGCGCACGATGCTATTGGTCACCCGGGCGTCCTCGATGACCGCCGCGGCACCGATCAGGGTGTTGTCGATGTGTCCGCGCCGCACCTTGGCCACCGGCCCCTGGTAATTGCTGGAGAACACCGGCCACTGGGGATTGAACATGTCGAGGGCGGGCTCGTCGCCCAGGACATCTTGGTGCGCGGCGAAATAGGCGTCGATGGTACCGACGTCGCGCCAGTAGGCATGCTCCTCGTAGGGCTTCGTGCCCGGTACTCGATTGTCCGCGAAGTTGTAGGCGAAAATGCGTTTCGACGTCAGCATCCGCGGCAGCACGTCGGTGCCAAAGTCCTTGCCCCCGTAGCGCTCGGCATCCCGCAGCGCCCGCACCAGACAGCTGGCGGTGAAGACGGTGTAGATGCCGGAGTTGACCAGATTGCTCAGCACGAAGTCGACGATCCGATACCGCGAGCCGAAGGGCACCGCCGGCTTCGAGCGCTTCTCCGTCAGCGGCATCAGCCGGGAGCCTTGGCCGCCCGCCATGACCATGGCCATGACCTTGGTGGCGCTGGGGGTGCGTGCTGGCTGCTTCCGCATCGTTGAGGTCTCCGTGTGGTTGGCGCGTCTCGAGCACCGCGGCGCGCCGGCACCGAGCGGCGCACCGCGGCGAGAGAGGGGCTCGAGCCTGAAAAACGCAAGGATCGGGCCCTCTCGCGCCCGAGCCGCGGCAGGTCGCTCATCGGCGGTGAGCGCCCTGCGGCCATCACCCAGCTTCCGCGGATGTTCCGGCAGCCGCCGCGGACTCGCCCGCACGACGAGCGCGCCAGCGCTGGTCCAAAACCCCAGCTGGCGGGTTCATTGCAACCGTCCGACCACCCGGGCACACCGCTTCGTGCGAGCAGTGGACCGCCGAGCGGAAAATCTGGTGCACTTGCGGTTGTTGCTCGCATTGGCACGCTCGATGCCCCGGTGTCTGCTGGAGGCGGCGTCTCGACTCCCACCGGCCTGCTCGCATGACCATGATCCGAATCCGCAGCACAGCTCGCGCCGGCCACCCGAGCCCGGTGGCTGCACTCGCCGCCGCACTGCTGCTGGCGCTCGTCGTCGGCCTGGCCGGCTGCGACGGCGGGGCGCCGGCGGTGCCGACCCTGAGCTGGTACGTGTTCGACGAGCCCTCCGGCGCCTTTGCCGAGGCGGCGCAGCGCTGCGCCGAGCAGTCCGACGGCGCTTATCAAGTGGTGGTGCAGCCGCTGCCGGCGGACGCGGACCGCCAGCGCGAGCAGCTGGTGCGCCGGCTGGCGGCGGGCGACAGCGCCATCGACCTCATCGGCATGGACGTCATCTGGACACCGGAGCTCGCCGCCGCGGGCTGGATCCTGCCCTGGCCCGAGGAACTGGCCCAACAGGCCCGCGCCGGGCGCATCCAAGCCACCGTGGACAGCGCCGGCTGGGAGGATCGGCTGTGGGCGGCGCCCTTCACCACCAACACCCAGCTCCTGTGGTATCGCACCGACCGGGTGGATGCGCCGCCCGCGACCTGGGATGCGATGATCCGCCGGGCCGAGCGGCTCGGCGCCCAGGGCAGCATCCAGGCCCAGGGCGCGCGCTACGAGGGCCTTACGGTGCTGTTCGTGTCGCTGCTGGCGTCCGCCGGCGGCAGCGTGCTGAGCGCCGACGGCAGCGAGCCTGCGCTGCCGGAGGGGCCCACGCGCCGGGCACTGGCGGTGATGCGCCGGCTCGCGCGCTCGCCGGCGACGCCGCCCGGGCTCGCCAGCGCCCGCGAGGATCAGGCGCGGCTCGCCTTCGAGGCGGGCGGAGCCGCCTTCATGGTCAACTACACCTATGTCTGGCCGAGCGCCCGGGCCAATGCGCCCGCCGTCGCCCGGCACATGCAGTGGGCGCGCTGGCCGGCGGTGGAGCCGGACCGCCCGAGCCGCGTCGCCATCGGCGGCATCAACCTCGGCGTCGGCGCCTACACGGAGCATCCAGCGCTCGCCTTGCGGGCCGCCGCCTGCATCGCCGGCGCCGAGAATCAGCGTCTCGCCGCCCGGCGCGGCGGACTGCCGCCGACGACGGCGGCGCTCTATGATGACCCGGCGGTGCGGGAGACCTTCCCGTTCGCCGACCTGCTGCGGGCGACACTCAAGGACGCGGTGCAGCGCCCGCGCACACCGCTCTACAACGATGTCTCGCTGGCCATCAGCCGCACCCTGCATCCAATGGCCGACATCGACCCGGCGCGCGACACGGCGCGGCTGCGCGAGGCCGTGTCGCGGGCGCTCCACTCCCGGGGCCTGCTATGACCACAATCGCCCATGAAGCCCGCTGATCCCGCCGAAGAACGCCTGGGCTGGCTCCTGTGCAGCCCGGCGGTGCTGGCCATGCTGGTGGTGACGGCCTACCCGATCCTCTACGCCGTCTGGCTGTCGCTGTTTCGCTACGACCTGCGCTTTCCGGACGAGCGCGCCTTCGTCGGGCTCGCCAACTATGCGAGCGTGCTGACCTCGCCGGTGTGGTGGGAGTCCCTCGCCAACACGGCCATCATCACCCTGGGCTCGGTGAGCCTGGAGCTGGCGCTGGGCATGGGGCTTGCGCTGGTGATGCACCGGGTGCTGTTCCTGCGCCGCACCCTGCGCGCGGCGGTGCTGGTGCCCTATGCCGTCATCACCGTGGTGGCCGCACTGGCGTGGAAGTTCGCCTTCGACCCGGTCACGGGCTTCGTGAACCCCTGGCTGGGTGTGGAGCATGCTTGGCTGACGGAGCGCTGGTCCGCCTTCGTGGTGATCATCCTGACCGAGGTCTGGAAGACGACCCCGTTCATGGCCCTGCTGCTGCTGGCGGGCCTGACCCTGGTGCCGCAGGACCTGCTAGACGCGGCGCGGGTGGACGGCGCCAATGCCGTGCAGCGCTTCTTCCGCGTGACGCTGCCGCTGATGAAGAACGCCCTGCTGGTGGCGCTGCTGTTCCGCACCCTGGACGCCTTTCGCATCTTCGACACCGTCTATGTGCAGACCCGCGGCGCCCAGGGCACCGAGACCGTCTCCATCGTCGGCTATCACGCATTGGTGACCCGGCTCAACCTCGGGCTCGGCTCCACGGTGTCGGTGCTGATCTTCGCCTGCGTCATCGCCATCGCCGTGCTTTTCGTGCGCGGCTTCGGGGCGAGCTTCTCGGCGGGGGATGACGGGGGGAGCGAAGCATGACGGCGCGCCCCGGCCTGCTGGACCGGCTCTTTTGGCGCCTCGGCAGCCTGCTGATCATCGTCTATGCGCTGCTGCCCATGGCCTGGATTCTGTCCCTGTCGCTGAAGCCCGCGGCGGATCTGGCCGACAAGCGCTTCGTGCCGCAGCGCGTCAGCCTGGAGCACTACCGCGCCATCTTCGCCGACGATCAATTCCCGGCGGCGCTGTGGAACTCCATCGGCATCGCCAGCATCGCCACGCTGCTCGCGGTGCTGCTGGCGATGTTCGCGGCCTATGCCATCGTGCGGCTGCGCTTTCGCGGCCGGCAGCTGGTGCTGGCGGCGGCGCTGTCCATCGCCATGTTCCCGCCGGTGGCGGTCATCGGCCCGCTGTTCGAGCTCTGGCGCAACCTCGGGCTGTACGACACCTGGCCGGGGCTGATCCTGCCCTACATGACCTTTACGCTGCCGCTGGCCATCTGGACCCTCTCGGCCTTCTTCCGCGAGATCCCCTGGGACCTGGACCAGGCGGCGCGAGTGGACGGGGCCACGCGGCGGCAGGCCTTCCGCCATGTCGTCGTGCCGCTGGCGGCGCCCGGCGTCTTCACCGCCGCGATCCTGGTGTTCATCTTCGCCTGGAACGACTTCCTGTTCGCCGCGGCGCTCACCTCCACCAACGACGCCCGCACGGTGCCCGCCGCCATCGCCTTCTTCACCGGCAGCTCCCGCTTCGAGCTGCCCACCGGCTCCATCGCCGCGGCCTCGGTGGTGGTCACGGTGCCCGTGACCTTGCTGGTGGTGGTCTTCCAGCGGCGCATCGTCGCCGGACTGACGGCGGGAGCGGTCAAGGGGTGAGAGCAGCCTCCAGTAGGCTCTAGGGGCTAGGGGCTGGCGGCTGGGGG
>NZ_NRRV01000032.1 GCF_016583825.1 Thiohalocapsa halophila | reverse complement strand
GTGTGGGGGCGGGTCGCCGGCCTTCGATCCAGGCGCGCCAGAGCAGGGACCCGATGATCAGCGCCAGGCCGATGAAGGTGGCGGGCAGCAGCGGCTCGCCGAGCACGAGGTGCAGGACCATGAGGGACAGGAAGGGCGCGAGGTACACCAGGTGGCCCAGCCGCGCGGCATTCCTGGCCCGCTGCAGGGCCGTGAGCCAGAGCACGAAGGTGAGGCCCATCTCGAACAGACCGACATAGACCAGTGCCGGCCAGGCGGCGGCGGGCGGCAGCAGGCCGGCCCAGCCGGCGCCGCCGAGCCAGGGGGCGGCGGCGAGCGCCAGCACCAAGCCGGAGACGAAGCCGAGGAAGAGCTTGACCACCGGGTCAGCGCCGTCGCGGGCGCTCCAAAGCCAGAACAGCGCCCAGATCACCGTGCTGCCGAGCGCCAGCAAGATACCGGCGGTGTCGAGCCCGCCGCTGAAGCCGAGCTGGCCGCCGGTGACGATGACCACGGCCCCCAGAAAGCTGACGGCGATGGCCACCGCCTGCGCCCGCGTTAATGGCTGGCGCAGCACCGGCACCGCCAGCACGGCCAGCACCAGCGGCCAGGCATAGTTCAGCGCCATGGCGATCTGCCCGGGCAGTCGGTCGTAGGCCGCGAACAGCACCAGGTAGTACAGAAAGGGGTTCAACGCCCCCAGCGCGAGCCCCCGCAGCAGCGCCGCCCGCGGCAGCGCCCGGAGCTGACCGACACCGCCGCGGCGCAGCAACAGCGCCCCGAGCACCAGCGTCGAGACGACAACGGACCACAGCAGCAGTTGATAGGGCGTCGCCCAGCGCAGCGCGATCTCGAAGGCCGTGGCGGCGGTGCCCCAGAGCAGCACCACGAGCATGGCGAGGATGATGGCTTCCCGGGGTGCCTGGTCGCGGTTGGACATCTGGAGGGACAGCGGCGGCGGACTGCAACGGCGTTGATCGGACCGACAGGATGTCAAAAAAAAGCCCGGCGGGGAGCCGGGCAGAGGAACGTCTCATCAGAGAGAGACGAGGAGGACTCATTGTGAGCGCCGCCGCCTCGGTCAAAGGCGGCGGCACACAGCATAGGCAGTGGAAGGCCCGCCGCGCAGGCGGGCCCGAAGGGACGCCGGCGGCCCGGCGTCAGTGCATGAACAGCCCGCCGTTCACCGGCAGATTCACACCGGTGACATAGCCGTTCTCATCGGCGACCAGGAAGGCCACCGCGCTCGCGATTTCCTCGGGCTTGCCCATGCGGCGCATGGGCACGCCGGCGACGATGGCCTCGCGCACATCATCGCGCATGGCCAGCGTCATGGGCGTTTCCACATAGCCGGGCGAGACGGTGTTCACCGTGATGCCCTTGGCGGCACCTTCCTGCGCCAGGCTCATGGTGAAGCCGTGCATGCCGGCCTTCGCCGTCGCATAGTTGGTCTGACCGAACTGGCCGCGCTGGCCGTTCACGGAGGAGATGTTGATGACGCGGCCGAAGCCGGCCTCCAACATGCACTCCCAGACGTTGCGGGTGACGTTGTAGACGCTGTTCAGATTGACGTCGATAACCACCCGCCAGGCATCCTCTTCCATCTTTTTGAACGTCTTGTCCCGGGTGATGCCGGCGCAATTCACCAGCACGGCCACGGGGCCGTGCTGCGCGCGGACCTCATCGGCCATCCGTTTGCTGTCGTCGAACGAGGATACGTCGCCGGCGATGGTCTCCATGTCGAAGCCCAGGCCGGCTTGGTCGTTCTTCCAGGCCTCGGCGGCCTCTTGCTCCGACGGGTGGTGATTGGCGACGACGCGGAACCCGTCTCGCGCCAAGCGCTGGCAAATGGCGGTGCCGATGCCGCCGATGCCGCCCGTCACCAGTGCAACGCGCGCTGCTGTCATGGCTGCTTCTCGCTGTTGTTGGTCTGTCTGCTCCTGAGGCGTGCCGGCCCCGGGCAAAGGCAAAACCCCGACATCGGAGCCGCTCGGCTCAGCCGGGGTGGGCAAGCCCGAGGCGGCCGCAGCGAGCGTCCCTGCCGCACCCGCCGCGCCGGTTGCCGGCGGTAGACCGGCGCTCCGACCTGTATCCAGGCCGGGGGCCGTGCCGGCGCGCGGGCTGCTCCTTCAGGCGGTGACGGCGTTACGAACAGCGGTGCTGCCGTCCTTGACGTCGGCCATGGCCGCATCGAGCCAGCCGCGGTAGTCGTCGCGAATCTCGCCGGCCAGGGCCATGTTGGTCTTGGACTCGCCCATGAGCTTCTCGCTCATCTCGCGGGCCATGTCGACCTGTCCCTTGTAGAGCTCGCTGTAGCCCTTGGCCTCGGTGGCCAGCTTCATCATGCGTACGCCCTGCTCCATGAACAGATTCATGACGTCCATCTGGCGGCTGGCCATCTTCTCGGCGACTTTGAGGTTCAGCTCGCCCAGGGCGTTGATGCGGTCGACGTTCTGGTCGGTAAGATCGTTGTAGGTCTTCATGACGTCTTGGCTGCTCATTCTGGTACTCCGGTAACTTGGTGGCTCAAGGGCCGAGGGTGGCTGGTCGACTGCATGTTTGCCGCCGGTACCCCCGCGGCCCGGGTTGCTGCGGTGCAGCAATTGTTGCACTGCACAATAGTCGTCGCACGCGGGGTTGTCAAGGCCGGCCAGGCGGCGGGGGTTGCGGATGAGATGCCCGTCCGGGTCGATCAGAAACAGATAGCTGCGGTCGACGCCGGCGAAGATGCCGATGGACGCTAGGGTCTCATCGATGCCCGCATCGAGCCGGTGCTCACCTCTGGGCCGTGGGCGGCGCCCCACCGGCGGGCGACAGAGGTGCGGCCAGCGTTCCCCCCAGCGTTCCCCAGGGGGCGCCGCGCCCATGCCCGGGCCGCGGCGCGCCGGCCCCGCGCGCGGGCGTCAGCGCCGCGGCTGCGCGGCTGAGCTGACGGCGGCGTCAGCGGCGGGGGGCTGGGGCTCGGGCAGGCCGCCGAGCACCTCCGCCACATCGCGGCTGAAATCGCCGAGGCATTCGCTCAGCGCCGCCACCACTGCGGCGTAGCGGATATCGGCGGTGGCTCGGTCATCGCCTCCGCCGACGCGGTAGGGGCAACGATAGACATTCTCGCGGGCGGCGAAAGTCCGGCGCTGGCGGTCGTCGGTCACCGACCAGCGCACCCGCAGCACGGCGTTGCCGTCGGCGGCCCCCTCGAAGGCCAGCACCTGCGCCAGCACCCGATAGTCCAGCGGCATGCGGGACTCCGACGGAAACAGTGCAACGCGGGAGCCGCCGAGCAGATAGGCCAGATTCTCGCCCCAGACGCGCAGGAAGTCGTCCTGCACGGTGCCGCCCCAGCGGTGGAACTCGTCCACCACCAGGCGGTTGGCGCCGTCCCGGGTGACGATCTGCGGGCGGTCCAGGAATTGCGGGAAGGTGACGGGGCCGAGCCCGACGGCGATGCTGCCCGCGCCCAGGTCGCCGGCACGCCCCGCTGCCTGCGGCAGCGGAGTCAGCGTGTAGAAGGACGACGGCGGCGTCGTCGCACAGCCGGCCAGCAAGAGCATCGCAGTGAATGCCAGGGACCAGCGCAGAAACCGGCGACGCCTGCCGCCCGCCAAGCCATGCGCCGATCCGTCCGCCTCGGACCGATCAAGCCGGCCGGTGAGACCTTTCAACCGCAGCACCAACATCAGCGTCCGCCTCCTTTGCCCTGGATGAGGGCCTCGGGATGTCGTTCCAGATAATCCGCCATCACGCGCAGCGACCGGGCCGCCGCGCTCACCTCGCGCATTGTACGCACTGCCTCCACCGACATTGGCGCATCCGGACCGATCAGCTCATTGGTGTTGTTCAGGGTGCGGCTGGCGTCTTCCAAGGTCCCTTGCAGGCTGCCGAGGACGGCGTCCAGCTTTGGCGCCAGCTCGCTGTTCAGCTGCGCCGTCACGCCCCGGGCCTCGCTCAATACAGCGCTCAGCTCGTCGACGGCGGTGCGCAGCTCGGCGGAGCCCAGCAGCTCGCGTGCATCCCCCACGGCCGCCTGCAGGTCCTCGCCGATGCCCTCGATGGGCAGGGCATTCACTTTGTCAAGGAGGGCGGTGATCTTGTTGGTGGCCGCTTCCAAGGGCGTCGGCAGTGTCGGCACCACCGAGTAGCCCTGGCGCTGGGTGAGCTTGGCCGGTGCCGCATCCGAGTGGAAGTCGAGCTCGATGTACAGCGCGCCCGTGAGCAGGTTGCCGGTTTTGAGCTGGGCGCGCAGACCGCGCTGCACCAACTGACGCAGCACGCGCGCGTCTTTTTGGTCGTCTGCCGACTGCGGCTCCGGGAAGCCAATGCGCTCCGGCTCGACCTCCACCAGCACCGGGATCCGGAAATCCAGCTGCTGCTTGTCGAAATCGAGCTCGATGTCCATCACTTGACCGATCCGGATGCCGCGCAGGGACACGGGCGCCCCCACGTTGAGCCCGCGCACCGAGCCGTTGAAGATCATCAGATACCGCTCCTTATGCAGGTACACCTGCTTGTTGGCAGCGCTGCGATTGGCATAGAGCGGGAAAAACTGATCCGCCGGCGCGACGGTGTCCGTGGCCTCCAGATCCGCCGGTGTGTCGAAAGCGACGCCGCCCACCAACACCGACACCAGCGACTGGGTGTCCAGTCTGACGCCGTTGGCGCTGAGCTCGAGATCGATGCCGCTGGCATTCCAAAAGCGCGTATTGGTGTGCACCAGCTTGTCATGCGGGCTGTTGATGAAGACATCGACGGTGACGGCCCCGCCGTCGTCGTCCAGCGTGTAGTCGATGACCTGCCCCACCTGGATGCGCCGGTAATAGACGGGGGTGCCCGGATTCAGTGAGCCCAGGGTATCCGCGCGCAGCCGAAAACGCCGCCCCGGTGCGTCGGTGGTGATCACCGGCGGCCTCGCGAGCCCCTGGAAGTGCCGGCTCTGCTTGCGGCTGCTGCCGGGATCCAAGGCGACGAAGGCCCCCGACAGCAGTGTCTCCAGCCCGCTGACCTGGCTTGCGGTGATGCGCGGGCGCGATACCCAGAAACGCGTGTCCTCGGCCAGGAACTCCTCGCTGCCTTGGCGCAGATCCGCGGTGACCGTCACATGGTCCAGATCGGTGCTCACATCGATCCGTGTGACAGTGCCGATGTCCACGTCCTTGTATTTGACCTTGGTCTTGCCGGCATTCAGCCCGGCGGCGTTCTCGAAATCGATGCTGACGCTGGGTCCCTGCTCGGCCAGGGTCTTCACCACCAGCCAGCCACCCACCGCCAGCGCGATGACCGGCAGCAGCCATACCAGGGATGGGCGCCCGCGCCGCACCACCCGCGCCTGCGGCAGTGCGCCGCCGCCGGCATGCCCCTCAGCCGCTGACGGCGTCGGAGGCGACGGGCTTGAGGGGGACTCGGGCCGCTGCGGCTCCGTCATGGTCCTGCTCCAAAGCGTCCCAGATGAGCCTGGGGTCGAACGACATGGCCGCGAGCATGGTGAGAATCACCACGGCGCAGAAGAACACGGCGCCGGCCCGCGCTTCGATACTGGCGAGATTCCCGAGCCGCACCAGCGCCACCAGGATGGTCACCACATAGACGTCCACCATGGACCAGCGGCCGATGGCCTCGGTGACGCGGTAGAGCTTGGTGCGCTCCCGCGGGCGCCAGTGCGAGCCGAGCTGCACCGACACCAGCAGGAACATCAGGCTCAACAGCTTCAGCAGCGGCACGAAGATGCTCGCGGTGAAGACAATGATCGCCAGCGGCCACATCCCATGATGCAGCAAAAAGAGCACACCGCTGAGAATGGTGTCCGCCTGGGTCTGGCCCAGGGAGGTGACGGACATCACCGGATACAGATTGGCCGGCAGGTAGAGCACGGCTGCGGCGATCACCAGCGCCCAGGTGCGCTGCAGACTCTGCGGCTTGCGCCGGTGCAGCACGTCGGTGCAGCGCGGGCAGCGCGCGCGCCCGCGGGCGTCCACGTCCGCGGCCGCCGCGGGCACTACCAGCTCGCAGACATCACAGCCGATGGCCGCCTCGCCCGGCGCCGGCGGGCGGCGCACCTGCGGCCGCAGCGGCACTCGCTCCCAGACGGCGTCCGGGTCCAGCGCCGCCTGCGCCGCTGCCAGCACGAAGATCAAGGCCACGAAGGCGAACAGCGACAGCCCCGGCAAGATGTTGGCCATGTCGGTCAGCTTCACCACCGACACCAGGATGCCGATCATGAACACATCCATCATCCCCCAGGGCACCAGGCGCTTGAACCAGCGAAACAGGGTCGGGAAGCCCGGCGGCAGCCGCCCGCCCCATTTGAGCGGCGCCAGCACCAGCAGCAGCAGCACCAGCTGCAGCCCCGGGGCCAGGATGCTGGTGAAGAACACCACCGCGGCCACCTCGCCCTTGCCCTGGGCGGCGAGGTCTCGCACACCCGTCATCAAGGTGGTCTCGGTGATTTGTCCCTGCATCTCGAAGGACAGGAACGGAAAGGCATTGGCGATGGCGAACAGCACCAGGCCCGTGATGGTGAGCGCCAGGGTGCGGTCGATGCTGTTGGGGCGGTCTCGGTGCAGGGTGTGGCCGCAGCGCGCGCAGCGGGACGAACCGCCCGGCGGCAGCGGCGGACTCTGCTGCAGCAGATCGCACTCGGGGCAGAGGGTCAGGGCGCCTGCGGACATGGGCGTGAAGTATACCCGCGCTGCGGCCGGGCGTTGCCCGGCGACAATCTCATGACCCGAGCGGCATGCTGTTGGTATCGTTTGCGCTTGTCATCCCGCGACGCCTAAGAGGAGCCCACAATGACCACCACCGCCGCCCGCTTCCACATCGGCCAGCTCGTGCACCATCGCCTGTTCGATTACCGCGGTGTCATCGTCGACGTGGACCCGGCATTCAGCGGCAGCGATGACTGGTACGACCAGGTGGCCAAATCCCGACCGCCCAAGGACCAGCCCTGGTACCGGGTGCTTGTGGACGGCGCCGAGCACGAGACCTATGTCGCCGAGCGCAACCTGGAGGACGACACCAGCGGCCAGCCCATCCGCCACCCGATGCTCGGCGAGCTCTTCGGCGATCTCGAAGGCGGGCGGTATCAGCCGCGGGCCTTGCGCAACTGACACGGATGCAGCGTGCCTGCGCCGCCTGCAGGCGCCCGGGCATCAGCGAGCGCCGTGGGTTCGTAGGCGCTCTGCAGCCGCGCCGAGCACGGCATGCGCATCGGCGCCGAGCTCGGCCGCCAACGTCAATAGCGCCCGCGCCTTGAGCCCGATCTCGGCCCATTCGGCATCGCACTCGGAGTCCGCCACCAGGCCGCCGCCGGCACGGAAATCGAGGCGGCCGTTGGCGATGCTGGCCGTGCGAATGGCAATGTTGGTGTCCATGGCGCCGTCGTAGCCGATGTAGCCGATGCTGCCGCAATAGACGCCGCGGGGCGCGCCTTCGAGCTCGTCGATGATCTGCATGGCGCGAATCTTCGGCGCGCCGGTGATGGAGCCGCCCGGGAAGCAGGCCCGCAGCAGCGAGGCCGCATCCGCATCCGTGCGCAGGCGCGCGGTGACGCTGCTAACGAGATGATGCACGCCGGCGTAGGACTCCACGGCAAAGAGCTCCGGCACCCGCACGCTGCCGGTCTCGCAGCAGCGTCCCAGGTCGTTGCGCAGCAGGTCCACGATCATCAGGTTCTCGGCCCGGTCCTTCGCGCTCGCCGCAAGCCCTGTCGCCAGCGCCCGGTCGCGCGCCGCCGATGGGGCGCGCGGCGCCGTGCCCTTGATGGGGCGGGTCTCCACCCGTCCGTCGCGCAGCGCCAGGAAGCGCTCCGGGGAGGCCGAGAGCACCTGCATGCCCGGCGTGCTCAGATAGGCGGCGAAGGGCGCCGGGTTGAGCTGCCGCAGCCGGGCATAGGCCGCCCAAGGGTCGCCGGCCACCGGCGCCGACCAGCGCCGCGCCAGATTCACCTGGTAGCAGTCACCGGCATGGATGTAGTCCTGCACCGCGGCGAAGCGCCGGCGGTACGCCGCCTGATCCATATCGCTCCACAGCGGGCCGGTCACACGGAGCCCCCGCACCGCCGCAGCCGGTCCGGCCGCCGGGGCTCGGGCCTCGGCCAGGCGCCGCAGACGCTGGCGCCGCGGGTCGGCGGTGTCGCCGCGGCCCACCAGCCAGCTCGCTTGCGCATGGTGGTCCACCACGAGTGCCCAGTCGTAGATGCCCACCGCCAGCTGCGGCGCACCCGGCGCCAGCGGGCTCGCGAGCCCGAGCCGCTCGAAGCGCCGCGCCAAGTCGTAGCCGAGCCAGCCGATGGCACCGCCGACGAAGGGCAATCCCCGGGCCGCCGGCCGTGCCCGCGGCCCGAGGGCCTCGCGCAGCAACGCCAGGGGGTCCTCGTGGCGATGCCGCAGCCTGTTGCCGGCGCGGACCTCGGTGGCCGCACCCGTGGTGCGCAGCGTCACCCGCGGTGCCAGCGCCACGATATCCCAGCGCCCGCCTGCGGCACGCCCGGCGTTGCTGTCCAGGAAGACCGCCCAGGGCTCCGCGGCCACGGCGGCGAACAGTGCCGCGGTGTCAGCGCGATAGGCCAGCGGCTCGATGTGGATGGGGTCGGTCATGGAATCGGAGAGCGGGGCTGCGGCTCGCATTCCCGTGCCGGGTGGAGCCGCGGCCCGGACTGCGCCAGCGCGGCCGCGCAGCAAAGGGCGCGTCGGGAGCAGATCCGCCGGCGGAGCCCGAGCCGGGGCGGGCATGGGCACCAGCAGGCAACGGGACCTCCCGAGCCCGATGTCGCCTGCGCGCGCTCAGGTGCGGATGTGATTGTAGATATCGAGGTAGTGCTGCGCGGGCCCGTTCCAAGAGTGGTCCTGGCGCATGCCGTTGACCCGCAGCTGGCGGAAGTACTCCGGATAACGCTTCCACAGCCCGATGGCCCGGCCCAGGGCGGACTCCAGCCCGGCATAGGTGAAGTCGTCGAAGACGTAGCCGTTGCGCTCCTCGAACGGCCGGTCCGAGTAGTTGGCGTCGAACACCGTATCCGCGAGCCCGCCGACCCGCCGTGCGATGGGCACGCAGCCGTATTGCATGGCGATCATCTGGGTGAGTCCGCAGGGCTCGTAGACGCTCGGGATCAGGATCATGTCCGCGCCGGCGTAGATCAGGTGCGCAAGGTCCTCGTCGTAGCCGAGCTCCAGATGGCAGTCGGGGCTCGCATCCGTTTCGTCCTTGATGCGCTGGAAATCGGCGTTCACCTCCGGTGACGACGCGCTGCCGAGCAGCACGAACTGGCAGCCCTGCTCCAGGGCGTAGTAGATGCCGTGGCGGATCAGCTCCACGCCCTTTTGCCGATCCAGGCGGGTCACCACCGCCACCAGGGGCTTGAAGTCGTCGGCGAGCCCGGTGCGCGCCCGCAGCGCCGTCTTGCTCTTTGCCTTCTCCGGCAGGGTCTCCGGTCCGTAGCGCACCGGCAGATGGGTATCGCGCTGCGGGCTCCAGGTGTCGTAGTCGATGCCGTTCAGCACGCCGCCGAACTTGTGGTCATGGACTTGCAGCACGTCCTGCAGGCCCATGCCCTGCTCCGTGTGCTGGATCTCCCAGGCATAGCGCGGAGACACCGTGGTGACGAAGTTGGAGAAGACGATTCCGCCTTTCATCAGGTTCACCGCACCCGGATTGCCGGGGTCGCGCAGGCGCTCCGGTGCCATCAGGCGGTCGGCGTCCAGGCCGTTCATGTGCAGCACATGGGGGCCGGTCCAGCCCTGGTGACCCACGTTGTGCAGCGAATAACAGACGCGGGTGCGATCCATGCCGAGCCCGGCGTAGATCTCGTACAGCAGCACCGGCATGAGTCCGGTGTGCCAGTCGTTGCAGTGGATGATGTCCGGGTGCTTGCCGGACTTGTACAAGAGCTCCATCACCGCCCGCGAGAAGAACGCAAAGCGGTCCGGGTCGTCCGCGTCGCCGTAGATCTTGCCGCGATTGAAGAAGCCGTGCTCGGAGTGGGCATCGATGAAGAAGCACTTGATGCCGTCCACCTCGCCGTATTCCACATCGCAGTGGATGGCCCGGTCGTAGAAGGGCACCCAGAGGTCGCCATGGACCTTGTGCAGGTCTTCGATGCGATCGAAGCGCAGGCTGTCGTACTTGGGCAGCACGAGCTCCACGGCATTGCCGCGACTGGCCAGCTCCCGGCAAAGGCCGTGCACGAAGTCCCCGAGGC
Source organism: Thiohalocapsa halophila (assembly GCF_016583825.1). Taxonomy (GTDB): domain Bacteria; phylum Pseudomonadota; class Gammaproteobacteria; order Chromatiales; family Chromatiaceae; genus Thiohalocapsa; species Thiohalocapsa halophila. The sequence goes on along the minus strand of NZ_NRRV01000032.1, from coordinate 47,916 downwards.
CCCCGGCCTTGGCGACGGGTGCGCATTCTGGGCTGGCCATGACGATGAACATACGGCGGTCCTTGGCTGGCGCCGGCGGCCGGCCCGCGGCGCGGCCCGCCCGGTTGAGGGTCGCCTTGGGGTCCGGCCGTGTCGGCGGCGGGCGGGTGATTGGTGGCCGGGATCAACGCCGGATTATACGCGCCGTACCGGCGGCTCTGCCGAAGTCTGCGCCGCCGACCTGTCCTACTCAAACCCGGCTCACCACATCAGGGCGCTCAGCCGGCCCCGTCGTCGCGCTGCTCCACCGGCAGCTGCGGCAGTGTCGCAAGCACGCGGCGGATGAGCTGGTGATCGCGAATGGGAATGTGGAGCACGAAGCGCCCGCCGGGCCCGACGCGATAGGGATGCCCCCCCAAATCGAGCAGGCTGTTCGGCGGCGCGCTGCCGTGCACCACAAGGGCTGCGCTCAGGGTCGCGCCGTCTGCCTGGGGGCGCAGCGGGCCGCTGCCCGCCGCCGGCGACGGCGCTGAGAAGGTCTGCGCCGACGGCCCCGGTGACGGCTGCCGGGGCGCCAGCCGCGGCACCACGCCGCCGGGCGGCGGCTCCTGGCCGCGCCCCGCCCCCGGCGGAGCGGACAGGTCTCGGGCCTGCCCACCGGCAGCGAGGTTCGGGTCGCTGCGCCGGGCGAAAGCGGGCTCGCCAGCCGCTCGGTCGAGGCCGTCCTGCGCCGCGGCCACCCCGGCGAGCTTACCCGGCTCGGCGCCGCCCTCGGCCGCCCTGTCTGGCTGGGTCGACACCGCCCGCGCCTGCTCGGAAAGGGGCTGGGGCTGGGGCCCGGAAAGGGGCTCGGACAGGTGCGGCTCCACCAGCGGGAACTCGGGCGCCAGCTGCACAGGCGCCGGCGCATCCGTCTCCCTCCCGGCTGCGGCGGGGCCGGCCGACGCATGGGCCGCGGTGGATGCGGTCTCGTCAACAGGCCCGGCGATAGCGGCCGGCGCTGGGGTTGGATGCAGGAAGTCCACCCCAATCGGCGCCGCCGCGCGCAATTCATTGGAGCGGGCAATCAGCAGCCAGCCGCCGTCGGCGCTGGCGAGCCCGATCTCCGCCTGCAAGAGCCCAGCGGCATCGGCGTTGTCGTAGTGGGCGTGCCCGTGCTCGGCGGCGGCATCGTCGCCGCCGAGATCCGTGTACGCCAGCAGACGGTCATCGCCCGTCGTGCCGATCCGGTGCAGCCTGAGCATCGGGCGCGCCTCGGTGCCGCGGAAGCCGGCGCGGGCATAGGCAATGTCGGCGGGCTCGATCTGCCAGCGCAGGTCGACGCCGCCGCCATCGGTCGGATAGAGCACCATTTGCGTGCCGACGGCCGTGTCCGGGAACTCGCCGCCCGTGATGCGGCCGGGATCGGCCAGCGTCGGGTCCGACCCTATCGTCGCCGATGCCTCGGACGGCTTGCCGCCGGCTTGCGCGTCATCCATGGCGGCGTCCGCGGCGACGGAGGAAGCAGCCGCACACAATCAGCGCCGACTCCCTAGGCCCGGGTCTTGCGCGCCCTCGGCGGCGGCCTCCCCAGCCGCGCCGCCCGCCTCCAGGGCGCCGATGATGGCGTCGGCGGCGTCCGTGAGCGCCGCCAGCCTCGGCAGCCAGTCCTCGCCGACGTGTAGATGCCCCACGTCCGCGTATTGCTGCGCATAACGGGGCGGGCGCCCGTAGCAACGGATGATCTGCTCCGCCTCCCGGACGTTGGCCTCCATCAGCAGGGCCAGGTTGCCCGGCGGCTGATGCATGTGTAAGCCCAGGGCGTGAGAAATGTTCGTCGCGAGCATCACGGCGCCCGATCTTAGGGGTACAAACCCGGAATTGTGCCCGATCTGGCAGGGAATTGGCGAATTGGCCCAGGCACGGCCGCCGCCGGCGCGGCGCGTCGATCGGGCAAGGCGTCCCTGTTTGCCCGCTGATTGGCTTCAGGCCGGCAGCCGCAGCGTGCGGGCATGGAAGGTGGTGCCCAGATGCGCCACCGCCGCGGCGAGGCGCTCCAGCGTGGCATCGTCGGCGTCGCCGGGCAACAAGAGGCCGCCGCAAGTGCCGCTGTGGGTACCCAGCAGGCCGAGCACGTCCATGGCATCGGCCCAGGCCAGCAAGCGCCCGAGGAAGGTATTGCCGGTGCGCTGGACGTGCAGCGCCGTCGAGCGCGTAGCACAGCGGGCAATGGCCGCATCGTCGCGGGCCGCGAAGGCGGCCGCCGCCTCCTGATAGAGCGCGTCGTAGGCGCACAGCAGCTCGGGGCGGAATGTCAGGCCCGCGTTGTAGGTCTGGGTACAGACCCGGCCGCCGGCGTCTACCGCCAGGATGCGATAGTCCGGGGTGTAGCCAAAATGCGCCAACAAATGCCCGCGGCGGTGGTTGTAGGCGACGCTGGTGGGATAGTGCAGCGCGTCGTGCGGCTCGATGCGGGAGAACAAGCGCGAGATGCAGCGCTCGCTCAGCGCGACACCGAACAGCGCCTGGCAGCCCCGCAGCACGGCGAGCATGTCCGCGGTGCTGGAGCTGAGCCCTTTGCCGATGGGGATCTGGCGCGTCAATCGGATACGCAGCCGCACGCCGGTCTCCAGGCCCAGCAGCCGCAGCAGCACCTCGGCGATGCGCCGCGCCTTGACCAGCTCCGCGTCGACCCGCGACGGCCCGTCGCAGGCAGACCAGTGCACCCGACAATGGCTCCAGAGATCCACCGGCATGGTGATCAGAAAATCCTCGCCATCGCGGCGGCGTCCCTGGACAACCTCGCCGAAGCTGGCGAAGGACCGGCCCGCGCGCTGAGATCCGATCGCCGCACGGCGCACGGCGGCGGCAGCCGCCGGGCTGCCGCATGCCGGGTACGGCGGCTGGAGGCTCACGCCGGCAAGCATCGGCTCAGCCCGCGGCCTCGGCGCGTGTCAGGTCGTCGGTAATCACCAGCCTCGGTTTGTCGTCGCCGGCCCAGCGTGCCGGATCAAGGGGCGCTGCGCCCCTCGAGCACCAGCACGCTGTGGGCGCCCAGGCGCCAGCGTCGGGCGGCAATACTGCGCTGCACAGCGGGCTCGAGCAGGTCCCGCGGCGGCGGTGCGCCGGTGTCCACGGCGATGGCCCATGGCCGCTTGTCCGGCGCCCGCGGCAACAGGCAGGTTCTCGATTTGGCACCGAAGTTCATCAGCACATGCAGCGGCGGCTCACCCGTGGCACGGCCTACGAGGGTGAAGGCCAGCTCGCGGCAGCTCGGCGCGTCCCAAGCGGGCGGGCCGCCGTCCAGGGCCTGCCAGGTAATGTCCGCCGCGGTGAGAAAATGCCGCCGACGCAGGCTGCGGTGGCGCTTGCGAAGGGCAATGAGCCCCGCCGTGAAGCGCACCATGTCGGCGTTGGTCTCGGCGAGGGTCCAATCGAGCCAGCCCGTGGGGTTGTCCTGACACCAAGTGTTGTTGTTGCCGCCCGCCGAGCGCAGGAGCTCGTCGCCTGCCGTGAGCATCGGGATGCCTTGGCTCAGCATCAGCACAGTCAGGAAGTTCTTCGCCTGGCGGCGGCGCAGGGCGAGGATGTCGCGGTCGTCCGTCGCCCCCTCGACCCCGCAGCTCCAGCTCAGGTTGTGGTCGCAGCCATCGCGATTACCCTCCTGATTGGCCGCGTTGTGCTTGTGGTCGTGGCTCACCAGATCGGCCAGCGTGAAGCCGTCGTGGCAGGTGACGAAGTTGATGCTGTTGATGGGGTGGCGCAGGTTGCCCTCGTAGAGATCGCTGCTGCCGGCGATGCGGGTCGCCAGCTCCGCCACCTGACCCGGGTCGCCGCGCACGGCGGCCCTGAGGCTGTCCCGATAGCGGCCGTTCCACTCCATCCAGCGGTAGCCCGGGAAGCTGCCGACGTGGTAGAGCCCAGCAGCGTCCCAGGCCTCGGCGATGATCTTGCTGCCGGCCAGCACGTCGGAGAGCTCGATGCCCCAGAGCACCGGCGGGTGCTCCATGGGCTCGCCCTGGGGGTCGCGCGCCAGGGCGCTGGCCAGGTCGAAGCGGAAGCCGTCCACGTGCATCTCCCGCACCCAGTACTCCAGGCAATCGATGATGTAGCGGGCGACGAAGGGATGATTGGCGTTGACGGTGTTGCCGCATCCGGTGAAGTCCAGGTAACGGCTGCGGTCGGTGGCGTCCAGCATATAGAAGGTCTCGTTGCCGAGCCCTTTGAAGTGAATCGCCGGACCGCCCTGGCCGCCCTCGGCGGTGTGGTTGAACACCACATCCAGCAGCACGCCGATACCGGCGCGGTGCAGGGCCTTGACCATGTCCCGGAATTCGCGCCGGTGCTCCGTCGGGTCGCCGGTGCAGAAGTCCGGGTGCGGCGCAAAGAACCCGTGGGTGCTGTAGCCCCAGAAGTTGCTGAGCCCCGCCTCGCCGGTCGCGGGCGGGACATCCTGGGGATCGAAGGCCATCACCGGCATCAGCTCCACGTGGGTGATGCCGAGGCGTTTTAAGTGGTCGATCTTCTCCACCACGCCGGCGAAGCTGCCCGGATGCGCAACACCCGCACTCGGGTGACGGGTAAAGCCGCCGACGTGTAGCTCGTAGATGACCATCTCCTGCGACGGCATCGGCAGCGGCTCATCGCCCTCCCAGTCGTAGGGGTCCGCCAGTACCACGCCGCGGATGCTGTCGCCGAGCCTCGGCCCTTCGCCGCAGCGCCTGGCACGATCCCAGTGGCGCGTATCCAGCGCCCGCGCCCAGGGGTCCAGCAGCTCCACCCGCGCGTCGTAGCGCCAGCCGTGGCCCTTGGGGTCCCAGGGCCCGTCCAGGCGCCAGGCGTAGCGGGTGCCGGGCGGCAGGTCCACCACCTCCACATGCCAGCTGAAGAAGCTGCGGTTCACCGCCGGGTCCAGCTCGAGCGTCTGGATCGGGGCCTCGGCCCCCGGCTCATAGAGCAACAGCATCGCGCCGGTGGCATGCCGGCTGTAGAGGGAAAAGTTGATGCCCTCGTCGCTGATGCTCGCCCCGGGCGGATAACGGCGGCCGGGACGGACGGGATAGGTCTGGGACATGGCGGGCATGGGCTCGGCTCGGAGACAACTGCACCCCGCCGAGCAGGGCGGCGCCGAAGGTGTCCCGGCGCGGGCGGCATTGTAGCGATCGGCCGGAGCCCGAGCAGCAGGGCGCTCCGCTTCGGCGGCACGGGCCCGCGGGCGGGCACAGCGCCTGTGCCGTGACCGACGCGGTCGCTCCTCGCCGGAGGCGTTGCCGATGGGCCCGCCAACCGATAGGCTCGCGGCCACGTCGGCGCGGCTGGCAGCGGCGTCAGTACCGCGCCTGCCGATCCACCCGCAGCCCGGCGAGGAAGCCCGCCCCAGCGAGCAGAGAGGCTACGGCGAAGGTTGCCATGGCCCCCGCGCTATCCCACAGCGATCCGGCGATCAAACTGCCGGCGGCGCCGCCGACACCGAAGCCGACACTGTTGTAGAGCGCCTGGCCGCGGCCTTGAGTGGGCCCCGGAAAATAATGATGCGCCAGGTGGATCGCCGAGGCATGAAAGGCGCCGAAGGTGGCGGCATGCAGGCTCTGCGCGATGAGCTGCACCGCCACCAGCTCCACGAAGGCGCCGATCAGCAGCCACCTCAGCACCGCCAGCGCCAGGCTCGCCAGCAGCAGGCGGCGGGCGCCGAAGCGCACCAACAGCCGGTGCATATTGATGAACACCAGCACCTCGATGGCCACGCCGAGCGCCCAGAGGGCACCGACGGCGGTGTCGCTGTACCCATGAGCCTGCAGGTGGATGGAGTAGAAGGCGTAGTAGGCCCCGTGGCTCGCCTGCATCAGTAGGCACGCGGCGAGAAAGGCCAGGATCTCCGGGCGCGCCAGCAAGGTGCGCAATGACAGGTGCGCTTGCTCGGCCTGCGCCTGGCCGCGATCCGGAATCACCAGGCAGCTCGCCCAAACGCCGATGAAGAGCGCCAGCACCGCCAGCGGCACCACGCCGCTGCCGGCGCGCTCCTGCCACCAGCCGAGCAGCAGCACAGTGACGATGAAGCCGATGCTGCCCCAAACCCGCACGCTGGCATAGCGGCTCGCGCGCGTCCCGAGGTGATTGAAGGTGACGGCCTCCATCAACGGCAGCGGTGCATTCCAGAAAAAACTGAAGACGGCCATGACCGCGGCCATGGCCCAGAAGCCCCCGGCCCAGAACACCGGCAGCAAGCCCAGCACCGCCAGCAGTGCACCCAGGCGCACGCTCGGCATGCGCGCCCCGGCGCGGTCCGCAAGCCAGCCCCAGACGTTCGGCGCGAGGATCTTGGTGCCCATCAGGATCGCCATCAGCGCGCCGATGGCGGTGGGCTCGAAGCCCCGCTCCAGCAGATAGGGCCCCCAATAGGGCACCAGCGCTCCGAGCGCCCCAAAATGGAAGAAGTAGTAGCTGGAGAGCCGCGCGTAGGGCATCGAAAGACTCGGCAGAGGCGACGCGCTGTCGGACCGCTGCCAAAAACGGTGACAGTATATTTAACTAGCCAGGCACCGCCGCGCCGTGTGCACCTGCCGAATCATGCACCGCACCGCGCAAACGACCAACTGCCCAACACCGCTGGGCGTTGCAGCGAGGCTCGCGGGGCTATTCAATATACCGTCCCCGGTTTTAGGGTGTGGCGGGCTAGCCGCGCCCAGACGGGATCGGCGCGAGCGGCGGTGTTACATGGGTGTTCTGACCGCGGTGGCGCAGCAGATGGTCGGCGAGGACGATGGCGAGCATGGCCTCGGCGATGGGCGTGGCGCGGATGCCCACGCAGGGGTCGTGGCGGCCCTTGGTGACCACCTCGGTCGCTGCGCCGTCGAGCCCGACGGTGCGGCCCGGCAGACGGATGCTGCTGGTGGGCTTGAGCGCTAGGCGGGCGACGACGTGCTGGCCGGTGGAGATACCGCCGAGCACGCCGCCGGCACTGTTGGACAGGAAGCCGTCCGGGGTGATCTCGTCACGGTGCTCGGTGCCTTTCTGGGCAACGGCGCCGAAGCCCGCCCCGATTTCCACGCCCTTGACGGCATTGATGCCCATCAGGGCATGGGCGATGTCGGCGTCGAGGCGGTCGAACACCGGCTCGCCGAGCCCAGGCGGAACGCCCTCGGCGATGACCGTGACTTCGGCGCCCACGGAGTCGCCGGACTTGCGCAACGCGTCCATGTAGTCCTCCAGCTCCGGCAGCCGGGAGGCATCGGGGCAGAAGAAGGGATTCTGGTCCACCTGCGCCCAGTCGAAGCCAGCGGCGTCCGGCGCACTGGTGGCGATGGGCCCGAGCCTGGACAGAAAGCCGCGCACGCGCACACCGGCGAGCGCGCGCAGACAGACCTTGGCGATGCCGCCGGCGGCCACCCGCACGGCCGTCTCTCGCGCAGAGGAGCGCCCGCCGCCGCGGTAGTCGCGGAAGCCGTACTTCATGGCGTAGGTGTAGTCCGCGTGGCCGGGGCGGAACTTGGCGGCGATCTCCGAGTAGTCCTTGGAGCGCTGGTCCTGATTCTCGATCAGCAGGCCGATGGGCGCGCCGGTGGTGCGGCCCTCGAAGACACCGGAGAGGATACGCACGGCATCGGCCTCACGGCGCTGGGTGGTGTGGCGGGACTGCCCCGGGCGGCGGCGATCGAGGTCGTGCTGCAGATCCGCCTCCGCCAGCGCCAGCCCCGGCGGGCAGCCGTCGACGACACCGCCGATGGCGGGCCCGTGGCTTTCGCCGAAGCTGGTGAAGACGAAGGATCTGCCTATCGAGTTACCGGACATCTTGAAGTCTCGAGGATCGAGGGACGAGTTGCGAGGGGGGACAGCGACGCGCTATGCCGGGCGCTGCTCGCTACTCGCGCCTCGATACTCGCCACTCAATTGGCCGGCGGCGGCACCACGTCGGCTTCGGTGAGCCACTCGTTGCCCTTGGCCAGCACGTCGCGCGTCAAGGTGCTGGTGGCCTGGTGCAGACGGACACCGTTGATGATGTAGTCGTAGCGCGCGGCGAAGTAGTCGAACCGTGCCTCGAACAATGCCCGGGTGGCATTGAGGACATCCACCTGGGTGCGGGTGCCCACCTCCAGGCCGGCTTCGGTGGACTCGAGCGAGCTCTGGGCGGAGACGATGGCCGCCTGCCGGGCGCGCACGTCACTGATGCTGGACAGCACGCCCCGGAAGGCGTCTTTCACTTGGTTGATGACCGCCCGGCGCTGCTGATCGAGCCGGTCCTGGGCGGCGCGGAACTGATGCCCCGCCTGGCGCGTGCGCGAGGCCACCGCGCCGCCCTGATAGATGGGCACGTTGACGCTGAGCCCCACGAAGCCCGTGTCCGTGTCGGTGTTGAATTGGGCACCGGAGCGGTTGACGTCGTAGCCCGCCTGCAGGTCGACGCTCGGGTAGTAGCCGGAGCGCTCGATCTCGATGTCCTTGCGCGCGGCCTCCGCCGCCTCTTTGGCGGCGATGATGGCATAGTTGTTGGCGAGCGCCGTTTCCGCCCAGACGTTGATGTCGTTGGGCGACGGCGGCGCCAAGGGCAGTCGGTCGCCGAGCCGCGCCAGGGGCATCGACACCGGGCCGATGATACGGCGCAGGGCCTCCCAGGCGTTGTTCAGCCCGTTCTCGGCCGTGATGAGCTGCGCCCGTGAGCGGTCGAAAGCCGCCTGGCTGTCGTTGACGTCGGTGATGGCCACCAGGCCCACCTCGAAGCGCTGCTTGGACTGCTCCAGCTGGCGCTCGTCGGCGGCCACCAGGGCCTCACGCACGCGCACCAGGTCGGCTGCCTCCAGCACCGCGAAATAGGCCTCCGTGGTGCGTACCATGAGGTCGATCTGGGCGTTGCGGTACTCGGCCTCGGCCTGGGCGATGGTGTCGTCCGCCTGGTCCAGCCGGATCCAATCGGCGCGGTTGTAGACCGACTGGTTCACCACGGCGGAGGCGCGCTGGGTGTCGAAGCTGTCGCTGCGGCTGAAGCTGCCGGTGATGCCCGTGCCCGAGGAATCGACGCTCTGATATTCCACCTCGCCGTTGAGCCCGAAGTTGGGCAGGAGCAGGGCCCGGGCCTGGGGCTTGACCTCGCGCGTGGCAAAGAGCGTCTGCTCGGCCTCGCGCAGACCCGGGTCGCTGTCCACCGCGAGATCGTAGACGGCGAGCAGGTCTTCGGCGGGACTGGCGAAGGGCATCAGCGCGATGACGCAGGCGGCGAGCAACGGCGCCGGTCGGTGCATGATCATAGTCTCTCGCAGGGCAGGATGGCGTGGGATGGGGGCACCACATGCAGAGTATAGGTGACGATGTACCTGCGCCACAAACACCGCATCCGGCCCCGAATGCCCCAACTCAAGGGAAACCATCTTGGGGTCAAGATGCTACCGCCTTCTTCCAAAAAGATCGTCAAGAGGTCAACACCATTCCTGTTGCAGAAATGATCCAAGACGCCGACGCCCCGGAGGCAAGCGGCGGCTACCGCTGGTCGCACGTACTGGCGATGGCGGCGGCGCACAAGCGCGAGCTGGTGCTGGCCAACGTCATCGCCGTCTTGGCCACGCTGGCAGCGGTGCCGGTGCCGCTGCTGATGCCGGTGCTGGTGGACGAGGTACTGCTGGAGCAGCCGGGGCCCGCCGTCGCCTTCATGGACGGGCTGTTCCCGGCCGCGTGGCACGGGCCCGTGCTCTATGTACTGGCGGTGCTGGGGGCGTCCGTTGCGCTGCGCGCGCTGGCCCTGGGGCTTGCGGTGCTGCAGAGCCGGCAATTCACCATCATCTCCAAGGACATCGTCTTTCGCGTGCGCAGCGCCCTGCTCCGGCGCCTGCAACGGGTGTCCATGGCGGAGTACGAGACCCTGGGCAGCGGCACCGTGGCCTCGCACCTGGTCACGGACGTGGACGCGGTGGACGACTTCATCGGCAGCGCCGTGGCCAAGCTCATCGTCGCCGTGCTGAGCATCCTGGGCACCGCGGTGGTGCTGCTGTGGATGCACTGGCAGCTCGGCCTGTTCATCCTGCTGCTGAATCCAGTGGTGGTCTACGCCACCCTCGTGTTCGGCCGCCGGGTCAAGGAAATGAAGCGGCGCGAGAACAGCGCCTACGAGGCCTTCACCCAAAGCCTGACCGAGACGCTGGACGCCATCCAGCAGATCCGCGCCGGCAACCGCGAGCGCTTCTTCATCGGCCGCGGCATCGACACCGCCGACGCCATCCGCCGCTGGTCCTGCGCCTTCACCTGGAAGAGCGATGCCGCCAACCGGCTGTCGTTCACGGTGTTCCTGTTCGGCTTCGACCTGTTCCGCGCAGTGAGCATGCTGATGGTGGTGTTCTCGGACCTCACCATCGGCGAGATGCTGGCGGTGTTCGCCTATCTCTGGTTCATGATGGGCCCGGTGCAGGAGGTGCTGAACGTGCAGTACGCCTACCAGGCGGCGGATGCCGCGCTGAAGCGCATCAACCAGCTGCTGGCCCTGCACCGGGAGCCGGACTGGCCCCATGCCGACAATCCCTTCACGGGCAAGCGCGCCGTGTCCGTGGCGGTCTCGAGCCTCACCTTCGCCTATGGCGACGGACCCAAGGTGCTCAATGGCATTTCCTTCGACGTCGCCGCCGGCGAGAAAGTGGCCATCGTCGGGGCCAGCGGCGGCGGCAAGACCACGCTGGTGCAGGTGTTGCTCGGGCTCTACGCACCCAGCGGCGGACAGGTGCGCTTCGACGGCGTGCCGGTGCAGCGCATCGGCATGGACGTGGTGCGCGACAACGTCGCCACGGTGCTCCAGCATCCGGCGCTCTTCAACGACAGCCTGCGCCTCAACCTGACCCAGGGCCGGGACATCCCGGACGCACGGCTGTGGGAGGCCCTGCGCGTGGCCCAGCTCGCCGACGTCGCCGCCGACCTGCCGGACGGGCTGGACACCGCCGTCGGGCGCAACGGCGTGCGCCTCTCCGGCGGACAGCGCCAGCGCCTGGCGGTGGCGCGCATGGTGCTGGCCGACCCCAAGGTGGTCATCCTGGACGAGGCCACCTCGGCGCTGGACACCACCACCGAGGCGCGGCTGCATGCGGCGCTGTCGCGCTTCCTTGCCGGGCGCACGACCCTGATCATCGCCCACCGTTTGAGCGCCGTACGCCAGGCCGATCGCGTGCTGGTACTGGAGCACGGTCGCGTCATCGAAGAGGGCAGCCACGCCGAGCTGATGGACGAAGACGGCGCCTATGCGGCGCTGTATGCGCGCCAGGCCGGATAGCGCGGCGTCCACAGCAACCCGAATCACTGGTGGGCCGATCGAAATCGGCCTCGGTATCCGAGACGCCAGAACAAGAGCAAGAGCAAGAGCAAGAGCAAGAGCAAGAGCAAGAGCCGCCGAGCCCAAATGTCCCAAAAGGCCGCGGCAGCATCCACCAGCAACACCGACGCAACCATGACAAGGTTGATCCTGCCGACAACATTCAACACGACCTTGGCCGACACGGGCTCGGCGATGGCTATGGGCCGAGCCGACCCGCCGGCGAGCTCCCGGCGCCGGGTCCCGCAGCATGCCGAGGGCTATGCATGAGCGCCGACGCCGCCGCCGACACCACCGCCGGCCAGATCGTCCCAAGCGACTTCCGCCCGGCCTGGTGGCTGGCCGGGCCCCATGCGCAGACCCTTTGGGGCAGTCTGGCCCGGCGGGCACCGGCGGTGGACGGCCTGGCGTTGCAGCGCCGGCGTATCGAGCTCGCTGACGGCGACTTCATCGACCTTGCAGTGGGCCCGGGTGACGGGCCCGCGGTGCTCATCATTCACGGGCTCGAGGGCGATCTGCGCTCGCACTACGCCGGCGCGCTGGTGGCGCGGCTCGCCCGTGAGGGCTTCAAGCCAATATTCATGCACCTGCGCGGGGCAGGCGAGACGCCGAACCGGCTGGACCGCTCCTATCACTCCGGCGCCAGCGACGATCTTGCCGAGGTGCTGAGCGTGCTCGCCGCCGACGCCGAGGGCCCCCCGCGGGCCGCCGTCGGCTTCTCCCTGGGCGGCAACCTGCTGCTGAAGTATCTGGGTGAAGGGCGCCGCGAGCACCACCTCGCCCAGGCCATCGCCGTCTCCGTCCCCTTCGTGCTGCGCGACGCCATGCTGCGCCTGGAGCTCGGCTTCTCAAGGGTCTATCGCCGGCACCTGGTGACGCGGCTCAAGCGGACCTTCAAGCGCAAGCTCGAGTCACGCCCCTGGCCAGCCGCCCTCGACCCGGACCTGAAGCTGGATGCGATCCGCGACTTCAACACCTTCGACGACCGTATCACCGCCCCGCTGAACGGCTTCCAAGGCGTCTTCGACTACTACCAGCGCGCCAGCAGCCGGCAGTACCTCCCGAACATCCACACCCCGACGCTCATCATCCAGGCCGCCGACGACCCCTTCCTGTTCGAGGCGAGCCTCCCCTTCGCCCACGAGCTGGGCCCGGGCGTCACCCTGGAGCTGAGCCCCAAAGGCGGCCATGTCGGCTTCATCGCCGGGCGCTGGCCTTGGCGACCAAAGTACTGGCTCGAAGAACGGATCATCCGCGCGCTCCGCGGGACATAACCCCGGCCACCCCCAAAAACGGTGACAGTATACTGAATACAATCCCAGCAACCGGCAGTATTTGGCATCCTGATCACTGTTTTGGGGTAGCGCTGGGCTTGCTCCGGACGAAATCAGGTCACCACAGGGGACGTCGCGTTCGCGGCAAGCGCGGTCGTTGGACGGGAAATCCGGGACGGTATACTGAATATTGAGCCACGAGAAGCATACGATCAGTATACTGTCACCGAAAATATTCGGTGACAGTATACTAAATATGGCGCCGGCACTGCTGCCAAGATACATATACTGTCCCTGCTTTTATGTCGTAACCGCGAGCCGCTTCCCGCCCGGATCCTGTCGCCGAGCCGTCGGGGCGCGACGGCGGATGCTCAAAGCGCCGTGGCGAGCTCGTCCCACAGAGCGCGATAGGCACCGGCGGCAGCATTGGACGGGGCATAGGCCGGCAGCGGCATGCGGTGCAGGCCCATACGCTCCACCTCCGGTGCCAGCGGAATGACGGCCGGCAGGATCTCCGGATGCTCGGCGCTGAGGCGCTCGATGGTCTCGGTGTGCAAGGCGCGCTCGGCGTCCACCATGGAGAAGAAGGGCAGCACCCGCAGCGCACCGAAGCCGTCTTCGGTCTTCAGGAAGTCCAGCAGCTGCGCCAAGGTGCGGGCGGACAGGGTGCTCGGGATCAGCGGCACCAGCAGCGCATCGGCGGCGCGGAAGATGTTCTCGGACATCAACGAGATGCTGGGCGGGCAGTCGAAGAGGACCAGGTCGTATTCCTTCACGAAGGGCTTCAGCAGACGCCGCAGTTGCTCCCCGGGCTTCTTCTTGGCGCCCTCCAGCAGGATGTCCATGTTGCGGTAGGAGAAGTCCGCCGGCAGCAGGTCGAGGCCCTCGAAGTCGGTGCCCTTGATGGCGTCGTCGGGGCTGCGCTTGCCGCGCAGCAGGCCACGGCCGCCGCCCTTGACCCTGGGCTTGATGCGGAAGAAATAGCTCGCCGCGCCCTGGGGGTCCAGGTCCCAGACCAGGGTGCGGTGACCGGCCTCGGCGGCGAGGTAGGCGAGGTTGACGGTGGTGGCGGTCTTGCCGACGCCGCCCTTAATGCTGTAGACCCCGATGATGTTCACGCGCCCGCCTCCGCTGGTGCCGCGCGCCTTTTCTTGGCGGCGAGCAGGCGCTCGAACCCGGCGATGTTATCGGCGCTGTCGAAGCCCGCGAAGATGCGCGCGAACTCCCGGCGCGCGCGCTGCTGACCCTCCAGCATCCGGCTGACGAGGGCGCCCATGGCGAGTAGGGTATCCAGCGGCGCTGCGCCCTCCCGCTGCATGGCTGCCGCTGTCTCGCGCAGGTGCTCGGCCTGCACGGCGAGGTCCTGGAAGCGGCCCAGGTTGTCCAGCAGCACCTTGGTCTGCTTGATGAGCCCCTTGATGTCGTCGGCGGGGTACAGGCTCTGGAAGAACTCCATCAAGTACCTGAGCTTCTTGCAGCTCTTGCGCAGCTCATGGAGGTCCTCCGGCGGCGAGGCGTCGGTGATGGCGCGGCCTTCCTCGCGCACCCGCTTGACCATGCGCCTGATGCGCTTGTCGGCGACGGCCTTGATGGGGGTCTGCGCGTCCGTGGCGCCGTTGCGCTCGGGCGCCTCCAGGAAGGCCCGCCAGTCCCGCAGCAGGGTCTTGAAGCGCTCACCCTCCAGCGCCCGGGCAAGGGCCTGCTGCTCGGCGTCATAGTGGGCGGCGAGCCAGTCCCGCAGCGGATCCAGGTCGTCGCGCAGGCTCGGCGGCAGCTCGGCCTTCAGCTGCGGGAAGTCCAGCAGATAGACATCCAGATCCCGCACCGGCCCCGTGACCTGCTGCAGCCAGGCGAAGCGTGCCTTGAAATCATCCACGACAGCCTGGGGCAGGACGCCCTTGATCTGGCTCAGGGCCGAGCGCGTGCGCCGGGTGGCGACGCGCAGGTCGTGCAGGAACTCCGGGTCCAGATTGCGGCGGGTGCCGTCGATATTCGCCTCGAGCGTGCTCAGCAGGTCCAGCAGGATGGTGCGGGTGGCCGCTTCGGCGGGCTGCGCGGGGTCGAGCCGGTAGTCGAGCTTGGACGAATAGCCGCCGGGCCGGCGCCCGGCGGCAGCGAACGCCTCCAGGTACAAGGGCGCATGGGCGGGCTCCAGGCCCAACACGGTTTTGAGGCGGTGGGCGGCCGTCTCGGTCTCGTGGGTGTAGCCGCGCACGCCGGCGAGGCGCAGGCGCGCCGGCAGGGGCACGGAACTGCGGCCGCCGTCGGCCTCGACCCGCATCTCCTCCAGCCAAATGCGCGCGACAGTCTTGTCATCGTCGTTCAGCACGCGCAGCGTTTGCCGGCTGCCGCTCAGCACCGCCATGGGTAGCAGCCGGCGCACGCCGAGCAGCGGTGCCACACGCTCTTGCACGGGTCCCGGTGGCAGGTCGTCGATCAGGCCGGGCTCCGCTGCCGTCGCCTGGCGCGCCAGGATGGCCCCGTAGTTGCTGAGGTCCTGCCAGAGCAGCTCCCGGTGCTGGTCGGTGACGACCTCTTCCAGCGCTGCCCCTGCCCGGTACAGGCTCCACTCGAAGCTGTCGAAGAAGCGCCGGCGCAGCCTGACAGGGGGCTCCGGCTCGCAGCGCAGGTGGGCGCGGATGGCGGCGGCGGCCGCGTCCGTGTCCTGCGCCGCGCCGGCTGCGCCGGGCAGCAAGTAGTCCATGGCCAAGAGATTCATCGCGTGCGGCTCATCGAGTGGGCGTTATCGGGTCGGGCTCAGCGGGATTGCATGCGACCTGCGGCGGACCGCGAAGGACGGCAGGCGGCGGTACGTGCCGAGCGCTGCCGGCCGACGCGCACCACAGCGCCAGGATATTACAGATTGGTGACAATTCGCGGAAGTCTTTGTGACGCCAGCCTAAGCCGCGAAAGCGGAGCTACGGGATATCCCGAACTATCAAAGCTTGGACGGCGCCCGGACAATCCCGTTTCGGCGCGAGCGCCTGTCCGACAGACAGCGCGGAACCCCCTGCGGAGCCCGTTATGAGCAAGCTCGACCAACTCAAGACCATGACCACCGTGGTGGCCGACACCGGCGACTTCGACAGCATCGCCGAATACAAGCCCCAGGATGCCACCACCAATCCGTCGCTCCTCTACAAGGCGGCGCAGCTGCCCCAGTACCGGCATCTGGTGGAGGACGCGGTCGCGTTCGGGCAGGAGCGCGGCGGCAGCACCCTGGAGCAGGCGCGCTGGACCATGGACAAGCTGGCAGTGAACTTCGGCGCCGAGATCCTGAAGATCGTGCCCGGCCGGGTCTCCACCGAGATCGATGCCCGACTCTCCTTCGACACCGAAGGCACCATCGCCCGCTGCGAAGGGCTCATCGAGCTTTACCAAGACATCGGCGTGGACCCGCGCGAGCGGGTACTGTTCAAGATCGCCTCCACCTGGGAGGGCATCCGCGCCGCCGAGCAGCTCCAGAACCGCGGCATCCACTGCAACCTGACGCTGTTGTTCAGCTTTCCGCAGGCGCTGGCCTGCGCCGATGCCGGCGTGACCCTGATCTCGCCCTTCGTCGGACGTATCCTGGACTGGTACAAGAACGCCGAGAACGTCTCCGGCTACCCGGCGGACGAGGACCCGGGCGTCAAGTCCGTCACCGAGATCTTCAACTACTACAAGCGCCACGGCTACGGCACCATCGTCATGGGCGCGAGCTTCCGCAACGTGGACGAAATCCTGGAGCTCGCCGGCTGCGACTACTTGACCATCGCGCCCAAGCTGCTGGCGGAGCTGGCTGAGTCCGACGGTGACGTACCGCGCAAGCTCGACCCGGACGCTGCCGCAGCTATGGACATCCCCGAGCAGCACTTCGACGAGCGGGCCTTCCGCTGGGGCCTGAATGAAGACGCCATGGCCACCGAGAAGCTCGCCGAGGGCATCCGGCTCTTCGCCGGCGACACCCGCAAGCTGGAGGCCTTCGCCCACGAGATCTGCCGCAACTGCTGAGGCGCCCGCATCGCAGCGCCGCAACCCGCGGGCGTGCCCGGCCTGGAGCCCGGCGCTCAATCGGCAGCTCGGCGCTCCAGCACGACGAAGTCCAGCGCATGAGCATTGCGCGCATCGGCGGGACGGTGCTCCCGGCCGATCTCCCGCCAGGCCGACGGCGACCAAGCGGGAAAGTGCACGTCCCCGGTGCTGTCTGCATGCACCAGTGTCAGCGCCATATGCGTGGCCTGCGGCAGCAGCGCTGCGTAGACCGTAGCACCGCCCACCACCATGACCTCGGGCACCTCCCCGGCGGCGGCGAGCGCCGCGGCCGGCGAGGCGACGACCTCACAGCCCTGGGCGCGATAGCGCGGGTCCGCGGAGATGACGATATGCCGGCGCCGCGGCAGCAGACCGGGCAGAGACTCCCAGGTGCGCCGGCCCATGACGATGGGCTTGTCGAGTGTCAGGCGCTTGAAGTGCGCCAGATCCGCGGGCAGGTGCCAGGGCAGGCGATTGCCGTGGCCGATGACGCCGTTGCGGGCGACGGCGGCAACCAAGGTGATGCGCCGCGCGGCAGCTCCCTGAGCCTGAGCCGGCAGACCCCCGGGACGGGGCTCAGACGGCATGGTCGGTGAGCTTCACGGCCAGCGCGGCAGGCGGCGCTGACGCGGCGGCGTCGGCATAGAGCCCAAGCGCCTCGCGCAGGCGCTCGGCGACGGCCTCCCGCAGGGCCAGCGGCGCGACCACTTCCACCTCCGGGCCGAACTTCAGGATGTCCATGATGAGCTCCGCCGGATTGCTGTAGGGCACCCGCAGCTCGTAGCGGCCGTCGTCGAGCACGCGCCCCTGCTGGTCGCGGTGCCAGCGCTCGTTGGCCACATAGCGGGCGCGGGTGGCACTGAAGCGCAGCACCGCCTCGTGCTCCGGGGTGCCGGCGAAGATGCCGTAGGAGCTGGCAAAGTGGCTGTCCAGCGCCGCCGCATCCACGTCCGTGGCGGGCGTCTCCAGGGTCTCGGCGCCCTCGATGGCGTCGACGGCGAAGGTGCGCAGCCCCTCGCGCAGGTGGCACCAGCCGTCCAGGTACCAGTTGTCCCGGTAGTGCACCAGGCGCTGAGGGGAAACGTCCCGCTCGGCGCGCGACTCCCGCCAGCGGCTGAAGTAGCGGATGCGCAGGCGCCGGCGCTGGGCCAGGGCGCCGGCGACGGTTTGGAAAATGGCCCCGCCCTGCTCGGCGTTGTAGCGCGCGGCCATCTGCAGCATGCGGATGCGCCCCTGCAGCCCCTCGGAGCCGGCATGCTGGAGCTCCAACAGCCCGTCGATGCGCTGCTGCAGGGGCTTCAGCATGGGCTCCAGCAGGCCCGGCTGCACATCGGCGAGGAGCTGCTGCACCGTCAGCAGCGCATGCAGCTCCGAGGCGTTGAACCACAGTCCCGGCAGCTCGTACATGCCGCCCTCGGCCTGATCGTAGCAATAGCCGTTGTAGTCGCGGTCGTAGACGATGGGCGCGTTCAGGTACAGGCGCATGTCCTCGATGATGCGCTTCACCGTCGCCCGGGAGCACTCCAGCTCCGCCTCCAGGCGCTTGCGGGGCACCGGCCGCCGCGCCCCCTGGAGGATACGGTTCAGCTCGAAGATGCGATCGAATCTGTCCATAACGTCGCCTGCGGGCCCCGGCGGCTGCGCGCGACGCGGACCGGCTCAGAGGCGCCCGGCCGCCGCACTCTGCCGCGGCAGGCTCTCGGAGACCAGGGCCGGTGCGGACCAGAGCCGCTCTAGATTGTAGAAATCGCGCACCTTGGGCAACATCACATGCAGGACGACACCGTTCAGGTCCACCAGGGCCCACTCTCCGGCCTCCACGCCCTCGGCCCCCAACGGCTGCTCGCCGGCCTCTTTGGCCCGATAGGCCACGGTCTCGGCGATGGCCTTCACATGGCGGTCGGAGGTGCCGGAGGCGACGATCATGTAATCCGTCACCGTGGTCTTGCCGCGCACATCCATCACGGCGATGTCGCGGGCCTTCATGTCGTCCAGGGTCTCGGCGACCAGGTCTTTCAGTTGCTCAAGCTGCATCATGTCCCCTCTGGGCTGAAGAATTGGATTCGGTGTCGGCGCTGTCGGGCGCTGTGGTCTTGGCCGATGGAGCCGCATAACAGCCGGCGGCGAGTGCCATGTCCAACACCGGATCCGGCAGCAGGAAGCGCGCGCTGCGGCCGCCGGCGATGGCGCGGCGGATGCGGGTGGAGGAGATGTCCAACTGCGTCACCGATTGCAGCCAGATGCGCCCAGCGGGCGCGGCTTGCAAATCCGCCGCGACCTGGGTGCGGCGGCGCTCCAGCTCCTCGCGCAGCGCGGCGTCGCGCGGCAGCAGGCTCCCCGGCCGGCGCATGACGGCCAGGTGCGCGAGCCCCAGGATGTCCCGCGGGCGGTGCCACTCGAAGAAGGCGTTGAAGGCGTCACCGCCCACCAGCAGACACAGCGGTAGGTCCGGGCCCAGCTCCGCGCGGAGCTGGGTCAGGGTGTCGACGGTGTAGGAGCCGCCCGGGCGCTTGAGCTCCCGGTCGTCGGCCACCAAGCCCGGGGTGTGGGCGACGGCCGCCTGAAGCATGCTAAGCCGCAGCGCGCCGTCGGCGGCGGGCTGCTCGCGATGCACGGCGACGTTGAGCGGGAGCAGCCGGACCTCCCGCAGCCCGAGCGCTTCCTGGACTTCCAGCGCGGTGCGTAGGTGCCCGAAGTGGATCGGGTCGAAGGCGCCGCCGAAGAGGCCGATCATCGCGAGGCCGCTGCCGCCGCAGGTGGGGGCACCGACAGGCGGGCCGGCGCGGCGGCTGGAGTGCGCTCGCTAACAGGCATGCCGCCGATGGAGGTGGAGGTCCCCGGCCCGTGCGTGTAGCGCTGCGGCACCGGCGGATGGCCAACGCGGCTGCATGGCCGGGCGCTGCCGAGACGCCTGCGACTGCGCGACGAGCGCGAGCCTAGCGTGGAGATCGGGTTGGGTCCGGACTAGCTCTAGCTGCACGATGCGCGTGCGCTCAGTGGGTTGCCCAAGTGTTGCGCTGATGACTTGACCATAGCAGAAAACCGGCGCTGTTGGCAGCATCGGGCAACGGCGCAAGCAGGGCTGCGGATGGCGGCGGGACTGTCGGCGCCCGCCGCGTCAACGCCGCACATGGCCGTCTCCGAGCACGATGAATTTCTGGGACGTCAGCCCCTCCAGCCCCACTGGCCCGCGGGCATGGAATTTGTCGGTGCTGATGCCGATCTCGGCGCCCAGGCCATACTCGAAGCCGTCGGCGAAGCGCGTGGAGGCATTCACCATCACGGAGCTGGAGTCCACCTCGCGCAGGAAGCGCCGCGCTCGGCCGTAGTCCTCGGTGATGATGCTGTCGGTGTGCCGGGAGCCGTGGCGCTCGATGTGGTCCATGGCCGCATCCAGGTCGTCGACGACGCGAATGGCGAGAATGGGCCCCAGGTACTCCGTGTCCCAATCCTCGTCACTCGCGGGCCGTGCATCCCCCAGCACGGCGCGGGTGCGCTCGCAGCCGCGCAGCTCCACGCCGGCGCCGGCCAGCTCAGCCCCCACCCGCGGCAGGAAATCGCCGGCGACGGGGGCCGCCACCAGCAGCGTCTCCAGCGTATTGCAGGTGCCAAAGCGCTGGGTCTTGGCGTTGACGGCCACCGCCAGCGCCTTGTCCAGGTCCGCCCGATCGTCCACATAGACATGGCAGATCCCGTCCAGGTGCTTGATGACGGGCACCCGGGCATCGCGGCTGATGCGCTCGATGAGCCCCTTGCCGCCGCGGGGGATGATGACGTCGATGTGCTCCGGGCTCGAGATCATGGCGCCGACGGCGGCGCGGTCCGTCGTGGCCACCACCTGCACGGCGTCCTCGGGCAGCCCGGCAGCGGCGAGGCCGCGCTGGATGCACTCGGCGATGGCGCGGTTGGAGTGGAAGGCCTCGGAGCCCCCGCGCAGCACCGCCGCATTGCCGGACTTCAGGCACAGGGCGGCGGCATCGGCGGTCACATTGGGCCGGGACTCGTAGACGATACCCACGACCCCCAGCGGCACCCGCATCCGCCCCACCTGGATGCCCGACGGCCGGTAGTTGAGCTCGGAGATGGCGCCCACCAGGTCCGGCAGGCCAGCGATTTGGTGCAGGCCCTCGATCATCGCGTCGATGCGCCCGGGCGTCAGCTCCAGGCGGTCCAGCAGCGCCGCGTC
Organism: Thiohalocapsa halophila; assembly: GCF_016583825.1. Taxonomy (GTDB): domain Bacteria; phylum Pseudomonadota; class Gammaproteobacteria; order Chromatiales; family Chromatiaceae; genus Thiohalocapsa; species Thiohalocapsa halophila. The sequence goes on along the minus strand of NZ_NRRV01000032.1, from coordinate 27,206 downwards.
CAGCCCCTTGGCCGCGCCCGCCTCCAGGTCGGCGGCATTGGCCTGGCCCAGGGCGTCACGGGCGGCATCCAGCTCCGCGGCCACGGCGGTGAGCGCCGCGTCCTTGGCGGCGGTCTCAGCGCGCGCCATGGCGCGGGCAGCGGCGCGGGCGCGCTCGCCCACCTCCGCCATATAGGCGGCGACGTCGGTGATCTGGGTCTCGGGCATGGTCGGAATCTCTTTCAGCGCATTGCTTCGACGCGCGCATTGTTCCACGAGGTCCGCGTTGGGCGGAAGTCTGGGCAAGTCCACTGACGAGACAAGGCAAAAAAACCGCACGACGGCGCAACGACGCATTGAGCGGCGATCAGCGTCGAGGCCCTTAGGAAAGGCCAACGCTCACAAGAGGTCCGCCATCGGGCGTCAGGCGCCACCGAGAGCAGCGGCGCACCAATTAAGTATACCGTCACCATATTGTTATCCCTGCGATAAGGGGACGGTATATTTAACTTAGCGATCTGGGCTGTCGATTATTCAGTATACCGTCACGCTATTGCGGGGTGTTCGGATCGTCTTCGGTTTGGGTGAGGGGCCGGCTTGCGTAGCCCCGCTGCGGCGTCGCGGGGCTGCGCGAGCGGCTTCATGACCGGGGCCGGGACGCAGCGTCGGCGAGACCGTCGGCGATCTCCACGAAAACCGCCCAAGGGTCGGCGCTGCTGCGGCCCTTGATGGCCAGGTCGGCGTCGGCGCAACGGGCCAACAGCTCCCAGAGGGTGGTCAGCGAGAGTCGGCGGGCAGTGGCTAGGGTGGCGCTGCGTCGGGAGTCCGGCACCTTGTACTCGCGCAGTACGGCGCCGGTGTCGCCGCGGTTGGCGAGCGCGTAGCCGAGCGCCGCGAGCTTGCGCAGCTCCCGGGCGAGCACCCACAGCACCAGGGGCGGCGCCATGTCTTCGGCTTGCAGGCCATGCAGCACCCTGTGCACCCGGGCGCGGTCGCCGGCCACGGCGGCGTTGGTGAGATCGAAGAGATCATAGCGGGCGCTGTCGTAGACGCTGGCCAGCAGCGCCTCGGCGCTGAGCGGCCCCGGCTCGCGCAGCAGACCGAGCTTCTCGATCTCCTGCGCAGCGGCCAGGAGATTGCCCTCGACGCGCTCGGCGAGCAGCGCCAGGGCCTCGTCGCTGGGCTGAAAGCCCGCCCGGGTGAGCCGGCCGCGCAGCCAATCCTGGAGCCTGCGGCCCTGGGGCTGGCGCACCTGCACGATGACGCCGGCAGCATCCAGCGCCTGCGCCCACTTGGAGGACAGGGTCTTCCAGTCCAGCCGCGGGGCGATGATGAGCAGCAGGACGTCGTCGGCGCCCCGGTCGCAGTAGCGCCGAAGGGCCTTGGCGCCCTCGTTGCCGACGCCTTCGCCGGCGAGTCTGACCTCCACCAGCCGCCGGTCGGCGAACAGCGACAGCGACGCGGCGGCATGGTCCAGCGCCGACCAATCCGCGTTGGCGTCCGCGTCCAGGCAGGTACGCTCGCCGAAGCCATGGGCGCGGGCCGCGGCGCGCACCGCATCGGCGGCCTCGCCCAGCTGCAGGGGCTCGTCGCCGAAGAGCAGATAGACCGGCGCCGGCGGACCGTTCAGGGCCGCCGCGAGCTGAGTGGGGTCGAGTCGCATAGCCTGGTGGATGGCCGCAGCGGCAGCAACGGCGATCAGGATTCAGCCCGGGGCGCCCGCGGACTGCCGCAGTGCGGCGCGCAGCCGCAACATCACCTGATCCGCGGCATCGTCTGCCATGTCGTTATAGATGATGTCCGTCTCCAACTCCTTGCCGAGCACCGCCACGTCCGGGTTGTCGTCGAAGGTGCGCTCCAGCGCCAGTGTCTGCGGCTCGATGAGGGCCGCACCTGTCCCGTCGGTGACGCGGAAGCGCGCCCGATAGGTCAGCATGTAAGCCAAGGCCTTGCCGTCGCGGTCAACGGCGACCACCCGGGAGGATCTCTCCTCGGACAGGACGTCGATAATGAGACCGGCCTCCGAGGCCTGCCGGGTACTCGGCACGCCGCTGCCGACGAGGCGGCCCTCGATACTGCGTCCGACCAGACCGCCCCCGCGCACGTACACCGGACTCAGGGCGGGCGGAATATCCACGGCGCCGCGCAAATGGAAGCCGCAGCCACCGAGCTGCACGCCCGCCAGGACCGCGAGTAGCACGAGCGCCGGCGCAAGCCAGGAGCGAGAACCCGCGATTGGGTCGGCGGCAGCAGCAAATGCCGTGAATTGCATATACCGTCCCCTTTTCTCGGTGGGACGAATCGCGGCGGGGCGGGGGACGCGGCTCACTTGGCCACCACGTTGACCAGCTTGTTCGGCACCACGATGACCTTGCGCACCGGCGCATCGCCGATGAAGCGCTGGACGTTGTCATCGGCCAGCGCGGCGGCCTCGATGGCCTCTCGGGATGCGTCCGTCGCCACCTGCACCTTGCCCCGCACCTTGCCGTTCACCTGCACTACGTACTGGATGCTGTCCTGGGCCAGAGCATCTTCGTCCACCACGGGCCAGCCCGCCGCAAGCACGTCGTCGCCGAGGCCGAGCGCCTGCCACAAGTGATGCGCCACATGGGGTGCGATGGGGGCGATCAGCCGCAGCACGATGCCGAGCCCCTCGCGCAGCACCGCCGCCTGAGCAGGCTGAGCCGCGTCCAGCTTGTACAGCACGTTGACGATGGTCATGCAGCCGGAGACCACGGTGTTGAACTGGTGGCGCTGGTAGTCGAACAGCGCCTTCTTGAGCGCGGCATGGATCTCCCGGCGGGCATCCGCTACGGCCTCGTCGTCCGCGGTCGCCGGCGATGCCGCGCGCACCGCCTCGGCGCTTGCGGCCGCCAGCGACCAGAGCCGGCGCAGGAAGCGCGCGGCGCCCTCCACGCCCTCGTCCGACCACTCCAACGACTGGTCTGGCGGGGCGGTGAACATGGTGTAGAGGCGCACGGTGTCGGCGCCGTAGCGCTCGATGAGCGTCTCCGGGTCGACGCCGTTGTTCTTGGACTTGGACATCTTCTCGACGCCGCCGAAGGTCACGGGCTCGCCGTCCGCCTTCAGCACGCCGCCGACGAGCTTGCCCTTGTCGTCGCGCGTGACCTCCACGTCCGCCGGGTTGTACCAGGTGCGCTTGCCGTCGGCGTCCTCGCGGTACCAGGTCTCGGCGACGACCATGCCCTGGGTCAGCAGGTTCGCGAAGGGCTCGTCGCAATCCACCAGCCCTGCGTCGCGCATCAGCTTGTGGAAAAAGCGCGCGTAGAGCAGGTGCAGCACCGCGTGCTCGACGCCGCCGACGTATTGGTCCACGGGCAGCCAGTAGTTGGCGCGGGCGTCCAGCATGGCCGTATCGCAGTCCGCCGAGCAGTAGCGGGCGTAGTACCAGCTGGACTCGAAGAAGGTATCGAAGGTGTCGGTCTCCCGCACCTCGCCGTTAGCGAGCTGCGAGAACGAATCCATCTTCTTGAGCGGCGAGCCGGAGCCGTCCACCACCACGTCCTCCGGCAGCTTCACGGGCAAATCCGTTTCCGGACGCACGCCGCCGTCGGCGGTGTGGACCACCGGGATCGGGCAGCCCCAGTAGCGCTGGCGCGACACGCCCCAGTCCCGCAGCCGGAAGTTCACGCGCTTCTCGCCCTTGCCGCGCTCGGCGAGCCAGGCGGCGATGGCGTCGAAGGCCTGCTCGGACGTGAGCCCGTCGAAGGGGCCGGAGTTGGTGAGCACGCCCTTGTCCACGTAGGCGCCCTGCGCGATGCCGCAGTCGCTGCCGTCGGCGCTCACCACCACCTGCTGCTTCGGGATGCCGTAGCGCTCGGCGAATTCCCAGTCGCGCTGATCGTGGGCGGGCACGGCCATGACGGCGCCGGTGCCGTAGCCCATGAGCACGAAGTTGGCCGCGAAGATGGGCACGGGCTCGCCCGTGATGGGGTGGACGGCGTCCAGGCCGAGCCGATACCCCTGCTTGTCCATGGTCTCCAGCTCCGCCTCCGTGGTGCCGCCCCGGCGGCACTCCTCGATGAAGGCGGCGAGGTCCGGGTCCTGCTCGGCGCGGCCGCGGGCCAGCGGGTGCTCGGCGGCCACGGCGACATAGGTCACGCCCATGACCGTGTCCGGGCGAGTGGTGTAGATGCCGAGGGTGTCATGCTCGCTCACACCGGGGCCGGCGATGCCGAATTCCATGTAGACGCCCTCGGAGCGCCCGATCCAGTTGCGCTGCATGGTGCGCACCTGCTCGGGCCAGCCCTCGAGGCCGTCGATGGCATCCAGCAGCTCCTGGGCGTAGTCGGTGATGCGCACGGACCATTGCTCGATTTCGCGCTTCTCCACCAGCGCACCGGAGCGCCAGCCCCTGCCGTCGATGACCTGCTCGTTGGCGAGCACGGTCTGGTCCACCGGGTCCCAGTTGACGGCGGCCTTGGCACGGTAGGCTAGGCCCTGCTCCATCAGCCGGGTGAACAGCCACTGCTCCCAGCGGTAGTAGTCCGGGTCGCAGGTGGCGAGCTCCCGCTCCCAGTCGTAGCCGAAGCCGAGGCGCTTCAGCTGCGCCTTCATGGCCTCGATGTTGGAGCGCGTCCACTGCGACGGCGGGATGCCCTGCTTGATGGCCGCGTTCTCGGCGGGCAGGCCGAAGGCGTCCCAGCCCATGGGCTGCAGCACGTTCTTGCCGCGCATCCGCTCGTAGCGGGCGATGACGTCGCCGATGGTGTAGTTGCGCACATGGCCCATGTGCAGCCGCCCGGACGGATACGGGAACATGGACAGGCAATAGAACTTCTCGCGCGCCGGGTCCTCCACAGCGCGGAAGGTCTGGTTGGCGTCCCAATACTGTTGTGCCGCTGCCTCGACGGCGGCGGGGTCGTACTCGCTCTGCATGAGTGTCGGGCGTCTCGTGTGGCTACTGCGACGCGGCCAACCGGGTGCAGCGCCAGAGCGCGGCAGGCCCGGGCCCGCATTTTGTTGCCGTGCAGGATACCGTATCGCCGCGCGCCGCTGGCACCCGCCGACCGGCCCGCTGGCACAGCGGCGGATGGCGCCAAAGCCGGCGAGCGCGCTTGCAGGTGACACGCCCGGAAACGGCGCTGCCTTTGCTCCACTTGCGTCAATCGGTTAACGTTTCCACATCGCACCCTCTGCTCTGTCAGTCCCCGCCGGACCCATCCCGCCGCCGGACCCATCCCGCCGCCGGATTCACCGCATGATCAACCGACAACTCACACCGGGCCTGCACCGCAGCGCGCTGCTCGCACTACTGGCTGCCTGGCTCCTTAACGCCGGCGGTTGCGCCCAAATGGGCTTCCCGGAATGGCCGCAGACGGTCCAAGACCCGCCGGCTGCCACTGATACCGAAGAGGGGGACTCGGCCGAGGGTGACTCGCCAGACGCCGACTCGGCGGTGGCCGAAGCCAGCGAGCCGGAGCCAGAGCGCGAGCCGGGCCAGCTCTACGATTGGACCGGCGACGGCCGCGAAGTCACGCGCATTGTCATCGACACCAACACCCAGCTGGCCAACTTCTATGCCGGCAATGAGCGCGTGGGCTGGACCACCATCGCCACGGGCGTCTCCACCCATCCCACACCGCGGGGACAGTTCTCCATCCTCGAGAAGGTGCGCGACAAGCGCTCCAACCTCTACGGCAAGCTGGTGCGCAACGGCAAGGTCATCCGCAGCAGTGCCCATGGCCGCGACCCGGTGCCGCAGGGTGCGCGCTTCGTCGGTGCCAGCATGCCCCACTTCATGCGCCTGACCTACGACGGTATCGGCATGCACGCGGGCCCCATTCCCAATCCGGGCCAGCCCGCCTCCCACGGCTGCATTCGCATGCCGCCGCAGATGGCCGAAGCCGTCTTCGCCCATGTGGGTCCGAGCACGGCGGTCACGGTGGTGGGCAACGGCCCTGACTACGGCAACTACGCCGAGCGCATCGCCCGTCAGCGGGAGGAAGCGCGTGCACGCCGGCAGGCCGAGGAACGTGCGCGCCGGCAGGCGGAGCAGCGCGCCCGCCGCGCCGCCGAGGCGGAGGCCGCCGCGAGCACGCCGCGGCAGGCATCGGCTGCACAGACCGCAACCGCCGATACGGCATCGCCCGGCGCCGGCGATGGCGCAGCCGATGCCAGCGAGGCGCCGGCGGAGACGGCGTCGGCAACCGCCGCAGCGCAGCCCGAGCCGGAAGCGGACGCCGCGGTCAGCGCGGACACTGAGTCCAACCCTGCCAGCGGGAGCCAAGCAGCAACCGAGGCGCACAGCACCAGGGGCGCCAACGACGGCAGTCGCGACAGCAACGCCGGGGCCGCGGACGCCGAGACATCTACGCGCCGCAGCGGTTCAGAGTCCGGGTCCGGGTCCGGCGCCGCCGCCAGCGGCGAGACAAGCGCAGAAGCCGCCCCCGAGGCCACTCCCACGCGCCAGTCCGGTGAGGACCAGCCGCAGCAACGCGCCAGACCGGAAACACCGCCACCGCCGGCGCCCCAGCCTTCTGACGCCCAGCCTTCTGACCCCCAGCCTTCTGACACAGAGCCGGCACAGCCCGCGGCGCCGCGCACGCCATCGCCGCCCACCATCCGCGCCGCAGGCGACGAGCCGGTGCCCGCGCCGCAGATCTGAGCCGGAGCCTGAGTCAGGAGCCCGAGCTGAGCCTGACTGGGGCGCGACGCTCGCCGCAGCAGGGGTCCGGGCTCAGCCTAGGGTGTACTCGTAGACCAGCCGCAGCAGCGCCAGCTCCGGCGTCGGCAAGCCGCGGGCCTCGGTCAAGTCAATGAATGCCGCGCCCGCGGCCTCGGCTGCGGCCATGGGCGGGTCGAGGTCGACGAAATAGGCGAGCTGTACGTCCGCACAGCCACCGGCGGCGCGTACCTGCCCCTGAAAACCGCCGTCCGCCTCGATGCGGCCGCGCTGCAGGCCGAGCTCGGCCTCGGCGGCCCGCAGCGCCATGCCGGGATGGGTGTGCAGACGGCCGCTGCCGGCGCCCGCGGCACAAGGCCCCGGATGCACGGTCGCATCCGCCGCCAAAGGCCCGAGCGTGCAGACCCCGCCATGCGCATGCCGCAGGAAGCGCAGCCGCGCACTGCTGCGTTGCTTGTGATACAGGACCAGCCGGGTGACGGCGGACATGACTGGGTCTTGCCTCGGTGTCAGGGCGCGGCCAGCAGCCGCAGGTCCGCACACACGGCATCGTTACCGTGCGCCGCCGCCCCCGCCCAGGCCTCCACCGCCTCGACGAACCAGCCCGGCTTGTGAGGGTGCATGCGCACGAGGTCGAATTCCCCGAAGCAGCCGCCGTCTGGATGGAGCACCAACATGCCGATGCGGTGGCCGTGCTCGTCTTGCCATTCGCCGACGAGGCTGTCCGCCCCGGAAGCGGGGTCGCGCTCGAGGCGAAAGACCGCTGTCTTCGGCGTACAGCCGAGGGCAGTCTCGGCGCCGAAGACGCGCTCGGCTTCGCTGCGCAGGGCGGCACAGAGGGCCTCGGCGCGCGGGTGCAGCGCCTGGATACGGTGTTGCAAAGCGTCCATGCCCCAGGGAGCAAGCAGATGACGTGCCAGCTGATCGTCCCCACGTCCGGAGGGTCAAGAAGCGGGCGCGCGCCGGACTTCGGCCCCACCGCCGAGCATCCGCCACCCCGAGCAGCCTGCGACAGATCCGCCAAATTGTCGCAAAGGCCACGACGACGCCGCGCCCGGCTCAAGCCGCTGGGGCCTTTCCGCAAGCCCACCGCACCCGCGCACCAAAGTCTCGGCCAGGCGCAGTGCGAGCGCGTCGCGGCGGCCTCGGCGGCGCTCGAACCGATGCTAGGAGGCCCGACAATCACGCGGTTACCGCCACCGCGGCGTCGGGATTCATGGCTCAGCCCGAGCGACACGAGATTCTTCTCCGTTCTCCACGGCCTCGGGGCCTAAGACCGAAATAGCCGCTCGACAGATACAGCGCATGCAGGCGACACCCGAATCCCATCCACCCCGCCCCTTGCCGACGGCGCCCGCGGCGGGCGAGACCGCACCGCTGGCGGTGATCATGCCGACACGCGGCCTGGACGCCGCTGTGTCCGCCCGCCTCGAGCAGGTGCACACCGCGCTGCGTCCGCGCGAGCTGGTTGTCGTGGAGCCGGAAGGTGCGGCGCCCGTCGCCCCCACGCCGTTGCCTTGCCGGCGCATCCGAGCCCCCCGCGGGCGCGGCACCCAATGCAATGCCGGCGCCCGCGCCACCACGGCACCCGTGCTGCTCTTTCTGCATGACGACACCCAGCTGCCGCCGGACGCCGACCGCGCCATCGCGTCGGCCCTTGCCGATCAGGCCCTGGGCATGGCCTGCTTTCGGCTGCGCTTCGACCACCGCCACCCGGTGCTGGCACTCTATGCCTGGTGCTCGCGCTTCGACTCTGTGTGGACCACCTTCGGCGACCAGGGCTACCTCATCCGCCGCGCCCTGTTCGACGCCGTCGGCGGCTTCCCGGACTGGCCGCTGTTCGAAGACGTGGAGCTGGCGCGGCGCGTCCGCCGTCAGCCCGGACCCTGGCGGCGCATCCGCAAACTGAGCGCAGCGGTAACCACCTCTGCGGTGCGTTTTCAGCGCGGCGGCGTGCTGCGCCAACAGCTGCGCAATGCCACCGCGATGCTGCGCTTCTTCGCGGGCGTCTCGCCGGCGCGCCTGGCCGAGGAGTACGAGCGCCGGCACTGACACAGGCCCGCGGCCGCGCCGGGCGGAAACATTCACCCCCGACCAGGGGTCTCAGCTCCCGGGGCGCTCGGCGCCGCTGCAAGCAAGACCGACACCACGACATGAGCACGGACACCATCATCGGCCTCATCGCCCTGACAGCGCTCTTCGCCGCCGAGGGCTGGCTGCCGGCCTACGCTGGCCGCGGGCAGCGGCTGCGCCACGGCGCCAACAACCTCGGCCTCGCCGCGGTCAGCGCTGCCGTCGGCGCCCTCACCGCACCTTTGCTGGTGCTGTCGGTGGAAACGGCCGCGGCGCATGGCATCGGCCTCTGCCACACGCTCGCCCTCGGCTGGCCCGCCTGCGCAGCGCTGACCTTCGTGCTGTTCGACGGTTGGATGTACGCCTGGCACCGCGCCAACCATCGCATCCCCTTGCTGTGGCGCTTCCACCGCGTCCACCACACCGACCCGGCCATGGACAGCACCACGGCGCTGCGTTTCCACCCCGTGGAGATCCTGCTCTCGGCCCTGGCCAACTGCCTGGTGCTCATGGCGCTCGGCATGTCTCTAGGCATGCTGGTGCTCTACAAATCGGCGATGGTGCTGGTGATCCTGTTCCACCACAGCAACCTCGCCGTCCCCGCGCGGCTGGATGCGCGCCTGCGCCGGGTGATCGTGCCGCCGTCCATGCACCGGGTGCACCACTCGGTGGTGCGCGCCGAGACGGACTCCAACTATGGCACCGTCTTCTCGTTCTGGGACCGGCTCTTCGGCTCCTTCCGGCTGCGCGACGACCCCGAGGCCATCCGCTTCGGCATCGGCGCCTACGACGATGCCGCCTGGCAGCGCCCGCTGCGCCTGTTGCGCCTGCCTTTGGAGCCGAGCCCCAGCCGGAGCCGGGACCGGGGTCAGGCCGATCTCAGCCCCGCCGCGGAGGCAAAGCCATGAGCGCTCCAGCCCCAAGCGAGCTGGTATTCGTCTACAACGCCGACAGCGGCCTCTTCAACACCATGGCCGATGCGGCACACAAGGTCTTTGCGCCCGACACCTACAGCTGCAACCTGTGCAAAGTGACCTACGGCTGGCTCACGGAGCGGCGCGCTTGGCGGGACTTCATCGCCGCGCTGGACGTACCCTGCACCTTTCTGCACCGCGATGAGATGCGCCGGCGGTGGCCGACGCTGGACATCGGCCTGCCGGCGGTACTGCGCGTCGACGGCGACACGCCCGAGGTCTGTATCAATGCCGAGCTGCTCAACGCCTGCGCGGATATCGACGCCCTGACGTCCCTCGTGCGCAGCCGCTGCCTCGGCGGGTGATTGTGGCGGGGAGAATGGCGCCCTCGGCAGGATTCGAACCTGCGACCTACCGCTTAGGAGGCGGTTGCTCTATCCGACTGAGCTACGAGGGCCGTGTCCTTGGGAGACGCCGATGTATCGGCGCCTTCAGCTGCCGGGCTCGACGTTGACCATGCGCTCGCCGATGGCCTTGAGCAGCAGCTTGAAGGTGCGTTGCTGCGCGACCTGATTCAACGTTTTGGGCTCGCCGAGCAGACTCAGGCGCGCCTGGAAGTAGGCCATGTCCGCCTGGGACTTGGCCACCCGCAGCCGGCGGCGGTTGCGCGCTTCCGGGGTCTCGACCTGAGCGTGCGGATCGGGCACGGTGTGTCTCCGTGGCAAAGCTTTGTGATCGGGCTCGGCCGCGCGGGCAGCGGCTAGCGCCCGCGCCGCCGGGGGCACGCGCCAGAAGCAGACTCCGGCGGCGCGCGACGTGCGCGCACGCCGCCGGTTGTCGCCGGCGGCGGCTGCCCCCAACGCTAGAAAAAAGGATACGCGAAAAGCCCAATACATGACATTGCCCGCCCGCCGACCAGCGTCCGGCGCCGGTGCGCTACACTCGGCGTCGAGCTCACCGAGGTCCGCACAGAACGGGCCGGCGGCACCCCGAGGCGTCAGCGCAGCCCATGCGGAGCCTGTGCCCGGCCACAGGCGCTGGTGCACGTCGCCCGCCGTCCGCCGAAACACACCCAAGCGATCGAAGCCAGACACATGAGCGCGCTGCTGCAGCTGTTCCGATCCTCTTCCGCTTTCTACGGCGGCAATGCCGCCTTCATCGAAGACCTCTACGAGCGCTACCTCAAGGACCCCGAGAGCATCGACCTCGCCTGGCGGCGGCGCTTCGACGCCATCCATGCCGAGGCCGCCAACGAGGTCCCGCACGGCCCGGTGCGCGAGAACTTCGAGCGCCTGGCCAGCGAAAGCCGCACCCGCGCCCAGGCCCGCTCCGTGCAGCGCCTGGAGCCCGCGGCGGCGGAGCGCCAGGCAGCGGTGCTGCGGCTCATCAACACCTACCGCTACCGCGGCCACCAGATGGCGGACCTGGACCCGCTCAAGCTCCGCCAGACGCCCAAGGTGGCGGACCTCGCGCCGAGCTATCACAACCTCGAGGACAGCGACCTCGACCAGATCTTCCATACCGGCTCGCTCTACGCCCCAGACCGGATGCCGCTCAAGGACATCCTGGCGCTGCTCCAGCGCATCTACTGCGGGCCGGTGGGCTCGGAGTACATGCACATCACCACCACCGCCGAGAAGCGCTGGGTGCAGAAGCGCTTGGAGGGCTACCAGGCGCGCCCGGAGCTGGAGCCGGCGGACCGGCGCTGGCTGCTGACCCTGCTCACCGCCGCCGAGGGGTTGGAGAAGTACCTGCACACCAAGTACGTCGGCCAGAAGCGCTTCTCGCTGGAGGGCGCCGAGGCCCTGATCCCGATGCTGGACGAGCTCATCCAGCGCTGCGGGCGCAAGGGCGGCAAGGAGATCGTCATCGGCATGGCCCACCGCGGGCGGCTCAATGTGCTGGTAAACATCCTCGGCAAGCCGCCGCAGGAGATCTTCGCGGAGTTCGAGGGCAAGGTGCCGATGAACCCGCGCCAGCTCGCCGGCGACGTGAAATACCACCTGGGCTTCGCCTCCGACGTCGAGACCCCCGGCGGCATCGTACACCTGGCGCTGGGCTTCAATCCCTCGCACCTGGAGATCATCAACCCCGTCATCGAAGGCTCGGTGCGCGCCCGCCAGCGCCGCCGCGGCGACCGCACCGGCGAGCAGGTGCTACCGGTGCTGATCCACGGCGATGCCGCCTTCGCCGGCCAGGGCGTGGTGGCCGAGACCTTGCAGCTCAGCCAGACCCGCAGCTACGGCACCGGCGGCACGGTGCATATCGTCATCAACAACCAAATCGGCTTCACCACCAGCAACCCGCTGGACACCCGCAGCACGCTCTACTGCACCGACGTGGCCAAGATGGTGCAGGCACCGGTGTTCCACGTGAACGGCGACGACCCGGAGGCCGTCATCTTCGTCACCCGCATGGCGCTCGACTACCGCAACCAGTTCGGCAAAGACGTGGTCATCGACCTGGTTTGCTACCGCCGCCTCGGCCACAACGAGGCCGACGAGCCGGCCGTGACCCAGCCCATGATGTACAAAAAGATCCGCGAGCGGCCCACCGCCAGGGCCATCTACGCGGACCGGCTCATCGACGACGGCGTGCTGACCCGCGACGACGCCGTGCGCATGATCGAGGAATACCGCGGTGCCATCGAGCAGGGCGTGGTGGTGGCCCGCCCCGTGCTGTGCGGGCTGGAGAAGAGCTACCGTGCCGACTGGCACCGCTGCCACGGCAACGACTGGCGCGCCGCCGCCGACACCACCATCCCGCGCGAGCAGCTCGCGGGCCAGGCCGAGCGCATGCTGCGCCTGCCGGAAGACTTCGAGCTGCACTCCCGCGTGGCCAAAATCTGGGCAGAGCGGCGCAAGATGGCCCAGGGCGATCAGCTCGCCAACTGGGGCTTCGCGGAGAACCTGGCCTATGCGACCCTGCTGGACGCCGGCTTCCCGGTGCGCCTGTCCGGTCAGGACGCCGCCCGCGGCACCTTCTTCCACCGTCACGCCAAGGTGCACTGCCAGCAGACCGGCCGCGAGCACACGCCGCTCCAGCACCTGCGCAGCGACGCTGACGCGCCCCAAGGCCCCTTCGTCGCCATCGACTCCATCCTGTCCGAGGCGGCTGTGCTCGGCTACGAATACGGCTTCGCCACCGCCGAGCCCAATGCGCTGACAGTCTGGGAGGCACAGTTCGGCGACTTCGCCAACGGCGCCCAAGTGGTCATCGACCAGTTCATCACCTCCGCCGGCACCAAGTGGGGCCTGGACTGCGGGCTCACGATGCTCCTGCCCCACGGCCTGGAGGGCCAGGGCGCCGAGCACTCCTCGGCCCGGATGGAGCGCTTTCTTCAGCTCTGCGCCGAGCACAACATCCAGGTCTGCGTGCCCACCACGCCGGCGCAGATGTTCCACCTGCTGCGCCGGCAGATGCTGCGGGACTTCCGCCGCCCGCTGGTGGTCATGACGCCGAAGAGTCTGCTGCGCCACCGCCTGGCGGTGTCCTCGCTGGAAGAGCTCGCCGACGGCGGCTTCCAGGTGGTCATCCCGGAGACCGACCCCATCGACCCCGCCGGCGTCGAGCGGGTGGTGTTCTGCTCCGGCAAGGTCTACTACGACCTCATCGAGGCGCGCCACGCCCGCGGGCTGACCAATGTCGCCATCATCCGCATCGAGCAGCTCTACCCCTTCCCAAAGGATGCCTTCCTTGCGGCCATCGCGCGCTATCAGGACACCGAAGAGGTCATCTGGTGCCAGGAAGAGCCGCAGAACCAGGGCGCCTGGGACCAGATCAAGCATCGCTTCCACCATCTCATCGAGCAGGGCAAGCAGCCCTACTACGTCGGCCGTAGCGCCTCTGCCGCGCCAGCCGTCGGCCACCGCTCGGTGCACGTAGCCCAACAGGAGCAGCTAGTGGACGAGGCCCTCACCGGGCGCATCAACCCGAAGATGAACCGCCGCATCCCGCCCCAGCAGCCCATCGACGAGCCGGTGGCGGAGGACTGAGGCAAGCGACGCCCGACAGGCGCAATGGTAGGTCGGCGCTGAGCGACAGCGAAGCCCGACACGAGCCACCGCAAGCCGGCCCGGAGCACCGGCAAAGCCCGACAGCGAACACCCCCAAGCCCAACCGAGCCCGAGCCCGAGCCCACCCACAGCACCCCGAGGGAATCACCACCAATGAGCACCGAAGTGCGCGTCCCCGCATTGCCCGAGTCCGTCGCCGACGCGACGGTACTGACCTGGTACAAGCAGCCCGGCGACGCCGTCGAGAAGGACGAAAACCTGGTGGACCTGGAAACGGACAAGGTGGTGCTGGAGGTGCCGGCACCGGCGGCCGGCCGGGTCGCCGAGCACAAGGTCAAAGAGGGCGACGTGGTGGACGCGGACGCCGTGCTCGCCCTAATCGAAGCCGGCGCCGCTGCGGCTGCGGATCAGGCACCAGCCGAGCCCGCCGCGACAGCCCAGGCCGAGCGCACAGCGGCGCCCGCCGAGGCCGCGGCGCCGAGCACCCCCGAGCCGGCCCAAGCCGCAGCCAACGACACCGCCGGCGCCGAACAGCCCCAGCTCGCCCCCGCCGCCCGCCGACTGGTCAAAGAGCTGGGCCTGAACGCCGGCGACATCCCCGGCAGCGGACGCGACGGGCGCATCCACAAGGCCGACGTCATCGCTTGGCTCGACCAGCAGGAAGTGGCAGCCCCGGAGCGCGACCCCGAAGCCGGCCACACCGCGCCCGCCCCGGCGTCACCGGACGACACCACGCCGGCCCTGGAGCTCGACCCCTCGCTGCCCGGACTTTCCGGCGACCCCGGCCGCCCCGAGCAGCGCGTGCCCATGACCCGGCTGCGCGCACGCATTGCCCAGCGCCTGGTGGAGGCGCAGCAAAACTCCGCCATGCTCACCACCTTCAACGAGGTGGACATGAGCGCCGTCCTGGCCCTGCGCAGCCAATACAAAGACCGCTTCGAGTCCACCCACGGCGTGCGCTTAGGCTTTATGTCCTTCTTCGTCAAGGCGAGCGTCGAAGCCCTGCAGCGCTTCCCGGTGGTCAACGCCTCCGTGGATGAGGGCGACATCATCTACCACGGCTACTACGACATCGGCATCGCCGTCACCTCCCCGCGCGGACTGGTGGTGCCCATCCTGCGCAACTGCGACCAGCTGTCCATGGCCGACATCGAGCGCGGCATCGGCGACTTCGGCACCAAGGCCAAAGACGGCACGCTGAGCTTCGAAGAGCTCACCGGCGGCACCTTCTCCATCACTAATGGCGGCGTCTTCGGCTCGCTGCTCTCCACGCCCATCCTCAACCCGCCCCAGAGCGCCATCCTCGGCATGCACAAGATCGAGGAGCGCCCCGTCGCCCGCGACGGCCAAGTGGTTATCCGCCCGATGATGTACCTGGCCTTGAGCTACGACCACCGCATCATCGACGGTCGCGAGGCGGTGCAATTCCTCGTCGCCATCAAAGAGACGCTGGAAGACCCGGCGCGGTTGTTGTTGCGGATTTGAGGTGGACTGCGCTTCGCTTGTCCACCCTACGCCTTACGCCCTGCGCCTGCCGGCGCCGGAATTCCCGTTTCTCGACATCGACAGCACCGCCCAGTGCCTCGACTTTGCGCTGCGCGCCGCGGACCGCAAGATCGCCTTCGATCTTCTGGAGCGACGAGGACGAGGGCTACATCGCGACCGTGCCGGACCTTCCCGGATGCAGCGCTTGGGGCAGGACGCGCCTAGATGCGGCAAAAGAGATTGAGGCTGCTCAAGCAGCCTGGCAACCCTGGCGTGCGCAATCCCAGGGTGACAGCTTCGAGGAGTTGCCGGCCAATCTTTATGATGCCGTAGACGGGCTGCCTCTGCGTCGACGTTGAAGAGATTGCAATTCGAGACAAGAATCAAGTCTTGGAAATCGCCGTGTGAAAGCCGGCAGTAGCCACCACGCAACAGCAGATGGCTTTGCCCATAACTCCGACCACTCGGATAGGCACAGGGTGGACAAGCGAAGCGCAGTCCACCGTATTCCGCGATGCTCGGTGGACTTCGCTATCGCTCGTCCACCCTACGGGCCGTGCTTACCATCAAGGCTCCATGCGTAGCCAGGGCTTCCAGCCCTGGTGCCGTCAGGCCAGCATGGCCTGACTGCGCAGGCGAGCGCTGCTGTGGTCGGAGTTATGATCAAGACTCAGCGATCCGTGAGCGAAGAAGCACCCGATGCCGTTCTTCGATCCAGCAACACAGAAGACGCCCGACCCCACCTCCGATCCAGACCCCGCTCAAGGCAGCGCCCATCACTTCTCGCGGCTGTCACGTGTACGACTCCGCGTGATCAGGTAAGATGCAAGCAAGAGCCAATCCCGGAGAGATCCTGAGACCACCATGACCGACTCAGAGCACGAGCTGACCCGCGAGATCGGTCAGCGGCTGCGTGCCGCGCGCCACGAGCGGGGCTTGAGCCTCTCCGAGCTGGCGGCGCTCACCGATGGGCTCTACAGCAAGTCGCGGATCAGCAACTACGAGCAGGGCCTCCGGCGGCCGAGCATCGAGGCGGCGCAGGTGCTCGCCGAGGCGCTAGTCATTGTCAGCGCCGCCCAGCTGCTGGGTGTCGAGGGCGGTGAGGGCAACGCCCTGTCCGCGGAGGAAATGCGTCTCCTTGACGCCTTTCGCCGGGTCGATGCCGACTGGCGCCGCCGCTTGCTCGACATCGCCGAAGCCGTGCAGCTGGACCCGCCGCCCGGGAAGGGCCGGCGCCGGCGCAAAACCGGCGGCAGCGGCGGCGCGGGATGAGCGTGACCGCCCGCGCGCTGAACCGGGTCATCGGCCGGCGGCTGCGGGCTGCGCGTTCGGCGCGCAGTCTGAGTCTGACCCGCCTAGCCGCGCTGACCGGCGGCAGCATCAGCGTCTCGCGGCTCAGCCACTACGAGCTGGGGCAGCGCCGGCTCAGCATTGAGGCCGCGCGAACCCTGGCCACGGTGCTCGGGGACGTGTCGGTGGCTCATTTGCTGTGTGTGGACGAGGACGGTGCGGCCGGGGCCGATCCTGACGAGGCGCGGCTGCTCGCCGCATTCCGGGCTACGGATGCCGAGGGCCGGCGCCGGTTGCTCGCGGTGGCGGTATCGGGGGCAGATTGCGGCGCGTCCGGGTCGGGCAGCGATTGAGGTCGATACCGCCGACCTGGCGATGATCCTGTGGAGCCTGCGCCGGCGGCGGTGAACTGTTCAGCGCCAAATGGGGGCTTGCATCGCGTCAACGTGGTGATCGTAGGTCCACACCGGCAGGTTCAGCCGTGACCCTCATACCTGACCCTCATACCCACGTTTGCGGCCATCGAGCGCTACTTCGGTCCCGGGGCCTGATCAGCGCAGTGGATAGACGTCCGCACTGATGCTCTGCCCAGCACAACCCGTAGGCGACCCGGTTGCGCCGCCGACCTGCCGAACCTATGCTGCAAACAACGCGCATCTTGCTGGATCCGTCATGTCGAATCTTCACAGGATCACCGTCGATTCGGACGTTTGCCACGGCAATCCTTGCGTGCGCCACACGAGCAAGCCTTGGAGATCGCCGTGTGAAAGCCGTCAGTAGCCGGCACGCAACAGCAGACCATGCACACTCAGATAGCCAACAAGGCTTCGGCCATCACCGACCTCTGCCGCCGTCACGGCGTTTCTCGCAAGGATGGCGACTTCCGCGACTCGCACTTCCTCACGGGCACGCCCGCCGCGGAACTGTATGCGTCCCCGGCGGTTCCGGGCGTCACCATGGTCGCCGGCCGCAGATGGTTTCACGGACACGCTCCTGCCGCCCGCTGGTGCCCCCGCGGTGTCGGAGTCCTTGCCAGTTTGCAGCGGTGGGCACGGCTCAGGCCCCCGGCAGGCGGACCGAGGCGAACATCGCGTCCAGCGCATGCTGCATCTCGGCATCGTCGAGCCGGGCCATGCCGACCATCTCTACATGCAGGTGCTCGGCCCCAAGCCAGAGCTGCCGCGTGGCGGCATCCGCGCCGACCTTGCCGAAGACGGGGGTGGAGCCGCCCGCGGGGATGCGCCGGGCGATGGAAAACCCTCTCATCCCGCCCATCTCGACCGCTTCGGTGGTCTTGAGCACTTCGATGCCCCACTGCTTGGACCAGGGGTCATTGAGCGTGTCTTCCAGCGTGCGCCGCAGGGGGCCGTCGTGGATTTGCAGGGTCAGCCCGGCATCCTCGGCGCCGGTGGCCACAAGGCGGCTCCAGTCCTCGCCATCTCCGGGCGCGCGGGGCTTGCCCGGACGGTCGACCCGATTCAGGAGGCGGATGCCGAAAATCTCCAGCGGGCCGCTCGTATCGAGGCTGACCGAGGCGGCCCAATCCTCGGGAATGTCCAGGCTCAGGCCCGTGGCCGGCTGGCGGATACGGGTGACGCCGTCGGGCACATCCGCGTCCCCCGCCGACGCGGCATCCTCGGTGAAGCGCGTTGCGGCCTCGCGCCAGCGCTCGCCAAAGGCCGCTTTCAGCCAATCGTTGAGCAGGTCCTTCTCTCGCTCGAATTTGCCCGAGGTGTAGAGCCGGGAAAACGGTGTGCGCTCATGCCCCGTCACCAGGACCAATCGCCGCGAGGGCCTGCCCGTCGAATCGATACTGCTGCGAGTCTCGACCTCGACCCGGCTGACCGGCTTCAGAGGTGCCGAGCGCCGCAGCCGGCCGAGCAAGCGCAGCTGATCGAAGCGGATTTCGGCGGCGTCCCGGTCCAGCTCGATCCGTTCCCAGAGCACCATGCGAGGGACGAGCGAGAGGCAGATCAGCAGCAGGAAGGCATTGGCCCAGAGCGTGTAGGGCTCCTCCGTGACGATTAGGAAATAGAAAGCCACCGGCAGCGCGAGCAGCAGCATGGCCAGCGCGATGCTGCCCGCGCGCCAGCCGCCCAGGACCAGGCGTTCGGGACTGTTTTCAACGGTTTTCATACGCGCCACGCCTCGCGACCGCCTAGTCCAGCGCCTGGAAGGTGAATGTCCCCGAGATGGTCCGGGGCCGCCGGGGGTCGGCCTGCATCTAGACTTGTTTGTCGCGGCGGCGCCGAGCCGCGGGCAGACGGGTTTGCCCACGCGGTTCAGCTCATGCGCCGCGTGCTGGTCCCGCTTGGGATCGATCAGCCAAGCCACTTGCGCTCATCAAACTCGTCGATCTGCTGTCGCGCAGGGCCTGGTAGTCCGTGGCCGGCCCCTTGCCCTGGAGCCGGACCAAGAAGTCGATGATGGCCAGATCGTAGTTAGCGAAGCAGCCGGGCGGCAGCGCGAGCTTGCCGTCGCGACGTATTGCTCGCGTGTGGTCATCGCATCGGTCTCCAGTGCGACACGCCTGTCTGTCCAATTGCCCGAGTCCAAGATTACACGAGCGGGCCCGACCAACGACGCTCGACCTCGTCCGTGTCGTGACACCGCCCCGGAGACCGGGCAAGCGGGCAAGCGGGCAAGCGGGCAAGCGGGCAAGCGGGCAAGACCAGTAGGGTGGACGAGCGACAGCGAAGTCCACCCTGGGGCCGCCCGTAAGCTGGTGGACTGCGCTTCGCTTGTCCACCCTACGCCCTACGCCCTACGCCCTACGCCCTGCGCCAGCCCGAGTGGTCGGAACGCCAGGGCATCGCGACCCGAGCCGCAGCCGGCGTCGAGGACCTGCGCCGCCTCCGGCAACAGCAACAGGAAGCGCCAATACAGCGGGGTCATGTCGACGCCGACGGTGTCGGCAAAGAACGTCCCCGCGTTGTGCTGGTAGTAGTCGTTGTTCAGATCGGACACCGAGGCACCTCGTCGGCGGCAGACCGGGAGCGCCGGCCTTCCAGCCGGCCCGCAACGAGCGGAGCGTTGTTGCGTGTTGAACTGAGCCATAGCCTGCGCGAAAGCCGGATGTTTCAGCATCCTGGAACGTCGTTGACGAATGCTTCCCGCCTTCCCAGACTCCTGGCTAACAGTTGACCAAGTCACGAACCCAGTCACGAAACAAGTCATGATCCAGCTCAACCTGCACGAGGCCAAGGCCAAGCTCTCCGAGTGCATCGCGGCCGCGCTGCGCGGCGAGCGGGTGGTCATCGCCCGCCGCAACGTGCCGGCGGTGGAACTGACACCCATTCCGCAGCATGCCTCGGCACCGCGCAAGCTCGGGCAGGGGCCGAAGCAATCCGGCTATGCGCTGCCCCAAAGCTTCTGGGACCCGCTGCCCGATGACGTGCTCGCGGCCTTCAACGCCGGCCCCGAGGACCAGCCCTGATCCACCCCGGCTCCAACTCAGCCCCGCCTCGGCTCCAGACCCATGAAGGTCATCGCCGACACCTGCATCTTTCTCCGGCTCGCCAGTGCCGAGGAAATGCTCTCGACCCAACCGTTGGCGCCGCTTGCAGCGCCGGCTCAGGAAACGCCGAAGCAGGTCTTAGGACGTCGGCCCGCAGGAATGCCCCTCTCCCCGAAGCCACTAGCCCGTTGTTCGGGTCGAGCCGATGGCCGAGTCGGCCGGCAGCCGCCTCAGGGCGCCGAGCGTGGATCGGCATCATGGTCCCGAGACGCCTTGCCCAGAAGCTCCAGACCACGCGACTCCTTACCGGCTCCCCGTTGCGCACGCAACTGGAAGCGGGTCTCGGCATCGGCCTCAGCCAGCATGACGCTGGACATCTCCTCGAAGAGCCGTGCGACGCTGGTGCCACGGGCTCGGGCGACAACCTCCAGTCGTCGGAGTTTTTCGTCTGGGAGATCCAGAGTGAGCGCGGTCATGTTCGTACCTCCCGCAACAGGTCCTCGGGTGTCATCAATTTGAGCGCCGGAAACCTCAGGTCCATCCCTTGGAGATCCCGCAGGTTCCGGGTCACGATCGCCTGGGCTCCCCCGGCGACGGCCAACTCGACGAGGTGGTTATCGCCTTCATCCGGGACGTTGGGGCGCCATCCGAAGTAGATTCTGGTCCAACGG
The DNA here is from genome assembly GCF_016583825.1 of Thiohalocapsa halophila. GTDB lineage: Bacteria > Pseudomonadota > Gammaproteobacteria > Chromatiales > Chromatiaceae > Thiohalocapsa > Thiohalocapsa halophila. The sequence goes on along the minus strand of NZ_NRRV01000032.1, from coordinate 6,675 downwards.
CAACGCGCCAGGAAGATGTCGAGCAGTTCCTCGCGCTCGGCGGCATCCAACCGGCTCCGCTCGAACAAGGCCCCGCGGCCCAGCACGTCCTCGTACTCGGCGAGCAACGCGGTCCCCATGAGCGGCACGACCTCGCCGCGCAGGCACAGGGCGAACACCTCGTTGGGAGCGCCCGCGCCGAGACATGCGCCGACGAAGATGTTGGTGTCGATCACGACAATGGGTGGTGTCCCGGTCACGCCAGGGCCTCCAGGTAAGGACACATGACGTTCGCGACCCGATCGAGCAGCGCATGGTGCCACAGCTCGACGATGCTCACCCGTCGTCCCCGACCGCCCTGCCCCTGCTCTTGCAGCGCCTCCTTGAGTGCGGCCTTGAGCGCATCGAGGGCCACGTCCAGACCGATCTTGTTGCGGGACTTGAAGCGGTCCGCGACGGTCCGGGCGATGCCGGTGATGCGTACCGGCACCCCGTCGATCTTGTGCTCCTCGACGCCCTCGGTAAGGCCGGCCTCGGAGAAGCGGACAATCCGCAGCGGAGGATAGCCCAGCCGCGGCGCACGGGCCTTCGTTGGGATCGCCAGCCAGACATCGAACGGTGACTGCGTCGTCAGCTCATGAAAGCGCAGGGCCGAGAGAAGACAGACAACGGCGCCCGGATGCCGTCGCGCGACCTCGGCCAGCGCCGAGTGCTCCGAGACTGGCCGGTCCGGCAGCGCGTAAAGGCCCCGACCGGCTCGCGCGAGCCGGCCTTGGCGCACCAGACGGGTCAGGGGGACGCGCGGCAGACCGCGGACATCCAGGTCCAGGGGTCTGACAAGCCCCCGGTCACAGGCAAGCGCCAGGATGGAATCTTGCGTTGTCGACATCCGCGAAGCATGTCGCGAAAAGCTAGGCGCCGTCTACAGATACCGACATTACGGCACCATGGAGACGGACATCTGGAACCAGCTGCCGCTCACCGAGTTGCCCCAAGGCGTGGCCCTGCGCCAGGCGTTGCTGGAGCGGCTCGTCAAGGCCGGCGGCCACATCAACGCCGCCGAGCGCAAGCTCTGGCACGATACGGATCGCAGCCCGTGGTCCGCGCGCCAGGCCACGGCGCGGATCGCGGAGGTCTGGCTTTGGCTGGGCGAACACGATGAAGCGGCACCCGACGTCGGCCGCTACCTGGATCGCGAAACGACCAGCCCATGTCGACGCCGGGCGTATCGGCGAAGCAGGCCCCGGGGTGCTGCCGGCAGCAGTCAGTGCCCGCGCTCGGCCGCGTGGGCCTGCGCGAACGACCGGGCCTTGGGCATCACTCCAGCCCGAGGGCCGACGCTGGCTCGCGCGCTCCAGCGTGACCGCAAGGGCGGATGCTCTGTGCTCGGGTCCATGCTCGCGAGAAAGCCGGCAGCCCAAGTCAGCCGCGCACCGCCAGCACCGCGGTAATCTCGGTTGCACCACGCCTGACAAGCAAGACGACCGCACGAATTGAGCCAAGAGCGCCACTCCAAAGAGGACCCGCCCGGCCGCCCCGACGCGGCCGGCAGCCACCACCGCGCGAGCCAGCCGGAGGACGACTTCGTCGAGCTGTTCGCCCAGGTCTTCGGCATCGAGAAGACGCGGCTGCTGGCGCCGGAATTCCCGTTTCTGGATATCGACGGCACCGCCCGTTTCATCGACTTCGCCCTGCGCGCCGCGGACCGCAAGATCGCCTTCGAGGTGGACGGCCCGACCCACTATCAGCCGCCGGACTTCGACCGCACCAAGTACGAAGACGACCTCCTGCGCCAGAACAGCCTCATTCACCGCGGCTGGCAGGTCTACCGCTGGACCGACCACGAGCTGGACCGCCATCCGGAGCGGGTCAAGGAGCAGCTCGCGTTGTTCCTGGAGCGGGTGCCGGGCCTGCTGGAGCTGGACGACTTCCTGCCCAAGCAGGGCGGCGCCCAGGCCAAGTTCAACCTGCGCGCCCACCAGCAGGACGCCCTGGACTGGCTCGCGCTGATCCGCAACGAGGGCCGGACCATCGCCCTGTTGGAGCACGCCACCGGCTCCGGCAAGACCGTCACCGCCATCGAGGACGCCAAGCGCGTCGGCGGTCCGGTGCTGTACGTCGCCCATCGCAGGACCCTGGTCCACCAGACCGGCCGCGAATTCACCAGGCTGTGGCCCGAGGTCGACCACGGCCGGATCGAAGGCGGCCAATGGCAGCCCGAGCACCACGTCGTTTGCGCCTCGGTGCAGGCCCTGACCAACCGGCTCGCCGAGATCCCGCCGGAGCACTTTCGCTATCTCATCATCGACGAGGCCCACCACGCCGCCGCCGACAGCTACCGCGCGCTGCTCGGCCACTTCACGCCCGCCTTCACCCTTGGCCTCACGGCGACGCCCGAGCGCCCGGACGGCAAGCCCGTGCTAGAGCTGTTCCGCGACGCCGCCCATCGGCTGTCGCTGAAGGACGCAATCGAGCGCGGTGAGCTGGTGCCCATCCGCTGCATCCGCGTCAAAACCAACGTCGATCTCAGCCGGGTGCGCTTCAACGAGATCCAGTACAACCGCCAGGACCTGGAGACGACCATCACCATCCCGGCGCGCAACGAGCTGGTCGTCGACACCTACCTGGAGCACGTGCGCGGGCGCAAGGGCGTCACCTTCTGCGTCAACGTCCGCCACGGCGAGGCTGTCGCCGAGCTGTTCCGGGCCCGCGGCGTGCCGGCGCGCTCCGTCTCCGGCGCCATGCCCGCCCGCGAGCGCGAGGCAGCGCTGGCCGCCTTCGCCCGCGGCGAGCTGCACATGCTCTGCGCCTGCGACCTGCTCAATGAGGGCTGGGACTGCCCGGACGTGGAAGTGCTGCTGATGGCCCGCCCGACGCTGTCCAAGATCATCTACATGCAGCAGCTCGGCCGCGGCACCCGCAAGGCGCCCGGCAAAGAGTCCCTGCTGGTATTCGACTTCGTCGACAACGCAGGCCGCTACAACCAGAGCTGGAACCTGCACCGCCTCACCGCAACGCGCACCTACCGGCCCGGCCGTCTCGTGCTCGCCCCCGAGGACCGCATCGCCGACGAGGATGCCAACGGCCCCAACGAGCCCATCGTGCTGAACCTCGGCATCTGGACCGAGCGCCTGGAAGAAGTGGACGTCTTCGACTGGCAGAGCACCGTCAAGGACATGCTCACCGTCGCCGAGCTGGAGCTGGCCCTGGCCGCCACCGAGAACTACCTGCGCGGCAAGGTGCTCGCCGGCGATCTGGCGCCGGACCACGACGTCACCATCGGCAGCCGCCGCTGCCTGTACTTCCGCAAAGACCGCAAGCAGGAGATCGCCGAGCGCTACGGCCTCAAGCCCGTCACCGCCGCTAACATCCGCGAGCGCTTCCTCGCCTTCTGCGAGGAGATGGACATGGCCGCCAGCTACAAGCCGGCCCTACTGCTCTGCCTGTTGGATACCGTCGACGACGACGGCAGCGTCCGCCTGAGCCTGCTCACCCTTGCCTTCCGCGACTTCTACCTCGCCCGCAAGGCCGCCGGCCTGCCCATCGAAAAGCCCTGCGCGCGCATGGCCCGCGTGGACGAGCTCACCGAGGCGGACATCCAGCGGCTGCTGCTGGAGATGCCGTTCAAGAAGTTCGCGCAGAAGAGATTCCTGCGCCACGACAAGGATCTGGCGAAGGTGCGGTTCACCCCGGCCCTGTGGAGCCGGCTCAGCGCTGAAGACCGCGAGCGCGTGCGCAACGCCGCGCTTGCGGCTATCGAGCGTTACTTCGGCGCAGGAGGCCAATAAGCCGACGGGATGCCCGCCGCACCGATGCGTTGTCCTCCACGGCCCGTACCTCACCCGGGTGCGCCGCGAACCTTCCGCACCTGTCGTCCTTGACGCCCCGCCTGTTGCTGGAGCCGTCATGTTGGAGCCACACCGGATCACCGCCGATCAAGACAGCTCCTGCGCAACAGCGTATTCAGCCACCGCTCCGCCTCGCGGCCGGGGCGCTGGTCGCCGGTGGTCCAGGTCTCCACCTCCTCCAGGCCCGACACCTGACCCAACAGCGCCGCCAGCCCCGGCTCGTCCAGATCGGTGAAGCGCCGGCCGTGGTGCTCGCGCTCACCGCTGCCGTACTTGAACGAGGCGTAGAGCACGCCGCCCGGCTTCAGCGCCCGGCACAGACGCTGCATCGCCTCCGGCAGCTCGTCGGCCGGCACATGCAGCAGGCTGGCGCAGGCCCAGATGCCGTCGAACGCGTCCCGCCAGGCGACCTCCTGGAAGCACAGGCACTGCACCGGTCGGCCGAGGTGCGATTCCGCCAGCGCGACCAGGGCGGGGGACGCATCGAAGGCGGTGACCCGATGGCCGCGCTTGGCGAACGCCAGGGCATCGCGACCCGAGCCGCAGCCGGCATCGAGGACGTGCGCCGCCGCCGGCAACAGCGGCAGGAAGCGCCGATAGAGCGGGGTCATGTCGACGGCGACGGTGTCGGCAAAGAAGGTCCCCGCATTGTGCTCGTAGTAGTCGTTGTTCAAATCGGACACCGAGGCGCCTCGTCGGCGGCAGACTGGGAGCGCCGGCTTTCGAGCCGGCCCGCAACGCGCGCAGCGATGTTGCGTGTTGAACTGAGCCATAGTCTGCGCGAAAGCCGGAGGTTCGGCATCCTGAAACATCGTTGACCAATGCGTCTCGCCTTCCTAAACTCCTGGCTCAACACTTGACCAAGTCACGAACCCAGTCACCAACCCGGTCATGATCCAGCTCAACCTGCACGAGGCCAAGGCGAAGCTCTCCGAGTGCATCGAGGCCGCGCTGCGCGGCGAGCGTGTCGTCATCGCCCGCCGCAACGTGCCCGCGGTGGAGCTGGCACCGATTCCGCAGCATGCCTCGGAACCGCGCAAGCTCGGGCAGGGGCCGAAACAATCCGGCTATGCGCTGCCCCAAAGCTTCTGGGACCCGCTGCCCGATGACGTGCTCGCGGCCTTCAACGCCGGCCCCGACGACCAGCCCTAATCCACCCCGGGTCCAGACCCATGAAGGTGATCGCCGACACCTGCACCTTTCTCTGGCTCGCCAGTGCCGAGGAGATGCTCTCGATCAACGCGAGGGCACTGATGGAGGACAGCGGCAACATGCTGCTGCTCTCGGCCGCTTCCGTCTGGGAAATCGGCGTCAAGCACGCACTGGGGCGGCTGCGGCTGCCAAACGACCTGCCACCCGCGGAGTTTATCCCCGAGGCGCGCTCGCGCAACGGCATGGACACGCTGCCGATCACCGAGGCCGACGCCCTGCAACTCCCGAAGCTCCCCCGGATTCACCAGGATCCGTTCGACCGGATACTCATCTGCCAGGCCATTGCCAATCAAGCCGTGATTGTCACGCCCGACCCGCTCATCGCGCGCTATCCGGTATCGGTCCAATGGTGACCACAGACGCGGCATTGCGTGTGCCCCTATGTCAGCCTGTTCGCCGAGAAGGCGCGCTCATGTCGACGCCGGGGGTGTCGGCGCGGCAAGCGTGGGCTGCGGTGACATGCACGCTTGCCAATTGTCGCCGGCTGGCAGCTAAGGTGCACCCCTGGGGTCGTGCCTGCGCGTCCACCTCGTGCGAGACCCTGAGCCTGTAACTTCGCCGCTAGCCGCGCCGGTAGTGGAGCGTGTGCTTGGTTGCCGGGCCTCCCTCCTTCATGTGCCCTCCGCCTTCGTCTGTGGGCAGTGTGAGACTTGACCCCGCTCTTCTCGTGACCCCGCTCTTCTCGGCAAGGCGGGCTTCGGGGCCTGGATCAAGTCCGCGGTGCGTCCGGGTGCCGGCACGAACGACCTGACCCGCGGCGCCGCCCGCTCAGCCACCCGGACTCCGCAACCGCAGCCGCCGATGCCGGGCCACCTCCACCGAGTGCAGACTCGGCAACCCCTCCCGCCCGTCGTCGATGGCGCACTCGGCGACGTTGAATTCGAGCCCGTGCGGCGTTTCCGTCACCCGCATGTAGACGGCGATGATCGGGAGGTCGTCCGGGATGTTGCTGCGCACTGCCCAGACGGCATAGGCGAGCTTGTGCCTGGCGATGCTGTCGAAGGGGCCGCGCTTTGCTTCCGTGACGATGACGTGGTTGCGCCCGTCGCGGATGCCGATGCAGACGGAGTCGATCTCCACCTGGCCGTCGCGGTGCTCCAGGGCGTGCGGGCTGGCTTGGCCGACGGTGAAGGCGAAGCTGTAGGTCCCTTGGCCGGTCGCCGGGATCATGTGGATGCTGCTGTCGTCGCATCCGAGGGCTTCGGCCATCAGGCCGGAGGCGTGGGCGAGGGTGAGCAGCGAGGTCTCGGAGAGCTTGGGCAGCAGGCCGAAGGGGAAGAGCGCGCGCATGGAGCGGTCCGGTATGAAGGTCTCCGTGCGACCGGCGAAGATCTGTTCGTCGATGAGGAAGAAGGGGTCCAGCGAGCCGCTTTCGTGCCGGACCAGGGCGAAGGCAGTCTAGCCGCGGGCGTCGTCGCTGCCGTGGCCGGTGCCGAGGCGTAGGACCATGGTGTAGGCGTCGCGCAGCTCCTTCGACAGGGTTTTGATGTGGTCGACGGAGATGGTGCTGGCTGTATCCGCGCGCAGGTTGTGGCGGCGGTAGTAGGTCTTGAAGATCTCGGGGCCGTAGAGCCAGAAGCCGGTGCCGGGCTGCCGCGCGAGGGCGGGGGTGAAGGTGGGCATGGTCCGTTGCGGG
>NZ_NRRV01000031.1:47500-60695 GCF_016583825.1 Thiohalocapsa halophila | reverse complement strand
TCGAGCTCGCCGACCGCCATCGGCTCTTGGTGACCATCGAAGAGAACACCGTCGCCGGCGGCGCCGGCTCGGCGGTCTCGGAGCTGCTGGCCGAGCACGGCGTGACCGTGCACGTGCTGCATCTCGGCCTGCCCGACGCCTGTGTGGAGCAGGGCGGCCATGACGAGCAGATGGGCGTCTGCGGCCTGGACGCCGCCGGCATCGAGCAGGCGGTGCGCACGGAGATGGCGGCGCTGAAGTTGGACGTGCCGACGGCGGCCGTGCAAACCGCCGGTGATGCGCCGGCGCCGCGCGAGCCCACGGGCGAGGTTGCGCAGCATCAGGGTGCAGGCCCGCGCCGAGGGGCCGGAGTCGCGTGATGCGCCGCCTCATCGTCGCCGCGTTGGTCGTGGCGGCGGTGGCGGCGGTGTTGCCGGCGGCGCTGGGCCTCTATCTGCAACACCGCCAAGAGCAGTTTCTGAGCGACCTCGCCGCGCGCGGCCTGCGTATTCACGCAGCCGAGTATGATCGCGGCTGGATGCGGTCCGAGGCCCGCGTGGAGCTCGTCGGCATCAGGGATGCGGACGGCGATGCAGGCGGCGATGCGCAGCCAGTGCGCCTGCGCTTGACCCTGGAGCTGGCGCACGGTCCCCAAGTCTGGTTGCGTGCCTGGCCGCCGCCCTTGGCGCTCGCCCGGGGCCGGCTGCGGGTACTGGATGGGCCGCGCCCGCTGCCGCCGCTGGTGCTGGCGGCCCGGCTCAGGATGGACGGCGAGCTGGCGGTGGACGGCCGTGTGCCGGACGTCACCTATTCCGGCGAGGCCGGGCGCTTGCACTCCGTTGGTGCGGAGGTCCGGCTTGTGCTTCCGCCGGATGGGCGTTGGCGTGCCGACGGCGTCCTGGGTACCTTGGCGGCCACCTCGCCCGATGGTCGGCGCCTGCGCCTCGGCGGCCTGCGCTGGCGTTTGAGATCGGCGCTGCCGGGCGTTGCGCTGCCCGTCGATCGTGTCCAATTATCACTGGATTCGCTGCAGCTCGATGGCACTGAGGAGCGCCCGGCCCTGGAGCTGGCTGGGCTCGGCTTGCGCTTGACGGCGGAAGCCGGCAGCGACACCTTGGCTCTGGGCGCCAGCGCTCGAGTGGAGACACTGGCGCTGGCGGGAGCGGCCTATGCACCGTCGCGGCTCGCGCTGGAGGTTGCCGGCCTCTCGCCCGATGCCCTCCGCAGACTCGGTGCTGGTCTCGAGAGGCTCGATCATGCAGCCTTGACGGTCTCGCAGCAGGGGCTCGTCACCGGGCGCCTGTTGGTGGCCGCTCTGCCCGAGCTCTTCGCCGGCACGCCCGCCGCAACCCTGCGGACGCTGCGGGTCGCGACGCCCTTCGGCGAGGTGCGCACGGAGGCACGCTTACGGCTGGCGGCGTCCGGCGAGGCGAGCGAGCGTGCGCCGACAGCACGGCTCGTCCCGGCGGAAACACTGCGGTCACTCGGTCGGCGCCTGCGCGGAGACGCCAAGCTGTCCGCTCCGCGAGCCCTGGTGGTGGCGTTTGCGGCCCGTCAGGAGAGCGAGCGGGCGCAACGCGAGCTGGCGCTGCGCGGGGAGCCGAGCGATGTGCTGCCGCCGGCGCTCGCTGCCGACGTGGAGGCTGCCGCCGAAGCAGCGACGGCCAAGCTGGTGCGCGAGGGTTGGCTGAGCGCCGACGGTGCGCGCCTGCACACCGAGCTGCGCTTCGATGCGTCGGGCATGACAGTCAACGACAAGCCGACGGCCAAGCCGGCTTGGCTCGCGGGTGGCGGGCATCATGCAGCGCCATGATGCACGCAGCCTGCGCCGATGAGGCAGTCGTCGAGAGGAAAGCCATGTTGCATATCGAGCCCATACCCGCCTTTGAAGACAATTACATCTGGCTGCTGCGCAACAGCGGCGCCGACGATGACCGCGCCGTGGTGGTGGACCCCGGCGACGCGGAGCCGGTGCTGGCACGCTTGCGTGAGCAAGGGCTTCAGCTCTCCGCCATCCTGCTGACGCATCATCACTACGACCACCAGGGCGGCGTCGCGGACCTGCTCGAGCAATGGCCGGACGCCTTGGTGACGGCGCCCGAGGATCAGCGCATTCGCGGTGCGACGCGGCGGGTGGCCGACGGCGACGCCGTGGCGCCGCCCGGCCTCGAGGTGTCGTTCCGGGTGCTGGCTGTCCCGGGGCACACCTCGACGCACATCGCCTATCTCACGGAAGGTGCCCTGTTCTGCGGCGATACGCTGTTCGCCGGCGGCTGCGGGCGGGTCTTCGATGGTACCTTCGAGCAGCTGGCGGCGTCGCTGCGGCGCATTGCCGACCTGCCGGCCGAGACTCAGTGCTACTGCGCCCACGAGTACACGCTCGTGAATCTGGGCTTCGCCGAGTGGGTGGAGCCGGACAGCGCCGAGCTGGCCGCGCGCTTCGCGGAGGCGCGTGCCATGCGCGCCCGCGGTGAGCCCACCGTGCCCTCGACCCTAGCCGAGGAGCTGGCCACTAATCCCTTTTTGCGCACGCAGGCGCCGACCGTAGTCGCCGCCGCCGAACAGTTCGCCGGGCGAGCGCTGCGCGATCAGACCGAGGTTTTTACGGCCCTGCGCCGCTGGAAGGACGAGCGGTACGACTAGCTGGTTGGCGGCTATCGCGGTATCAACGCTTAGGGCGGTCCCAGAACGCCCGCCACCGCTTGATCCAGCGCCGGTGCCAGTCCGCCGGTAGCAGCGTCATCGCAGCCCAGGCGAGCCATTCCCTGTGGATGTCGAGCCAAATTGCCGGCCCGCGCCGCCTCAGCTCGGCGCCGATGCTCGCGGTCGGTGCCGGTGTGCCGGTGCCGGCCGTAATGAAGCGGATGCGCAGCAGATGCAGCGGCGAGCTGATGAGCAGGGCCTGCTCGGCGGCGCCCGCAGGCATCAGTGCCAGGGCCGACTGCCAATTGGTGCGGGTGTCGAAGGACGCCGTGTCGTGTCGGATGCGCGCTGACGGGACGCCGCGTCTCGCCAGTGCTGCCGCCATGAGTGCGGCGCCGGGCTCCGGCCGTTGCGGCCGGCTGCCGCCGACGCAGACGAGACGCTCCACCAGGCCGGTCCGAGCCAAGGCCGCCGCATGCTCGACGCGCGCGAGACTGACAGGCCCGAGCCCTTCGCGGGCACCGAAGCCATCGAAGAAGACGACGCCGACGGAGTGTGTTGTCGCCGGTACCGACGGCGGAAGGCTCATCCCCGCCCAGCCGAGGTAGAGCCCCACGGCCAGCAGGTCGGCGCCGAGCAGGAGTGCGGCGAGCAGCAGCAAGCGGCTGCGACCGCCGCGGCGCCGCGGCTTGCGTTGGGCCTGTGCGCGGCCTTGTCGGAACGCGTGCATGGCGGGCCGTCCCCGACGCCGCTGGGATTTAGGCTATGATGCCGGGCCGCTGCGCCCGGCGCCCCTGCACACCGCCCGGCCTCCATCCAACCTCAGCGCGCGTGCTGCTCCCCGCGATGTCTCCCGAGGCTCGATTCCCTTCCGGCGGCCGTTTGCTGCACTGGCTGCTGGCCTTTGGCGCGGGCGGTCTCATGGTGCTCTCGTTCGCGCCTTTCGGTTGGTTCCCGGCCGCGGTCCTCAGCATCGCCGCATTCTACCTGCTCCTGCCGGCGCAGCGCCGCGGCGCCTTCGTGACCGGCTGGCTCTACGGCCTGGGCCTGTTCGGTTGCGGCGTGTTCTGGATCCGCATCAGCCTGAACGAGTTCGGCAACATGCCCGCCGTCGCCGCCAATGCGCTGATGCTGCTGTTGGTGGCGGCGCTGGCGCTGTTCTACGCCGTGGCGGCCGTGCTGGTTGCGCGTCTGCGCCCGGCCCCGGCGACGACGCGCTGGTGGGTGGGCCCGCTGCTGTTGTTGCCGTCCATCTGGGTGCTGCTGGAATGGGTGCGCAGCTGGCTGTTCACGGGGTTTCCATGGCTCTTTGCCGGCAACGGACAGATCAATCCGCTGCCGCTGCTGGGGGCGCCCTTGGCCGGCTGGGCGCCGGTGGTGGGGGTGCACGGGCTGAGCTTACTGGTGGCGCTGTCCGCGGGGCTCGTGGTGGTCGTCATTCGTCGCGGCGGTGCCGTACGGCCCGCTGCGGTGGCGGCGCTTCTGGGGCTGTGGCTCGCCGGTACCCTACTGGGCAGGGTGGAGTGGACGCGGCCGGCGGATGGGCCGCTGACGGCCGCCGTGGTCCAGGGCAATGTGGAGCAGGCGGTGAAGTGGGCGGCCGACGGCGTGGTGCCGACGCTGGAGCTCTACCTGGGCCTCACGCGCGAGGTGCTGGAAGAGGCCGACGTGGTGGTCTGGCCGGAGACCGCCGTGCCGACCTTTCTGCACCAGGTGGAGTCCGCCCTGGTGGCGCCGCTGTCGGCGGATGCCCGGGCGGCCGGTGCCGAGGTGGTGGTCGGCGTCCCCGTGATGGAAACCGCCGAGCGCTACTACAACGGGCTGGTCAGCATGGGCAGCGCCGAGGACCGCTACTACAAGCGCCACTTGGTGCCCTTCGGCGAGTTTCTGCCCTTCGAGCGCCAGCTGCGCCCCCTGGTCGACTGGTTCCAGGTGCCCATGTCGGACTTCAGTCGCGGCGAAGCACCAAGGCCCCTGTTGCAGGTGGGGCCCTATCCGGTGGGGGTGTCCATTTGCTACGAGGATGTCTTCCCTGAGGAGGTCCGCCAGGCCCTGCCGACGGCGGCCTATCTCATCAATGTCAGCAACGATGCCTGGTTCGGCGATTCCCTGGCACCGCACCAGCACCTGGAGTTCGCCCGGCTGCGGGCACTGGAGACGGGCCGCCCGTTGGTGCGGGCGACGAACACCGGCATTTCCGCGCTGATCGATCACCGCGGGCGGGTCACCGCCGAGCTGGGCCTGTTCGAGCGCGGCGCCCTCACCGGCACCATCCAGCCGCGTGCCGGGGCGACGCCCTTTGTGCGCCTGGGCAGCCTGCCGGTGCTGTCGTTGGCCGTGGCGCTGCTGCTCGCGGGGCTGCTGCTCGGCCGCGTGCCGCGGCCACCGGGCTGAAACGGCCGCTCACGCAGCTCCGCGCTTGGCGTCCGTCGGGGCCGACGGGGTATGATGCCGCGTCTTTTGGCCCGCTCACTGTTCTGCCCCCTGTTTCCCCTTGCTCGCCCTCGTCCACTTCTTCATCGAGCTGTGTCTCCTGCGTCGTAACCCGCAGGACCTGCCGGCGTCCACGACGCTGTTCGGCCTGGTGCTGGCGGTGGCCGTGGTCGGCGGGCTGTTGCTGTCCATCACCGCCGGGGCGTCGTTGGCGGCCGGCTTGGCCCAAACCCTGCTGGATCTGCTGTTGATGCTGGGTGTCCTGCACCTGGCGACCAAAGCCTTGAACAAGCAGGCGCGTTACGTGCAGACGGCGACGGCGCTGGTGGGGGCGGACGTGGTGATCGGGCTGGTGGCGCTGCTGCCGGTGTCGCTGGCGCAGCCGGTGGCGACCGGCACCGAGCCCGGGGCGGATGTGCTGCTGGCCGGGCTCATGTTTCTGGTGCTGGTGGGCTGGAGCGTGCTGGTGGTGGGGCACATCCTGCGCCACGCCTTCGATCTGTCCCTGGCCCAGGGCGTCGTCATCGCCATCGCCTTCGACGTCTTCAGCTTCGTCGTCATCAGCACGGTGACCCAGGGCGCCGCCTGACATGCACCTGCACATCCTGGGTATCTGCGGGACCTTCATGGGCGGCGTCGCCCTGCTGGCCCGCGCCCTCGGGCACCGCGTCACCGGCTCTGACGCCAACGTTTACCCGCCCATGAGCACCCAGTTGGCGGCGGCCGGCATCGAGCTGATGCAGGGCTATGATGCGTCCCACCTGCAGCCGGCGCCGGACGTGGTGGTGGTGGGCAATGCCATGACCCGGGGCATGCCCGCCGTCGAGTACATGCTGGATGCCGGCTTGCCCTATGTGTCCGGTCCCCAATGGCTCGCCGAGCACCTGCTGGCCGGCCGCCACGTGCTCGCGGTGGCGGGCACCCACGGCAAGACCAGCACCGCGAGCATGCTGGCATGGGTGCTGGAGGACGCGGGCTTGGCGCCGGGCTTCCTGATCGGCGGGGTGCCGCAGGACTTCGGTGTCTCGGCGCGGCTCGGTGAGGGCCGGTGCTTCGTGGTCGAGGCGGACGAGTACGATACCGCCTTCTTCGACAAGCGCTCGAAGTTCGTCCACTACCGGCCGCGCACCCTGGTGGTCAATAATCTTGAGTTCGATCATGCGGACATCTTCGATGATCTTGCCATGATCCAGCGGCAATTCCATCATCTGGTGCGCACCGTGCCGGGTACGGGGCTGATCGTTCACCCGCAGGCGGAGCCGGCGGTGGACGCGGTCCTCGCCATGGGGGTCTGGACGCCGACGCAGTCCACCGGCGATGGTGGCGACTGGTCCGCCGAATGGCTGTCGGCGGATGGGTCTGCGTTGCGCGTGCACGCACCCGACGGCCCTGAGATCGGCCTGCACTGGGGGCAGACGGGCGCCCACAACGTGCAGAACGCCCTGTCGGCCATGGCGGCGGCCGCCCATGTCGGCGTCGAGCCGGCGCTTTCGGCCGCGGCTCTGGGGCGCTTTGCCGGCGTCAAGCGCCGCATGGAGCTGCGCGGGGAAGTCGCCGGGGTGCGCGTCTACGACGATTTCGCCCATCACCCAACGGCCATTGCGAGCACCCTGCACGGGCTGCGTCGCCGCGTCGGCGAGGCGCGGATCATCGCCGTGCTGGAGCCGCGCTCCAACACCATGCGCCTCGGCGTGCATGCGGCGGCCTTGGCGCAGTCCCTCACCGCTGCGGACCAGGTGCAAGTGTATGCACCTGCTGACTTGGATTGGGATGCCGCCGCGGCGCTGGCGCCGCTCGGGGAGCGCCTGCGGGTGGCCGGCGCCGTGGCGGAGATCGTCGCGGCCGTGGGTGCCGAGGCCCGCCCTGGCGACCATGTGCTGGTGATGAGCAACGGCGGCTTCGGGGGCATCCACCAGCTGCTGCTGGACGCGCTGGCCGAGCGCGCTTGAGCGCGCGACGCTGATCTGATCGGGGCATTCGTCTTTCATTCGGGGGGGCGGGCCGCCACTTCTGATCGCTTGATCAGCCTTCGCCCCGCTCGACCCCCCGATGACCACTTGGAGCAAAACCATCGCCGTCGGCCTCACCGGCGCGTCCGGCATCCATTACGGGCTGCGTGTACTGCGCTGCCTGGTGGAAGCGGACGTGCGCGTGTACCTGCTGATCTCCCAGGCGGCGCAGGTGGTCATGCAGATGGAGGCAGGCCTGGACGCGCCGGGTCGGCCGGCGGAGGCCGAGGGTTTTTTCACCGATCACTTCGGCGCCGCGCCCGGCCAGATCCAGGTATTCGGTCGCCAGCAGTGGACGGCCCCGGTGGCGAGCGGCACCAATCCGCCGGATGCGATGGCCATCTGCCCCTGCACCACCGGCACGCTGGCGAGCATCGCGGCGGGGCTGAGCCAGGACCTGATGGATCGCGCCGCCGATGTCGCCCTCAAGGAGGGGCGGAAGCTGATCCTTGTGGTGCGGGAGATGCCCTTCACCGTCGTGCACCTGGAAAACATGCTCCGGCTCGCGCGGGCGGGGGCGGTGATCATGCCGGCCAACCCGGGCTTCTACTTCAATCCGCAGCGAGTGGACGAGGTCTACGACTTCGTCGCCGCCCGGGTGCTGGACCACCTGGGCGTGGCGCACGACCTGTCGGCGCGGTGGGGAGACTGAGGCGGAGAGACGGTCGCTGACCTGCCGCCGCTGCGGACCTCTGAGCGTCGTGCCGGCGGGCGCCCCGAGCACCCGCCGGCGCAGCGCTGGTCTCAGCGGCCGGCGACCGCCGCGAAGGCTTCGCGCGCGGCGGCGAGGGTGCCGTCGATTTCTGCATCGCCATGGGCGCCGGAGACGAAGCCCGCCTCGAAGGCTGACGGCGCCAGGTAGACGCCGCGCTCCAGCATCGCGTGAAAGAAGTGCTTGAACTGCTCTTGATTGCAGCCGGTGGCGCCGTGGAAGTCCGTCACCGGCCCGTCGCCGGTGAAGAAGAGGCCGAACATGCCGCCGGCGCGGTTGGTGCTGAGCGCGACGCCGGCGGACTCGGCAGCCGCCTCCATGCCTTGCGTCAGGCGCTCGGTGGTGGCGGCCAGGGCTTCGTGGAAGCCGGGCGCTGACAACAGCTCCAGCGTCTTGAGGCCGGCGGTCATGGCGATCGGGTTGCCGGACAGGGTGCCGGCTTGGTAGACAGGCCCGAGGGGGGAGATCTTCTGCATGATGTCGCGGCGCCCGCCGAAGGCGCCCACGGGCATACCGCCGCCGATGATTTTGCCCAGCGCCGTGAGATCCGGCGTGACGCCGTAGAGGGCTTGTGCGCCGCCGCGGGCGACGCGGAAGCCGGTCATGACCTCGTCGAAGATCAGCACCGTGCCGTGCTGATCGCACACCTCCCGCAGCGCTTCCAGAAAGCCGGGCACCGGCGGGATGCAATTCATGTTGCCGGCCACCGGCTCGACGATGATGCAGGCGACCTCATCGCCGAGCTTGCCCATGGTCTCGCGCACGGCGTCGGCGTCGTTGTACGGCAGGGTGAGGGTGAGCTCGGCCAGCGCCGCCGGCACGCCCGGGGAGCTGGGCTCGCCGAGGGTGAGCATGCCGGAGCCGGCCTTGACCATCAGCGAGTCCACGTGGCCGTGGTAGTTGCCTTCGAACTTGATGATCTTGTCCCGTCCGGTGAAGCCGCGGGCCAGACGAATGGCGCTCATGGTGGCCTCGGTGCCGGAGCTGGTCATGCGCACGAGCTCCATGCTCGGCACCAGCTCGCAGACCCGATCCGCCATCATGGTCTCGAGCTCGGTGGGTGCGCCGAACGACAGCCCCTTCTCCACGCGGGCGCTGACGGCGGCAATGATCTCCGGGTGGGCGTGGCCGAGGATCATCGGTCCCCAGGAGCCGACGTAGTCGATGTAGCGCTTGCCGTCGGCGTCGGTGACGTAGGCCCCGGCGGCGGATTCGAAGAACACCGGCGTACCGCCGACGCTGCGAAAGGCGCGCACGGGGGAGTTGACGCCGCCCGGAATGTGGCGCTGGGCGGCCTCGAAGAACTGTTCGGATCGGGACATGGACGGAGCTCCTGTCGGCGGTGGGTGGCGGCGTTGCGGGCGCACCGCGGCGCTAGCGGCGCTGTCGTGGCGCGGCCCGCGACGCAGAAGCAGGGTTGTCGGGCGCGCAATGGTAACAGCGCCTGACAGACCGGCGGTTGCGCTGCCGCAGGGGCTGATGCACTCGCCGCGCGCGTCGCCTGCGAGGTCAGCGGGCTGTTGCAGGCAAGGGACGGTCGGTGGCAGTGGTAAACATCGCCGCTGGAGCGCCGGCGAGTGCAGCGTGGAGCCCGGTCAAGGCGTTGAATTTCGCAGTAGCGGCACAGATTTGCCGCCGCTGCACAGAAGTCCGAGCCTGGGTGATGGGTCGGACGCGGATCGGAAGATCGAGGAGCTGAAGACGGAGAGCGAGACGTGAAGCGTTACATGTGTATGGTCTGTGGATTCATTTACGACGAGGAGCTCGGCTGGCCGGATGATGGCATCCCGCCGGGGACCAAGTGGGAGGACGTGCCGGACACCTGGGTCTGCCCGGAATGCGGCGTTGGCAAGGAAGACTTCGAGATGGAAGAGATGTGATGCAGGGGACGCCAACGCAGAGTACCTGAGCGCGGCTCGTGGAAATAAGCCGGCCGCCTGTGCTAGCGTGAAGCATCGTATTCAATCCAAGCCCAGCCCGGAGGGCAGAGTTTTCATGGCAGTCCTCAACGACACCGACCTAACCCTGACAGGAGCAGCCCAGGGCAAGATGAGCGAGCTGTTCTCGAACATCGAGGACGGCATCGCCGGCGTGCGTGTCTATGCGGCCCCCGGCGGCTGCAGCGGTGTGAGCTTCGGCATGACCTTCACCGACGTCATCAACGACAACGACGGGATCAAAGACTTCGGCGATTACAAAGTCGTTGTCGACGACGGCACGCTGAGCTATCTCCGCGGCGTCGAGATCGATTTCATCGACCGCGGCGACGGCCAGGCGACCTTCGTGTTCAACAACTTGCCGACTGCCGGTGGCGGCTGCGGCACCTGCGGCTCCAGCTCCGGCAGCTGTTCCTGACCCGGCGGTCGCCATGACGAGCATCGGTATCGTAGGCGGCACCGGTTACACGGGCTCCGAGCTGCTGCGCCTCTTGGCGGGCCATCCGCAGGCGCAGGTGCGGGTCATCACCTCACGCGCCGACGCTGGTCAGCGGGTCGCAGACGTGCTGCCGATGCTGCGCGGGCGCTGCGAGCTGGCGTTCGAGGACCCGGCGCAGGCGCCGCTCGGGGACTGTGACTTGGTGTTCTTCGCAACGCCCAACGGCACGGCCATGGAGCAGGCGCCTGCGCTGCTGGATTCCGGCGTGCGCGTGGTGGATCTGGCAGCCGATTTCCGCATCAAGGACTTGGCGGTGTGGGAGCGCTGGTACGGGATGCGTCATGCCGCGCCGGCCCTAGTGGAAGAGGCCGTCTATGGCCTGCCTGAGCTGAACCGCGAGGCCATCCGGGGGGCGCGGCTGGTGGCCAACCCCGGCTGCTACCCTACGGCCATCACCCTGGGGCTGCTGCCGCTGCTGGAAGCCGATCTGATCGAGCCGTCGCGGATCATCGCGGACGGTAAGTCCGGGGTCAGCGGCGCCGGCCGTAAAGCCTCCACCGGCTTGTTGATGGCCGAGGTTGGCGAGAGCTTCAAGGCCTACAGTGTCGCCGGCCACCGCCACGAGCCGGAAATCCAGGAGACGCTGCGGCTCGGCACAGGACAGGCGCTCGGCCTGACGTTCGTGCCCCACTTGGTGCCCATGGTGCGCGGCATCGAGGCGACGATCTATGCCACGCTCAAGCGCCCCGGTGTCGACTTGACGAGCGTATTTGCCCAACGCTATGAGAGCGAGCCCTATGTCGATGTCATGCCGGCGGCACTGCCCGTGGAGACGCGCTCGGTGCGCGGCACCAATCTGTGCCGCTTGACCGTCATGGAGCCGCAGGACAAAGGCGTGGCCGTGGTGCAGTCGGTGATCGACAATCTCGTAAAGGGCGCTGCGGGACAGGCGGTACAGAACATGAACCTGATGTTGGGGCTCCCGGAAACCGCGGGGCTCGATGGCGTTGCCCTCGCGCCTTGAGCCGCGGCGAGCGAGCACAGATTCCGCTGAGGATACGACGCCTGGACGCGTCGCAGGACGCGGCGTCGGCCGTTGGCTTCTCATCGGTGTCGGCTGGCTACTGATCGTCGCCGCGGCCTTCGTCTTGGGCTATCTGCTGGCAGAGCACGATGCGACACAAGCCATGGCGCGCATCCAGGCCTTACAGACGGAGCGGGATATGCTGAGTGAGCAGCTCGCAGCGCAGCGTGACGCCCGGATGAAGCTCGAGCGCTCGCATCAGATGGATGTCGAGGCTCAGCGCGCGGCCCAAGCGCAGATCCTGTCGCTGGAGCGTGAGCGCATGCGCATCGAGCAACAATTGACACAGCTGCGGGCGCTGCTCGGCTCTAGCGGTCGCGGTGTCGTGGAAGTGGACGATCTCGTCCTGCGGCCGCGCGACGGCGGGGGATATCACTATCGACTGACGCTCGGGCAGCTGGTCCCCGATTTTGGGCGGACCGAGGCTGATGCAGTGCTGTCCGTGGTCACGGTTGCGGGCGGCGAGCGGGTGGTGACGCCTCTGACGGAGCTCTCTGCGGATGGCGCAGGCCGCCACGCCGTCGCCTTCGATCACTTCCAGGTCGTCGAGGGGAATTTTCGTTTGCCCGAAGGGGCGGACCCCTTGGAAGTCATCATTGAGATCGTGCCAAAGGACGACAACCTAATGGCATCCCAGGAGGTGGTGCTCTGGGACGCGGCACTTGCCGGAGGGAGCGCCGGGTTGCCACCACCGCTGCCGGCCGGCAGTGTCGAGCTCGGGCGGATACCGCCCGCCGTCCAGCCACGAGACAAGGCCACGCGCCCCATTTCGGCACCCGACCGAGGTGCCTTCGACCAACCGCTTGCATCCGTGCAGTAACAGAGGAGCTCTTGCGATGACCGACATCGTTGCCGAAGAAACACCTTTGGTGTTTACGTCCCAAGCCGCCGCAAAGGTTGCGGACCTGATTTCCGAGGAGGGAAACGATGACCTGATGCTGCGCGTCTACATTCAGGGCGGCGGCTGCTCTGGCTTCCAGTACGGCTTTACCTTCGCGGAGAATGTCGACGACGGCGACACGGAAATCGTCACCGACGGCGTTAAGCTGCTGGTGGATCCCATGAGCCTGCAGTACCTCATGGGCGCAGAAATCGACTACACCGAGGGGCTTCAAGGTGCTCAGTTCGTGATCCGCAATCCGAACGCCTCGACCACCTGCGGCTGCGGCTCCTCCTTCGGTGTGTGAGCCGCGCAGGCCGGGGTCAGGCGGCGGGGCCGGTGCCGCGCGCCAGTCGGCGCTGCCTCTGCCTGCCGAGGGCCCATCGAGACCTGCCGCCGATAACCCCATGATGGGCGCAGATTGACCCCATTCCCCCTTGCCCGCGCGCGGGTGCAGGCGGGAATGGCGTTAGGGACAGGAGACCGCGGCGTTGCAAAGGTCTCCGGCTGTTGCGCCCTGACCCTAGCCTGATGCCGCAGATGTCCGGTGGCGTGCGCTCACGGAGCTGCTGAGCGCGCCTCGTCGGATTCGTCTACCGGCAGCGTCGCTGGCCGCGGCGGAGGTAGCTCCAAGGGGATGGCTCCGTCGGCGGCCCGCGCAGGTGCAGCAGTGTTGGCGTCTGGCTGGAAGTCCGGCATGGCCGCCGGTTGGGTCAGCGCCCAGATGGCCGCTGCCGTCAGGATGATGGCCACGCCAGCCCCTACCAGCAGCCATACCGGCCTAATCCGGCGCGGCTGGCCATACGGCGTTCGGTGTTGGGTGCCTGCGCCTTTGTAATCGCGCATGTAGAATGGGGAGTTTCGTAGAGCCGTCACGGCAGTCTAGACGATGGCGCTCGCGCTTGGGAAGGCGCGCGCCCGTCATTGCCATCACCGCACCGCCTGCGCCGACCCGGGGTAGGCCGGCGCCCAGAACGAGAGCGAGAGCATGCCTGGTGCAGACGAGGCCTTGGCGATCCTGCAGCGCGGAACCGTCGAGGTCATTGGGCTTGACGCTTTGCGTCAGAAGCTCGAAGCGC
>NZ_NRRV01000031.1:0-37500 GCF_016583825.1 Thiohalocapsa halophila | reverse complement strand
GCCCAGACAGCCAGGAGGTTGGCTTAGAAGCAGCCATCCTTTAAAGAAAGCGTAATAGCTCACTGGTCGAGTCGGCCTGCGCGGAAGATGTAACGGGGCTTAAGCCATGTACCGAAGCTGCGGATGCGAGCTTGCTCGCATGGTAGGGGAGCGTTCCGTAAGCCTGTGAAGGTGGATCGTCAGGTCTGCTGGAGGTATCGGAAGTGCGAATGCTGACATGAGTAACGATAAAGGGGGTGAGAGGCCCCCTCGCCGAAAGCCCAAGGTTTCCTGCGCAACGCTAATCGGCGCAGGGTGAGTCGGCCCCTAAGGCGAGGCCGAAAGGCGTAGTCGATGGGAAGCAGGTTAATATTCCTGCACCACGCATGACTGCGATGGGGGGACGGAGAAGGCTAGGCCAGCCGGCTGTTGGTTGCCGGTTTAAGCGTGTAGGCAGTCACCTTAGGCAAATCCGGGGTGGCAATGCCGAGGCGTGATGACGAGCTCCTACGGGAGCGAAGTGGTCGATGCCCTGCTTCCAGGAAAAGCCTCTAAGCTTCAGGTCATGTGTGACCGTACCCGAAACCGACACAGGTGGGCAGGGTGAGAATCCCAAGGCGCTTGAGAGAACTCTGGTGAAGGAACTAGGCAAAATGGTACCGTAACTTCGGGAGAAGGTACGCCCCTGGTACGTGAAAGCCCTGCGGCTGGAGCGGAAGGGGGTTGCAGTGACCAGGCCGCTGCGACTGTTTACTAAAAACACAGCACTCTGCAAACGCGTAAGCGGACGTATAGGGTGTGACGCCTGCCCGGTGCCGGAAGGTTAAGTGATGGGGTTATCTTCGGAGAAGCTCTTGATCGAAGCCCCGGTAAACGGCGGCCGTAACTATAACGGTCCTAAGGTAGCGAAATTCCTTGTCGGGTAAGTTCCGACCTGCACGAATGGCGTAACGATGGCGGCACTGTCTCCACCAGAGACTCAGTGAAATTGAAATCTCGGTCAAGATGCCGAGTACCCGCGGCTAGACGGAAAGACCCCGTGAACCTTTACTACAGCTTTACACTGGACTTTGAACCTACTTGTGTAGGATAGGTGGGAGGCTTTGAAGCAATCACGCCAGTGGTTGTGGAGCCAACCTTGAAATACCACCCTGGTATGTTTGAAGTTCTAACCTAGGCCCGTCATCCGGGTCAGGGACAGTGTATGGTGGGTAGTTTGACTGGGGCGGTCTCCTCCCAAAGAGTAACGGAGGAGCGCGAAGGTACCCTCAGCGCGGTCGGAAATCGCGCAATGAGTGCAAAAGCAGAAGGGTGCTTGACTGCGAGACAGACACGTCGAGCAGGTGCGAAAGCAGGCTTTAGTGATCCGGTGGTTCTGTATGGAAGGGCCATCGCTCAACGGATAAAAGGTACTCCGGGGATAACAGGCTGATACCGCCCAAGAGTTCATATCGACGGCGGTGTTTGGCACCTCGATGTCGGCTCATCACATCCTGGGGCTGAAGTCGGTCCCAAGGGTATGGCTGTTCGCCATTTAAAGTGGTACGCGAGCTGGGTTTAGAACGTCGTGAGACAGTTCGGTCCCTATCTGCCGTGGGCGTTGGAGACTTGAGGGAAGCTGCTCCTAGTACGAGAGGACCGGAGTGGACGTACCCCTGGTGTTCCGGTTGTCACGCCAGTGGCACTGCCGGGTAGCTATGTACGGACGGGATAACCGCTGAAAGCATCTAAGCGGGAAGCCCCTCCCAAGATGAGGTCTCCCTGGATCCTCGAGATCCCTGAAGGTCCGTCGAAGACCACGACGTTGATAGGCGGGATGTGGAAGCGCGGTAACGTGTGAAGCTAACCCGTACTAATTGACCGTGCGGCTTGACCATATAACACCCAAGCATTCTGGGTGCTGACAACGCATTCCTCGATGCCAAACGATCATCACCGTATTAATGGGGCGGCGCCGCGCTCGGCGCGACGCCGTCACCGACAGTTTTCCTGGCGGCCATGGAGCACTGGAACCACCTGATCCCATGCCGAACTCAGCAGTGAAACGGTGTATCGCCGATGATAGTGTGGGGCCTCCCCATGCGAAAGTAGGTCACCGCCAGGGCATTATCATTAAGGCCGACTGATCGTCGGCCTTTTTTTTTGCTCGGTCGATCGGCGAGCATGCACGAGCTGGGGGCGACTGATGCGCGTCGGTCATCCGCCAGCAGGCGGGAGCATCGCTCGGTCGCTGATTTGAGAGCCGAAGGTGTCGGCAGCCGATGCACACGGCAATGGCTGGGGCACCCTGTGTTAGGCTCGTTGGCGCCTTCGCCATCGGGCGGCGCGCGGTCCCCGGGGGAGACGCGTCATCCCTGCCGCCTATCGGGGTGATATACGCTCCCCATTGGCACGGAATTCCCTGGCTAAACTATGCTTAACGCTGAAGGTCTTGAGCGTACACAAGTTCGTGCCTGTGCGTGCGCTCGGTCCGCAGCGCAGGCTTAGCGCCTGTGCTGGGCAAGCGATGATGGAGCGGCACCATGACAACGACCCGCGAAGGCAGCCTCGAAGCGCCGATTCGGCACCCCATCGATTGGAAGACCCCCGAATTCTACGACGAGGACGCCCTGAACGCGGAGCTGGAGCGGGTTTTCGACATTTGTCATGGCTGCCGTCGCTGCGTGAGCTTGTGTCGGGCGTTTCCTACCCTGTTCGACCTAGTCGACGAGTCGGAGACGTTGGAGGTGGACGGCGTCGCCAAGACGGACTATGTCAAGGTCGTCGACCACTGCTACCTGTGCGATCTCTGCTACATGACGAAGTGTCCGTATGTGCCGCCGCACGAGTGGAACGTTGACTTCCCACATTTGATGCTCCGGGCCAAGGCGGTCAAGTTCCACAAAGGGGACGTCAAGGGTCGGGACCGGCTGCTGACCAGCACCGACTGGGTCGGGGCCTTGGCCGGCATTCCCGTCGTCACAGGTATCGTCAATAGGGCGCTCAAGACTTCCGCGGGTCGCGCGGTCGCAGAGTCAGTGCTGCAAGTCGACAAGCGTGCACGTCTTCCCGAATATCACAGTGACACGCTGCGCAAGCGACATCCGCACCTGATCGGGCGCCAGGCACAGGGAGAAGCCGCCGGGCCGACGACGGGCAAGGTAGCGCTGTTCGCCACTTGCTATGGGAACTATAACGAGCCGGGCCTCAACGAGGATCTAATCGCGGTATTCGAGCACAATGGCATTCCCGTGGCGCTCGCCGGCAAAGAGCGCTGCTGCGGGATGCCCAAGCTGGAGCTGGGCGACCTCGATGCCGTGGATCAGGCGCGGCAGGCGAACATTCCCGTGCTCAGGCAACTGGTCGATGAGGGCTGGGATATCGTCGCGGCAGTGCCCTCCTGTGTGCTGATGTTCAAGCAGGAGCTACCGTTGTTGTATCCGGACGACGCCGATGTGCAGGCGGTCAAGGACGCTATGTATGACCCCTTCGAATATCTGATGCTCCGCCATAAGCACGGCAAGCTCAACACGACGTTCGCGAAGTCCCTCGGCAGGGTGGTGTACCAGGCGTCCTGCCATCAGCGGGTGCAGAACATCGGGCAAAAGACCCGGGACGTGCTGGCCTTGGTCCCGGAGACAACGGTCGAAACCATTGAGCGTTGTTCGGGCCACGATGGCACCTATGCCGTCAAACAAGAGTTCCATGCTGCGGCGATGAAAATCGTTCGCCCCGTCGCCAATCGCGTCAAGCAGGCACAGGCAGATCATTTTGGCAGCGACTGCCCAATGGCCGGTGCCCACATCGCTCACGCCCTTGAGCGCGAGGATCAGCAGCAGCATCCGATGACGCTGTTGCGACTGGCCTACGGCCTTTGAGCTGATCGGCCTGGGCCGGCGTTGCTGGCCAAGCCGATCAGCTCAGGCCATTGATGGCATCGGGCTAGACGTACCAGCGTCCCGCCTTGGATGCGTTACAGGCGTCCGCCTCTCGCAGGTCGGTTGATCGCAACCAGGTGAAATTCGGCGTTGCTCCCCGATCTTCGCTAGCAGCCCCGCCCACTGCCTCCCAGGAGAGACAGCATGCAAGCACTGACCCGCGACGATCTCTTCAGCCTGGAGCAGTACGCCGAGCGGCGTGCCGACTTCCGCGCCGAGGTCATGGCCCATAAGCGGTCTCGGCGTGTTCCCATTGGTCCGCACGCGGCGCTGTATTTCGAGGATCGGCTCACCATGCAGTACCAGGTCCAGGAAATGTTGCGTGCTGAGCGCATTTTCGAGCCAGCCGGCATTCAGGAAGAGCTCGACGCCTACAACCCGCTGATACCGGACGGGGATAACTGGAAGGCGACCTTCATGGTGGAAATCGAGGACGTCGACGAGCGGCGCGTCGCGCTCTCCCGGCTCATCGGCATCGAGGACAAGGTCTGGGTCCGGGCCGATGATCAGGCCAAGGTCTACGCGATCGCCGACGAAGACCTGGAGCGCGAGAGCGCCGACAAGACCTCGTCGGTGCATTTTCTCCGCTTCCAGCTGCCGGCGGAGACCTGCCGAGCAGTCAAGCAAGGCGCATCCTTGCACATGGGTACCGACCACCCAGAGTACGACTATGCAGTCGAGCTCGACGCAGCGCGCCGCGCCGCCTTGGCCGCAGACCTCGACTGATGCGCGTCCTGCGTTGCGTGGACCCATACGGATGCGGTCTTGCAAGCCGTCGCCTCAGCGCGCCGAGCCCCAAGCCGCAGTGACGCGGCGGCACGCGCAGCCTCTGACCGAGTGCGCAACACATTCGGTGTCGCGGCACAGGACTGTGTCATGGTCGGCGATCGGCCGGTTACGGATATCGCAGGCGCGGTGTATGTCGGCATGCGAGCGGCTCTGGTGCGTCCCGGGCGCTTCGCAACATAGGCACCTTGGTCGCAGGACCTGCGGCACCCGCACTGGGACGTACCGGATCTGGCGCGCTTGCTGGAGGTTTGGGACGGACTGCTCGCCGCAAATTGAGGGCACGCGAAGCGCGGTACAGTGCCTGGCGTCCTCTACGTCGGCTGACCCCAAGGGAGCCCCCGGCGCTGCCTCAGCAGATGTGCGTAGAGGGCTTCGTAACGGTCCGTAATGGCGCCGATGCTGTAGTGCTGAACCGCGAGCTCGCGGCTGCGCGCGCCCAGCCGGGGCAGGTCGAGCAACACGCGGTGCAGCGCGTCGCGAAGCTCCGCGGTTTCGTCAATGGCGAATGTGGCACCGTTGACGTCGTCTTGAACGAGCTCGCGCGAGCCGGACGCGCGGGCCACCACGCAGGGCAGGCCGCAGGCCATGGCCTCCAGCACGGTATTGGGCAAGCCCTCCTGCAAGGAGGGAAAGACCAGCAGGCTCGCCGCTTGGTAGTGCCGGAGAATGTCCGGGGTGAAGTCACGCACGCTCAGCAGCCGCGGATGCGCTGCCGCCAGATCGCGTAGCTCTTGCTTCAGGGCCTCGCCATAGCTGTCGCGGCTCGTCGGGCCGACGGCGACCAAATGCACGCCCGTGCCGAAGCCGTTGGCGGCCACCCACTCGCGCATGAGCCAGCCGATGCGCTTGCGCTCGTCGAACACACCCACGAAGAGCGCGATGGGCTGACTCGCCGTGAGTCCAATGGCTGCTGCCAGCCGCTGCCGCTCCGCCTCCGGCACCGGACGGAAGCGGCTCGTGTCGACGCCGTTCGGGATGTGCCAAACGCGATCTGCGCGGAGTCCCTTCTGCGCGAACTCGATCTGGAGCTCCTCGCTGATGGCGACATAGGCATCCACGAGCCGCAGGAAGCGGCGGTGGACCGGCGCGATGGTGGAATGTGTCAGACTGGAGAGGTCATTCTGCGACAGGCTGGCTTTCACCAGTGTCGGCTTGCCGAGGAAGCGTCCAAAGGGCCCCAGGATGCTTTGCGTGTAGTAGGCGCCCTGGCCATGGAGGATGTCCACTGCGTGTCTGCGCTGCCACAAGTGTGCCGCCAAGCTGCGCCACACACTGAACTCCTGGTGTCTGGCTTGTAACTGCATCGACAGCGCCGTCACCCGAAAGCCGTCCACCTCGTAATCCCGCCGTTGTCCGCTCCAGGACTGTGTGGCGAACTCCACATGATGTCCGCGCGCGCGAAGCTGGCCCGCCAGCAGAAACGCCTGCGCCGCTGCACCGCTGTACTCCGGCGGCAGGTAGCGCGCGAACATGAGAATGCGGACGGGTTTCAACAGTGCGTGGAGCCGGCATCCGGCGGCATTGGCGTCACAGTAATGCGACGATGGTACATGACTCGCCGCAGCCGCAGGAACGAGCCGGCGGTTTCTGTCTGAGCGCCGGTGCTCGTCGGGCGCTCCGCCAGCGTGCATCACGCAGACAAGTCATGCTGCTGCAGCCAGGCGCCGAGCACCGCCAACGCCCAGACACGGAAGCGGTCTGCCCGATGACCGGCGCGGTACTGCGCCACGGCCTGGCTCAGCCTCGCCGGATTGGTGCAGCCCAGCCGCTCCAGGGTCGGGGCATCGGCATAGGCGCGCAGCAAGGCATGGTCGTCCGCCATCAGCAGGTCATCGAAGGGGAAATCGAACCCGTGCTTGGGCAGGTCCCAAAGGGCACGCGCTAGGTGCCGCGCAAGTGCGTGCTTCAACACCCGCTTGTGCTCGCCTGCGGCATAGCGCAGCTGCACCGGCAGGCGCTCGACATAGTCGGCCACCGCGGGTGCAAAGAACGGGAAGCGCACGCGCAGTCCCGTGTGCGCCGAGGCGACGTGAATGCGGTCATCCGGCAGCGTGCCCATGAGGGCGCTGTAGCGGGCCATGTGCGCCCCGGGCGCAAAGCTGCGGTGGATCTGATAAAAGCGGCTGCCGCCCAAGTCCACAGGCCGCCCGCACACGCGTTGGATGGTGCGCCGCGGCCAGCCGCGCCAGCGCATCAGCACCTCTTGCGGGTCGCCGAAATCCAGCAGCGGCCGGTAGTCTCGCAAGCCCGGCACCGGTGTCATCAGGCCCGCCAGTGCACGCCGCAGCGCATAGGGCAGCCGTGCCGCGTACTCAACGGCAATGCGCTGGTGGCGCGCGGGCATGATGCCGAGCAGGGTGTCGGCGCCGGTGCCGTCCAGCGCGATCTCTGCGCTGTCTCGGGCCTTCTCGAAGGCGAGCAGCGTGGGCGCTCCAGCAGGGTCCGCGAAGGGATACTCGGCCGCCGCGAGATCCGCGAAGGCGCGCTGATATTCTGGGATAGAGAAGCGCAGGATGCGATGGCGGATGCCGAGCGCCGCCGCGATTGAAGCGGCCACGGCGGCTTCGTCAGCCACCGCATCCGCGAATCCGACGGTCACTGCGGTGACCTCTAGGCCCTGAGCTGCCGCCAGTGCGCAGAGGTAGGCGGAGTCGACGCCTCCGCTTAGAAAGCACACCAGGGACTCGGCATCGGCCGTGCGCCTGGCAATGGCCTCTGTCAGCAGGCCGTCCAAGGTGCCCGCCGCCTGCTCCAGGGTCGGTACAGGCCCATCGACATCCGCGGTCGCCGTCGCCGTGGCCGTGGTCTGCGGCCGGCGTCGATGCACGCCGTGGCGATCATGCAGGCAGAGCACTCCGGGCTCGATGCTGCGCACGCCCGCGTAGATGGTATTGGGACTGGTGATGTCGAGCAGCCGCAGGTATTCGTGCAGTCCGTCCCGGGACAGCCGCCGCGGCACCAGTGGACAGTGCACCAGCAGATCCAGCCGGTCCGAGAACACGACTGCCCCACCCGGCAACTGGTGGTAGTAGAGGCTGCGGGTGCTGGAATCGTCTCGGTACAAGGCGAGCTCACGGCGGGCCGGATCCCAGAGAGCAAGGGCGAACTGTCCCTCCAGCGACCACACCCAGCGGTGTCCTTGCCGCCTGTAGGCGTCCAATAGCCCCTCCGGCGGTGGGCTGGATGCGGGGCTCGGGGGCGTGAACAGATCGCCGAGCAGCCAGGCCTGGACTCCCTCGGAGCGCATGGTGCGCAGCCCGCCCGCCGGCGCGCCGATGCGCCAAAGCGCGAAGGCGCCGGGCGGGCACAGCGTCACGCCATCTCGGCGCTCGGCGTAGGCGCCGAGGCGTGCGAGACTCCCCGAGCCGAGGCTCGCCGCGCCCAGCAGTCCGTTCACGACTTCCCGGCGGCGGTCGGGGCCGCCGGCGTCAGTCCGCGCCAGGCGCCCAGCCAATGATAGAGGGCGCGCGGCGACGGTGCCGTGCGCAGCGCGCGCAGGTACCACCGGCGTGCGCCGCGAGCATCGCCGGCACGGGCGCGCAGATCGCCGAGCAACAGGTACTCGTAGGCGAAATAGTCCCGCATGCGCAGCCCGCGACGGCGCAGTGCCCGCCGGCGCGGGCGCCAATGCTCGTCTAGCACCGCCAAGTTGGCGAGCGCCATCGCCTCCCGGCGGTTGGAGGCGTTGGCTCCGTGGCAACGCTTGTGCTGCCACAGCATCGGCACATGCGCGAAACGGCAAATCCGCGCAAGCCGCAGCCACAGCTCCAGGTCTTCCACCAAGCGTCGCGCGGGATCAAAGCCGCCCACTGCGCGCAGCTGCTCCCGGCGCACGAGCACTGCGCCCGTCGGAATGTAGTTGCGGCGGAACAGCTTCAGATCCTGATCTATGATCCGCAGCCCATCGCCCCAGAAGGCGTCATCCAGGCCGGCGTCCGCGAAGAAGGACGCCATCCGCTCCCCTGCATCATCGAAGAGGGCGCAGTCGCCGAAGACGAGACCGATATCCGGGTGCGCATGCAAAACCGAGAGCCCCGCCGCAATGCGCCCCGGCGGCCAGAGGTCGTCGGCATCCAGGAAGGCGACATAGCCGCCGCTGGCGGCGTCGATGCCGGCATTGCGAGCTGCCGAGGGACCCCGGTTGACAGGCAGCTGGAGCAGGCGCACGGCGTCGCGGGCCGCTGCGATCTCGGCCGTCGCGTCGGTGGAGGCATCGTCCACGACGACGACCTCGTGGCGGAAGGGGCCGGACTGGCCCAGCACGCTGTCCAAGCAAGCGCCGAGATAGGGCGCCGCGTTGTGCGCAGGGATGACGGTGGTGATCGTCGGCATCGCCCGAGACGGCGCCGGCGGCGGCTCACTCGGTGCCGCCATTGTCCGAGCCGCTGCGGGGCTGGCGCACGGCCGGCATCGGGCGGGTGTCGTTGCGCTCGTTGTACAACAGCCAGCGGTCGTCGCCGCGCGAGAAACGGACCTTGAGGTAGGTGGTGAGCAGCAGCCAAGCGGACACCAGCTGTCCGGGGCGGAAGCGGCGCATCTTGTCCCACAGGCTGCCGTCGCGCCACCAGGAGATCAGCGGCCCCGCCACGCGCCGCTCGATGACACTGTCCGCCCAATGGGTCTCCAGGTCCGCGGTAGCCGCCAGTTGCGCGGTGCAGTCCGCGAGCTGCGCGCGGATCTTCTCCGCCCGCTCACCGGTGGCCGCCGTCGGCCGGCCGCTGTCGTCCAGCCACAGCGGCACCGGCTCCAGCAGCTCCACGCGGTCCTTGTGCAGCGCCAACCGCAGCAGGAAGGATTCCCGGTCCACCTCGGTGAGCGGCGCCAGGTAGTGCCGCATGGGTGTCTTCAGGTCCACGCCGTCGTCGGTGAGATTCGCCAGGCTGTAGGCGACGACGGCGCCGCCGCGCTGCATCACGCCCTGCATACAATGACTATGATGGCCCAGGATGACGGACACCCCCCGTGCAATGGCGGCGTCGGCGAGCTGGACCTGTTCCGGGGTCGGCAGGGGGCTGTACTCCAGCCCCCAATGCAGCATCAACACCAGGTGATCCACCTGCGGGCGCAATGCGTCCACGGCCGCGAGCACCGCCTCCGGCTCCAATGGCGCGATACCGGGCGTCGTCGCAGTCGCGGCGGGTGCCGGCTTGGTGAGCGCATCACAGGCGGCGAGCAGGCCGACCCGGATACCGTGGCGCTCGACGATGACCGGCGCCGTCGCCGATGCGAGATCGGCACCGGCGCCGGTGCTGGCGATACCGGCGGCGTCCAGCAGCGCCCGGGTCTCGGCGAGGGCATCGGCACCGAAGTCCATGCAGTGGTTGTTGGCCAGGCTCAGAACGGACACCCCGGCCTCGGCGAGGTGGCGGGCATAGACGGGATCGCCGCGCAGGCACAGCTTGTCGGCGCGAGCGGTGCCCGCGGTGGTGAGCGGTGTCTCCAGATTCCCCACCGCCAGGTCCGCATCCGCAAGCAGTGCGCTCAGCGGCGCGAAGAGATCGGCGGCGGTGCCGGCGTCGGCATGCGCCTGGTAGCGCCCGTGCAGCATGACATCGCCGAAGGCGTAGAGCCGCAGCGCTCGCTCTGTCGTCTGGTCCATCTCGATCATTGCCGGCGGGGGAGCATGGCGTCCATGATAACGCGCGATGCCGCGGCCAGGTCTGCCGCATGTGCTCGGCGCCGCGCGCCAGCTCATCGGCAAGCACGCGGGTAGTGGGTGCAGCTTGCCCGACTTTTCTCTATCATTCTCGGCAGATATCGGTGCCCTTTGCAGTGGTGCCAGACACCTGCTAGCCCGGACTGTCGGACACATACGGTGATCGCGAGCGAAGCGTGTACCCCAAATATTTCGGCCTCAAAGAGCCCAGCTTCTCCATTACGCCGGACCCGCATTACCTGTTCCTGAGCGGACAGCATCGCGAGGCCCTGGCGCACCTGCTCTACGGGGCAGGCGGCGGCGGGGGCTTCGTCCTCTTGACGGGCGAGGTGGGCACCGGCAAGACCACGGTCTGCCGGGCCTTCCTCGAGCAATTGCCGGAGGGCGTCGACATCGCCCTGGTGCTGAATCCGGCGATGACGGCCGCGGAGCTTCTGCACGCCATTTGCGACGAGTTCCGCGTGGCGCTGCCGGCGGGCGAGCCATCCGTGAAGGCGATGCTCGACCACCTGAACCGCTTCCTGCTAGATGCGCATGCGCGCGGGCGCCGGCCGGTGCTCATCATTGACGAGGCCCAGAATCTGCGCCCGAAGGTGCTGGAGCAGATCCGGCTGCTGACGAATCTGGAGACGTCCAAGCAGAAGCTGCTGCAGATCTTTCTCATCGGGCAGCCGGAGCTGCGCAGCCTGCTGGCGAGCCCCGACCTGCGTCAGTTGAATCAACGCATCACCGCGCGTTACCACCTGACCCCGCTGGGCCCGAAGGAGACGGCGGCCTATGTTGACCACCGCATCGCCGTCGCCGGTGTCGAGCGCCCCCTGTTCACGGCGCGGGCGCTGAGGCGCGTGCACCGGCACACCCGCGGCGTCCCTAGGCTCATCAATCTGCTCTGTGACCGGGCCCTGCTCGGGGCTGCGGTGTCCCGGCGCTTGCAGGTGACCCCGCTGATCGTCGATGCCGCCGCACGCGAGGTCATCGACCGCGCCGACCCCGCCCTGCCGCGCCGGCGCAGCGCCCTCGGCGCCGCCGCAGCGGTCGTCGGCGCGCTGGGCCTCGGTGTGTGGATCGGCGCCTCGGATCTGTCGCAGCGCCTGCCGGATACATGGCCCACGCAACTACCCGCCGAATGGCTGGCCGCGATCGGCTTGGAGCAGCACGCCAAGGGCGTCACTGCGGAGTCGGCGATGGCGTCGGCCCCGCTCCAGACCAGCCCCGCTGATCCATCGCAGCCGGCAGAGGCGCCAGACGAGGCCTCTGAGCTCGATTTGGCTCATGCGAGCACGGCTGATACGGGCGCCGAGAACGCCGCCAGCAGCTCCAGCGGCGATGGCGGCGGCGACGCTGCCGCCGAGTCGGCGATCATGACTGCCGACACAGGCTCGGAGGACTCGGCCCAGGCGACAGCCGCTGCGGACCCAGAGGCGCTCGCGGCATCGGAGGCGGAAGTCCCCCAGGCGGCGGCCTCGCAAACGCCCGCTGCCCCGGAGACAGCGGACGCTCTGGCGCCAAATGCGCAGCCCCCGGCCGCCGCCGGCGGCGATGCCGCGGCACCGAGCCTTGCCGCTGTGGTGGGCGCGAGCTCGCCGCCGGCGGAGCCGGCACCGGCCGCGGATGCAGCGGCGAGCGTCGAAACCAATCCGGCTGCCGACCAGGGCACCCAAGATGACGCCGAGCCCGCCCCAGCAGCGCGCCCCCCGCGCATCGCCACCGCCCGCGTTACGCCGGTGGTACCGACGCTCGGCGCGGATCGCCTCGCCGATGCCCTGGTGGTCGAGAACGCCGTGGTGGACGAGCTCCTGCGGCTCTGGCAGGCCGAGACCGCGCCCGGCGTGCGCTTCCTGGACTGCGCCGCTGTCCCGGCCTTCGCGCTCGCCTGTGAGCGCAGTCAGGGCCGCTGGTCGGACCTGCGCCGATTCGACCGCCCCGCCGCCCTGAAGCTGCGGCTCGCGGGTAACGAGACGGGCTTCGTCGTGGTCGGCGGCCTGGACGAGGAGCACGCGCTGGTATACCGGGATGGCGCCTTGATGCGCGTACCCATTGCCCTGCTGGACGAGCGCTGGTCCGGCGACTATCTGCTGTTGTGGCGCCCGCCGCCGGCCGGCGGCCGGGTCATCGGTGTGCGTGATCCGGAGGATGCGATCGCGTGGCTGCGCGAGCGGTTGGCGCTGCTGCCGGGCAGCGAGATGACGGTCGACCCAGCGCGTTACGATGACACTGTCACGGCGGCGGTACGTCGCTTCCAGCAAGCCGAGGGGCTCGTCGCCGACGGCATCGCCGGTCCGCGCACGCTCATCATGCTGAGCAATGCCCTGGCGGACCTCGATGTGCCGCGCTTGTCCCGTTCCCGCTGACCGCCGCGTCATTGGGGTCCGACGTCGAGCCCATGTCCTATATCCTCGAAGCCCTGAAAAAATCCCAGAGCGACCGCGAGCTCGGCCACGTGCCGCGGGTGGAGGGCTTCGGGGTCGACGTGCCCATGCAGAGTCCCCGTCGTTATCCCTGGGCTTATCTAGGTCTGCTGGCGGGGCTCGCCGCCGCCGCTACCGCCGGCTTTTTGGTGCTGCGCGGTCTGAGCGACGGGCCGCCGGCGGACATCGTCGCCGAGTCGGCGACACTGGCACAGCCGGCGCCGACGACCGAAGACCCGCGCGCGCCCGAGCCCGCGGCCGCTGCGCGCACCGCCGGCCCGGAGCCCGCGGACGCCGACCAGCCGGCAAGCGCTCGCCCGGGCTTTCTCGATCCGGCGGCGACCCCTCAGCCGCCGCCCGAGCTCGCTGCGCGGCAGGCGGCCGCAGACAGTGCCGAGCCCGCCACCGGGCAGCCCGCGGGCGCTGTACCCCAAGCGCCGCCGCACACCGCCGCACAGGCCGGCGCCGCCCCGACCCCGGCCGAATCCTCGCTGCCGCCCGGAGTCTCTGCCGCGGCGGAGACCCAGTCAGCCCGGGCGCCCCCCGCCGGCGCGACCAATCCTCCAGGGCCCCTCGACACCGCCGAGGGCTTGAGTATCGAGCCGGAGGTAATCGTCGTGCCCGCCCGGGCCGGGCCGGGCGAGCCCTTGCCGCGGGGCGCCGAGGAGCTGCGCCGGGCCGTGCTCGGCGACGGTGAGCGCGTGTCGGCATCGGTAGACTCGCCGAGTGGGGATTCGCAGTCCCTGCCAACGCCGCCGGCGCCCGACGAGCCCTTGTCCCGTTCCGGGGCCGATCGCGAGCGCGCGCCTGTGCCCGATGACGTGCTCGCCGAGATCGAGGCCTTCAAAGAGCTGGTGCGCAAGCGCGATCCCGATGCCCTCAAGCGCGCTGCGGCCAAGCCCCCGCCGCTGCCGGAACCGCCGGGCCTCAAAGCGCTGCGACCCGAGCCGCAGGCGATGGCACGCCCGGCACGGCCGTCGCTGGACCTGCGCAACCGGCTGCCGCCGTTCTCCATGACCGTGCACGTCTACAACGACGACCCGCAGCGGCGCTTCGTCTATATCAATGGCCGCAAGCTCTCAGAGGGACAAAGGAGCCGGGAAGGCATCCGCTTGCAGCAAGTGGTCACCGACGGCGCCGTGCTGAGCTACGACGGCGAGTCCTTCTTCCAACAGCGTTGACCCGGCTGTGGTGGGGCTGTTGGCCCTGTGCCTCAGCCGATGTAGCGCGCGCTGAGCGCCGCCGGTGTCTCGCCCCAGCAGAACATCCGCCCCCAGAGCTCCAGGCCGTAGAGCATGTGCGTGAAGTTGCCCGGGTCCCGCGCCAACAGGCGGCGGGTCTCGGCGAGGCTGAGCACGCCTTCCCGAGCCAGGAAGCCGTCGACGAAGCAGGCATCGCCCAGGGAGCGCACATAGTCCGCCGCCGGGCTCGCGAAGCCGATCTTGGTGCGCTCCACGACTGTCCGCGGCAAGTGACGCCGGGCCAGGGCCTTGATCAACCGCTTCGACTCGCGCCGCGTGAGCTTGTCGGCCAGCGGTAGGTTCGCCGCGAGCCGGGCCACCTCGATGTCCAGGAAGGGCACCCGTGACTCGATCCCCGCCTGCATGCTGGCGCGGTCCTGCTGATGGACGATGGCGCCGATGTAGTCCCGGTAATCCGCAGCCATGGCCGCCTGGACCTCGCGGTCGGCGGCGGCGTCGATGAAGTCGTAGGCGGCGCGGCAGTCGTGCTCCAGCGCGGCGCGGAAACCACCGTCGGCGACCTGCTCCAGCACGTCTGTCGGATTGGCCCAGGCGCGGAACAGGAAGTCGTCCCGCGGGCGCGTCAGCCACAGTCCGGTGAGGGCGAAAAGGCCCTTGCGGTAGAGCTTGGCCAGAAGGCCGGTGCGCCGCGCCAGTCGCAGCCAGTTCCAGCGGATGCGATAGCGCCAGTCGTAGCCCCCGAAGCCCTCGTCGGCGCCTTCACCGGCGAGCAAGACCTTGCAGCCGTGCTCCCGCGCGAGGGCGCTGACGCGCTCGATGGGGACGTTCTGCGGATGGGTCAGCGGAGCGTCGTTGTACCAGATGGCCGCGATGTAGCCGGCCAGATAGCGCTCGCGCGTGAGCCGGTAATAGTGGATGTCGATGTCGAGGTGCCGCGCCACTTGCTCCGCCCAGCGCCGCTCGGAATGGTCGGCGATGTCCACGTGGTAGACGCTCACGTCCGGGCGCAGCCGGCAGGCGAAGGCCGTCATCAGCGACGAGTCCACGCCGCCGGAGCAGAGGCTGCCGACGGGCACGTCGCTCACCAGGTGGCGCTCGACGCTGTCCTGGAGGACTTGCTCCAGGGCGTCCAGCCGGGCCTCATCGCTCAGACCGGCCAAGGCCGCTGCGCGCGCGGGGTCCGGGAGCTCGGCGACATGGAACCAGCGCCGCACCTGCAGTGTCGCCGGGTCGCCGCCGCTCAGGGTCAGCAGGTGCCCAGGCTCCAGCGCATGGATGCCCTCCAGCAGGTCCTGCCGGATGGCCTCGCGGTACAACAGCAGCTCGGCGAGCTTCTCGCGCCGGAAGACCGGCGCCGCCGGTAGTACGGCGGTGAGAGCCTTGACCTCGGAGGCGAAGCACAGGCCGTCGGGGGTCACGGCATAGTGCAGCGGCTTGATGCCGAAGCGATCGCGCGCCGCGAGCAAGTTGCCGCTCGCCAAGTCGGCGATGGCAAAGGCAAACATGCCGTTGAAACGCCGCAGGCAGTCCGTCCCCCAATGCCGCCAGGCGGCAAGGACCACCTCGGTGTCGCTGTCGGTGCGGAAGCCGACGCCGGCGGCGGCGAGCTCGGTGCGCAGCTCCCGGTAGTTATAGAGCTCGCCGTTGTAGACCAGGGCGTGGCGGCCGTCGGCGCTCAGCATGGGCTGGTGCGCGGCGGCGGAGATGTCGATGATGCTCAGGCGCTGGTGGCCGAGTGCGAAGGCACCCTGGAGCAGGGTGCCGCGGTGGTCCGGACCGCGGTGTGTCAGTTGCTCCAGCATCGCGGCGAGCGTCGCTTCGCGATCACTGGCACCGGGGCCGACACAACCGGCGATGCCGCACATCTGGGCTGATCAGCCGACGGCGAGAACGGGTGGCCGCTTCGCGCTGCCTCGGGTCATCGCACCAGCAGGATCAGCACAACCACCAAGCCCACCACGGCCGCCAAGGGCAGGATGGCCGCTTGCCAGTCACCCTTCTCGGCCTTGGGCCCGTGCTCCTGCCACTGCTTGAAGGCGGGCCATAGGTAGAACAGCAGCATGATCAAGACGCCGGCGGCGGCGATCTTCAGAAACAGCTCCATGGCGAGATCCCCCCTGTGATCCTGTGGAGAAGGTGGCAAAAAAGAAAGCCCGGCGCGGGGCCGGGCATCAGGGCTCTGTGGCGCGGGCACCGCAGTGCCCGCGACGAGCAGCCTATTCGTCGCCCATGATCCCCAGGATCTGCAACAGGCTGATGAAGATGTTGAAGATGCTGAGGTAGATGCCGTAGGTGGCCATGATGTAGTTGGTCTCTTGGCCGCTCTTGATCCGGCTGGTGTCGAACAGGATGAACCCGCTCATCAGCAAGATGATGGCGCCGGAGATGGCCAGCGACAGCGCCGGCATGCTCAGGAAGAGATTCGCGACGATGGCGATGACCACCACCATCATGCCGGCGAACAGGAACCCGCCCATGAAGCTGAAGTCCGTCTTGCTGGTCAAGGCATAGCCGGACAGGCCCAGGAAGATCAGCGCCGTGCCGCCGAAGGCGGTGGCGATGATGCTCGGGCCGTTGGGCAGGGCCAGATACATGCTCAGGATGGACCCGAGCCCGAAGCCCAGCAGGCCGGTGATGCCGAAGATGACGCCGATGCCCGCTGCGGACTCGGCGGTGCGCGGCAGCACGAAGATGCCGAGCACCATCGCGACGATCACCGATGCCATGTAGACCCACGGCGGCATGGCAAGCGCCATGGAGATCATCGCGGTCAGCGCGCTGAAGCCGAGGGTCGCCGCCAGCAGCATGTACGTGTTCTTCAGCACCTTATTGGTGGCGAGCACGTCCTGTCTGGTCTGCGCAACTGAGTACTGGTTAGCCATGGTTGATGACTCACTCCTCAAGTTTCGGTTGGAAAACGGCCGGGGCCGTGCAACATTAGACACTGGGCACAGCCCGATTGCAGCCGCAGCATACCCAAGTGGCCGGCGCTTGCAAGCCCGCTCGCGCGCTGAAGAGCCTTAGCATGGTCGAGGCGCGGCTAGTGTGGCGAGCGCCGGGGGTCGTGATCGGCGCCGGTTTGGGTTACCCTAAGGCGTTGATGTGGGCGACCACGGCATTCTCAATGTTCCGCGCCAAGGCGCTTGGCTGGGGTCTCCAAGCGGGGGGTCCCCAAGCGTGGGTCCTCCGGAGCCTAGGCTCCAAGCACGGGCCCCAAGCCTGGGCTCAAGGCAGCGCCAACCTGACCGCAGCCGTCGCAGCCACGCCTGGCGCAGCCCGGTGCCAAGGGCTTGTGCTCGGCGACAGGCCAAGGCGTCGGCGCGGCATCCGCTCGGAGAGGTGGCAGAGCGGTTGATTGCACCGGTCTTGAAAACCGGCGTGGGTTAGTAGCCCACCGTGGGTTCGAATCCCACCCTCTCCGCCAACCCGCTCCTGCCCGCTCTTGCACGCCGTGCTGGATGCACGCACCGGAGCCCGGGCGCAGGCCGAAACCACGATGACGGCCCACTGTCCCAACCCCGGCACTGGCGTTGGCAGATTGCCCCGGTGACCCACCACAGGGTGATCCCGGCGCGGCGGCTGCCACCATCCCCTCTCAATCAGACCCACGGAGGCAACCCCATGTTCGACACCGACATGCAGATCACAGGCTACGACGATGAGCTCGCCCGGGCGATCCGCGACGAGGAGCGCCGGCAGGAGGAGCACGTCGAGCTGATCGCATCCGAGAACTACGCGAGCCCGCGGGTCATGGAGGCGCAGGGCACCGTGCTCACCAACAAGTACGCCGAGGGCTATCCGGCCAAGCGCTACTACGGCGGCTGCGAGTACGTGGACGTCGCGGAGAATCTGGCCATCGAGCGCGCCAAGCAGCTCTTCGGCGCCGCCTATGCCAATGTCCAGCCGCACTCCGGCTCCCAGGCCAACGCGGCGGTGTTCATGGCGCTGTGCCAGCCCGGCGACACCGTGCTCGGCATGAGCCTCGCCGACGGCGGACACCTCACCCACGGCGCCAAGCCCAACTTCTCCGGCAAGCTCTACAACGCGGTGCAGTACGGTATCCACGCCGACACCGGCGAGATCGACTACGAGCAGGTCGAAGCCTTGGCCCGCGAGCACAAGCCGCGCATGATCATCGCCGGCTTCTCGGCCTACTCCCGGGTTGTGGACTGGCAGCGCTTCCGCGACATCGCCGACAGCGTCGGCGCCTATCTCTTGGTGGACATGGCGCACATCGCGGGCCTGGTGGCCGCCGGCGTCTATCCGAATCCAGTGCCCATCGCCGACGTGGTCACCACCACCACGCACAAGACCCTGCGCGGCCCCCGCGGCGGGCTGATCCTCGCCAAGGAAAACCCGGAGCTCGCCAAGAAGTTCAACTCCCTGGTGTTCCCGGGCACCCAGGGCGGCCCGCTGATGCACGTCATCGCCGCCAAGGCCGTCGCCTTCAAGGAGGCCATGGAGCCCGGCTTCAAGGACTATCAGCGCCAGGTCATCATGAACGCCCAGGCCATGGCGGAGGTGTTCCTGTCCCGCGGTTACGACGTGGTCTCCCGCGGCACCGACGACCACCTCTTCCTGGTGAGCTTCATCGAGCAGGGCCTCACCGGCAAGGACGTGGACGCCTGGCTGGGTGCGGCCAACATCACGGTCAACAAGAACGCCGTGCCCAACGACCCGCAGTCGCCCTTCGTCACCAGCGGCATCCGTGTCGGCACGCCGGCCATCACCACCCGCGGCTTCGGCCTGGACGAGGCCAAGCAGCTCGCCGGCTGGATGTGCGACGTCATCGATGCCCGCGGCGATGCCGCCACCATCGAGCAGGTGAAGGGCCAGGTGCTCGCCCTGTGCGCACGCTTCCCCGTGTACCGGCAGGCCGCCGCCTGATCATCGTCCTGCGGGCTGTCCAGCGCCCGATCCGTCCGGGAGTCGCCCGTCCATGCGCTGTCCCTTCTGCGGCGCCCAGGACACCAAGGTGGTGGACTCGCGGCTGTCCGGCGACGGCGACCAGGTGCGCCGTCGCCGGCGCTGCGTGGTCTGCAACGAGCGCTTCACCACCTACGAGGGCGCGGAGCTGAACCTGCCCCGGGTAGTCAAGCGCGACGGCAGCCGCGTGCCCTTCGACGGGCGCAAGCTGCGCTCCGGCATCATGCGCGCCGCCGAAAAGCGGCCCATCAGCACCGAGCAGATCGACGCCGCCGTCTCCCACATCAATCGCAAGCTGCTCGGCAGCGGCGAAGGGGAGGTCAGCAGCCGGCGCATCGGCGAGCTGGTGATGGACGAGCTGCGCGAGCTGGACCAGGTGGCCTACGTGCGCTTTGCCTCCGTCTACCGGGAGTTCGAGGACGTCGCCGCCTTCCGCGAGGAGATCGAGCGCCTGGAGCGCCAGCCCACGGCCGCGGAGAAAAAGGCCCAGCTCGACCTCCTCGCCGGGCTGGACCCGGTACCCGACCCAGCAGCCAACAAAGACAAGCCGTGAGCCCCGCGGATCAGGACGCACGCATGATGGCCCGCGCCATTGTGCTGGCCCGCCGTGGGCTCTACACCACCGACCCCAACCCCCGCGTCGGCTGCGTGCTGGTGCAGGACGCGGACATCGTCGGCGAAGGCTATCACCGCCGCGCCGGCGAGCCCCACGCCGAGCGCAATGCCATCGACACCGCCGGCGAGCGCGCCCGCGGCGCCACGGCCTACGTCACCCTGGAGCCCTGCTGCCACCACGGCCGCACGCCGCCGTGCACCGATGCGCTGCTGGAGGCCGGCGTCGCCCGCGTCGTCGTCGGCATGGAGGACCCGAACCCCATGATGCGGGGCAAGGGTCTGGCTCGGCTGCGTGCCGCCGGCGTGGACGTGACCACCGGCGTGCTGGAGGCCGACGCCCGCGGGCTGAACCCGGGCTTCGAGCAGCGCATGCGCGGCGGCCTGCCCTATGTTCGCTGCAAGCTCGCCGCCAGCCTCGACGGGCGCACCGCCATGGCCAGCGGCGAGAGCAAGTGGATCACCTCCGCCGACGCCCGCCGCGACGTGCATCGGCTGCGCGCGCGCTCCTCGGCCGTCATCACCGGCATCGGCACCGTGCTCGCCGACGACCCGTCCATGAACGTGCGCCTGGCGCAGGACGAATTCCCGGCCCTGTGGCCGGACGAGCTGCCGCGCCAGCCCCTGCGGGTGGTGGTGGACAGCGGCCTGCGCATGCCCCTTGAAGCACGCATGCTGAGCCTGCCCGGCGCCACGCTCATCGCCACCTGCGAGGAGAGTCCCAAGGCCGTCGCCCGCGCCAATGCCGTCGGCGCCGAGGTCTGCGTGCTGCCCGCCGACCCCGCCGGCCGCGTGGACCTGCATCTGCTGCTGTGCTATCTGGCCGAGCGCGAGATCAACGAAGTGCTCATCGAGGCCGGCCCGACGCTCGCCGGCGCGGCCATGGACCTGAATCTGGTGGACGAGCTGGTGCTCTACCTCGCGCCGCACCTGATGGGCGACGCCGCCCGCGGACTCTTCCACCTGCCCGGCATCGCGCGCATGGAGCAGCGCCTTGGGCTGCGCATCCATGACCTGCGGCGGGTGGGGCCGGACCTGCGCCTGATGTTGCACCGGGCGCCGCCCGCCGGCTGAGAGGTACCAGAGGCGCCGCGGCGAGGCCCATCACGGCGCCAACCGGTTCCAGCGCAGACACTCTGCGTAGAAGGCGCGCAGACCAGCATGTACCTGCGGACTGTCGGGCTGCGCCGCTTCCAGGTGGTCCAGCACGGACTCCCAAGACAGCAGCGTTACCCAGAGCGCCGTGAGCGTCGGCTCGAGCCATGCCTCGTACCACGCATCATGCACCCCGCCGTAGGCCGCCACGCGCCGGGCGACCTTGGCAGCGATGCTGGGCTTTGTCACCAGATCGCCGAACGCGCCGCCGTCGATGCGCGCGGCGGGCGCTAGCACGCACAGCCCCAGACGGTCGAAGCGCGCCGGGGTTCGCTTGGCAACCGCCAGCATGTGAGCAATGCATGCAGCGCTGCGGGCGGCCTGATCATAGCCGGGGGCATTGGTGACACCGGACGAAAGGCCGGCGCCGAGCTTCGCCTCGATGACCACCAGCTGGGTCGCGCCGGTGGCCACCGTCGCCTCGCCGCGCAGCCCGGGCGCGATGTCGAAATGACCGATGAGGCCGTCGGCATGGGTGAAGGACTCCGCCAGCGGATCAGCCCGGTGCCTCGGCAGGAAGCGCGAGGCCAGCAGCGCCTCTGAGTACCAGTGCGCCCCGGGCAGAAAACCGAGCGCGTGTGACGCCTGCGCTGTGAGCGTTGCCGGCTCGCATTGTTCGAGCCCATCCAGCACCAACCGCAGCAGCCAGCCCTCGTTGAAGAGCGCCGTCGGCGGCAGCACCGAATGACTGCCGGCACAGCGTGCCAGCAGGTGCGATACGCGGTGAAGGGCGGTCTCTGCAACCATCGCGGGAAGGTCACCATTGTGCGTGCGCGAGCTGCCCGCAATCCTAACGCCGTCAGCGACAGCCACCAAACCGCGGCCACCGGTCGCGCCCACAGGAGCCACCATGTCCGAGCAGATCCCCGAGCAGATCCCCGAGCAGGACCGCATCGCCATCGAAGCGGCCGCCTTCCGCGGCCTCGTCGCGCACCTCCAGCAGCGTACCGACGTGCAGAACATCGACCTGATGAACCTCGCCGGCTTCTGCCGCAACTGCCTGTCCAAGTGGTACCTCGCCGCCGCCCGCGAGCGCGGCATCCCGATGAGCCATGACGAAGCCCGCGAGGCCGTCTACGGCATGCCCTACGGCGAGTGGAAGGACAAATACCAGCAGGAGGCTACGGCGGAGCAGCAGCGCCGCTACCAGGAAACGGCGCCGCAGCACGCCGTGATCCAGATCCCCGAGGCCTAGGGGCGGCTCTGCGCGTCTCGGACCTGCGCTGAAAGCACAGAGCAGTCTTCGTGCCCAATGTCAGCGCTCGGAGAAATCCGAGTCGTTGACTCTGGGATGGAGTATCAGTATATTAGCTTTAACTTAAATACATCTCACGGTGAAACGATGCAAACCAACCTGATCGCCTCGACCTTGACTTTGGCTTTATCCTTAGGGCTTTTCGCTGCGTCTGCGGCCAAGGCCGAGACGCCTTTAGTCGCTTCCGCTGACACCTCGCCTGAGACGGCCCAGGAGACCTTGGCCGAGCGCCAGCAGCGCGTTGCCCTGGAAATGGAAGCCGAGAACCTCCTCGTGCGGCTGCACAACAAACCGCTGGAGGCGGAGCTGGAGCCCTGTATCAATGGCGGGGTGTCGCCGAGCGGTCGCTTCGCCAGCGCCGAGATCGAGGAGGCGGTGGAGCGCCTCGCGTCAGGTGAGCTCACCGAGCACCTCGATAACAGCGCCTACTTTCGCGCCTTCAACCACGGCCGCATTGCACTGACCGACTGATTCCGCGGGCTCCGGGCGCTAGGCAGCTGCTGCCTACGCCCGGCGCCATCTACTCACCGCCAGACGCCCATAGCCCAGCCCGAAACTGTCCCGCGTCCCAGACACTCATCCCAGACGCTCGTCCAAGACACCCAGCCCTCGAGCCCAGCCTCGATCTCGACCCGCAAGGCACCGCAGCTCCTGGGTCGTTTCGTCCCCGCGGCGCACATCCAGTGTGTCGCCATCGGTCGCGATCATCCTCCTCGCTCGCTACACCCTGGTTCCGGTCTTTGCGCTGCTCGTTCTTGTTGGCGGCCCGCTCTCCCCGCAGCTGCCTGCGCGCGCTCCAGCAGGTGCCGAGTGCGCGGGCGCCGTGCCTCAACTGTCGCGTTCTAGGGTCATCACTTAGGGGAATGCCACAATTGCATTTCCAGGCGTAGCCGAGCCTGACCCGGCGGCGGCTTGCTCCCGCGCACGCTTCGCAATTTTTTCTGCCCGTCGCAACCACTTGAGGCCTATATGGTCCATAATTGCAACGGTTGTTGCTTTTCCGCTGCCCAGCGGCGGGCCGAGCACTGGTCGCACCCGTGCGTGTGTCATTTCCGTTGTCGTTGTCTGGTTGTCTTGGTATTGGCTGTCATGAACGTTCGTCGTCTGCGTCTGTTACTGCTCTGCGCGGCTCTGCTCGCCGCCGCCTGCGCACATGCGCAGCCGCCGGGCCGCGGCTTGGGCCTGCAATTTGAGGCAGGTACGGTGTTCGGGGCCGATGCGGGGCTCGACAGCGGCGGCGACGTCGGCGTGGATGCCTGGTCCGTGCGCCTGAGCGGGCGGCGCGCCGTCACCGACGATCTGCGGCTCGGCCTTGCGGCGGGTTTCGGCGAGCAGCGTTTTCGCTTCTCCGGCGACGGCGACTTCAGCAGCCTGCGGCCCTGGGGCGACGTGCAAGATGTGCGCCTGAGCGGCTCCCTGTTCTGGGAGCCCACGGACCGCTGGAGCCTATTCGCCATCCCGACCCTGCGTTGGGAGGCCGAGGCCGGCGCCTCCCTGAGCGACGGGCAGATCGCCGGCCTGATCACCGCCGCGAGCTACAAGGTCAACGATCGGCTCAGCATCGGTCCCGGCGTCGGCATCTTCTCGGGGCTGGAGGAGGACGCGGACTTCTTCCCGGTGCTCGCCGTGGACTGGCAGATTACCGACCGGCTCAAATTCCGCACGGGCCGGGGCTTCGGCGCCTCCCGCGGGCCCGGCCTGGCCTTCGACTGGGCCGCCAACGACGACTGGTCCGTCAGCCTCGGCGGGCGCTACGAGAAGGACCGCTTCCGCCTGGACGACCATGGGGTGGCGCCCGGCGGCATCGGGCAGGCGACGTCCACACCCATCTTCATCGCCGTCACCCGCAAGCTCGGTCGAATCGGGCGGCTGCGCGGCATCGTCGGCATGGACCTGAACGGCTCGGTGCGCCTGGAGGACGCCCAAGGCGACCTGTTGCGCCGCACGGACGCGGAGGATGCACCCTTCGCCGGTGCCACCTTCGACGTGCGGTTCTGAGGCCGGCGGCGTTCAAGCCGACAGCTTTCCCGCGCCGCCGGGCGTCGACGACGACCTCCGCCGGAGCACGGTCGCACCGGTCTCGGCGTCATCGGCCGAGCACTCCGCCCGCTGATGCTTGACCGCCGCCGCGCTGTGCGTCGGGCCTCCTGGCGTCGGCGCCAACCTACGCGCCGCCGTTCTGCTGCGGCTTATCGTTGTCATCCGGGCGTTGCATCGGCACGGTGGACGGGGCCACCTCCAGCTCCGAGCGCACCAGCGCATAGTCCTCGCCGCGGGCGCCGGTGAGCATGTCCTCGGTCTGGTCCTCGGAGATGCCCAGCGCGCCGAGCGTCTCCGCCGCCAGCTTCAGGCTCGCCTCCACCGCCTCCGGGAAGGCGTGGTTGGCTCCGGCGCGGTAGAGGGCGTCGCAGGCCACCAGATCCCGGGCGCGGGCGACGATGGACACCTTTGCGGAGCGGGCGCGAATGAGCTCGGTGGCTTCCACGGCGGCCTGCGGGTCGTCGATGGTGAGCACCACCAGCTCGGCGTGCTCCACCCCGGCCGCGTCGATCAGGTGCGGGTCGCAGATGTCGCCGTAGAAGACGGGATAGCCCTCGCTGCGCCACCGAGCTACCAACTGCGCGTTCGGATCGAAGGCGACATAATCGATGCCGTGGCTCGCCAGGATGGCGCCGATGGTATGGCCCACGCGGCCATAGCCGGCAATGACCACCCGTGGCCCGTCATGGCTGCCCTCGCCGCTCGCCGGCACGTACTGGAAATGCTCATCCAGGGTGTCGGCGGCGGACGCCTCCCCGGCGAGGCGGTTGCCGAGCTTCTGCAGCAGCGGCGTGATCAGCATGCTGAGCGAAATCACGGCCACCGCCAGCGTGAACAGGCGCTCATCGA
Source organism: Thiohalocapsa halophila (assembly GCF_016583825.1). GTDB lineage: Bacteria > Pseudomonadota > Gammaproteobacteria > Chromatiales > Chromatiaceae > Thiohalocapsa > Thiohalocapsa halophila. The sequence goes on along the minus strand of NZ_NRRV01000031.1, from coordinate 12,712 downwards.
TGATGCCGAGCACCTTGGCCGCGCCGAACAGTACGAAGCCGAACTCCCCTGCCTGCCCCAGCAGGAAGGCCACCCGCAGCGCCACGGCCCGGCCGGTGCGGAGCCACAGACACAGCCGATAGATCAGCGCGACCTTGATCAGCACCAGGGCGCACAGGTGGAACGCGAAGGTCAGGGGCTGCTCGGCCAGCACGCCCAGGTCGACGGACATGCCCACGGCGACGAAGAACAGGCTCATGAGCAGCCCCTTGTGCGGCTCCACACTGGCCTGGATCTGTACGCTGTAGCGCGAGCCGGACAGCAGCATGCCCATCAGGAAGGCGCCCAGCGCCATGGACATGCCGGCCCTGTCCATGGCCCAGGCGGCGATGAATACCGCCGCCAGGGTGGTCAGAAAGAAGGCCTCGCGGTTGTACTGCCGCGCCATCCAGTCCAGCATCCGCGGCAGCAGCACCCGGCCCGACAGCACCACCAGCGCCAGCATGCCCGCCACCACCAGCGCCTGCTGCCACAGGGACTCGCCGGCGGGCAGCGGGCCGTCGTCGGCGAACAGCGGCATGAAGGCGATCATGGGCACCACCGCCAGGTCCTGCATCAGCAGGATGGAGAAGGCCGTCTGGCCGTGGCGGGTGGCGATCTCCTGCTGCTCGTGCAGCATCTGCATCACCAGCGCCGTGGAGCTCAGCGCCAGCGCCATGCCCATCAGCAGCGCCACCGTCCAGCTGTCCACACCGGCGCGAAAGTACAGCGTCAACGCCAGGGCCGAGAGCAGAATCTGCGCGGAGCCCAGCCCGAACAGCGTGCGGCGCATCTCCCACAGCCGCCGCGGGTGTATCTCCAAGCCGATCACGAACAGCAGCAGCACCACGCCCAGCTCGGTGAAATGCCGCAGATCCTCCACATGCGCCGTCACCGACGGCCCCGGCGTGTGCGGACCGATGAGCACACCCGCCACCAGCAGCCCCAGGATGGACCCGAGCCCGAACTGGCGGAACAGCGCCACCGCCGTGGCGGCCACCACCAACAGGAGCATGGCGGAGTAGACGAAGTTTTTCGGGTCCAAGTTAAGGTCGCCGGCTGGCTGGTGGTCTGTCCGTAACCGAAGGCGGGCTCGTCTGGCATCGCCCGCGGCGGTTGCCTAGTCTAACGGCCCGCCGCTTGCCGACGACAGGCGCTCGGCGTTGAATAGCCCCTGGTCCAGGCGCGGCGCACCCCACCCGCTCGAAGCCTGAAACCTTGGCGAGGCTGCGCCTCAGACCCACGCCTCTAGGGAGATACTGATTCATCGGCGTTGCCCGTGCGGGGCAGGGTGCCCCTGACGCCCTCAAACCATCGAGTCCTGCGAATAACACCTATGCAGCCCGAAGCCCAGGCGGTCTTTGCCGCCCTCGCCCATGACACCCGTTTGCGCTCCCTGGTGCTGCTGCACCACCACGGCGAGCTCTGCGTCTGCGAGCTCACCCACGCCTTGGGGATGAGCCAGCCGCACATTTCCCGCCACCTGGCCCTGTTGCGCGAGACGGGGCTGGTGGCGGATCGGCGCTCCGGCACCTGGGTGTTCTACCGGCTCAATCCGACGCTGCCGGGCTGGGCCAAGCGAGTGCTGCGAGTGACGGCAGAGGGTGTCGTGGGCGAGTCGCCGTTCGCCGAAGACGCCCGGGCGCTGGCAGCGATGGTGGACAGGCCGGACATCGTCCGCTGCGCCTGACGGGCGGCCCCCGCCGCTGCGAGCCAGGCCCTCGTCACGAAATCATAACCTGATATATTCGATTCTCCATATATACTGTCCGGCGTGTGAGTTCGGAGTGTGGCGCCCAGCCTCCATGCGCGCGCCGCTCGCTGCAACCCGAGTAACAACCGCTACAGCAACTGGACAGGAGATCAGCAATGACGCCACCCGATGTCGACACGCAGCGGCGCGCGCGGTCCGATACGCAGATATGGACCCTCGCGGCGGCCCGGACGAGCGCCCCCCTGCTGCGCGCTTTGCTGGTAAGCATGGTCGCGGCCTTGGGGCTCGGCGGCTGCGACGGCGGCGGTGAGCAAACCGCATCCGCGCCGCCAAGCGATGGCTCGCAGACCGTCACCGGCGCCGGCTCGTCCTTTGCGGCGCCGATCTTCGATCACTGGCTGGCGCAGTACGGGGCCGAGCATCCGTCGCCGGCGTTGAGCTACGACTCCGTGGGCAGCGGCGCCGGCATCGAGCGGTTTCTGGGGGGCAGCGTGGACATCGGCGCCACCGACGCGCCGCTGGGTCCCGACGCGTCGGCAGAGGTGGACGGCGACTTTGCACAGCTGCCGGTCACCGGCGGCATGATCGCCATCGCCTACAACCTGCCGGGCGTCGACGGGCCCATCAATCTGCCGCGGGACGTCTACCCGGACATCTTCCTCGGCGAGGTCTACCGCTGGGACGACCCGCGCATCGCCGCCGCCAATCCGGGCATCGAGCTGCCCGCCAAGGTCATCCAGGTGGTGGCCCGCCGGGATTCCAGCGGCACCACCTTCGCCTTCACCAACCACCTTGCGGCAGTCAGCGAGACTTGGGCCGACGGGCCGGGCGTCGGCAAGAAGATCGACTGGCCCGGCGGCGCCATGGAGGCCAACGGCAACGAGGGCGTCGCCCAGCGCATCAAGATCACCCAAAACGCCATCGGCTACGTGGAGGCCGGTTTCGCCGAGCGCCTCGGGCTGTCGCTCGCCTGGTTGGAGAACCGCGCCGGGGGCCTGGTGCAGCCCAACGTGGAAACCGGCCGCCGCGGGCTTGCCGACGGTGCCGACACGCCGCCGGACGATCTGACCCGCACCATCCCGGACCCGCAGGGTGCGCGCTCCTACCCCATCGTCACCTACACCTGGGCGCTGGTGCGCGGCGACTACGGCTCGCCCGAGAAGACCGCCGCCGTGCACGATCTGCTGCGGTGGATCCTCACCGACGGTCAGGCGGATGCCGAGTCCCTGTACTACGTGCCGCTGCCGGACAACCTGGCGCAGGCGGCGCTCGCGGAGCTGGACGCGCTCCGGCCTTAGCGCCGGACGCAGCAGGGGCAAGCCATGACTCGTTTCGTCATCACCGGCGGCAGCGATGCCGGCATCAGTGCCGCGCTGCGCGCCCGAGAGCTGGATCAGGGCTGCGAGGTCACGCTGATCGTTGCGGACCGCTTCCCGAACTTCAGCATCTGCGGCATTCCGTACTTTCTGAGCGGCGAGGTGGCGCAGGCCGACGACCTCGCCCACCGCAGGGCGGCTGACATCGAGGCGCATGGGATTCGACTGCTGCTGGAATATCGCGCGACGCGCATCGATGCTGATTCCCGCCAGGTAGAGGTGCAGCGCCCGGACGGCGATAGAGAGCGGCTGCCCTACGACAAGCTCCTGCTCGGCACCGGCGCGGTGTCGATCCAGCCCAAGCTGCCCGGCGCCGACCTGCCGGGCGTGTTTCCGCTGCGCTGGATGGGCGACACCCTGACGCTCGCGGCTTTTCTCGAGGAGCGCCGGCCGCGGGATGCGCTCATCATCGGCGGCGGCTACATCGGCATGGAAATGGCGGAGGCCCTCATCCACCGCGGCCTTAAGGTCACCGTGGTAGAGGCCATGCCGAGCGTGATGACGACGCTGGACCCGGACCTCGGCGGGCTCGTGGCGGCGGAGCTGAGCCGCCACGGCGTCGAAGTGCTCACCGACACCCGCATCGAGACTATCGAGCCGGAGGGTGACGGCCTCGCAGTGCACGGCAGCGGCGGCCTCCGGCAGCGCGCAGAGCTGGTGTTGACCGTCATCGGCGCCCGGCCAGAGACCCGCCTGGGCGCTGCTGCTGGCATCAAGACGGGGATCAAGGGCGCCTTCAAGGTCACCCGGCGCATGGAGACCAACCTACCGGACGTCTATGCCGCCGGCGACTGCGCAGAGACCTGGCACCGGGTCACCGGCTCGCAAAGCTACCTGCCGCTGGGTACCACGGCGCATAAGCAGGGCCGGATCGCCGGCGAGAACGCAGTGGGCGGCGCGCGGGAATTCCAGGGCAGCGTCGGCACCCAGTCGGTGCGGCTGTTCGACCTGGTGGCGGCACGCACCGGCCTGCACGATGCCGACGCGCGCGCTGCCAGGCTCGCCCCGCTGTCGGTGGACAGCGAGCACTGGGATCACAAGGTCTACTACCCCGGCGCCAAACGGATGCTGATCCGCGTCACCGGCGAGGCCGACACGGGGCGCCTGCTCGGCGCGCAGATCATCGGCGCCTACGGCACGGAGGTATCGAAGCGTGTGGATATCTTCGCCGCCGCGCTGCATCAGGGCATGCACGTCGAGGACCTGAACGACCTGGATCTCAGCTACACGCCGCCGCTCAGCAGCCCCTGGGACCCGGTGCAGATGGCAGCCCAAGCCTGGATGCAGCGTTGGCAACAATTGCAGGGTAAAGCGGCATGAGTGCACAGTGCGAGGTGACGGCCAAGCAGGCCGCGGGCGCGGAGCTGGGGCTCTTCGAGCGCTGGCTCACGCTGTGGGTGGCGCTCTGCATCGTCGCCGGCATCACGCTGGGGCATTTCCTGCCCGGGTTCTTCCAGGGCGTCGGGGCGCTGGAAATCGCCCGGGTGAACCTGCCGGTGGCGCTGCTCATCTGGCTGATGATCGTGCCCATGCTGCTCAAGATCGACTTTGCGGCGCTTGGGCAGGTGCGCGCCCATTGGCGCGGGGTCGGCGTGACCCTGTTCGTGAACTGGGCCGTGAAGCCGTTCTCCATGGCACTGCTCGCCTGGGTCTTCATCCGCGTCGTCTTTGCGCCCTACCTGCCGGCGGAGCAGTTGGACTCTTACGTCGCCGGGCTGATCCTGCTGGCGGCGGCGCCCTGCACGGCCATGGTCTTTGTCTGGAGCAACCTCTCCGACGGCGAGCCGCACTTCACACTGACGCAGGTGGCGCTCAACGACACCATCATGGTGTTCGCCTTCGCACCCATCGTCGGGCTGCTCCTGGGGCTTTCGGCCATCACCGTGCCCTGGGACACGCTGCTGCTGTCCGTGGTGCTCTACATCGTGATCCCGGTGGTGCTCGCGCAGTGGTGGCGCCGCCGGCTGCTGGCGGGCGGTGGCGAGGCAGCCCTGACGCGGGTGCTGGCGCGGCTGCAACCGGCCTCGCTGGTGGCGCTGCTGGCGACGCTGGTGCTGCTGTTCGGCTTCCAGGGCGAGCAGATACTCGCGCAGCCGCTCATCATCGCCATGCTGGCGGTGCCGATCCTGATCCAGGTCTATTTCAACTCCGGGCTCGCCTATTGGCTGAACCGCCAAGTCGGCGAGGCCCACTGCGTCGCCGGGCCGTCCGCGCTCATCGGCGCCAGCAATTTCTTCGAGCTGGCGGTGGCCGCCGCCATCAGCCTGTTCGGGTTCCACTCCGGTGCGGCGCTCGCCACCGTGGTGGGCGTGCTGGTGGAGGTGCCGGTGATGCTGTCGGTGGTGGCCATCGTGAACCGGAGCCGGGGGTGGTATGAGAGAAGTTTGAAGTTTGAAGGGTGACGTTTGAAAGGTTTCGGAGAGGTCATGGCTTCTATCTTGTTTTGGCTCGGCAAGCGTCTGCGGATCGCGCTCGCTGTCGCGCTGTTACTGCCGGTTGGGGTGATAGCGGCGCCCGGCTTTTTGGTGAGCTCGGACTGGCTCGCCGAGCGTATCGACGATGAGGATCTCGTGGTGCTGGAGGTGCGCTATCACCCGCACCGCTACTTCACCGTCGGGCATGTCCCGGGCGCGGTGCAGGTGCAGCGCTTCAAGGATCTCGGCGACAACCAGGGCGACTCATTCCGGCGCCGGGCTCGCCCGGAGGACGACTGACCATGTTTGCGCGACTCGGCGACCTCGTCGCCTACGACCTGCTCCGCCTCGACCCGGACGGCCACCTGGGGCCCGCGCTGCAATTCTTCGTCATGGACGTGGCGAAGATCTTCGCGCTGCTGGTGGTGGTGATCTATGTGATGGGGCTCCTGCGCGCGCTGCTCTCGCCGGAGCGCGTGCGCGCCATCGTGCGCGGGCGCCCGGACTGGCAGGCACGCGGCATTGCGGTGGGGCTGGGGGCGCTGACGCCGTTTTGCTCCTGCTCGTCGGTGCCGCTGTTCATCGGCTTCGTGGAGGCCGGCATTCCGCTGGGCGTGACCTTCTCGTTCCTCATCGCGAGCCCGATGATCAACGAGGTCGCCGTGGTGGTGCTGGTGGGCCTGCTCGGCTGGCAGCTGGCGACGCTCTATGTGCTGGCCGGCCTCACGGTGGCCTGGGTCGGGGGCATCGTCATGCAGCGCTTCCGCCCGGAGCGCTGGGTGGAAGAGTACGTCTGGGCCATCCGCGTCGGCAGCGCCGGCACGCCGGCGCCGGCGCGCTCGCTGGCGGCTCGGCATCGCTATGCCATGGGTGAGGTGCGGGAGATCGTCGGGCGCATCTGGCGCTGGGTGCTGCTCGGCATCGGCGTCGGGGCGCTGTTTCACGGCTTCGTGCCGGCGGACTGGGTGACGACGCATCTGGGCGGCGGCGACTGGTACAGCGTACCGGCGGCGGTGCTGCTCGGCATCCCGATGTATGCCAATGCCACCGGCGTGATCCCGGTGGCGGAGGCCATGCTCGGCAAGGGCGTGGCCATCGGCACGACGCTGGCGCTGATGATGAGCGTCGCGGCCCTGTCGGTGCCGGAGCTGCTGATTTTGCGCAAGGTCATCCGCTGGCCGGCGCTGGCGCTCTTCGCCGGCGTGCTGGCGGTGGCCTTCACGCTGGTGGGCTGGGGCTTCAACCTGGTGGGGCCGCTGGCGAGTGCGGCTTGAGCGGTGACCGACCATGACTCAAGGGCAGCGCCGTGCGCCCGGGGGAGCGGCGTCCTCGCCGCGACGCCGCGTCCAGATACAACAGACACCCGGAGTGACTCCATGAAAGCAATCAAGGTGCTCGGCAGCGGTTGTCGCAATTGCGAGACCACCGCCAAGCTCATTGAAACCGCCGCGCAACAGGCGGGCGTCGAGGTGCAGGTCGAGAAGGTGACGGATGTCGCCGAGATCATGAGCTACGGCGTCATGTCTACGCCGGGCGTGGTCGTCGACGGTCGGCTGGTGCACAGCGGCGGGGTGCCGGGGCCGGATGATGTCCGCCGTTGGGTCGGCGAAAGTTAGAAGTAAGAAGTTTGAAGTTTGAAAGGGGATCGGCGATGAGTGTTCGGGTTGGGATCAATGGGTTTGGGCGCATGGGGCGGCTTGGGCTGCGGGCGGCCTGGGACCGCGGCGATGACGGGCCCGGGCTCGAATTCGTCCATGTCAATGAGATTGCCTGCGATGCCGCCGGAGCGGCGCACCTGCTGGAGTTCGACTCGGTGCACGGGCGCTGGGGGCACGACTGTGCCGGAGACGGCGATGCGCTGGTGGTCGATGGCCGGACCATGGGCTACAGCAGCCATAAGGCCCTCGGCGATGTGGACTGGTCCGGCTGCGACATCGTCATCGAGGCCACCGGCAAGCACCACAAGCAGCCGGAGCTGTTGCAGGGCTATTTCGAGCAGGGCGTCAAGAAGGTCCTCGTCGCCGCCCCCACCAAGGGCGCGCTCGACATCGTCTACGGCGTCAACCATGACCGCTATGATCTGGACCAGCATCATCTGGTGACCGCCGCATCCTGCACCACCAATTGCCTGGCACCAGTGGTGAAGGTCATGCATGAGCAGGTGGGCATCGTCCACGGCTGCATGACGACCATCCACGACATCACCAACACCCAGCGCATCGTCGACCTGGGCCACAAGGACCTGCGCCGCGCCCGCGCCTGCGGCCAGTCTCTGATCCCGACCACCACCGGCTCGGCCAAGGCCATCACCAAGATCTTCCCGGAGCTGACCGGCAAGCTCAACGGACACGCGGTGCGGGTGCCGCTGCTGAACGCCTCGCTGACGGATTTCGTCTTCGAGGCGGCGCGCCCGGTGACGGCGGAGGAGATCAATGCACTGTTCAAGACCGCGTCCGACGGAGAGCTGGCGGGCGTTCTAGGCTACGAGGAGCGGCCCCTTGTCTCCGTTGACTATCTCAATGATCCCCGCTCGTCCATCGTCGACGCCCCCTCCACCATGGTCATCGACGACACGCAGGTGAAGATCTACGCCTGGTACGACAACGAGTGGGGCTATGTGAACCGCATGGTGGATATCGCCCACCTGTTGGCGGGAAGTTTGAAGTGAGAAGTTTGCAGTGAGAAGTTTGAAGTGTGAAAGGGACAGCGCCTGTGAAGTCCGATCTTCCTGCGCGGACGTTCGAGGCAGTGAGCTGATCGCCATACTGACGACCATCATCAAGACGATGCGGAGTAAGAGTCGATGAGCATCCCGGCCACTTCAAACTTCAAACTTCAAACTTCACACTTCCGTTACCTAACGGTAACGGCGGGATATTGGGCCTTCACGATCACCGACGGCGCCATCCGCATGCTGGTGGTGCTGTACTTCCACCAGCTCGGCTATTCGCCGTTCGAGGTGGCGATGCTGTTCCTCTTCTACGAGGTCTTCGGCATCATCACCAACCTCGTCGGCGGCTGGCTCGGCGCGCGCATCGGGCTCAACCTGACCATGCACATCGGCATGGCGCTGCAGGTGGTGGCGCTGTTGATGCTGACGGTGCCTGATCCCTGGCTGTCGGTGGTCTATGTCATGGCGGCGCAGGCGCTGTCCGGCATCGCCAAGGATCTCAACAAGATGTCGGCGAAGGCGACGGTCAAGACCCTGACCGGGGAGGGTGCCGGGGCCGAGTCCAAGCTGTTCAAATACGTCGCCGTGCTGACGGGCTCGAAGAACGCGCTCAAGGGCGCCGGCTTCTTCGTCGGTGCCGCGCTGCTTCAGGCCTTCGGCTTCCGCGACGCGCTCTTCACCCTGGCGGGCGGGCTGTTCCTGGTGATGGTGGTGACCGTCATCCTGCTGCCGTCCGGCGTCGGCAAGATGAAGCAAAAGGCGCCGTTTACGCAGGTCTTCTCCAATACCCCGGCGATCAACTGGCTGTCCGCCGCCCGCTTTTTTCTCTTCGGCGCCCGCGATGTCTGGTTCGTCGTCGCGCTGCCGGTCTACCTCTACTCGGTGCTGAACTGGGAATATACGGCGGTCGGCGGCTTTCTCGCGCTCTGGGTCATCGGCTATGGCATCGTCCAGGCCGGTGCACCGGCGCTGATCCGCCCGAACCGGCAAGGACAGGGCCCCAGCGGGCGCACGGCGTTGCTCGGCGCACTGGTGCTGGCCCTGGTGCCGGCCGGCATTGCCTGGAGCCTCACGCAAGGACCGGCGCTCAACTGGGAGCCGGCGCCGATCCTGATCATCGGGCTCATCGCCTTTGGCATCGTTTTCGCCATCAACTCCGCGGTCCATTCCTATCTGATCCTCGCCTACGCCGATGCCGACAAGGTCGCGCTCAACGTCGGCTTCTACTACATGGCCAACGCCGGCGGCCGCCTCGCTGGCACCGTGCTGTCCGGCCTGATCTTTCAGCTCCAGGGCCTGGAAGGCTGTTTGTGGTGGTCCACCGGCTTCGTGCTGGCCGCCGCGCTGCTCTCGCTCTGGCTCCCGCGCACGCCCCGAGCCGCAGCCGTTGACGCTGCGCCGCCGCAGCCCAGGCTCATCGACGCCGACGCGGTGGTCGAGCCGACACGCCTGGCCGAGCTCTACGCGCCCATTGCAGGGCGGGTTCAGGACTGTGCGGTGCGCGAGGGCGACGCCGTCACGGCCGGGCAGGCGCTGCTGCGCATCGTGCCGACCGCCGCCGACGCCGCGGAGCACCAACTGGCCGCGCCCTGGGACGGTGAGGTGCTGCGCTCGCATGTGCACGTGGAAGGGCGCGAGGTGCCGGCACAGGCCTTGCTACTGGAGCTGTTCGACCCGCACAGCCTGGTGCTGCGCTTCAGCGTTGACGGCAGCCAGGCCCTCGGTCTGGCCCCGGGCCAGCAGGTGCGGGCAGAGCTCGCCGGTGCCTCGGGCAGCCCCGTCGAGCTTGCCATCACGCGCGCCTGGCCCGCCCTGGAGCCGGACACCGGCCGGCGCGTGTTTGAAGCCCAGTTGCCGGCACAGGCGGGCTTCGCCGTCGGGCTGTCGGCCCGTGTTCGCGTCGAGCCCGCGGTCGCCCTGCAGCTGCCCGCGGCCACGTTGGAAGCCATCCCGACGCCGACGGGTCGGGCGGCATTTGTGCGAAACGCCGCGAGCTAGCGAATCGGCTTTCCGGGCGCTGCCCGTGTTGCTCTGCGACCTGCTCGGCTGGTCCTTCACCGATCGCGGTGGGTGATCGGCTACGGCTTCGTGCAGGCGGCAACTAGTCTGACATAGGGGTGCCAGTGCCTGGGCGCTGGTGCTGATGTTGATGCCGTTTCTGATCCAGGCGAGTATCGCGCTCGGCATGAGCCACGGCCCGGCGTTGGCACCGGCGCTGGCGGCCGGCCTCACGACTCTCGCCCCCGGCTTGCGCTTTGGCTGGCTCGCCAACGCCACCACGGCGGAGGTGCAGGGCGCTGTGCTCATCGGCGGCTTGGTGCTCTTCGGCATCGTTCTCGCCATCAACTCCGCCGTGCTGATGGCACTCCCGAGGGCCCAAGGCTAGGAGCACACGACGTCGGGCTCAGGACAGGAAGCGGACCTGCGATAGTAAGGGACTGCTTGGCAGCTGTCGGCCATGAACAGACATTGGCAGCGGAGCTCGCCCGTGGTTGTTGTTGCGCCAAGGCGACCGACATTGAAACATGAAGCGCAATCAAAGACCCATGACTATCCAACGACAGCACCTCGAGCAGATCGACTTCTCCGACGTAGCCGAGGGCGCCGACCTGATGCCACCGGTCACCCCCGGCGACATCCTGCGCACGGACTTCATGGAGCCCCTCGGCCTGTCGGCGAATGCCCTGGCCAAGGCGTTGCACGTTCCACCGAACCGGATCACCGCCATCCTGAATGGTACTCGCTCAATCACCGCCGACACCGCGCTGCGGCTAGCTAGGTACTTCAAGACCACCCCCCAGTCCTGGCTGAACCTCCAGAAGAACTACGAGCTAGAGGTCGCGAAGCGAACGGTGGGCCGAGCCATCGAGACCGAGGTTGAGCCCTATGCAGCCTAGACGCACGGAATCGGCGGATAGCGGCACCGCGCTTTGTCCTCGTCTGCCACGGCAGACTTGTCCCGCTCCTCTCGATAGTTGCTTCTGACTCTATGCCACTCCCAGGCGGCGACGCAGACAAGGCCGGTAAGCGCTACGAGCTGCGGTGGACCGTCCGTCAGTTCATCCGGCTGCTGTTTGCAAACACGCGCTGGACAACGACGCGGAGCTCGTTTTTGTCTCGACCCAACCGACCAAGTCTCTCCCCGAGCTTCGAGACCGTGCCCAGACCATCACGGACTTCTCAGCGTTTCTACAGTCCCTCTCTCTCGACTTAAGGAGCGACTTCGATGACCTCCAACGCCGCCTAGGGATCGACAGCGCTGAAGAGACTTGGCGTGCCGTTCGGCAGAGCCGTTGGATTCCTGAGGACGAGCGCGAGTTGGGTGACACCCTGCTAGCACTTCTGGGCGCCTATCTGACGGGGGATCCCGAAGCTGCATTAGGCGTGCTCTCTGTGTTCGCCCTTGAAGCGGTACACCGCCGCGTCACGGCAGGGGAGCTGTTGGATGTTCTCGCCCAGCGCGGCATAGGCCCCTCCGACGTCGCCAGCGGGGAAAACGGGCCAGGCTCAATATCCTGCAACCAACGGGAAGGCCCCAACTCCCACGGCTGCTCAGGGTCGGTTCCTGCCGCTACGGCAGGCCCTGCCTGGTGTCTGCACAGGGCCCCTAAGCTGACGGCCACGGTTGGTCGCCGATGGGCGGCTATCGGCCAACTCCGGACATTGACGCATCCAGCCCAGGAAGGCAGGATTCGGCCAAGTTCCGGTTACCGGGGCGCGTCGCTAGCCAGGATGGGACAGCTCACGGTCCACTGGCGTTTCATAAACTGTCTTCCGACCATTAACAAGTTGAGTTCCGTCACCAGCGGCGGCTGCAACCTAGTGATCGCCACGTAAACGATGGGATGCCCGTGCGCGATGAGGCGGATAATTTTTACAAACCAGGACAAGAGGTAATCGCATTTGGTAAACCCGATCACGGACTGAATGGGCGCGCGGTGCTTGTGATCTACATGCATCTTCGCTTCGGCGACTATGGCGACGCCATGTGCCGGGAGTCGAGTGCGAGCGGAGAAAGTCCTTAACATATGTCATAGGCGTCCAGTTGTAGCGGACATATCCGCACGGAAGACACCACAGCGGAACCGCCAAGGGCGCATGCGCGAGAGGTTATCAAGCAGCAATTCGCGGCTGGGGAAAGAATGAATAAGCAACAAGCGGAAGCGCTGTTGCGGACGGCCATTGGTGATCCTGGAGGCCGCTTTCGCGACGGGCAGTGGGAAGCCATTGATGCATTGGTAAACCGTCAGGAGAAGCTGATGGTGGTGCAACGCACCGGCTGGGGCAAAAGCTCGGTCTATTTCATCAGCACGCGGATTCTGCGCGATGCGAGCGCTGGCCCCACGGTGATCGTCTCCCCGTTGCTGGCGCTGATGCGGAGCCAGATTGAGGCTAGGTTGTTCACTTTACCGTGTCTGACGCCCAATCCGTTCATGCAGTTTTCATGTCTGCCTTGAAGGCGCGCCGGCGTCGCGCCAGGATGGAAAGCCCGAGGTTGCTCTCGACCCACTGCTCGACA
>NZ_NRRV01000030.1 GCF_016583825.1 Thiohalocapsa halophila | reverse complement strand
GAAAGCGCTCATTGCGCTGTGCGACTGCCTCAACACCCAGCGGACCGTCTACCCCGGTACCGACCTGCGCCTCGTGTTCGAGGCGATCCAGTCGCATTAATTTCGGCGCCAAGTCAGGAGTACTGCAATGTCGTGGGGCGGCGGAGGATACGCGGGAAGGCCCCAGGGCAGCGCCGCGCCTCGACCCATTGTCGCCTGATGACTCATGCGCGACATGGCTCAGCGCGGCGCCCTCAGTGGGGCGCCCGACCGAGATCCGCCGTACGCAAGGCGTCCCGGGGGCAAGGCGTCAGGGCGAGGGGCTGCGGCCGCGGATGAAGAAGATGACGGCCATCACCAGACCCGCCAGGAACAGGATCCAGGCGATGTTGGTGGCAGCGCCGGCAACGCCGGAGAGGCCGAGCAAGCCGGCGATGATAGCGACAACGAGAAAGATCAGGGCCCACTGCAACATGACATTACTCCAATTGGTTGGCTCGATTCGAGCCGCCTCGGGTACCGATATCGCCGGGCGACGCACTGCTTGGGCATTCACCCGGTGACCGGCCGCACCGCGGCGGCCCCTCTCGCAGGGTTTTGCAGGCACCGGGCCAGTCTTCGCGCTCGGCTCTGATTCTGCGCCGAGAGCGGCGCAGGGCCGCCCCGTGGCAAAAGCCGGGGCAGCTTCGCCAAGCGCCGGCACCCACCGACACAAGCTGCCCGCCTTGCAGCCAACGGCTGTTGGCAGTGCGCCTTTGGCTGATCTCAACCGCCAGTCGGCGCAAATCCCCGACTGGCCTTACGCCTATTTACACGCGCTCCAAGGCTGATCGGGCGGCCGGCTTGCGGGACGCGCTCGTGATCTGGCTGCTGCGCGTGCTGCGCGGGGCGCTTTGATCGGCACGCCTGTGGGACCGGCATCCTTGCCGCGACGGATGTTGCCGGGGCTCTGGACGCCGTCGCGGCCGGAGGCCGCTCCCACAGCGCCCTCCACCGCGAGAGCGCCGACAGGCCATCGACTTGGCAGGGTGATTGCCTAATGAGAGGTATCAAGCAACTCAACGAGGCTCAATCACCATGCGCTTCCGGTCTACGACATTGATCATCGCCTGTGCCGCCCTGCCCATGGTCGCGGGGTGTGACATGCAAGTCGAGGACGGCGAGATGCCCGACGTCGACGTCAGCGCCGACCCGGGCCAGCTGCCCAAATACGACGTGGAGAAGACCCAGGAGGGTCAGCTGCCGAGCGTCGACGTGGACGCCGAGCCAGGCCAGATGCCCCAGGTGGATATTCAGGCTCCGGACGTAGACGTGGACACCCAGTCGGTCTCTGTTCCGGTGCCGGATGTGGACGTGGACATGCCGAAGGGGCAGGCGGACGCCGCACAGCAGCAGCAGCAATGAGTCCAGACGACCACGGCGCTCCCATGACACGCGAGACAGACACGCACTCGGTGCTGATGGGCTACTTGCTCTGGATCTTCGGATTCATGGGCGCCCACCGCTTCTATCTCGGCAAGTGGCTCACGGGGATCATCTGGCTACTGACGGGCGGTCTTTTCCTGCTCGGCTACCTGTATGACTACTGGACGCTGAACGAGCAGATCGATGCGGTCAACGAGGACCTCGGCATGTCGCTGCCGAGCCCTGGGCGCCTCTGAGCCACTGGCGCTATCCTCCGTCCCGCGGGCCGCTGCTCATCCCCGAGCGTCGGCCCCGGCTCATCCCCTCGGTGGCTTTTGCGGTCAGCGCAGGCGCCCATTGACGAGTCGGGGGTCCAGATCGAAGCCGGTGATGACCGCCCCGTCGGTGCGGATGCGCTCGGCACTGTAATGCCGGCGGCCGCGGACAGCGGGTCCAGGCGCAGCACGCCGTCGCGCAACCGCAGCTGCGCTTGGACCTGCCGCAACCGGACCCGGCGCTACAGCAGCTCCTCGGCGATGCAAGCGAGGTCAAAGCCGCGCAGCGCGAAGAGCCGCACCACCGTGCCCTCCACCTCCAAGCGGTGGATCTGCGGCAGGTTGCCGAGCTCGCCGCCCGGTGCCGCCGCCGCTTCGACGATGGTCTGCGCCGGGCCGCCGAGAATCCAGTTGGCGGCGTCCGACGACGAGACCTCCAGGTAGAGCGTGGGTCGGATCAGGGTCAGCTGCGGCAGCCGCACGCCATCGCCGGATAGCAGCAGCGGTGCCAAGCGCCCGCACCGGCATGCGTCGCGCCCGTCGGCGCTGGCTGCCGCCGGCGGCCGGGGGTCACGACCGGCGACTGGGGCTACCGTGTGATCGGTGCATTTCCACCAGCTGCGGCTTACACCGCCCAATGCGCCCTGCGCTCTGGCCGCGCCGGGACGCCGGCGGTCCCGAGGTCCATGACCGGCGCTTAAACAGGCGCCTGCGCGGTCAAGGCCCGGAGTCCGGCCCGGAGCGCGGCGGCGGCGCTGCGATACCCGCGGCATGCGCCTTGCTCGGCTATCGTCAACGCGTTGGACTGCGCTGCCCCGGCCTAATGTCGGCGGCGGCCCGTCCGCAGACCCGCCGGAGGAGCCATGCGCACCTGGAAAGTCGTCTCCGTAACAACGCTTGCGATCCTGGTCATCCTGCCCGTCGTCGGGATCGGGCTCGGCATAGCGCTGCGGGACTTCCTCGTCGACCTCTGGTGGTTCCAGGGCCTGGATTACGGGCTCTATTTCTGGCAGCGCCTGCTGTATCGCTATCTGGTGTTCGGCGGCGCCGTGCTGCTGTTCTTCGCCGTCTTCTTCGGCAATTTCTGGCTTGGTGCGAAATACCTGGGCGCACCGGCGCCGGCGCATCAGCAGACCGCCACCCGGCTCCGGCGGGTTTACGAGCGCTTCAAGAAGCGCTCGCTGGCCTTCTACCTGCCGCTGTCGCTGGCGCTCGCCGTCATCGTTGCGCTGCCCATGTTCTTTGACTGGGAGCGCGTGCTCATGTACCTCACGGCGCCCGCTGCCGGCAGCGCTGACCCGGTGTTCGGGCTGGACGTGAGTTTCTACCTGTTCGCTCTGCCCGTCTATCTGCTGCTCTACACCGAGCTCATGGTCGCCCTGGTGGTGCTGTTGCTCGGCCTCGTCCTGCTCTACTGGCTGGAGCACCGCGCCATGCCGCGCGAGCACGGGCGGCTGCGCCGCGGTGCGCGCTTGCACCTGAGCGTCGTGCTGGGCCTGATCTTCCTGCTCGGCGTGGGCTGGTTCGCCGGCGATGCCCTGCTGCTGCTCTACACCGACGACCACCTGCCGCTGTTCTACGGCCCCGGCTATGAGGAAATGCGGGTCACGCTGCCGCTGATTGGCGGCGCTGCGGTACTGGCGCTGATCATCGGCGGCCTGCTGCTCAGTCTGCTCAACACCGCCAAGGGCGGGCCGGCGCTGGTGGTGGCGCTGGTGCTGCTCGCGGCCGTCGTGGGCCTACGTCATACGCCCTTCGTCACCGACGCCGTGCATCGCTATGCGGTCAAGCCCAATGAGCTGACTCGCGAGGCGCCCTATATTCAGAACAATATCCAGGCGACCCGCGCGGCCTATGAGCTCACGGATGTGGAAACGCGAGAATACCCGGTGCGGGACACGGCCTGGGAGGAGATCACCCCGGAGATGGAGCTGAACCTCCACAACATCCCGATTTGGGACGAGGAGGCACTGCTACCCGTTTATCGCGAGCTTCAAGAGATCCGTCCCTATTATGCCTTCGAGGGGATCGATGTCGGGCGCTACAGTGTGGAAGGGGTCTATCAACAGGTGTTCCTCGCCGCCCGCGAGATCCATCTTCGCGCGCTCCATCCGGAGCGCCAAACCTGGGTCAACCGTTGGCTCAAATACACCCATGGATACGGTGTTGTCATGACACCGGCCTCGCAGGCCGCCGATCAGCCCATGGAGTGGTATGTACAGGGGATTCCGCCGGAGTCAGTCGCGGGTCTTAGCGTCGACGAGCCCGCCATCTACTATGGCGTCGGCACCTATGCGCCTGTCATCGCACCCAATGCCAGCCGCGAATTCGACTTTGCCTCCGGCGACACCACGGCGCTGACGGACTATGCCGGCGACGGCGGTGTCGCTTTGGGTAGTCTGTTCCGTAAGCTGGTATTTGCCCTCTATTTTGGCGAGCCGAACATCTTCTATACGACCCAGACCACAGACGCCAGCCGCCTGCTCTTCCGCCGCGACATCCGCGAGCGCATCCGCAAGCTGACGCCCGAGCTGATCCTCGATCCGAACCCCTATATCGCCGTGGCCGACGGCAGGCTGTATTGGATTCAGAACGCGGCAACAGCGTCCGCTTGGTATCCCTACGCCAAGCCCTATGACGGCGCCTTCGACTATATCGACCGCCCGTTCAACTACCTCCGCGATGCCGTCAAGATCGTCGTCGACGCCTATAATGGCGATGTCAGCTATTATGTAGCGGACCCCAAGGACCCCATCGCTGTCGCCTATTCGCGTATCTATCCGGGTCTGTATCAGCCGATGTCGGCAATGCCGGACGCCATCAAGACGCATTTGCGCTATCCCAAGAGCCTGTTCGACGTACAAATGGACGTCTATGCCCGCTACCACCAGACCGATCCCCAGACCTTCTACAATCAAGAGGACGCCTGGGAGCTGCCCAGCGTGCAATGGCGCGACGACGTGGACCGGGTCACCGCTTATTACGTGACGCTGAACCTCATCGACGAGGACCGTTTCGAATACAACCTCATCCTGCCCATGACGCCGCTCGGCCAGAACAACATGCGCGCATTGGCGGTGATCGGCAACGACGGCGACAATTACGGGCGCATCGTCGTCTACAACTTCCCCAAAGGGACATTGGTGTACGGCCCAGCGCAGGTGAACTCCTTCATCCGGCAGGATCCGCACATCAGTCAGGAGCTGACCCTTTGGCGACAACAGGGCTCCAAGGCCAGACGCGGGCGCATGGTCGTCGCGCCCGTCGAGGGCGTGGTGACCTATATCCAAGGCATCTTCCTGGAGGCGACCGCCACCTCGCCCATGCCGCAGCTGGCGCGGATCATCGTCAGTCAGGGTCGGCTGGTGACCATGGCATCGTCGCTGGAAGAGGGCTTCCGGGACCTGCACGAGCTGGTGCTTCGCCAGCAGGAAGAAGATCCGGTACAGGAGCTGCCGGCACCGGATGAGCCACCCGAAGTCGCGGGCGACGCGACAGATGCCGCAGACGCGGACCAGCGCTGAGGTCGTCGCGTCGAAGCCGCGAGCGAATAGCGCACATTCGCAGAAGACGTGGATCACATCCAACACGGCGAGGTCGTGACTCCCGGGGGAAATCCACCTTTGCAGCGGTAAATCCACCCCTCCGACGCTCGCGAGACCGATCGCCGCGCTCTACCTGCCGGCTCTCGGGGCATGCTCGGCCGAGGGCTGGGCAATTGGCATCGCACGTGCTGGCAGCTGCGCATCGGCCTGCCCGCAACCGTCCATTCACCCGCTCAAACGGAGGCAACACATGGCCCAGGAGCTAGCAAACCGCAGCATCGGCGTGCTCGTCGAGGACCAATTCGAGGACCTGGAGCTTTGGTACCCGGTGATTCGCATGCGCGAGGCCGGCGCCCGCGTCGCCCTGCTCGGCACCGGCGCCACCATCTACCACGGTAAGCACGGTCTGTCGGCGTTGCCGGACGGACCGGTGAGCTCGGCTATCGCCATGGACATGGACGCACTCATCATCCCTGGCGGCTATGCTCCGGATCGCATGCGCGGCGACGAGAGCCTGCTCGCGCTGGTGCGCGACATGGCCGAGCAGGGCCGGCCGGTGGCCTTCATCTGCCATGCGGGCTGGGTGCCCATCTCCGCGGGCATCGTGCGCGGGCGTCGGGTCACCTCGGCGCCGTCCATCCGCGACGACCTCGTCAACGCCGGCGCCGAATGGGAGGACAGCGAGGTGGTTCAGGACGGACCGCTGATCTCCAGCCGCCATCCCGGCGACCTGCCGGCCTTCTGCCGGACGCTCATCGCCGCTCTGGCTCGCTAGTCGGTGCAGTTGTAGCCGACGGGCTGGTCCACTCCGCGGGCCGCGCGCGCCCCGGAAACATTCGCCGCGAACACCACTGACGGAGGCCCGCCAAAGGAGGGCGCGATGCGGGTGCAGAAGTCCGAGGACCCCGTCTATGCCTTGGTGCTGGAGCCCGCTTTCGATTACTGGCGCAAGATCGACCCGGACGTGGGCGATCGCATCGCTGCCGCGTTCGAGGAGCGGGAGCCAGCACAAGCCGCCATGGATGGCTCAAGCATCCGGTGCAGCGGCGAGGGTCTGTGTGATGGCATTCAGCAGCGCGGCGTCCTCGGCAACGATGCTTGGCGCCTCGGCAATGGCCAAAGTGGCCGGGTCCTCCCCAGACCAGTCAAGCGCGCCAAGGCGCACGCACGCGCCGGCTTCCAGACTCAGGAACAGCCCGATGGCCCGCCGGCGATCCGCGATCCCGGCGGTGACCGCCGCTCGGCCTCGGGCGGTCGCGGGCGCCGAGGCATCCACCGCGGAGCAGCGGCAGAGCTCCGGCCGGGCATGGCAGCGCTGTCCGAGCGATCGGGCGTCTGCGGCTGCCGGGCTCAGTCGAGCGCGTCGGTATTGCGCCAGCCGGCGGTGACGTCCGCGCGCTGGCGGGTGTCCTCGCTCTCGCGCTCACCGGGCTTGTTGACGATCTGCACCGTGCTGGCCTGGGGTCCGGCCTCGCCCATCTCGGGCTCGCAGCGGACCTCGGTACCCACCGCCAGCCGCGGGAAGTCGTCATGGAGCACGGCATTTTGGTGGAAGTAGAGCTCCCGCCCATCGGGCGTGCGCAGGAAGCCATAGCCGTCCTCAGAAAACAGTCGTACCACCAGACCCCGGGTCTCGTCCGGCGCCGGCGCCAGGGCTTCGCGCTGGGTGGAGCGGTGCAAGCTCTTCAGGCGCCGCTCCATGGTGTCGAAGGCGCCGTTGATCACCGGACGCAGGTCGGCCTCGCCACGCGGCACCTCGTCAGGCTCTTCCGTTACCGCCAGCGTCTGCTGCGGCGGCAGGCGCAGCTCGATGGTGACCCGGTAAGGCATGCCTTTATGCTGGCTGTGGTGCGGGCGTGACACAATGACCTGCCCAGAGACGATCTGGTCGTTGTAGCGCTCGAGCCGCGCCGCCCGCTCGCGAATCAGATCCACGCTCCAATCCGAGCGCGACACATCGTGAAAATTGATCTCCAGCGGCTGCTGCATTTTATGCGCCTCTCACAGCTGTGTTGGAATCCGCTATGAGACGGGCAAGTCGCAGGCCAATCAGCCGGCTACACCCAACCACCGACTCACAAGACGCATCAGTGCGCTCGCCTTGAGTGGTCAACCGGCGGCCGGCGTTGCCCCAAGCGCTCGCGGCGGGCGCAATGCCCCGCAGAGAGGGGGAAATGCGCCGAAACCGCCCGCGGCGGCCGATGACCAGCCTCCGGCCCCCCACCCGCTGCGCCCCGGGTCGCTAAGGGTGCGGCGTCCTTCTGCTGCGAAGCTCGGCGCCTGAGGCTTCGGGTGCCGCCAAATTGCCGCCAAATTGCCACTGGCCGAGCTGGTGTTTGCGCTGCGATACGGCTGGGCGGCGACGTCGGAGGGCTCTTGTGGATGGCCGCTACCAGAACACGGGATCATTCAGTGGCTCGACACAGTGGCACGGACCCTTCAGGGGCGTTATCGACCGGCCGGTCAACGGCTGCGCCAGCCAACCTTGGGGCTGATTCAGCGGGAAGGGCGCGGGGGCATCCGCCTCGCTGATGGGCATGAAGCCGACCTTGCGGTAGTAGCTCGGATCACCATAGGTCACGGCGATGTCCACGCCAGCGCTGGCTAGTGTGGCCAAGCCGTGCGTCAGCAGCCGCTGTCCCACGGCCTTGCCTTGCTGATCGGGGATCACCGCGACGGGGCCGAGGACGAAGACCGTCCGCTCATCCTGCTCATAGGTCAGCCGCGAAAAGATGATGGCGCCGATGATCCTGCCGTCCTGCTCGGCGATGAAGACGAAGCGATCCTGCTCTGCCCGCCCGGCCAGCAGGTTGCGCACCAGCTCCCCGATCTGCGCGCCTTCTTCCGCGCCGGCGGACGCGGTGAAGGTCGCGGTGAAAAGGTCAATGATCTCCGCGGCTCGCCCTGCGTGTCCTGTCAAGATGTCCACGATGTTCCCAAACCGTGCAGCTGTCGAGGCTCAAGAGAGCGCCCCGTCATCGGCGCCCCTGTAGGCCGAGGGGAAGAATACAGTAAGGCCGCATCGACCAGGACGAGGTCGCGGCACAGGCGATGCGTCGCGGGCCGACGTCGGCGATGCTGGCTGTGTCTGGATGCGCTGTCGTGTTCCGGACGAGCAGTGGCGATGACCGCGTCCTGTACCATACCGGTGGTGATCGCCGCGTGCTGCCGGAAAGTTGGACGCACCTGCGACCGAAGGCCGAAATCCCTGATAACGTGTGATGATATGTCGCACAACGGCGCCGCGGTCGCCGTGATTGCGGCCGAATCCGCCCGACATCCCAAGAGGTACTGAGGATGAGCCAGAGTCCGCTCGACAACGACCTGCAGCAGATCGCGGAGGCCCGCCATGGCGATCCCTTCGCGGTCTTGGGACGCCACCCGGAAGGTGACGGCGTCTGTGTCAGGGTCATGCTGCCCGGCGCCGACACCGTAACCATCGCCGACGGCAATCACGTCATGGGCCGACTCCACGGCACCGATATCTTCGAATGGCGCGGCCCGTCCGCCGCCGTGCCGGAGCGCTATCGGCTGATCTGGCGCGACAACGAGCACCGTGAGCACATCGCCCACGACCCCTACTGCTTCCCGCCGCAGCTGCCGGATTTCGACATGCACCTGTTCGGCGAGGGCCGGCACTGGCACGCGTATCGGCTGCTCGGTGCCCGCGTCCACGAGACCGACGGCGTCGCCGGTATCTTGTTCTCGGTCTGGGCCCCCAATGCAGCTCGCGTCAGCGTCGTCGGCGACTTCAATGGCTGGGACGGGCGCCCCCAGCCGATGCGCGTCCACGGCAACGGCATCTGGGAGCTCTTCATCCCGGACCTGTCGCCCGGCGTGCTCTACAAGCTCGAGATCCGCTCCCGCGACGGCGCCATCCTGCTCAAGTCCGATCCCTACGGCCGCCGCTTCGAGGTGCGACCGAGCACGGCCTCCATCGTCGAGCCGCCGAGCAGCTTCCAGTGGCGCGACGCGCCCTGGCTCCAGGCCCGCGGCGAGCATGACTGGCTGCACAGCCCGATGGCCATCTACGAGGTCCATCCGGGCTCCTGGCAGCGCGGACCCGAGGGCGAGATGCTCAACTACCGCGACCTCGCCGAGCGCCTGGTGGAGCATGTGCGCGATCTCGGCTTCACCCACATCGAGCTGATGCCGATCACCGAGCATCCCTTCGATCTGTCCTGGGGCTACCAGACCACCGGCTACTATGCCCCCACCAGCCGCTTTGGCAGCCCGGACGACTTCCGCTGGCTGGTGGATCACTGTCATGCCAATGGCATCGGCGTCATTCTGGACTGGGTGCCCGCCCACTTCCCGAAAGATGCCCACGGCCTCGCCCGCTTCGACGGCACGGCGCTGTTCGAGCACGCGGATCCGCGCCTCGGCGAGCACTTGGACTGGTCGACGCTGATCTTCAACTTCGGCCGCAACGAAGTAAAGAACTTCCTCATCTCCAGCGCGCTCTACTGGCTGGAGGAGTACCACATCGACGGTCTGCGCGTGGATGCCGTGGCCTCGATGCTGTACCTCGACTATTCTCGCACCGACTGGGTGCCGAACCGCTACGGCGGGCGCGAGAACCTGGAGGCCATCGACTTCCTGCGCGAGCTGAACGAGATCGTGCACGATCAGGTGCCCGGGGCACTGATGATGGCCGAGGAGTCCACCTCCTGGTCCCAGGTGAGCCGACCCACCTATGTCGGCGGGCTCGGCTTCGACTTGAAGTGGAACATGGGCTGGATGAACGACACGCTGGAGTATTTCAAGGAGGACCCCATCCACCGCCAGTATCATCAGGACGAGCTGACCTTCAGCATGATCTATGCATTCACGGAGAATTTCCTGCTGCCCTTCTCCCACGACGAGGTCACCCACGGCAAGCGCTCGCTGCTGTATCGGATGCCGGGTGACGAATGGCAGCGCTTTGCCAACCTGCGGCTGCTGTATAGCTACATGTATACCCATCCCGGCAAGAAGCTCTTGTTCATGGGCAACGAATTCGGGCAAGGGGAGGAATGGAACAGCACCGCAGTGCTGGATTGGTACATAGTGCAGTATCCCTTCCATCAAGGCATACAGCAGCTGGTCCGAACGCTGAACGGCCTGCACCGCACCGAAGCACCCCTGCATGCAGTGGACTTCGAGCCGCAGGGATTCGAGTGGATCGACTGTCACGATGCGCACAATTCCGTCCTGGTCTACCAACGACGAGCGCCCGCCACGTCCGCAGGCGTCGGCGACGACCAGCACTTGGTGGTAGCGCTCAACTTCACCCCAGTGCCGCGCGAAGGCTACCGCATTGGCACGCCCGCGGCTGGTCCATACCGCGAGATCTTCAACTCGGATGCGCCCGAGCTCGGCGGCAGCGGAATGGGCAACGGCAGCGAGCCGATCACGACCGAGACGGTCAACTGGATGAGCCATCCCCAGTCGCTGGTACTGACCCTGCCGCCGCTCGCCGGCATCGTATTGAAGCCGGAGCCGACGCCCAAACCGCTCCAGGCAGACCCGAATAAGGCCGTGCGAGCAGGCCACTGACACGGAGATCGCGCTCAGTACGCAATCTCAATGACCTCACTGACGCTGCAGGCGGTTCGATATGGCAAAGAAGCCGACCTCTAAAAAAGCCGCGGTCGAGGAGAAGACCGCGGGCAAGACGACCAAGACCACAACCAAGCGCGCGGGCGCGGCCAGCCGGAAGATCGCTGCGTCCCAATCCCAGCCCCCGTCTCAGTCCGAGCCCCGGCCCCAGCCCCAGTCCACCAGCCGGCCCGACACCCGAGCCGAGCCTTTTACCGCCGCAGCGCCTTCCAAGGCGGCGCCGCAGCCACGGCAGCCCGCCGAGCCACGCCTGCATAGTATCTCCGCAGGCCAGGAGACCGCTGCCCTGCGTCCCATGCCGCAGGTCCACGCATTTGCGCCCGCTGCCGCCGCCGCACCGCCGCAGCCGACGGCTCAACGCCAACCGCAGCCCGCGCCACAGCCGGCACCGCAAAGCCCAGAGCCGCCGGGGCCGCCACTGGGGCCGCCACTGGGGCCGCCGCCGGCGGTGCCCCCGGTGAGCGAGCCGGCGCCGACCCCCGAGCCCCTTGCCGACTCCGGCTACGAGCCCGAGCCACAGCCTCACCCCCAGCCGCAGCAACAGCCCCCGCCACCGCCAGCCGAGCATCGGCAGCGCCCGAGCCTGTTCATCGTCCATATCACGCCGGAGATGGCCCCGGTGGCCAAGGTCGGCGGTCTCGCCGACGTGGTTTTCGGCCTGAGCCGGGAGCTGGCCATCCGGGGCAATCACGTCGAGATCATCCTGCCCAAATACGCCACCCTGCGCTACGATCATATCTTCGAGCTGCACGAGGTCTACCGGGACCTTTGGGTGCCCTGGTACGAGGGGGCCATCCATTGCACGGTGTTCTTCGGCTTCGTGCATAGCCGCAAGTGCTTCTTCATCGAGCCCCATTCCCAAGACAATTTCTTCAACCGCGGCAGCATCTATGGCTTCGCCGACGACGTGCTCCGCTATGCATTCTTCTCACGCGCTGCACTGGAGTTCCTGTGGAAGGCCGGCAAGCATCCGGACATCCTCCACTGTCACGACTGGCAGACCGCCTTGGTGCCGTTGTTTCTCTACGAAATCTACCAGCAGCTGGGTATGAGTCATCCGCGCGCCTGCTTGACCATTCACAACTTCAAGCACCAGGGCGTCACTGGTGCCGAGCTGTTGCATGCCACCGGGCTGCACCAGCCGCAGCGGTTCTTCGACCTGCACCGTATGGGCGACAACCGGCACAAGGATGCGCTGAATCTGCTCAAGGCCGGCGTGGTCTATTCCAATTTCGTGACCACGGTGTCACCGCGCTATGCCTTCGAGACCAAGGACGGCGGTCAGGGCTTCGGCCTAGAGCCCACCCTGCACACCCATCACATGAAGTACGGCGGTGTCGTCAACGGCATCGACTACGATGTCTGGAACCCGGAGATCGACCACCATTTAGCGGCCCGCTACGGCGTCGACGACATCGATGCCAAATACGACAACAAGCGCGCCCTGCGCCATCGGCTGATGCTGGCCGACAACGAAAAGCCCATCGTCGCCTTCGTGGGTCGGCTCGACCCGCAGAAGGGCCTCGAGCTGGTCCGACATGCGATCTTCTATGCCCTGGAGCGCGGCGCCCAGTTCGTGCTGCTGGGCTCCAGCCCCTATCAGGACATCAACAACGACTTCTGGGGCCTCAAGCACATGCTCAACGAGAGCCCCGATTGTCACCTGGAGATCGGCTTCGACGACGAGCTGGCCCACCTGATCTATGCCGGCGCAGACATCATGCTGGTACCGAGCCAGTTCGAGCCCTGCGGTCTGACGCAGCTCATCGCCCTGCACTACGGCACCATCCCGGTGGTGCGCACCGTCGGCGGTCTGGCGGACACGGTGTTCGACAAGGACTATTCGGACCGCCCGCTGCACGAGCGCAACGGGTACCGCTTCGACAACTATGACGCCCCGGGCCTGGAATCGGCGCTCGGCCGCGCCATCGACTGCTACTACCAGTTCCCGGAGCACTTCCGCGAGCTGATGAAGAACGCCATGCGTGCGGACTATTCCTGGAACTGGCCCGGACAGGACTATCTGAACATTTATGACTTTATCCGCGACCGCTGAGGGTCAAAAGGAGGACATCCTTGGCTGTGCCGCGAAGGCCCTTCATCGGTACACTGTCCGCAGGCGCGCTCGGCAGCGGTGCTGCCCCACGCCGTCCGCAGGCCCGGTCGCCTTGCCTCCCACCTGCCGGCCTCGGACGCCCAGCCGCATCTGACTGATGTATCCCCATCACGCCATCCAAGCTGACCATTCCCGCTGAGGTGCAGCCGGCGCGCATTCCCCCAATATGACCAGGAGTTGTCTTACAGATGAGCATGCAATTGTTACGACGACCGGCGCGCGCTCTCACAGTCAGCGCGTTGGCGCTCGCGATCAGTGGCTGCGCAAACCTCGGCGTGCAGGATGAGCCCGAGCTCCCGACGACGGCCGCGTATCCCAAGGGTCAGGCGATCGTACTGCTCCTGCCAACCGGCGCTGAAGGGCCCTTGAGCACGGCGGTCGATGCCATCGAGGCCGGTTATGCTGCCGCGCTCGCGCGCGATCCCGGAGATGCGCGCAAACCTTCGACCGAAGATACGAGCCGCGACGCCCTCGCCGCCTACGAGACCGCCGCCGCGGCATCACCGCCGCCGGTGATCATCGGGCCGCTGCTAAAAAAGAACGTCAATGCGATCGCGGCGTCGCGATCCGAGCCACAGCCGGCGATGCTGGCGCTCAACGAGGCCAATCAGTCGCGCGAGGGCATGTACCAATTCGCACTGGCGCCGGAAGACGAGGCAAAGACCGCCGCGCAAATCATCAATAATCTGGCCGAGACGCAGTCGGGCGCCCTCAGTACGGCCATCGTCTATCCGCGTAACGACCCCTGGGGCGAGCGCATGCGCACGGCGTTCGTCTCGGCGCTGGACGAAACGCCCGTGGCAGAGGTCGCCTACGCAGGAAACCGCATTGGCGCTCTGACCGACGAAGTGGCCGAAGCGGACATCGTCTTCATGGTCGCCAGGCCCGATGATGCCGCCTTGGTCTACGCTGGGCTCGGCGGCAGCAGCGCCGGCATGCCGGTCATCGCGACCTCCCACGCGGCCGACAATAAAGCCGATGCCGCGGATATGGCGGGGCTCTTCTATGTCGACGTGCCTTGGCTCGTGGATAAGGACATGGCGCGGGAGTACATCGCTCGGGGTCCGAACAAGCCCGACGCGGACCACACCAAGGGCGAGCTGGGCCGGCTCTATGCCATGGGTATCGATGCCTACTACCTCGGCGGCCTTGTCGCCAACGCCAATGGCGCCGGCAGCATGCCGCTGTCACTGCCCGCGGGCATGACCGGCGAGCTCAGCTTCACGACCACCGGCCGCCTAAGAAGCCGCAGGCTCTCCCTGGGCCGCATTGGCGAAGGCGGCGTCCCCGGCCCGGCAGCTGCGCAGGAGATCGCCGCCCAAGCAGCGGCCAGTGGCGCAGCGCAAGCGAGCTCGGAAACGGAGGAGATCTAGGAGGCTGTCCGAGTTAGGTTGCAGACTCGGCGCTGATAGCCGAGCTTGGCAAAAATGCGACCGGCGAGTCGGACTGAAACCCCGCAATTGCCGCTATTTTTTCACGAAAACGCGCGATTTTGCCCCGTTTCTCACTGATCGACGATCTCGATCACGAACCGCGCCAGATGGTCTTGGGGCAGCTACTCCTGCACACTCCTAGGGACAAGAATGCACGGTAGGTCGGTGCTGAGCGAAGCGGAGCCCGACGCGGAAACGAGCGCGGCGCAGCGTGGAGTCTCCTGACGTCGGCCCGATCTACATCGACCGCGCCAACCCGGAGCTGAAGGAGCCCGCACAGCGAGCTCCTAGCCCCTAGGCCCGCCCCACCTACTCCAACACCAGCTTGCGGCCGAAGGGCGCCTGCATGTGTTCGGCGCTCGCCGGCACGGCCCAGAGCACCGGGAAGGGCGGGCAGTAGTCGACGCGACCGTCCAGGTCAGTCAGGAACACGGCCATGTCGGGGCCGTGGCGCTGGGCCTCGGCGAGCAGGGGCGTGAAGTCGGTGCCGCCGCCGCCTTCGAGCTCGATGTCGCGCAGGTTGGAGCGCCCGGGCTCAAAGAACCGCACGTCGCGCACCTTGTCGTCGCCGATGACCACGAGCACCCGTGCCTCCAGCCGGCGGCTGATGGCCGCAAGCTCCGCCGCGAAGCGGTGCATCAGCGGGCTCTCCACGGAGCCCGAGATGTCCACTAGCACCGCGAGCCGGGCGACAGCCCGCGACGAGGCCCGGCCGGGCTCCCAGGGCATGCGCATGCTGCCGCCGCCCGCAGCAGCGCCGACACGGCCGCGGTTGGCGATGTAGGAGCGCGACGGCCGGGACCAGGACAGCTCCGGCTGCATCGACAGCCCGCGGGCGAGCTGGGTGCGCAGCAGCTGCTCCCAGGGCGTGCGCACCTTGGGGAGGTCGGCCATGAGCGCCCGCAGCATGGAGTGCACGCCGTCGCCGGCATGGGCGCGGGTGAGTCGCTCGCGCCACTCGCGGGCCTGCTCCGCCTCGCCCTCCGGGTGCTCGCTGTCCGCCGCCGGCAGCAGATCGCGGAGGATGGCGCCGGCGAAGTGCCGGGCACGGGACGCACGGGGGCCATCCTGCTTCGGTGCCGTGCTGCCCGTCTCGGCATCGTTGCTGCCGCGGCTCGCGCCGGCATCGTCCTGGCGCTGACCGCGGCCGCCGCGGCGCCCGCCTTGGCCGCCGCTGCCCGTTTGGCGGTCGTCGACGGCGCGGTAGAGCCGCTCCACGTCCCACTCCAGCAGGGCCTTGTCCGGGGTTTCCTGGCGCAGCAGCGAGGCGGTGAGCAGGTCCTCCAGCAGCACGGAGCCGGACGGCAGCTCCAGCCAGTTCAGGTGGGCGAGCGTGCTGTTGACGATGGCGTCGGCGCAGATGTTGTAGAGCCCGCGGTCGACATCGCCGGTGAGGCGTTGCAGCTCCTCGAAGCGCTGGGGATGGCGCAGGGCCACGTGCAGCACCTGGTGGGCGACCAAGCCCGTCTGCACCGGCAGCGACAGCTCATCGAAGTCCGCTCCGTAGTAGATGGACACACCGTCGTTGGCGGCGACCAGCCCGCCTGCCTGGTCGGGCTGCGCGTCGACGTGGCGAATCCACAGCGCGAGCCCGCCGGTGGAGGGGGCATACTCCACCATGCGCTGCACGGCACGGGTGCCGCGGTGCTCGTAGACGGCGGAGCGGCGATTGCTGGGAGCTTCGGCCATGCGGATTTGCGCAGATGTTTTGGGATGCTGTGCACGTCGGCTGCAGCTCGTCGGGCACCCGTAGGGTGCATGAGCGCAGCGAAATCCACCAAGGTCCGGGGCGGACTGCGCTTCGCTTGTCCACCCTACGTGTCATATCCGTGTCAGCGATCGCTCAGGCCGCCTGCTGTGCGGCCTCGCGGGCCTCGGTGTAGCGGCGGTACGCCGCACTGGATAGCACGGCGCCTTCCAGTCCGCGCTCCAACGCCGTCTGGAACAGGAGCTCCATGCCCAGCGTCTGCACCTCGCGGATGGGCAGCGGCTCTTCGCTTTGCAGGTCCGGCAGCTGGTCGATGATGGCCAGCGCCCGGGCCATGCGCGCCTCGTCGGTGGCCGCCGCCAGCAGGGCGTAGACCATGCCGTAGAGTCCGTCCAGCGTCGTGGGTAGCAGCGCCGCAGTGGCGTCGCCAGGCTCGGCCTCCAGCAGCGCCAGCACGTCCGTGCCCGCCTGGATCTCCTTCAGCACGCCGAAGAATTCCGCGGCGTTGGCGGCACCGATGCGGCCCTGCACGAAGGTGCGCTTGCCGATGTCCGACAGCGCCGACTTGAGCACGCTGGAGATGTCCTCCCAGCCGCGGGGGCTGGCACCCACCAGGTGATCGTTGGCGAGCTGGCTGTGGGTGTCGTCCAGCTTGTCCGGGCGCACCTTGAGGTAGGCCATCACTTCGGGAGCGAAGTCCCTCGCCAGCGCATAGTCCAGGAAGGCATCGATGACCGACTGCACGTTGAAGTGGAACATTCGATCCGCCAGCGCCGTGCCCATGTCGTGGCTCACGGCCCCGTGGAAGGCGGCGTTGCCGGCGGCGACCACCTGCCAGCCGTCCGGCAGCCGGTAGTTGCCGACACGGCGGTCCAGGATCAGCGAGTAGGCGGAGATCTGCAGGCGCTGATCCGCCGCCGTCAGCTCGTCCAGGAACAGGATGCCGTCCGGCTGCTCGCTGCCGGGCAGGAACTCCGGCGGGAACCAGACGGTCTTGGACTGGCGGTCGTCGGCGTAGATGGCACCGCGAATATCCACGGGCTCGATGGTGGTGAGCCGCAGATCCACCAGCGGCACGTCGAAATGATCCGCCACCTGGCGCACCACCGACGACTTGCCCACGCCCCGGGTGCCCCAGAGCATGGACGCCCGCTGGCGCAGCACCGGGTCCGAAAATTGCTCGATGAGCGCGTCCTTCACCGCCGCGATGGACACGGGCGGGATGTTCATCGGGTTGCCTTGCAAGAATCTGCCTCCCGGGTTGTGGGCTCAGTGCTGGTGTCGGGCTTCGCTGTTGTTCAGCTCCACCTTCGGCCGTGGCGCCCCATCGCAAGCTTAGGTCGGGCCGACGCAAGGAGGCCCGACATGTGGCGGTCGCCTGCGCTGGTGTCGGGCTTCGCTGTCGCTCAGCCCGACCTACCGTGCCGCAGCCCGACTCACGGCCGGAGGGCGGCTCGGCACGCGGCGGCGTGGGGCAAGCTCGGGCGGGCCGCAGTCAGCCCTCGGCTTCCGCGGCCGCCGGGCGCGCGAGGCCGCCGTCGAAGCGCTCCGCATTGGCGGCCGCCGCGGGCTCGGCCGGCGCGGCCTCCGTTGGCGCAGCCTTCTTGTCCGTCACCCGCTCCACCCAATCCCGCTGCACCAGCGCGCGCGGCAGCGGCGGGATCTCGAAGCGCGGCATCTCGCGCATCAGGAAGAAGCCCACCAGCATGAACGGCGGTGCATGGAAGATGAGCATGCGCAGAATAGAGTTGTCCGCCATGTCCAGCCACTGGATGCCGGGGGTGGCGGCCATGATCCCCAACAAAAACAGCATCGGCACCGCACGCTGGTAAGTGACCCGCCAGCGCGCCCCCAGGTGGCGGCGGTGGAACTCCTTGGGCGGAGCGGCCAGGGTCGCCGACAGGTGCTCGACCACCTCGCCGAGCTTGGCCTCGATGTCCGCCGTGCGCTCGGGCTCGTGGGTCGCCACGCGGATGGACCCGCGCCAATAGCTGACGATCTGGCGCAGCGGCCGGTAGGGCCAGCCGACGACGGCGAGCAGGTCTTCGGGCACCTTGAGCTTCACGCCGGCGTCGGTGGTGAGCTTGAGCTCCACCGGCATGCCGTTGAAGCGGTCGGCCTTCAGGTTCAGGTGCACCGGGCCGACACGGGTGTTGGCCTCGGTGATCACGGCGCGCAGCGGGCCGTCGGCATCCTCGACGAGTGCGTCATCCGGCGCCGCCCCGCCCGGCTCGGACGCAGCCCGCTCCGCGGCTGGCGCAAGCGACGCCGAGCCCTTGCGCCGCAGGAAGGGCAGCCGCGAGCCGAGCACACGCTCCGCGCCGCCCCTGGCGGCCTGCCAGAGCCGACCGCCGACGGTCTGTGCGGCCCAGCGCGCGCCGGCACCGGCACGCTGGGCCAAGGCCTGCGAGGCCGGCTCCAGCATGTAGCTGCGGGCCACCGGAACACCGTCGTAGACCGCGAAGTGGCGGCGCACCGGCACCTGCTCCAGCTGCTCCAGCAGGGCATCCAGATCGGCACCGTCGGCGGTGAGCGTGGCGGTCAGTCCGCTCCCGTCCCGGACCCGGCGCACCAGACGATGCTTGCCCACCTGGGCGGCCTCCAGCGTCAGCTGGGCCGTGAGGTCCAGGGGGCAGTGCGCATCCGCCGGGATATCTTCTGGCTTGAACGCGAGCACCCGGTCCTCGCGCCGGCTGGCGGCCATGTCCGCATGCAGGCCGCGCCGAGTGAAGGGCGCCATCAGGGCCAGGATGTCGTGGTGCGTGAGCGGGCGCAGGGGCTGCGTCGGACGCAGCGGCCGCGGCTTGGGCTTCGGCATCAGCCGCGGGCCCTTGCTGACGATCCGGACTTGTTGCATGGCGGTCTCCCCCGGTTGGTTAGCGGTGGATTGTTCCCGAGTGGACGGCGGCCGTCGAGTGCCGGAATGGTCGGCACGGGCGCCGTGATTCAGATCGCCGCCGGCGCCGGCGGCTGTGCGTCGTCGCTCAGCAGCCGCAGCGCGGCGGTCAAGGTCGCCCCGCAGTCGGCGTCGAGCTTGAGCCCGCCGAGGTCGTCGGCGCGCGTGCGCCCGCGGTTCAGCAGCGCCATGGGCTGGCTCGCCTGCGCCGCCTGCCGGCAGAAGCGGTAGCCGGAAAACACCGTCAGCGAGGAGCCCACCACCAGCAGGCCGCCGGCGCGGGCGAGCTGGTCCATGGCATGCGCGACGCGCGGCTTCGGCACGTTCTCGCCGAAGAAGACCACGGCGGGCTTGAGCAGGCCCGCGCAGCGCGGACACTCGGGCACCTGGAAGCCGGCCTGCATGGCATCAGCGAGCAGTACGTCCCCGTCCGGCGCGGACAGCTCGGCGGCCACGGGCACACAGCCCGGGTTGTGCGCGGCCAGCAACGCCTGCACGCGCTCGCGCGGCTGGCGCAGCCCGCAGTTCAGACAGTCCACGACATCCAGGCGCCCGTGCAAGTCCAGCACCCGCCGGGCGCCGGCGCGCTGATGCAGACCGTCGACGTTCTGGGTAATGATCTGCGTCACCAGCCCGCGGGCCTCCAGCGCCGCCAGTGCACGGTGGGTCGAGTTGGGCCTTGCGGCGGCCACCCGTGGCCAGCCCACGTAGCTGCGGGCCCAGTAGCGCCGGCGCGCCGCCGGATCGCGCACGAAGCGCTGGTAGCGGATGGGCTCGGCGCGCTTCCAGTTGCCGGCCCGGTCGCGATAGTCCGGGATGCCGGAGTCCGTGCTGCAGCCGGCCCCGGTGAGCACGCACAGCGGGGCGTGGGCGCGGATGAAGCCTGCGAGCGCCTGCGCCACGGCCAGCGGCGCCGTGCTAGGCTCGCCGTCCAAAGACGCCTCGGTGTCGGCGGGCCGGGCCTGCGCTGGCGCGGCTGCCAGGCTCATCGGCGGCCTCCATCGGGCGCCGGGATCGGCGGCAACAGGGCCGATGGCGCGAGCGCGAGTCCAACGCCGACGTTGATACCGGCGGTGTTTGTCCAGACCTTCCCATGACTAGCCCGGACGAAACCTGAACAAAGTATCTGCATGAGTGAGCGCATCTGTGTCGTCGGCAGTGGCATCGCGGGCCTGGCGTCCGCCTGGCTACTGTCCCACCGCCACCAAGTCACCCTGGTGGAGAAGAACGATTATTTCGGCGGCCACACCAACACCGTCATGGTGGACGAAGACGGCGAGCGCGTGCCCGTGGACACCGGCTTCATCGTCTACAACACCAGCAACTACCCGATGCTGGTGCGGCTGTTCGAGCGCCTCGGCGTGCCGACGCAGGAATCGGATATGTCCTTCGCGGCCTCCATCGGGCCCGGGCGCCTGGAATACGCCGGCGACAATCTCAACACGATCTTTGCACAGCGGCGCAATGCCTTAAGCCCGCGTTTTCTGCGGATGCTCGTGGATATTTTTCGCTTCGGCGCCCGCTGCCGGCACTGCCTGGTACATTCGACCTTCGACGGCCGCAGCCTCGGTGAGTTCCTGGCGGACGAGGGCCTCGGCGATGCCTTCCGCGATCACTACCTGCTGCCCATGGCCGCCGCCATCTGGTCCTGCCCGACGGCCGCCATGCTGGACTTCCCGGCAGAGAGCCTGGCGCGCTTCTTCGACAATCATCGGCTGCTGAGCCCGCTGGAGCGCCCGCTGTGGCGCAGTGTCGCCGGCGGCAGCCACACTTACGTCAAGCGCATCCGCAACGCGCTCGGGCCGCAGCGCATGCTCGCCGATGGCGCCGTCGGGGTGCAACGCGACGGCGACGGCTTGTGCGTGCGCCTCGCCTCCGGTCGCCGCCTGGCCGTCGACCGCGTGGTGCTCGCGACCCATGCCGACCAGGCGCTGGCGCTGCTGGAGCAGCCGACGGCGGACGAGCGGCGACTGCTCGGCTGCTTCCGCTATCAGCCGAACCGCACCTTCCTGCACACGGACACGCGGCTCATGCCCCGGCGGCGCAGCGTCTGGTCCGCCTGGAACTACCTCGCCGCCGAAGACGCGGCCGGCACCGCCGCGGTGTCCGTGACCTACTGGATGAACAAGCTCCAGGGCTTACAGACGCGCCGCGATTATCTGGTGTCGCTGAACCCGCTCCAGGAGCCGGACCCGGCGCAAGTCATCGCCACCATGACCTACGACCACCCGGTCTTCGACCAGGCAGCCATGGACGCCCAGCGCGAGCTGCACCGTCTGCAGGGGGCCGCCGGCGTCTACTACTGCGGCAGCTACCATGGCTACGGCTTCCATGAGGACGCTTTACGGGCCGCCGTGGACGTGGCCGGGCGGCTGGGCGTGGACACGGACTGGATCACCGGCACCGCCGCGGCGCCTGCAGCGGAGGCCCCGGTCCCCGTGCCGGCGGGCGCGCCCGCTTGATATGCGCAAACCGATACCGGACCCAATGCCGACACGGGCGCACGACGCAGGTGCCGCGGGGCAGGAATCACCGCACCGGATCTACTTCACCCGCGTCATGCACCGGCGACTGTTCCCGGTGCAGTACCGCTTCGAATACCGGGTGTTCAGTCTGTTGCTGGATCTCGACCGGCTGGACCAGGTGCCGCAGCGTCTCGCCGTCGGCCCCCGCCGGCGCCTGCCCGGCGGGCTGCTGCGGCCGGCGTTGTTTCGCTTCGACCCCGCCGATCGCGGCCCCCGCGACGGCTCGGCGCTCAGGCCCTGGGCGGAGCGGATGCTGGCGGCGCAGGGCATCGACCTCGCCGGCGGGCGCATCCGCCTGCTCTGCTTCCCGCGGCTCCTCGGCTTTGGCTTCAATCCCCTGAGCCTCTGGTACTGCGAGCACGCCGACGGGCGTCTGCGCGCCGTCATCGCCGAGGTCAGCAACACCTTCGGGCAGCACCACAGCTACCTGCTGCACGACGGTGGGCGGCCCATCGCCTGGCCGCTGCGGGCGGAGAAGCTCAAGTGCTTCTATGTCTCGCCGCTGATGGACATGGACGGCGGTTACCGATTCCGATTGTCCGAGCCCGATGACCGCCTGGCCGTGCTGATCCGCCAATTCGACGCGCACGGCCGGCTCAAGCTGGTGGCGAGCCAGAGCGGCCCTGGTGAGCCGCTGACGGATGCTGCCCTGTGGCGCGCCTTCCGCCGCATGCCCGTGATGACCTACAAGGTCGTGCTCGCCATCCACTGGCAGGCGCTCAAAATCTGGCTGCGCGGCGCGCGCTTCTTCCCCAAACCCGAGGCCCCCAAGCAGGAGGTGACCTGATGTCCGACCACCTTGGCTCAGACACCGGACACGCCGAAGCCGCCCTGCCCCGCAGCAGTGCCGGCCGCATCGCCACCCGGGTGGCGCTGAAGCCCTTCCGCCACCTCTTCGACCGCATCCTGCGCGGGCATCTGCGCATCCGCGTCGGTGAGCACTGCCACGAGATGCACGGCAGCGAGGCGGGCCCGAGCGGCGAGATCCGCCTGGTGCGCCCGCTAACCTTCGCGCGGCGCATCGCCACCCGCGGCCATGTGGGGCTCGGCGAGGCCTACATGGCCGGCGACTGGGACAGCCCGGACGTCACCGCCCTGCTGCACTGCTTCGCCGCCAACCAGCACGCGCTGGTGGAGGTGTTCGAGGGCAGCTGGCTGAACCGCATCGGCTCCCTGCTGCACCATCGCCGCCGCGCCAACACCAAGGCCGGCAGCAAGCGCAACATCGAAGCGCACTACGACCTGGGCAACGACTTCTACCGGCTCTGGCTGGACGAGAGCATGACCTACTCCGCGGCGGTGTTCGAGCACGACGCGGACACGCCCGAGGCCGCCCTGGCCCAAGTCCAGACTTGTAAATACCAACGCCTGCTGGCGCTGCTGGACGCCGAGCCCGGCCAGCGAGTGCTGGAGGTGGGCTGCGGCTGGGGCGGCTTCGCGCGCCAGGCGGCGGCGGCCGGGCTCGAGGTCACCGGCATCACCCTGTCACGGGAGCAGCTCGCCTGGGCCGAGGCGGCAGCGGCCAAGACGCCCGATCCGGACCGCATGGCCTTCCGGCTACAGGATTACCGCGATGTGACCGAGCGCTTCGACCACATCGTCTCCATCGAGATGTTCGAGGCCGTCGGCGAGGCATACTGGCCGGCCTACATGGCCATGCTCAAGCGTTGCCTGACACCGGGCGGGCGCGCCGCGCTGCAGGTCATCACCATCGCCGACAGCGAGTTCGACGGCTACAAGGCGAGCCCGGATTTCATCCAGCACTACATCTTCCCCGGCGGCATGCTGCCGACGGTGGGCCGCTTCGATGCCGCGGCGGCGGATGCGGGGCTGCGGGTGGTGGAGCGCAGCTTCCACGGCCTGGACTATGCCCGTACGCTGGCGGCTTGGCGGGAGCGCTTCGAGGCCCAGCTGCCGGCGGTGCGGGCGCTGGGCTACGACGAGCGCTTCATCCGCATGTGGCGCTACTACCTCAGCTACTGCGAGGCGGGCTTCCGCGACGAGCGCATCGACGTGATGCAGGTTGCGCTGACGGTCTAGGCGTTGGCCCAGCTCGCTGAGGGCATTCCCGTTTTCCTGCACGTCGTGGTCCCGTTGCGGGGTCTGGGTGTTGCGTTGCTCTGACGCAAAGCCCCGCCGGCCCCGTTACGGCCCCGCGGCCGTGGCCATCCCGACATGGATGGCCACGGCCGAGCGCGGCGGCACCGCGAAGGTTGCGCGCCCGTCCTCGTCCACGGCGATCTGGAGCATCGCCTGCGTATCGGGCTGCGCGCCTTCCGCTGTCGCACCAGCAGCCGCATCGGCCTGCGCCGCAAGCCCGACGCAGGCCCCGTCCAACAGCCGACCCGCAACCGCGTTGCAGTAGCGCCCCGCCGCCAGCCCGGTGCGCAGCCGCTGGCGCATCGCTGCGTCCGTGTTGTTGATGACGACGAAGCCGCGCCCGTCGCGGGCGAAGGCGATGCGCCCGCCGCCGTCGTCCCACCAGTGGGCGACATCGGCGCCGGCGGCGGCGCTGCCGAAGCCGACCATGCCGAGCACGGCCGGGTGGCGGTGCTCGCAGAGCCACGCCTCGCCGCAGCCCAGCCCGTCCGGGCCGTGCACCGGCAGCGTCGTGCCGGCGTCGCCGCTCGGTGGCCCAGCATCGGGGTCGGTGGCGGCGAAGCCCGACAGGAGGCGCGGCGTGCCATAGGGCCAGGCAAGCATGAAGACGTGGGCCAGATGGTAGCGGGCGCCGTCGGCCGGCCCCAAAAATGCGGTGTGCTCGCCGGCGGCCGATTCCACGCGAGTCTCGTGGCTGTCGACGAACACCACAGCACGCCGACTCGGCACCAAATCGTCGGCACCGCCTTCGCGCCGCAGACTGCGCAGCTCGGCGATACTGTCGCCGCGGAAGGCCGCTGCGAGCCGACGCCCGTAGTCCAGCTCCGTGACCGCGCCATTGCCGAGATACGCCTGCACGCGCACAGCGGCGCCCGGCGCATCCGCGAAGGCCTGGTAGACGAAAGGCAGGCCCCGCACCCGCGCCAGGATGCCGGCAATATCCGCCGGGGCCATGTGCCGAGCGGCATCGATGCGCAGCCCTGCGACGCCGAGATCCAGCAGGCCGTTGAGATAGTCCCCGACGCGGTTCTGGAGGCGGTCCGCGTCCGTGTCGAGGTCCGCGCGGCCGCCCACGTTGCATTGCTGAAGGGCAAAGCGGTCGTCGTAGCGTCTGTCCAGCGCGCAGCGCGGTGTGTGGAAGTCCCCGGGCAACGTGTCGGGATAGTCGTAGTAGTCGTAGCGGCTGCCGGCGCTGCCGACGCCCCAGCTCGGGTCATCCGCCAAGGGCGGGCCGGTCATATGATTGACCACGGCGTCGGCATAGACCGCTACACCCGCCGCTGCGCAGCGCCGCACCATGTCGGCGAAGGCCTCGGCGCCGCCGCTGCGGCTTTGCA
Source organism: Thiohalocapsa halophila (assembly GCF_016583825.1). Classification (GTDB taxonomy): domain Bacteria; phylum Pseudomonadota; class Gammaproteobacteria; order Chromatiales; family Chromatiaceae; genus Thiohalocapsa; species Thiohalocapsa halophila. The sequence goes on along the minus strand of NZ_NRRV01000030.1, from coordinate 36,631 downwards.
GCGCGTAGCTGACCGGCTCGTAGCGCTGCCACCAAGGCCCACCTGCCACGACGCGGTGCTCATTGGGGGGTGACACCTGCACGGCGGCAAAGCCTGCAGGCCCGAGCACGGCCTCGCATTCCGCGGCGACATCGTCCCAGCGCCATTCGAGCAGATGCACGATGACGCGCTTTGGGGTCTCGCCGGCGGCCACCACCACGGCTGGTGTCAGCGGTCCCTGGACATCGCCCGGCGACCTGCCTTGCTCCGCCTCCTGCGCGGCCATAACCAAGATCACGACGGCCACGGCGATGATGGTGGCGTTGAGCAGTGCGCTCAGCAGGTCGGCGAGAAACTGCATCGGCTGGCGTTGCCTAAGACGGGCGAAGGACCGATGCTAATGCTCGCACGGCGAGGCAGCCTTGGGGCGGTCTCGGGGTGCCAAGGCCGGCACCAGCGCGCTGGATGTCAGCCCCATCCCGTCTTTCCCGCCCGTCTCGCCCGCCCGCGAGCCGATCCCGCTACCCATGCACACCAGCGAGCCAACCCCTCAGGAGACGGCGGCCATGCACCACCACCGAGAACACCAGCCGGCCATGGGCGGCGCCAAGAGCCGACCGCGCGCCCTATCCACCGTCGTCGCGGCCACCGTCGCTACCCTACTTTTGGGCTGCTCGGCGCCCGTCGGCTCCATCGAGCCGAGCGGCAAGGACGTGCCGGAGGCCAGCGGTTGGCGCGCCGAGGAAGTCGTCCGCGGCTTGGAGCACCCCTGGGCCATCGCTTGGCTGCCCGACGGCGATGCACTCATCACCGAGCGCCCCGGGCGCCTGCGGCTGCTGGCCGCCGACGGCACCCTGGTACCGCAGCCCATCGGCGGCCTGCCCGCCATCTGCGGCAGCTGCGGCCAGGGCGGGCTGCTGGATGTGTCCCTGCACCCGGACTTCGCGCAGAACCGGCTCGTGTACTTCACCTTTGCTCAAGGCGATGAAGAGCGCAACCGCACCGCCCTCGGCCGCGGCCGATTGAATGCCGACAAGACCCGGCTCACGGACACGGCGGTGATCTTCCACAATGCCGACTGGAAATCCGGCGGCCAGCACTTCGGCTCCCGCCTGGTCTGGCTGCCGGACGGCACGCTGTTGATGAGTATCGGTGACGGCGGCAATCCCCCGGTGTCCTTCGCCGGCGACAACATCCGCAAACAGGCGCAGAACAAGGGCACCCACTTCGGCTCGCTGGTGCGGCTCACCGACACGGGCAAGGCAGCGCCGGACCACCCCTTCGTCGACGACCCGGACGCCAAGCCCGAGCTCTACAGCTACGGCCACCGCAACATCCAGGGCATCGTGCGCCATCCGGACTCCGGCCGGGTCTACGCCAACGAGCACGGCTCCCGCGGCGGCGACGAATTGAACCTGATCCAAGCCGGCAATAACTACGGCTGGCCCGAGGTCACCTATAGCAACGAATACTGGGGCCCGCCGATCTCCGATGTCGCCCAGCGTCCGGACGTGACCGACCCCTTGGTAGTCTGGACGCCCTCCAAGGCGCCGAGCGGGCTCACCGTCTACACCGGCGAGCGTTTCCCGGACTGGCAGGGTGACCTCTTCTCCGGCGCGCTCAAGTTCAGAGAGATCCGCTGGCTCGATCTGGAGAACGGCAAGATCGTGGATGAGCGCAAGCTCCCCATCGGCGAGCGCGTGCGGGATTTGCGCATGGGTCCCGACGGCGAGCTCTATGTGCTCACCGACGCCGCCAATGGTGCGCTGTTGCGGATCGTTCCCCAGCCAGCCACCGCCAACTAGTGCACTGCTCGCCGCGGCCTTATAGGCTGGCGGGCATGGTGTTGCGAGTAAACGGGGGTTCCGATGCACACGCACGACATCGCCGCATGGCAGCACAGCCACGACTTCACCACCAGCGCCGAGCACGCCGCCGAGCAGCGTACGCGCTGGGTCGTCTATCTGACCCTGGCGACCATGGTGGTGGAGCTGGCAGCGGGCTGGCTGACGGGCTCCATGGCGCTGCTGGCGGACGGCTGGCATATGGGGAGCCACGCGGCCGCCTTAGGCTTGAGCGTCTTTGCTTACCGCTTCGCCCGCCGGCACGCGCAAGACAGTCGCTTCAGCTTCGGCACCGGCAAGGTCTCCCCGCTGGCCGGCTACACCAGTGCGCTGCTGCTGGGCGCCGGCGCCCTATGGCTGCTGCTGGAATCCGGCGTGCGCCTACTGAATCCGGTGCAGATTCACTATGGCGAAGCCATTGTCGTCGCCGCACTGGGCCTGGTGGTGAACCTCGTGAGCGCCTGGCTGCTGGGAGGTGCCCATCACCACCATCACCACGGGCATGCACACCACACCACCGACGCGCATGGGCACGCCGCTGGCGCGCATAGCTCGGCGCCCGCCTCGGCACACCCTTCGGCAGCTCCCCCGGCACACCCCCCGGCACCCCACGGCCACGCGGATCACAATCTGCGCGCGGCCTACCTGCATGTCATCGCCGATGCACTGACATCCCTGCTCGCCATCGCCGCCCTCAACGCCGGCCTGCTGTTCGGCTGGGGCTTTCTCGACCCGCTCATGGGCATCGCCGGCGGCCTGCTCATCGCCCGTTGGGCTTGGGGGCTCGCCCGCGACAGTGGCTCGACCCTCCTCGATGTCGAGGACCGCAGCGACACCGCTGCCAAGATTCGCCGCACTCTAGAGGCCGAGGACGACGTGGCGGTAAGCGATCTTCACCTGTGGCGGATCGGCTCGGCGAGCCATGCCTGCATCCTGTCTCTGGTCACCCACGACCCGAAGCCCGTGGAGCACTACAAGGCACTCATCGGGCCTATCCCGGGTCTGGATCACCTCACCGTGGAGGTGCAACAGTGCCGCTCGGCAGCCTGCGGCAAGGAGGCTGTCCCGGCTCAGCAGCCCGAGGCGCAGGCCCATCCTTGCTGAGGGCCCCCGGCCGCTCAGGCGGCGGGCCATTGTTGACCGCCCTACGCCGGCCCTGGCGCGCAGCGAGGAGCAGGCGCAACCGCCGGGGCAGGGCCCGCCTCCCGGCACGCGCCGCAACGACCGCCCCGCTCGGGCGCCGATATTGGTGCCGATCTCGCTTAGACTGACGAACGCAAAAATTAATGCGAACAATTCGCGATACTGATACGCTAGCGGCTTGATCTTCGCAACCCATCACCGAGGAGACCAGATGCTGAACAAGACCTGCATCGGCGCAGCGACCCTGCTGTGCCTCGTCGCCGGCACCGCCCAGGCCGAGGGCGAGCTGAACCTGTATTCGTCCCGGCACTACGACACGGACGAGCGCCTGTACACCAACTTCGAAGAGCAGACCGGCATCGAGATCAACCGCATCGAAGGCAAGGGCGACGAGCTCATCGAGCGCATGAAGGCCGAGGGCCGCAACAGCCCGGCCGACATTCTGATCACTGTCGACGCCGGCCGCCTCTGGCGCGCCGACCAAGCCGGCTTGTTCCAGCCGGTGGAATCCGAAGTCCTGGAGTCGCGCATCCCCGAGTGGCTGCACCACCCGGACGGCCACTGGTGGGGCTTCTCCAAGCGCGCGCGCATCATCTTCTACGACAAGGACCGCGTGGACCCGCAGGACATCCAGACCTACCAGGACCTCGCCGACCCCAAGCTCGAGGGCATGGTCTGCACCCGCAGCTCCAGCAACATCTACATGCTGTCGCTGATGGCGGCGCTGATCGAGCACCTCGGCAAGGAAGAAGCCGAAAAATGGGCCGAGGGCGTCTGGAACAACCGCGCGCGCGACCCCGAGGGCGGCGATACCGACCAGCTCAAGGCCATCGCGTCCGGCGAGTGCGGCGTCGTGCTGGCGAATACCTACTACTTCGCCCGCGCGCTGCGCAAGGGCGATCCGGGCCTGGACGAAGAGGCGCTTGAAGGGATCGGCTGGGTCTTTCCGAACCAGGAGAGCTTCGGCGCCCATGTGAACATCTCCGGCGCCGGCGTCGCCAAGCACGCGCCGAACCGCGAGAACGCCGTGAAGTTCCTGGAGTACCTCAGCAGCGAGCAGGCCCAGGAGTACTTCTCCGCCGGTAATGACGAATACCCCGCCGTCCCCGGCACACCACTGTCGGACAGCGTCGCCCAGCTCGGCACCTTCAAGGAGGACACCATCAACCTGAACATCCTCGGCGAGAATCAGGCCGAGGCCCAGCGGATCTACGACCGCGTGGGCTTCGAGTAAGCCACACCCAAGGGCGCCGGGCGAGCCGGCGCCCTTGGGTGTTGGCCGCTCGTGGGGCCGGCCCCGGCGCGCACTGCGCACCGGGGCTTTTTTGTGCCTGACCGGTGCCGGCGCTCATGCATTAGAGCAAGGAAGGGTCTATCCTGCCGTCCCGATACGCCTGGCTCGCGAGCCACTGAATCACCTAACTCGACCCTCGCAACGAGGTCCGTCAATGGCAACACTGAAGATCAACGGCGAGCGCGTCGACGTCGATGTCGACGCGTCCACGCCGCTCCTCTGGGTCGTGCGGGAGCAGCTCGGCCTCACCGGCACCAAATACAGCTGCGGCATCGGCATCTGCGGCTCCTGCACGGTCCATGTCGACGGCGCGGCGGTGCGCTCCTGCACCCTGCCGGTCTCCGAGCTCGCCGAGGGCCAGGAGATCCTCACCATCGAGGGGCTGTCGGCGAACAACGACCACCCCGTGCAACAGGCCTGGGCGGAGCTGGACGTGCCCCAGTGCGGCTACTGCCAGCCGGGCATGATCATGGCAGCGGCGGCACTGCTGACCGAAAACGCCGAGCCGGCGGACACCGACATCGACGCCGCGGTGACCAACATTTGCCGCTGCGGCACCTTCAACCGCGTGCGCCGCGGCATCCACCTCGCCGCCGAGATCAAAAAGAACGGGGGTGCGTCATGAGCAAAGCACGCATCGCAGTGTCGCGCCGGGAGTTCATCATCCGCAGCACTACCGCCGGCGCCGGCTTCGCACTGGGGCTGACGCTGCCCGGCCTGCCCCGGACCGCCCTCACCGCCGAGGGCACGGGCGGCACAGACTGGGCCGCGGACCCCGAAGGCCCGGAAATCAACGCCTGGGTCGTCATACAGCCGGACGACACCGTGGTCATCCGCATCGCACGCTCGGAGATGGGCCAGGGCACGCTCACCGGCCTGGCGCAGCTGGTGGCGGAAGAGCTGGAGTGCGACTGGTCCAAGGTGACCACCGAGTATCCGACGCCTGGTGAGAACCTGCGCCGCGACCGGGTCTGGGGCAGCTTCTCCACCGGCGGCAGCCGCGGCATTCGCGACAGCCATGCCTATGTGCGCAAGGGTGGCGCCGTGGCCCGGGAGATGCTCATCCAGGCCGCGGCCGAGGCCTGGGACGTGCCAAAGGCCGAGTGCAGCGCCGAGGCCAGCGTCGTCACCCACGGCCCCTCGGGGCGCACCACCACCTACGGCCAGGTCGCCAAGGCCGCCGCGAAGCTCTGGCCGCCGGAGCACGTGGAGCTCAAGGACCCCGAGGACTGGGAGCTCATCGGCAAGCCGGTCAAACGCCTGGACACCCTGGACAAGCTGAACGGCAAGCAGATCTTCGGCGCGGACCTGACGCTGCCGGGCATGCTCAACGCCGCCGTCAAGGCCTGCCCGGTCTTCACCGGCAAGCTCGACTCCTTCGACGACTCGAAGGTGCGCGACAAGCCGGGCGTGCGCGCCGTCCTCGCCGTCGGCGACAACGCCGTCGCCGTGGTGGCCGACACCTGGTGGCAGGCCAAGACCGCGCTGGATGCCCTGCCCGTCACCTGGAACAAGGGCCCGCACGCGGACCTCAGCAGCGCCGCCATCGACGAGATGCTCGACGAGGGCCTGACCTCCGGCGAGCAGGTGTTCGTGGGCAACGCCAGTGGCGATGCCGAGCAGGGGCTCGCAGGCGCGGCCAAGACCATCGAGGCCGTCTACGCCTACCCGTACCAGAATCACGCCACCATGGAGACCATGAACGCCACCGCGGTGTGGACACCGGAGCGCTGCGAGGTCTGGTGTCCCACCCAGGACGGCATGGCCGCCCTAGAGGCCGCGGCCGAAGCGGCGGGGCTTCCCATCGAGCAGTGCGACGTCCACAAGATCCACCTGGGCGGCGGCTTCGGTCGGCGCGGCGCCTTCCACGACTTCGTCACGCAAGCCGTGCTCATCGCCAAGCAGCTGCCGGACACCCCGGTGAAGCTGCTGTGGACCCGCGAAGAGGACATGGCGCACGGCCATTACCACCCCATCACCAAGTGCAAGCTGGTCGGCGGCCTCGATGAGAGCGGCGACCTGACGGCGCTGAAGGTGCGTATTTCCGGCCAATCCATTCTCGCCTCCGTCCGGCCCGAGTGGATGGCCGAGGACGGCTCCGACCCCGTCACCTTCCAAGGCTTCCATGCCGACGGCGACCACGCCATCAGCTACGGCGTGGCGAACCTGCTGGTGGAGCACGCCATGCGCAACCCGCCGGTGCCGCCGGGCTTCTGGCGCGGCGTCAACATCAATCAGAACGCCATCTATCTCGAGTGCTTCATCGACGAGCTGGCCCATGCCGCGGGCAAGGACCCGCTGGCATTCCGGCGCAAGCTCATGGCCGAGCATCCCAAGAGCCTGGCCGTGCTGGAGACGGTCGCGGAGAAGGCCGGCTGGGGCAAGCCCGCAGCCAATGGTGCGCATCGCGGCCTGGCGGTGGTCAAGACCTTCGGCAGCTATGTCGCCGCCTGCGCCGAGGTCTCGGTGAGCGACGGCAAGGTCAAGGTGCAGCGCATCGTCGCCGCCACCGACCCGGGCTATGCCGTCAACCCGCAGCAGATCGAGGCCCAGGTGGAAGGCTCCTTCGTCTACGGCCTCTCAGCGCTGTTCCAGGGCGAATGCACCATCGAAAACGGCGCCGTCGTGCAGAGCAACTTCCACGACTACCCGTCGATGCAGATCGCCGACATGCCGGACGTGGAGGTCATCGTCATGCCCTCCGGCGGCTTCTGGGGCGGCATCGGCGAGCCCACCATCGCCGTGGCCGCACCGGCGGTGCTCAACGCCGTTTTTGCCGCCACCGGACAGCGGCTTCGTCGTGTGCCGCTGAAGAGCGTCGAACTGTGAGAGACGTCGCGTGATCGCGCTGAAGGCTGCTCTCATGCGGTCTTCAGGTGACATACAGCTCGTTCTCGAGAAGAGCTTAGGCTCCGCTACCACAGCCTCCATGGCGGCTGACGCCGACACGACGAACGACAGGCCCAAGTCCGCAACACCAATAATAGCCGCCGGTGCGAATCTCGGGCGACTGGCCCAGACTGGCCTTAGCCTAGATCCCGTGTTTCAACCACGAAGCGCACGCAGAACGCGAAGAGACTCAACAGGACACGCCAGTTTGCGCCGCCACCTAGGGAATGAGCGAGCGGCCTCGATCAAAATCCCGACCACTCGGGCAGGCGTAGGGCGTAGGGCGTGGGGGGCGTAGGGTGGACAAGCGCAGCGCAGTCCACCAGCTTACCCACGCTCCCGGGGTGGACTTCGCTGTCGCTCGTCCACCCACTACTGGTCGCGCTAACGATCAAGCCGCGCGGGCGCACCCTGCGTAGCCAGGGCTGCCAGCCCTGATTTCGTCACGCGAGGATGGCCTGACTACCCAGTCAGCACTCAAGGCGGTCGGAGTTATGATCAAGGCCGAGCGAGCCCCGGAGAAGCCTGGCGCCAAGCGTCTGGCTTTCCTCGTGCTCTGCTTCGTGGTCTTCGTGTGCTTCGGAGTCCACCGGTCTTTTTAGGCGTAGGCATTGCGCCAGTGATTACAAGAGTGGCTCCTGATGGCGCCCAGAGGCGCTCCGCAGCGAAACCCGCGGCTTAACAGATAGTCAAGTCCCGCATCAGCGGCACTTTATGGTCAGTCGGGTGGGTGAAAACCTGACGGAAAGCGAGTGTCGCTCGCCTCGTCGACCCAGTGAGCGCGCGGCCCCTTCATTGCGTCAGAATTCTTTACAACGCCCATGCCAGAAAAAACCGCTTGCAGTCAACATACTCAGCTTTCGCATGACCCACTGATAAGCGTTTCCCCCAGTACAGGAATAGCCAATTGACTGATCTGAGGCTTGCAATGCATCCTCGTGAATCAGCCAGTCTGCTTACAATTGTAAAGTCTTGATTACAGCAATGGACTGAGCTTCGGGGAGCAAGCCAAAAGGAATTGCGGTGGAGCGCGCTCCAAGACGCAGCAACATATCTTTTACCCCGTACATTCAATACCCTAAGGCCATAAGCAAAATCCCCAGGCCTAATTCGGACGCGTCCCAATGCATCCTGGCACAGACTCTGCCTCACTGCGTTTGCACGCTCAGCGAACCTAATCGCCCGTCTCCGCGGCATCGCACTGATATCCAAGGCGATGCCGCCGGAAGGTCGGAGCTGGGTCAAACAAAGGCACTTCGCAATGAACCTGATGCAACCAAAGTCCTCTCCCGCCCTTCGGCACTCCTTATTGCGCCGCGTCATCGGCAGCGGCGTCACCGGCCTCACGACCAGCGCTTTGGCGCTCGCCATGTCCGGCACTGCCTCCGCAGCGATCATCACGGTGCAACTGGATTTCTCGGCAAACAACGACTGCTCCGGAGTCCTCGGCACAAACCCACAGTGCTCGTTCAACGACTCGCCTCAGATCCTGAAGCAGGATTTGGTTAACGGCGACGGATCGGCGGGTGAAACTTCGATCAATCCTATTTTCAGCTCGATCGACGGCAGCGAGTTCGACTTCAGCAACGACGGAGGCAGCACTGTACTTGGCCTCACCGGTCTCGCCAGCGAAAATGGCGACAATTGGAAAAGTGGCTCGTGGAGCTACACTCGCGACGACCTCACCGACCCCGCAGTCAAGTATGTCAGCCTAAAGTACGCCAGGAACTACTCCATTCTCTTCGACGTAGATAGTGCAGTCACGAGTTTCCCCGGTCTCGACGTATGCTCGGGCTGGGATGGTCCGGACGCTGATAATCCTAGTTCCCCGGCCCCCTCGGCCGACTGCCAAACACTGCTCGATCTTGCGCTTCCAATCACTTCCGGCGAGTGGGGAGAGGATACGGAGCTAACTAACGGACTCTCCCACATCATGTTCCTAGACAGCGAAGGGGGCGACTTGAACCCTCCCGCCGGAGAAAATCCCGTGCCCGGGACCCTGGCGTTGCTGGGCATTGGGCTGGCGGGTGGAGCCGTCATCCGTCGGCGCCGCCGCATGACGACCTGAGCCAACAACGAGCACCATGAAGCGGCTGGCGTCGCTGCTCCAAATCGGGCCGCGGCGCCACCGCTTCTTGCGTTAAGCCGACCACCATCGAGCGGCGCGGGGTCTGAAGCCGGAGGGTGACGCACAGGCTCTCGCCGCCCCCTACCACCACCATTTTGGTTTGCCGCGCGATTTCAGGGCATTTGCGCTGCGCCGGGCCAAAGGGATGGAGTCGTACTTCACGACCGGGCCGCGCGTCAGCATCAACTCCCCGCAGGCAACACCGGCGCCCCTGTGTCCGCGGCCTGTGCCTGCGCCTTGGTCCGCTGTCGCGCACCGGGCCTGGACGCCATGATCTGCCGGCTCAGCAAAAACACCGGCAGCAGGCCGCAGGCGACGATGATCAGCGACGGCGTGGCGGCCTGCGTCAGGCGCTCGTCCTTGGCGAGGTTGTAGGCCTGCACCGCCAGGGTGTCGAAGTCGAAGGGGCGCATGATCAGCGTCGCCGGCAGCTCCTTGAACACATCCACGAACACGATCAGCCCGGCGGTGAGCAGCCCGCCGGAGATGACCGGGATGTGCACCTTGAGCGCGGTACTGAGCGGCCCATGGCCCAGGGAGCGGGCGACATCGTCCATGTGGGTGGTGACCTTGCCGAGGCTCGCCTGCACGGTGTTGAAGGACACCGCCAGAAAGCGCACCAGATAGGCGAACACCAGCGCCGCAATGCCGCCGGTGAAGATCAGGCCGACGCCGAAGCCGAAGGTGTTGCGGAAGAAGCTGTCGATGGCGTTGTCCAGTGTCGCCACCGGGATCAGGATCCCCACCGCGATGACCGAGCCCGGAATCGCATAGCCGACGGCCGCCACCCGGTTGGCGGCGGCGGCGAGCCGTGAGCGCTCGATGCGTGCGACATAGGCCAAAAACAGCGCCAGCACCACGGCCAGCACCGCCGTGATGCCGGCCAGGGTCGTGCTGTTGGCGGTGAGCTCCAGATAGCGCCCGGTGAGCGGGTCATGGCCGCCGATGGCCGCCATCCACAGCAGCATGGCCACGGGGGCGATGAAGCCGATCACCAGCGGCCCGGCGCAGAAAACGGCCGCCCCCCAGGCGCGCCAGCCGCGCAGCGCATAGGGCTTGATCTCCTGCCAGCGCCCGGAGGTCTCGTGGAAGCGCGCCCGCAAGCGGCTCCATTGCTCCAGCATCAGCAGCGCGAACACGAAGGCCAGCAGCACGCTCGCGAGCTGTGCGGCGGCGACCCGGTCGCCCATGGAATACCAGGTCCGATAGATGCCGGTGGTGAAGGTGGGCACGCCGAAGTGCGCCACGGTGCCGAAGTCCGCCAGCGTCTCCATCAATGCCAGCGCCATGCCGGTGACGATGGCGGGTCGCGCCAGCGGCAGCGCGATGCTGGTGAAGGCGCCCCAGGGCGTGCGGCCCAGGGTCCGACCCACCTCCAGCGCGCAGACGGACTGCTGCAGAAAAGCCGTGCGCGCCAGCAGATAGACGTAGGGATAGAGCACGGCGCTAAAGACCAGTATGGCCCCGCCGGTGGAGCGGATGTTCGGGAACCAGTAATCCCGCGGCCCGAGCCCTGTCAGATCCCGCAGCAGGGTCTGCACCGGCCCCGCGTGCTGGAGCAGATCGGTGTAGGCATAAGCGACGACATAGGCCGGAATGGCCAGCGGCAGCACCAGCATCCATTCGAACAGCCGCCGGCCGGGAAAGCGGCACATCACCACCAGCCAGGCGGTGCCGGTGCCGCCGATGACCACACCAGCCCCGACGCCCAGCATCAGCGCCAGGCTGTTCATGACATAGTCCGGCAGCACCGTGGAGACCAGGTGCGGCCAGTTGCCCTGGCCCTCGCGAAAGACGTTCAGCACCACGCCCAGCAGGGGCACGGAGAACAGCGCGGCCACGGCCACGGAGATGTACGCCATCGAGAAGCGGCGACGGCGGGGCCGCTCCGCGGTGTCGGTGGCGCGGCGGGTCTGGGTGTCGGCGCTCATCCGGGCCTCACCGCTTCAGGGTGTCCACCAGCCGGTCGATGACCTGCATCGGGTCCGGGGCGTTGGCGTTGTTGTCGGTGGGCTCGGCCATGGAGCTCGCTCGCACTCGGTGACTGCAAGCGCCGATTATCGACCCGCCGCGCCCCGATCCCAAGCAACCAGGTCAACTTGCCGCGCGATCCATCTAAAATCCGCGAGTCTGGACCACCGCGTCCGTTTTCGCCCGGTCCCCGGCCGCGCCGATGCGTCCCGACTCCACGACGTCGGCGTGCATCCAGGGCACTATAGGGGACATACGCCGCAGCAGGCGTTCGGACACGATTTTGCATAACCGAAGCTCTATTTTTCCGATTCGGTTTATCGATTTCCCTTAGGATGCGGGCGCCTAGAAACTGCCGCGCCAGCCTGCGGGAGACAACCGGATCCTCGGAGAGGACACCAGCATGCGGATCTTCAACCAGATCAGATTCGACAACGCCAAGGGCGACCTCTTCGGCGGCGTCACGGCTGCGATCATCGCGCTACCCATGGCGCTGGCCTTCGGCGTCGCCTCCGGCGCCGGCGCGGAGGCCGGACTCTACGGCGCCGTGCTGGTGGGGCTGTTCGCGGCGCTGTTCGGCGGCACGCCGACGCTGATCTCGGAGCCCACCGGGCCCATGACCGTCGTCTTCACGGCGGTCATCACCACCATGGTGGCCGCGAACCCCGAAAACGGTATGGCCATGGCGTTCACCACGGTCATGCTGACGGGCCTGTTCCAGATCCTATTCAGCCTGCTGAAGCTGGGCCGCTACGTGACCATGATGCCGTACACGGTCATCTCCGGATTCATGTCCGGCATCGGCTTCATCCTGATCATCATCCAGCTGCCGCCGCTGCTCGGCTTCGCGTCCCCCGGCGGCGGCGTCATCGGCTCGCTCCAGGCGCTGCCGGACCTCGTCACCAACGTCAATGCCGGCGAGGCGGCGCTCGGCGGGCTGGCCCTGGCCATCCTAATCCTGATGCCGCGAGGCTGGCGGCGCTTCGTACCGCCACAACTGCTGGCGTTGGTGGTGGGCACGCTGCTGGCCGTCTTCGTGCTCGGCAGCGGCGCCTACCGCGCCATCGGCGAGGTGCCCGGCGGTTTGCCGAGCATCCAGATGCCCGTGTTCAGCGCCGCCGAGTGGCAGACCATGATCATCGATGCCGTGGTGCTGGCGCTGCTCGGCTCCATAGACGCCCTGCTGACCTCCGTGATCGCCGACAGCCTGACCCGCACCCAGCACAACTCCGACAAGGAGCTCATGGGTCAGGGTCTCGGCAACCTGGTCTCGGGCCTGTTCGGCGGCCTGCCCGGCGCCGGCGCCACCATGGGCACGGTGGTGAACATCCAAACCGGCGCGCGCACGGCGCTGTCGGGCCTGACCCGGGCGCTCATCCTGGCGGTGGTCGTGTTCGGCGCCAGCGCCTTGGTGGAGCCCATCCCCAAGGCCGTGCTCGCGGGCATCGCCATCAAGGTCGGCATCGACATCATCGACTGGGGCTTCCTCAGGCGCGCACAGCGGGTGTCCCTGCGCGGGGCGCTCATCATGTACGGCGTCATCCTGATGACGGTGTTCGTGGACCTCATCACGGCGGTTGCCGTCGGGCTCTTCGTCGCCAACGTGCTCACTATCCGCCGGCTCGCGGACCTGCAATCGGAGGGCGTCAAGCTGCTCGGGCTGCCGGGCCAGGAGCCTGGTGCCCGGTGCACGGAAGCCCCCGAGTCCACGGAAGAAGAGCGCAAGATCCTCGACGACCCGAGCAACGGCATCGCCCTGCTCTGCCTGAGCGGCCCGCTCATCTTCGGCGCGGCCAAGGCCATCACCCGCCAGCAGCACGAGATCGCCGGGGCCAAGAGCCTGGTGGTGGATCTGACCGAGGTACCGCACCTGGGCGTGACCACGTCGCTGGCCATCGAGGGCGCCGTGCGCGATGCCGTGGCGCACGGCTGCCGAGTCTATTTCGCCGGCCTGCAGCCGCAGCCGCGCAAACGCCTGCTGAACCTGCGCCTGGAGCGCGTCGTGCCCACGGACAACTGGATCGACACCCGCCCGGATGCGCTCAAGCGCGCGGTGGCCGAGCGGGCCGGACAGGTGACGGCGTCCGCGTAACCAAATCAAACGCTGCTGGGGCATTCTCGCAGCACACTGGAACGGCGCCCAATTGCGCGATGTGGACGCGATGCTCGGCTGGGCTGCAACCATGACCTGGAAAGGCCGTCATCCGGTCGTGGCGCTTTCACGTGAGATTTACGCCAAAGGCATCAGCCGCATCAAGAAGGCGATGGACCAGGTCGAAGCGCGGCTGCTGCGCAACCCAGAACTGCCCAAGTGGGAAATCCTGATTCAGCCCGCTTGCCCGATATGAAAGAAAGCGGAAATCGCCTTATGTTTTTCATGCGCCATGCGCTTGCTTTGTTCTTATTCACCTGTGTCATTCCCGCAACGGCCGGGATCTCCCAACCCGGCTGTGACGCCCTGGCGTCGTGGGCGGATACCTTTTCACCCCCCGCAGGCCGCGCCGGGCCCGCATCGGTGCCCGCAATTTTCCGTGACGAGGCCTTTGCCGGGATGTTCGGCAAAGCGCTCGACAAATGGGAAGCACGGGATTTCAGGTCGCTCGATAATTACATGAAGAGCTGCCAGCAACAGCTTTTCAAACAGGATCGACAAAAAGCCAACCAGATCAATAAGGTTCGGCGTCAGCTACCTAGCGTTCAACTGGCGCTGGAACAAACAGGTGAACGAGCGTCGGGTTCGACGGAGCAAGCCGCATCCAGCGGCGGGCAGCGACAGCCAAACAGGCGGAAGACGCCCGAGGCCCCGGCGCCCCGGCCACCGGTGGAGCCGGGAACGTTCACCCTGCCGGGTTGCGAGGCGTTGCACGGCTGGGCGGGAAGGCTCAAACGTGGCGAGACGGTCCAGGTGACCCCCAAGGTGGAGGTCAGCTCACTGCTTCGTCCGCAGTGGACGGCACCTCTGTTTGGACTGCCGGCGGAGCGCTGGAGTCGCAACCAGTATATGAGCGTGTACCAGGAACTGACCGCCTGTCGTAACGCGGCCAAAAAACGTGACGACAGCGCGGCCTTCAGCCGGTTGCACCAGGCGGCGAAGGTGGTTGGCAAGGGCGGCCAGGCCATGAGGCGGGTCGATCGTTTCCGCGAGGAGGCGGCTGAAAACGTGGAGAGGATCCTCGGGCACCAGGCGTCTCCTGCATTGCCGAAGATCGTGGAGGCCGCGCAGATGGCCCTTCGGGGCAAGGATCCGACTGAATTCGTGCAGGCGGAACGGGGCAGCTATCCCAGGTTGGGTTACCTGTTCGGGGACGCGAATGAGCTGGCTGCTTATGCCGACTACCTGACCGAACGGGATCGTCAGGAGCTGATCGAACGACTCAACGCGGGCAAGGGCGAAGTATTGGCCAAGAGCAGTGCCATCGAAAAGCAGCTGGCCGACGCCCGGGCCGCCATCGCAGCGGCCCCCGCCACCCTCGCCGGGGTGCGCAGCCTGAGGGAGCTGAACGATTCGCCGCTATTGGCCAGGATCGGGCTGGAGGAGGCTCAGGCCTTGCGCGCAGAGCTGCAGCAGCGGCAAAACGCGATACACGCCGAGCTGCGCCGGCAGCAGGCAGCCCGCAAGGCCAGGGCCGAGGCCGAGACGAACCGTCCAATGGACCTGGAGCCGCGCATGACGCAGCTGTTCCATGGCGAGGACCTGCAAGAACTGAACTTCGACGGCCTCGCTGTGGGCATGTCGAAGGAAGAGGCGATTTCGACGCTAAAACGACAGTGGAAGTACGAATACGACGACGGCATGAGTCTCGACAATGCCTTCGTCGCGACGCGCCCGCTCCATCCGCAACTCGAGAAGGAGCGGCGCAACGGCGGCAGGTTGCAGCTCGGCGTCATGGACGACGGGACGGTGGGCCAGCTGCGTTACGTCGAGCATTACAGGGCGATGCTCGTGAACACACAACCCCAGGCGTGGTTGCATAAACGCCTCGGCTCACCCGACGGGATCGAGAGCGCCCGGGGTGGGCGCCTGCTGACCTGGAAGGACGGGGACCTGCGACTCCAAGTCCTCGCAACCAATCAGACCGACGTGTTCTGGCGCGGCGCCGGCTACGCAAGCCGACTTGCGATCAGTATCTGGAGCGAGGACTACGAGCAGTACCTGGCCGACCTGGGTGAGCGTTGTCACCAGCTGCTCGAAGAGAAACGCGACACTGGCATTGTCGGCATGAACGAGGCGATGTGGTTCGCCAGGCATTGCAATCTGTCAGGTAATGCCAAGGACCACGCGGGGATATAGCTGTTGCGGCGAGAGCGCATAGATGGGTCGGGCCAGCGTTCACCTGCCCGATAACGCGACTGGCCTGAGCGAGTATTGTCCAGTTGCTGCCGGCCCGGCTGGCCGGCCAGGGTGGACCAACCTATCCAGGACGTGCCGGCGGCCGGTGGCTTGAACCGGGGCCGGGCCGCGCGGAGACTGACCCGTCGTATCCGTATCCGTGCTGCTCACCCCGGCGGCTGCAACTTCGCCACCCGGCTGACCTGGATGTCGGTGCTGAAGACGACGCCCTTGTGGCGGTTGAAGAAGGGCGTGAGGCCTTCGAGGATGGCCTCGGCGATGTCGGCGGGTACGGTGGTGATGATCATCACCAGCACGTCGTCCTCGTTGAACAGAGTCCATCGACGGGCGCTTTATCGCCGACGGTCTGGACCTGCTGCTGCCGGACCTGGTCGACCGCGTCCAAATCGCAGTCTGCGCGTCGGGTCCAAGGTATCCTCGCTCCGGCTGTCCCCTCCAGCGCGAGCATCGATCCGGTCAATCGAGGCCGCCTGTGATCAGCGTTCTTCGCCGGACTCCGCCCGCGACAACCAGCGCTGCTTGACGGCCTCGTGGCTCACCAGGCGACCGGCATCGGCATCGTCGACGCCGGCTTGGATGGCCTCGACCTGCCAGGCGTTCAGCCTGATGTACTCGTCGATGGCGCGCAGTGCCAGGAAGGACTTGGAACGCTTGGTAGCTGCCGCGAGGGCGTCCAGCGCGGCGTTGGCCTCGTCGGAGATGCGCAGAGTCAGCGTTGCCACCGCTGTGAAGCCTATGTCGTACACGTAGATGCAAACGTAGTCAGGCTGCTGTCGGCGTCAACCAGTGTGGCGCATGGCCTTCATCGACGCGGCGCCGGCCTTCGAGCCACGAGAACCCGCTGGTGCGCCGCCCCAAGCAAGGGTTGCGAGCAACCGCGTCCGCAGCTCTGAGAGCAGCCATCGAAGCGCAGGTCTCGTCGTTCAGCACCGGCTTGCGACCCTGTTTCCCGACCCGATTCCGCACGCGAACAACGGCTTGGCGGCTCCTGGCTGACCCAATCCCCGACCTGTGCACTGGGTGAAACCATGCTTGCCTCATGGTCTTTGGGTGTTGCATCATCCGCTTACCCAATACAAAGCATTGAGGAAGTCGTGATGTTGGCCGTCCATGAGCATCGTGTCTGCACCCTCGCGCACCGCATGGGGCTGCGTTTGGTACGCGCAACGGACAACGGCGGGCCGCCGCAGTATCGGCTGGTGGAGCCGCATTCAATGATGCCGGTGCTGCCCGGCAGCGCCAGAGCCGGCGCGGACCTGACCGAGCTGGAAGACTGGCTGCAGATGCCCTGGGAGTGACTCGCTGGAAGTCGCTGTCGGCGCTGCGAGCACACTGACGCTGAGACGGCGTTTGTCCTCGAGCAGCCGGTGCAGATTGGCGTCAAAACTGCGCTCCTCGTGCGTCGGATGCATCGCCAGCGGGATATGCACATGCACGTCGCGCTGCTGGCCGATGCGGTACACCCGATCGGTGCACTGATCCTCAACGGCGGGGTTCCACCAGCGCGAGAGATGGATGACGTGGTTCGCCGCAGTCAGCGTCAAGCCCACGCCCGCGGCCTTCGGTGACAACACCATCACGCGCTCAAGCCGCCCACCGCTCCGACAACACCTCCGCCTGCTGCAACACCGTCTGCACCGCAGCATCCTGCAAGTCCGGCGGATAGCCGTAGTGGCGCAGGATGCGCTTCACCAGCACCCGCATCCGCGCGCGGGCGGAGTCGCGCTGGGCCCAGTCGATCGTCACGTTCTTCTTGAGCTGGTTGAGCAGCACCGTGGCGATGATCCGGAGCTTCTCATCGCCCATGACCTCCACTGCGCTTTGGTTGTCGGCCAGGGCGTCGTAGAAGGCGATCTCGTCCGGGGACAGGCCCTGCTCGGCGCCCTGCTCGTGGGCGGCGCGGATGGCCTTGGCCAGCTCGATGAGCTCCTGGATGACCTCGGCGGTGGTGATGGCGTTGTTGTGATAGCGGGCGATGGCCTCCTCCAGGCGCTCGGAGAAGGCGCGGGTCTGGACCACGTTGGACTTGGCCCGGGCGCGGATCTCGCCGTTCAAGAGCTTGCGCAGGGCCTCGGCGGCGAGGTTCTTCTTCTCCATGCCCTGCACCTCGGCCAGGAACTCGTCGGAGAGCACGGAGATGTCCGGTGACTGCAAGCCCGCGGCCTGCATGATGTCGACGATCTCGGTGGAGACCACGGCGCGGCTCACGATCTGCTGGATCGCCAGATCGCGGTCCTTCGCACTCTGGGCGCTGCGCGGCGTCGGTTTGACCATCGCCGCCCGCACGGTCTGAAAGAACCCCACCTCGTCGCGGATCTCGCGGGCCAGATCGCTGGCGGAGGCGAGCGCGAAGGCCTTGGAGAGCGCCAGCACCGCGTCGCTGTAGCGCCGGTGCGCCCGCTTCTTGCCTTCGGGCGTCTCCTCGCGCGCCGCCGCCTCCTGCTGGCGGGTCAGAATCCAATCGATGGCGCCGGCGAGCACTTGCAGGCGCTGTTCTGGCGTACCGGTGACGCCCGCTTCGTAGTCGAAGCCATGGAACATGGCCCGCACCACCTCGACCTTCTCCTGCAGCACCGCGACGGCCTCGCCCTCGTCGATGCCGGCCTGGCGGCGGTCGCTGTCGGAGTAGCCCTTGAGCGCGCTCTTGAGGCGTTGGGCGATGCCTATGTAGTCCACCACCAGCCCCGCCGGCTTGTCGCGGAAGACGCGGTTGACCCGGGCGATGGCCTGCATCAGCCCGTGGCCGTGCATCGGCTTGTCCACGTACATGGTGTGCATGCAGGGGGCGTCGAAGCCCGTGAGCCACATGTCGCGGACGATGACGAGCTTGAGCGGGTCGTCCGGGTCCCGGGCGCGCTTGGCCAGCAGGTCGCGGCGTGACTTGCCCCCCAGGTGGCGCTGCCAGTCCTCCGGGTCCGCCGCGGAGCCCGTCATGACGATCTTCACGGCACCTGCCGCGTCGTCGTCGCTGTCCCAGTCGGGCCGCAGGCGCACCAGCTCGTCGTACAGGGCCACGCAGATGCGCCGGCTCATGCAGACGATCATGCCCTTGCCGTCCATGGCGGCGGTGCGCGCCTCGAAGTGCGCCACCAGGTCCTCGGCCACTTGGCGCAGGCGGCTCGGCGCGCCCACCACGGCCTCGACGTTGGACCACTTGCGCTTCAGACGCTCCTGCTCGCTGGCCTCCTCATCCTCGGTGATCTCGTCGATGTCTTCGTCCAGCGCGGCGCGGGCTTCGTCGTCCAGCTCCACGCGGGCGAGGCGGCTCTCGTAGTAGATCGGCACCGTCGCCCCGTCCTCGACGGCGCGGTTGATGTCGTAGACATCGATGTACTCGCCGAACACCGCCGGTGTGTTCACGTCGTCCTGCTCGATGGGCGTGCCGGTGAAGCCGATGAAGGAGGCGTTCGGCAGCGCATCGCGCAGATACTTGGCGAAGCCGTAGGCCACCTCGCCCGTCTTCTGGTCCACCCGGGCGTTGAAGCCGTACTGGCTGCGATGCGCCTCGTCGGCGATCACCACGACATTGCGCCGGTCCGTCAGCAGCGGATACGCCTGCTCGCCCTTCGCCGGCGCGAACTTCTGGATGGTCGTGAAGACGACCCCGCCGGAGGGCCGGGCGAGCAGCCGTTGCAGGTCCTCGCGGCTGTCGGCCTGCTGGGGCGTTTGGCGCAGCAGCGCCCGGCACAGGCTGAAGGTGCCGAAGAGCTGGTCGTCCAGGTCGTTGCGGTCGGTGATGACGACGATGGTCGGGTTGGCCAGCTCGGACTCGTCGATGATCCGCCCGGCGTAGAAGGACATCAGCAGGCTCTTGCCCGAGCCCTGGGTGTGCCAGATCACGCCGATGCGCCGGTCGCCCGCCGGCCCCGCCGCCAGCACCGTCGCCGTCACCGCATGCTCCACGGCGTGGAACTGGTGATAGCCGGCGACGATCTTCACCAGGCCGTCGCCCTTGTCCGCGAACACGGTGAAGTCCCGCACCAGGGCCAGGAAACGCTGTGGCTCGAAGACGCCCTTCAGCAACGTCTCCAACTCCGGTGCGCCCTTGGATGCGATGGTCTGCCCGTCCACGGTCCGCCAGGGCATGAACCGCTCCAGGCTCGCGGTCAGCGAGCCGATGCGCGCCTGCAGGCCATCGGAGGTCACCGCGACGGCGTTGGTGCGGAACAGACTCGGGATCTCCGCCTTGTAGGTCTGGAGCTGGTTGTAGGCGCCCGCCAACGTCGCCTGCTCGTTGCCGGGGCTCTTCAGCTCCACAACACCCAGCGGCAGGCCGTTGATGAACACCACCACATCGGCGCGACGCTCGTGCCCGTGCTCGATGACCATGAGCTGGCTCACTGCCAGCCAGTCGTTGTTGGCGGGGTCGGAGAAGTCGAGCAGCCAGGCCTTATCGCCGCCGATGCTGCCATCGGCGCGCTCGACCTCGACGTCGACACCCTCCACCAGCAGCCGATGCAGCCGGCGGTTCTCCTGGATCAGGTCCGGCAGCTCGGTCTGGCGGATCTTCTTGGCGACCTCCTCCAGGGTCGCCGCCGGCAGATGCGGGTTGATGCGCACCAGCGCCTCGCGCAGGCGATCCGCTAGCACCACGTCGGCGTAGCTGGCGCGCTCGGGTGTCGCGCCTTCCGGGGAGAGGTCCGGGCCGTGGGCTGTCGCGTACCCCAGTTCCGCCAGCCAGGCCAGGGCGGCGGCTTCGACATGGCTTTCGGCGAGCTTTGCCATGCTCGTTCTCCCGT
Organism: Thiohalocapsa halophila; assembly: GCF_016583825.1. Taxonomy (GTDB): domain Bacteria; phylum Pseudomonadota; class Gammaproteobacteria; order Chromatiales; family Chromatiaceae; genus Thiohalocapsa; species Thiohalocapsa halophila. The sequence continues at coordinate 16,293 of NZ_NRRV01000030.1, read as the reverse complement.
CACTGTGCGTTGCCGGCTCGCAGGTGCCGCCGGGCGCCGGGCTGCCCCGGCCCACGACCGCTTGATCGTGCGAGCGGGCGGTTCTTCGTTCTTATGCCGGCCGTTCAGCAGAGCCCTGAGCGTCTGCAAACGCCGTCAATCATCGGCGGCGTCGGCATCCTGATCTTCCTCGACCCGGATCTCCCGCGGGTTGCGAATCTCCCACCGCTGGCCGACCGGATACAGGTCTCCCCGCAGCGAAAGGACCAGCTTCTCCTGGAACGCGCGGATCACCTGCGCGTAAACGGACTGCTCGAAGCGCACCCGGACGCGCTTCGGCTTGTCTTCGAGCAGGACCCGCAAGGTCGCGCTGCCGTCGAAGTGCTCCACCGGCCGATCCAGGGCGATCACGAAGCCGCTGAGACGCTCGTCCGTGAGGGGCTCGGACCTGCGAAAGACGCTGGCCGCTTCCCGCAGGACGTCCGCCACATCCGGGCTGAAATGGAACCGCTGATTGCGGCGGCCGGCCGGCCGGGTGCGCGCCCAGGACAAGCCGATGTCGATCCCGCGCGCGGCCTCGGCCAGCCGCGCGACCGCCTCGCACAGATTCGCGCTGACACCTTCGGCAACGGAGGCGTCGAACGGGGCGAAGGCCCCATCGGAGACCGCCCGATCGGCCGCCCGCTTGGCGGCGCCGAGCGCGTCGGCCAGCCGCAAGGTCACCGTGCGGGAGAAGGGCTCGTCGCCGAACTCCAGTCGCTGCTGGTCGCCGAGCCGCGGCTGTACCGGCGAGAAGACGGTCAGGACATAGCTGCCGCGCTCGCTCGGACCGAGCCGCACGGATTTCAGGTAGTCCGTGGCCTCGGTCACCTTCCGCAGGTGGTAGTTGCGCCTGGGGTCTACCGCTGCACAGGCCGCGGACAGCATCAGGTTCTCGGCCTCGCGATACAGGGTGACGCCCTGCTCGATGGCGATGGCGCCGTCCGCGTCGGCAGTGGCCGCACGCAGGCGCACGACATCAAGACCGGACACGGTGATATCACCGTAGACGGCGAGGGCGGATCTCTGCTCCACGTCGGCCAGAATCCGCACGGCCTCCGCCATGCGCAACGCATAGTCGCCGAGGTCGTCCCGGGCGGGCACCAGGATCTCCACCGCCTCGCGGGACCCGTCCCCAGGCCGGTACACGAGGGCCTTGTCGCCGATGCGGTCCACCAGCGTCCACCCCTGCGCATCGAGGTACGACTTCAAGTCGCCCCAGGGCAAGCTGCTCAGCGCGGCCTCGTCGGTCAGTTCGATTCGCATGACGAGTCAGAGGGCGGCAAGGTTCATCAGGGCTGCGAGCCGGTTCGGGTCGAAACGGTTCTCGCGGGGGATGCGCACGGTGACGCTGGCGCTATTGTCGCGCTCAGGCAGGCCCGCGAGCGAGAGGTAATAGCCGCAGTGACGCAGCACCAGCTCCTCCTCGCTGTGGGTCAGCCAAGCGTCCTCGGCCTGCGGCAGCACGACGAGGATGAGGATACGCGGCACGATGACCTCCGCGCGCAGATCGTCATAGTTCTTGATGGGCAACGGGAACCCGATGTCATCGTCGCCGAGCACATCGCGGGCCGTCGCCTTCGCCTGAAACTCGATCCTCGGCCGTCGCCCTGCGTGCGAAATCAGGGCACCGTCGATGCTGTCGACGTCCACGCTGGGCTCGACCACGTCAAAGCCGGCCTTGGCCGCGACCGCGGCGATGTAGGCGAGAGAGAACCGTTCCTTGCGGGTATTGGCATCCATCAGCATCTGCACCTCGGCGTGGCCGGCCGCTTCGGGGTGGCGCCTTGCGCGCGTCGGCACGAGCCACGAACCTCGGGGCCGTCAGACTCTGGGCGCCGCATAACCTCGCCGGCTACGCAGCGCTCTGTCACGCGTCTGGTCATGCGCCTTCGCCCGCGGCGTCGTCCGGCTGCCAATCTGCGGCATCCAGCGAGCGCACGCGCTCCCGGAATGCAGCGTTGAGCGCCTCTAGCTTGACCCGGAGCCAGTCGAAGAGCTCAGGCCAAGTGTCCCCGGCTTGCGGGTCGGCACTGCGCGTCACACCGATGCGGCAACTCCTGACGGCCTCGCGTGTGTACCAGATCAGCGGCTCGCCCACCTCGGCCTCGATGGCGTCCTTCTGCCGCGTCAGGAGCTGGAAGTAGGTCTTGGCATCTTCATCGGTGAGGTGCAGCTCCGCGCGCACTTCGCCGGGTCCCCACGCCTGGGTCTCGCTGCTCCAGGTCGAGATCGTCGCCATCAGCTTGCACCAGGAGCGCCCGATGGCCATCCACATCCAGCTTTGCTTCAGTGGCCTGGTGGGCCGGACCGCCGAGCCCCGCGCGAGCATGTGCTCGCGAAAACCGGTCCAGAAGTCCAGTTGGAGGCGCTGGGTCTCCGTGAGCGCGGTCTCGCTGATGCCTTTCGCTGCGTCCGTGACCACGCGCGTCCAGTCGTTGGGCTTGGAGACGACGTTGAACTTCGGCGCAACGGCGGAATCGCCGATGCGCCACAGCTCCACCTCCAGCCCGAAGAAGTTGAAGCGCTCATCGGTGATGTCGTTAAGCCAGTCCAGCGTGGCGCGGTGCTCCTCGGTAAAGCGCGCCGCGATCCAGACGATGGTCACGGCGTTGAGCCCGGCGGCATAGGTCAGCAGTTGGCCCAGGTGGATGTGGTCCGTGCGCTCCAGTTGGTTCTCCACCAGCACCCAGTGACCCTCTGCGGTGTCCCGGCAGAGGATGTCCGCGCGGAATGGCCCGACGTCCTTCTCCTGCGCTTCCACCTCCAGTTCCAGGCCAATGGCCTCGCCGAGCAGGGCGATGTTCTCGGACTGCGCGAGCCAGGGCGTGAAGTCCCCGGCCTCGGACTGCCAGGCGTCGCGCAGGTCCACCTTGGACAGCCTGCCGAGCGGTGCCGCACTCATGCGGCCTCTCCGACGATGCGCTCGGCGTCGCGCAGGCGGATCTCGCCGGACATGAGCTTGGGGAGGAGGAGGTCGCGGGTTTGGGCGAGGGTGCGGCTTTCCGCCTTGTGAGCCTCGATTCTGTCGAGAAGACTCCCGCAAGTACGGGAAAAGGCGTCTATGACCTCGGGGTCCGCAAGGACTATTTCAGTATTGGCGACAACATCCGGGCGAACTGCGGGATACGCTGCGCCGTCTGCCAGGAAGGCAAGCCGCTCGATGTTTTCCGGAGCCGTAGCCGCGAGCCAAACGAGCGCGCAATCGCGAGGCGACTTGGGCCTCAGCACCGCGAAGCCGGTGCTGCCCGTTAAGCCATCTTCCGCGATGAAGGCATAAGAGCCATTGCCGGGGCGGACAGTCCCAACGATGGTGTCGCCAGGCTTGAGTATGCGCCGCGCCCGGCTCGGCGCTGACGCCCATGAGTGCATCTCGGTCTTGTCGATCGTGCCCCAGTTGGTATTGGAGAGGTCCACGTATTCGACAGCGTCCGGGGCATTCCTCTTGGTCCAGGATTCCGGATTCAGATCCGCCACATCCGTCAAGGAACCGGCATCCCACCCCTCCGGCTTCCTCTCCGCATCCAGCCGATCCGGGAACAGATCCCACAGCGCAGGCTCCAGGTAGGGCGCGCGGCCCTCGGCCTTGGCCCGCGTGGGGCCGAAGTCCACGAACCAGTCCTTGAAGATCGCCCGCGCCAGCACCTCCAGCGTTTCGTTGGTCTGGCGGTTCAGCTCGATTTTGTCGTCGAGGGCGCCGAGCAGGTCCCCGATTTCCACCTGGTCTTGGAGTGGCGGAATCGAAATAGTCAGCGCCGCTTGATCTTTCAAGCTGAGGTATGGGGCCATATCCGTCGCATAGGCCAGGCCGTGAAGTTGCCCCCGGAACTCGTACGACAGCGACCAGAAGTAGAGATAGCGCTGGTCTAAGACAGTGGCGTCCTGCGAGCGCCAGTAGGAAAGATGCGGAGAATAGATCGCACCCGCCTCGGTCTCCCGTATCAGCCCGATACGCCCCGTCGAATTACCTTTGGTTGTGATGACTACATCACCGACAGATGCAGCCTTCGCGCCAAAGCGCTCCGTAGTCGTTTCTTTGAACCGATCTGGTTCCCTCAAGACAAACCCGTTGTCCTGAAGATACGCGGATCGAAGGAATACTGGGCCGTCTCCACCAAGCTCCGCATTCTTGGCTCGGTAGCCATCGCCGAAATCAAGGATGCCCGCTTCACGAAGGTGTTGGAACGTCGCAATCTGCTTATCCACTTGCAACCCTCCCCTCCAACTTCGCCTGAATCAAAGCCCCCAACTCCTCCCCCTCGGCCAACTGCTCATCGAGCCTCGCCTTCAGCGCCGCAAACCGCTCCGGAAAGGGCGTGCCGTCGTCCTCCACCGCCGCGGCGCCGACGTAGCGGCCGGGCGTGAGCACGTGGTCATCGCCGCGGACACACCCGCGGCCCATGGCCTGGATGCCTGGGCACGCCCCGGCATCCAAGCGGCGGCAACCGGCAGCTTGCGAGGCATCAAGCGGCATAGCGCAGGATCTCGACTTCCGCGTTGTGCGCCGCGGCGGTATCGGCCTGGCTGTAGACGCGCTGCGCAATGTCCGCGTCCAGGGTGTACTCGCCGCAGTTGTCGCAGACTTGCGCTGGCACCTGTTTGATGACCACCAGCGTCTCGCCTCGCGTCAGGGAGACGGTGACTTGGCCGGGGAACATCCGGCCGTTCTTGCAGGTGATGCAGTTCATCGGTTTCTCCGCGTCTTGAAGTCGGTGCTCCAGAGCGCCGGGTTGGGAATGTAGGCGGTGACAACGATACAGTCGCCCGAGGCAGCGTCCTGCGCAACGACGACATGCACTGGGGTTGCATCCCTCCAGCCAAGTATGAGCCGACTCGGGAAGGGCTGGTCGTGGGGGTATTGCTGGATGATCTCACCGCTGGCAATCACCGCCTCGACCAGTGCCGGCGACAGGGATCGCTCGAACATTCGCTCGAAGGCGTGACGAGCGTAGCGGATCGCGGCGCAGCTCACGGCACATCGATGGCCCGCAGCTTGGCCTGGATGAGCGCGGACAAGGCCTCGCCCTGGGCAAACTGCTCGTCCAGCTTCTCGGTCAGCTCCGCAAACCGCTCCGGGAAGGGCGTGCCGTCGTCCTCCACCGCGGCGGCGCCGACGTAGCGGCCTGGGGTCAGCACGTGGTCGTGGCCGCGGATCTCGTCCAGGCTCGCGGCCTTGCAGAAGCCGGGGACGTCCTCGTAGCCGCTCGCGTCGGCGCCGCCGCGCCAGGCGTGGTAGCTGCCGGCGATGCGGTCGATGTCCTCATCGGAGAATTCGCGGCGGGTGCGGTCCACCAGGTGCCCGAGCTTGCGGGCGTCGATGAATAGCACCTCGCCGCGGCGGTCGCGGGCACCCTTGCGATGCGGGCGTTTGTCGCGGGCGAGGAACCACAGGCAGGCGGGGATCTGCGTGGAGTAGAAGAGCTGCGGCGGCAGGGCGACCATGCAGTCCACGACGTCGCCCTCCAGCATGGCGCGGCGGATGTCGCCCTCGCCGGACTGCTGGGTGTTCATCGAACCGTTGGCGAGGACGACGCCGGCGCTGCCGGTGGGGCTCAGGTGATGGACGATGTGCTGGAGCCAGGCGTAGTTGGCGTTGCCCGCGGGCGGCACGCCGTACTGCCAGCGGGCGTCCTCGCGCAGGCGCTCGCCGCCCCAGTCGGAGATGTTGAAGGGCGGATTGGCTAGGACGAAGTCGGCGCGCAGGTCCGGCAGCGCGTCGCGATGGAAGCTGCCCTCATTGTTCCAGCGGATGTCGGCGTCGATGCCGCGCACCGCCAGGTTCATCTTGGCGAGGCGCCAGGTGGTGTAGTTGCTCTCCTGGCCGTAGATGGCGATGTCGCCGCGCCGGCCGCCGTGCTCTTCGACGAACTTCTCCGACTGCACGAACATGCCGCCGGAGCCACAGCAGGGATCGTAGACGCGGCCCTTATAGGGCTCCAGCATCTTCACCAGCAGCCCCACCACCGAGCGCGGGGTGTAGAACTCGCCGCCGCGCTTGCCCTCGGCGCCGGCGAAGCCCGCGAGGAAGTACTCGTAGACGCGGCCCAGGATGTCCCGGGAGCGGTCGGCGCCCTCGCGCATCGCGATGCCGCTGATGAGGTCGATCAGCTCGCCGAGCATGACCTTATTGAGCGCCGGGCGGGCGTAGTCCTTCGGCAGCACGCCCTTGAGCCGCGGGTTGGCGGCCTCGATGGCGATCATCGCGTCGTCGATGCGCTTGCCGATGTCGGTGGACTTGGCGTGGGCCTGGAGGTGGGACCAGCGGGCCTCCCCAGGCACCCAGAAGATGTTCTCGGCGAGGTACTCGTCGCGGTCCTCGGCGATGGCGTAGCGGGCGGCTTCTTCCTGGACGTAGTAGAAGCTCTCGGGGTCCGCGGCGTCGCGCAACAGGTGCTCGCGCTTGGCCTCGAAGGCGTCGGAGATGTACTTCAGGAAGATCAGCCCCAGGACGACATGCTTGTAGTCGCTGGGCTCCATGTTGCTGCGCAGCTTGTCTGCGCTTGCCCACAACTGCGCCTCGAAACCGAGGTCGCCGCCCCCGTTCCCGTTCCGGTCCGTCCCCACGATACGCCCCCTGTTTGGTTCTGAGCGCGCTGACACGCTCGCCACACGCCTACTCTCCGCGCGCTAACCCCGACCCTTCCCACGCACCTGCGATACGTCGGCCGGCACCGCCCTAACCTCGCCCGCCGTGTACCGCAACACCATGACCTCCAGCATATTCGCCAGGCTGCGGCGCTCGCGCTCGGCCGTCCCCCGCAGCGCCGCCTTTAACTCCGGCGCGATGCGGCCAGTCAAGGTTTCGGTCTTGGTGGCTAGCATCGGGGTCCGACCCTTTGTCTATACTGCGTGTGTGCATCAAACGTAACGCACAGCGCGCTCTCAGGGAAACCCTGGTCGTGCACCAAGTCAATAACGGGTCGCAGAGCGCTCGAACGGACAGGGAAACACCATGCGCACAGCCCTCCTCCCCGCGGCCGCCGCAGCGCTCGCCCTCGCCTGCCCCGCCCTCGCCGGCTTGAACAAATGCGTGGACGCTAGCGGTAACGTCACCTACCGCCAGACCGCGTGTCCGGGCAGCGACACGGCGCAGGAGATCGCGACAGCGCCCGACCCCACCGCGGGCCGCAGTGCCGGAGCGGCGGCGTGCAATGCAGTTCGCAAGCTGGCAGACGTACTCACCAACCATCACGTGGTGGACGGCTGCGGCTCCATCCGGGTGCAGCACGGCGAGCGCTGGCACGACGCAAGGCTCACCCACTCCCGCGCCAGCACGGACCTCGCGATCCTGCGCGTCGAAGACCTGAAAACGCAGCCCGCTGTGTTCAGCAGCGCCGAGGCGAACCTCGGCGAGACTGCCAGCGCCGCCGGCTACCCGCTCCAGGACATGCTCTCGCGCCAGGTGAACGTCACCAGCGGGATCGTCAGCGCCAACGCCGGCATCTGCGAGGAGACCACCCACAGTCACCGCCGCTTGATCCCGAATAGATTGGGCACCCGCTTCCAGCTCATCCAGCATCGTCGCCAGCGGCCGCCGCTAGGCCCGGCAGCCAGCGGCAAGAGCACGCTGACGAACCGGTTCGATATCGTTTCGGCCGCCAGCCATTCCCGGCTGGTGCCTTCTGCACTTTGGCAGCGCTGAGCCCCCGCCCACCCCAACCCGCCGATCGATCCCTGGCCCGGGACAGCCGCTTCCTGTGCCGTAGCGGACGCTCACGAGCCAGGGCGGGGTTGGCCGTTGTCGACCCATAGGAGACATAACGTCACGGCTAACCCGAGCTGACCGCTGTTTGGCCAGCCTCGGAGTTTATCCCCTTGTTGGGCGCTATAAGTCTTCCGGTCGCAAGCCCGTGCGCTTTGCAATACGCGCCAACATTCGTGGCCCGATTTCCTCCGAGTCGTGAAAAGCGAAAACGAAATCCGGATAATCTTCCTTGGCGAGTGTTCGATGAGATCCCGAAGACCGCTTGATTTCCCAGCCGTTGCGGCGTAGAGCGGCGAGTACCCGCTTCGCTTTGGTACTTGGCCACTGGCTCATGCCGCAGCGAAATTGATGTGGATCGGTTCTGCCAATTGCTCTCCATTTTCAAGTCTCTCGGCGAGAACCCGAAGAGCCAGTGCTTCGACATGCGCGATTGCTTCGTCTTTCGTGCTTCCGTATTTCATCGCGCCCGGAATTTCAGCGACTTCTGCAATCCATCTCCCGTCCACTTCCTGTTCTATTTCTACAGTGAATTGCATATTTCGCCTCGATTGTCTGTTCTCCGCCCAACGAGTGGTTGTCCGAATTCCGCATAACTCCCCTGAACGGCATGTTATCGAGAAGGACGAGAACACCTGCCGACCGATGAGGATCGCTTGGACCGTCGAAAGGTGATTGTGTTCGATGCGACCTTAGCACAAGTCGCATTGGGTCGGCCCCTTGACCGAATGGTGCCGCCGGACGGCACCCGGGTCAAGGGCCGCTTCTGGCCGGTTCCCGCCTCCCAGGGGACGCATCTCGAACGTCCGCTGTAGAATTCATAACTGCCGGACGCCAGGGAGATCCCGGAAGGAAGTTCCGGACCCAGAGCAGTGGGCACCGCTCGCTAACCTAAGCCGCGCCGCCGCAGGCTCCACAGGATCATCGCCAGGTTCGCGGTATCCACCTCCTCCCCTTCAGCCGCCGGCGCGCGCGTAACCAGCATCTCGAGGATGCGCTCGTACTGCGCCGGGTCGTCCCAGCCGCGGTAGCCCTTCAGCGCCTGCTCGCGCAGCCGCGCCTTCATCTCGCCGGCAAACTCGTCGACCGCCGCATTCAGGCGGTCGATCTCTGCTTGCGTCGCAGCGTCGATCGTCATCGCGCACCTCCTCCCCTTTTTTCGCCACGCTTCCCCTGCTCTGTCAAGCCAGCAGATCTCTCCTGGCTGTCAAGCGGCCGTTCGCCGCCTCAGTCGCTGCCCGACCCGGACGCGCCGCAGCCGGCCCCCGACACCGCGACCCCGAGCCCCTGGGCGCCGACCCGCGGCATCCGTTGCCCGGAACGCGACCAGCAGCCGCGCCTCGTCAAGAGCAGGGACCCCGAGCGATAGGAGCATCCACAGGGCACTGGCCGGAACGCAGCCGGGGGCCAACCGATCCCCGGCCACGCTCCGAATCGGGGCAACCCAAGCTAACGCGGGACCGCCGCACCTCCGAACAGAATCCGACGCACCTGATGATCGAAGTCAAACCGCGCCGCCTTGCGCTCGTCCGCAGGCAGCTGTTCCCACACAGCGCCTGCGAAGAGATGCGCAAAGATCTCGCTTGGCCGATGTTCCTCAAGCACCTCCGGTAGGACGTCGAGCACCTCAGGCCGCTCCAAGACCGCTGGGTCAATGAGCTGTTGCTCAGCCAGTCGCTGAAGGAGCGTTTTCAGCCCCGCGCCCTCGTCAAGCGCCGACAGCTCGTCCAGTAGGGACGCATAAGCGAGCGTCCACCAGCCCTCCCACTCGAGCTCCCGGATGGCGGGAGCGCGGACAGTGACCTGGTACTGCCCGAGATCGCCATAGCCGCCTGCGCTACGCACACCGACAGCGTAGTGGCCGGGAGGATTGTCCCGAGCGCCGATCACCAGGGTGGCCTTTGCCCAGAGATCCGTTTGACCATGCCCAACGGCATAGCTTGTCACCTTCTGCCAGCCACTCCACCAGGACAGAGGACCAGCGGCGCGATGGTAGATCTCCAGCTCGGCGTCGAGATTGGCCGTCGGATCGTTGAGCGGCTTGCTCAGCTTCCTGTTGATGGTGTCGACCCGGATATCGAGCCGCTGACTGCCCCCGGGTCCCCAATCGGCTTCGAACAGAAAGAAGTCCCGATGGTCGCCGATCAAAGGAACCGGTCGCGGATGGGGGCCTAGACACAGCAGACCAGCGCGCAGCACAGGCGAATCCAGGATCTCGCCCTCGGGGCATGCGGACGGATCGCTCGCCTCGTTGATCTCCACGATACCTTCCCCCTTCAGTACCCGGTCTCCCCCGTAATCCGGGGCGCGTTGCAACAAGCTGCCAAACTGCGGCGTGTCGCCATGATCGTCAGCGCGCAGACCAAGCCCGTCCGCGAGGGTATCGATATCGTCCTGCGGCCCGATGATGATCTCCCCGGTCCTTCGGTCGTAACCGCGCTCCACCTGCTCATCGGCGTACCAGATGTCGCGCCGGTCCGAAAAGGAGCCCAAGATCGGAAAGCCGACATGGGCCGGAGCGCCGACGGGATGATGCGTTGCGGTGTAATGACTGAGCCATTGCCCGGAGAGCCAGGCAATGGAATGCGCGAGCTCGTGGGAGGACGTCTGCGCAATGTCCTTATTCGAACGGACGTCCGCGCAGGCCGGGCCCGAGCCCGGCGCGAAGGCGGCCACCAGGACGGCGTTCTCCACCAAGGGGTGGCTGGAGAGGCCGTAGACCGCTCTTGAATAGTTCCAGTCAGTGTAGTCGCCGCCAATGATCACCCTGAAGCCAACGTCCGCCCCCTCTTCAAGATCCGGGGGCTCCTCAGTGGTGATCTCTACGTCGAATGGTGCGAAATCCTCCCGGACACGCTCCGCGATGTCGGCACGATCGGCAGCACTGCCGCAGAACGGCGGCACATCGAGGTACAGCCAATCGGTCTGATTCGGGCTTCGATAATTCGCGAACCAACCTCGATGACCGTCGAAATCGAGGAAGATGGTGCGATCTGCACTGGCTGGCGATGCCACCAGCGCAATGCTCAACAGGCTCAGCGAGGTCAGAGTTCTGATTGCCATCGAGATACACCTCCCGGGCTATGTCGCGTATTGGAAACCATAGGGATCGCTTCAGATCCGGGAGCGAGCACAGAAGCCCGGACTGCTGGGAGCTTCGTCAACACTGCCGCCCCGGATGCAGCGCCTCGGCCATCCACAGCAACCAAGCGCGCTGCTGGGTTAAACGTACAACCAACTCCGAAAGCAGTCAGCGACGACCGGCGTAGGATTCCGGCCGGATTGACAGTGGCGCATTCCCACCCCGGGGTCAGATCAATCCTACGCGGCGTAGGCTGGCGGAGAGAGCCAGAAGAACGGCTGACAAGGGCACCTGCCGGATGCGCCGAGCCGAGGCGCGGCCAGCTTTGGCTTGGGCGAGTCCGGAGACGCCAAGGTCGTCGTCAGTCAGCGCAGCCGCCGGCCGATGGCCCGGTTCAGCGCGCGGGCGGTCACGCTCATCCCGCCCCGGCGCTGCGGCCGGTTTTGCGCCGGCGCCGGCCCTGCCCGGGCGGCGGGTCGAGCTGCACCGCTTCGGCGATGTCGAGCAGGCGGCAACGCCAATCCACGTCGGCTCGGCGAAAGGCGTCAAGGAGACGCATTTCCTCCGCGGACAGGGCGTTGTCTTCGCCGCCCTCGACACCCAGCAGCTCGGCGGCGTTGACAATGACGAGGGCGTCAGCCAACGTCCGCGCCGCCTCGATGCTCGGCCGGCGGAGGCCCTGCTCGTAGTTGCTGATCCGCGACTTGCTGTAGAGCCCATTGGTGAGCGCCGCCAGCTGGGCGAGGCTCAAGCCCCGCTCATGGCGCGCGGCGCGCAGCCGCTGACCGATCTCGCGGGTCAGCTCGTGCTCTGAGTCCGTCATGCTTTCCTCCCTCCAAGCCATGGGCAGGGATCTATCCTACCCGAGGCGACAACGGGTACACAGCCTGGAGCGGTCCACCCTCGGCGAGCGCGAGGGGGGGACGGAGCGTGACTCAACCTCGATCCGGTATTTGAACCACGAAGAACACGAAGAGGCTCAGGAGCATACGCATGCTCACGCCTTCACCCGACGGGTGAGCGAGATCACGGGGATGCCCACCTTCAAGCGCCTGTCTTTCTTCGTGTTCTTCTTCCTGCTCTTCGTGTGCTTCGTGGTGAACTGCTCTTTCTAGGGAGAAGCAGCCCCCGCGACCCCTGGGCTGACACCACCGGGGCACCCGGGCGCTCAGCGCTGCAAGCGCTTGCGGGTGGTTACCCCGGCGGCTGAAACTTGGCGAGCCGGCTGACCTGGATGTCGGTGCTGAAGACGACGCCCATGTGGCGGTTGAAGAAGGGCGTGAGGCCTTCGAGGATGGCCTCGGCGATGTCGGCGGGCACGGCGGTGATGATCATCACCAGCACGTCGTCCTCGTTGAACATGAGGTGGGCGTCGTGGGCGCCGTGACTGCCCTTGCCGGAGAGGTTGTGGACCACGGTCCAGCCGCTGACGCCGGCGCGCTCCAGCAGGTCGAGCACGAAGTCCTGCTGCTCGCCCTGGACGATGATCTCCAGCTTCTTCAGCTGGCTGTGCTTGAGCTCGTGCATGGGCGGGGTCTCCGGGTGGTGACTGGGGGCGCCGGCGCTCAGGCCGGCAGGCGGATGGGCTGCGGCTGCCAGGCATCGCGCTCGCCGTGCTCCGGATCATAGACCTGCGCTTGGCCGGTCTCGGGGTCCAGCACCACCAGCCGGATCCAACCGTTGTGGACCAGCTCCCGGGGCTTGTAGAGCTTGGCGAGCAGCGCTTCCACCAGCGCCAGCGGCGCCTCGATGACGGTGACCAGCCGCATGGGCTGGTGATAGGGCACATGGCCGCGGAGCATGGTCTGGGCTGGCAGGCCGGTGCGCAGATCGCTGAGGTTCCCCGTCACCACGCCGAAGCGCCCGACGACGTTGTGATACACCTTGCTGCCGCTGCCGAAGGCCTCGTTGTCCACCACCGAGAAGAAGTGCTCCAGGTTGATCCACTGGGCGACAATGAGCGGCCCGGTGAGAATGGTCTCCAACAGCCGCCCCTTGGGGTCGACGCGGTAGTCGTAGCTGTGCAGGAAGCTGCGACCGTCCAAGTCCAGGCGCCGGGTGAGCGCGCGGCGGCCGATGACGAAGGCCGCGTTCTTCGATAGGCCCCATTCCGGGCGGACCTGGGTCCAGTCCAGGGCATGGCGCTTGACTCGGCGGGCGGCGGCCTCGGGACTGCTGATGCCGGACTCGCCCAGCTCGCGGCAGCGCTCGGCGGCGGTGAGGCGCCCGGCGGCCGTGAGGTCCTCGCGGATGCGATCGACGCGGGTGAGCGCCGTTGGCGGCAGCTCGTCGATGTCCGCCAGGCGGATCTCGTCGGTGGTGGTGTCGTGCAGCGCCGGGATGAAATGGGTCTCGGCGGGAATGTCGATGCCCTGCTCGGTCAGGAGCTGGCGCACCTCCCGGCGGTTGGCCATGGCCGCGAAGATGCGGGCGTTCACCAGCCCCTGGTCGCCGCCGCAGGCGCCGCAGTCCAGCGCCGACTCGTAGGGGTTGTTCTCGGACGTGCTGCCGTGGCCCACCACCAGCACGGTGCGCCCGAAGCCCGCCGTGAGTCCGATGCCGCGCAAGGCCGCACCCACCAGCTGGGCCTGGCGCTGCGGGCGGAAGCCGATCTTGGCCAGGTGCTCCAGCTGGATGCGCGCCTGGTCCGGGTTGACCCGATACTCCACTTGGAGCGAGCGGATGAACACCGCCTCGCCGGCTGGGTCCACCCCGAAGCGCCGGGCGAGCTCGGTCTGGCCCTTGCGGTGCTCCAGCGCCGTCTCCCGCAGCTCCCGGATCATGGGGCTGGTGAGGTGCTCGCGCTTGACGGCGAAGTGGCGCTCCACGGCCCGCACCACCATCTCGTCCTGGAGGTTGGCCACCAGCTCGCGGGCCTCGTCCTCGGAGAGCTTGTCGAACAGCAGGCGCGCCGGTGGCTTGCGGGTCTCCAGGCGCTGGCGCCAGGTGTTGTAGGCCCGCGGCGCGAAGGTCTTGCCCACCATGTCGAAGCCGAATAAAAGCCCCACGGCCTCCACGGTGACATAGGGCGCGAGCACGGTGTTCTTGAGGTCGTGCACCACCTCGTGCGCCAGATCGAACAGCGAGTCCGCGTGCTTGGCGTGGGTGTGGGGCATCTCCACGGCGACATTCTTCGGCGTCACCACCGCGGGACAGAGCGCCGTCTCGTGCCCCTTGCCGAATTCCACGAAGGCGATGGGGATGCCGAAGAAGCCGGCGATGCCGAAGGTCTCGTAGTCGCCCACCGCCTCCAGGTGGCGGCGCAGGCGCTCGGAGCGCACGTCGATGCAGAACAGTGCCTGCACCGGGCCGGCCGGCCCCGCCGGCGTCTCGCCGGACGCTGGGGCAGTCGGCATCGCGCCGGCCTCCTCCCCCGCCGCCGCATCGATGCGCGCCAGCAGCGAGCGCAGATGCGCGCGCTCCAGCGAGCGGGTCCAGAGCATGCCCTCATGGGCCTTGGCCGCGTAGATGCCGTCGATGATCTGGTGCAGCGCGTCGTCATCGCGCCCGAGCAAGGCCTCCCGGTCCAGACCTGCGGCGGCCGCCATGGTCTCCACCCGCCGTGCCCGGGTGCAGGCCTCGCGGGTGGTCTTCTCGCGCTCGTAGACCAGGTACAGGGCGTCGATGCGGGCCGGATCGCCCGAGTCCAGCGCCACCTCGATGCGGTGCGCGAAGTCCGGCAGCACGGTGCCGGCATTGAGCTCTCGGCGCAGCACGCATTCGCGCGGATGGGCGGCCGCGAAGTCCAGCAGTGCCGGCCAGCGCAGGTCGCGCCGCAGGCGCCGGCCCGCGTCTTCCAGCAGCGCCAACCCCAGCACCAGGCGCACGGCCAGGTAATCCGTCAGGTCCGCCGGGTTGCGCTGCTGCCAGTAGTAGTGGGCCGCCTGCGCCCGCCAGCGCACGAAGCCCGCCCAGCCATGCAGCCGGGAGAGCTCCACGGTGACATAGCTCATCCAGCGGTGCTCCGGCACGCCGAGCCGGTTCATGACCAGATCGATCATGGCCTCCGGCTCGTCCGCCTGATCGAGGATGGCGGCGACGTCCAGCCCGCGCATGCGAAGCCGCCGGTTACGCCGGGCGATATTGGCCCAGGCCAGGAACAGGCCCTGTTTGCGCCCGGGCATGCGCCAGACGGACTGGCCCTCGTCGAAGAAGTCCATCAGGCCCTTGATGAGCAGCTCGTTCAGCGTCTCGCCGATGCGGGTGCCGAAGAGCTGGTCCGCGGCGTCGTACAGGGTCAGATCGCGGCCGAGCTGCTCGGCGAGTGGCTGTGTGCCCAGCGGGGCGGTACCGGCGCTCATGGTGGGGGCTCCCGCAGACGGCGCACGACGCAGGCTCAGCCCTGCCCGCCGCGGCGCAGGCAGGCGAGGACTTCCTCGGCGCAGGGCTCGCGGTCGCCGGGGCTCGGTTGGCTGGTGGCGGTCATCATGGCGAGCAGGAGCTCGCGCAGCAGCGCCGCGACCTCGCCATGCGCCGCATCGCCGTCGTCGTCCTGGTCGGCGAGCCAGGTGGCGACGAAGGCGTCGATCTCCGCGGCGAGATCGTCCGGCTGCATGGCGCCGTCGGCGAGCATGCGCTGATACGCCGGGCGCGGCAGCCAGCCGCGGGCATGGAAGAGCCGCGTGGCCTCGGCGACGGCGTCCTCGAAGGGCAGATGCTCCAGCCCGTGCAGCGGGTTGTGGTGGATGAAGTTGCGCATGGGCCAGAAGAAGGGCAGCACCTCCCCGGCCACGCTCACCATGCTGCGGATCTTGAGCTTCTTGCCGAGGGCCGGGCGATGCTTGCCGTCCGCCCCCGGCGCCGACCCCGCAGCCGCCGCGGGCACGTCGGCATCGGCTTGCCCACGGGCATCCGAAGCAGCGCCCGCGGCCTTATCGAATACGGCATTCGTCACAGCATCCCCTCCACCAGCACCAGACCGAACAGCGCCAGAGCCCCCATGCCGCTGCCATGCAGCAGCACGGCGCGGCTGTCCAGGTCGACATAGTCCAGGTCGGCCCGCGGCTCACCGAAGACGATGCCGGCGAGCAGGTTGATGCCGGCCCAGGTCCACAACAGCCAGGCCAGGCTCACCGGCAGCAGGGTGAGCAGCTCGTTGGCACCGATACCGCCGAATGCGAGATCGGCGATCGCGAAGAAGCCCGGCGAGAAAGGCACGCCCACGGCCACCAGCACGGCGACGATGAACAGCGCCGCGAATCGCGGCATGCGCAGCGCCAGCCCCGGATAGAGCCCGGTGCGGGCGATGCCGAAGCGCCGGGTCAGCCCATCCAGCAGGAACCACAGCGGCAGCAGCGACGCCCCGAGCCCCAGCGCCGGCAGCAGCGGCGGCACATCGTGGGCGGCGCCTACCCACACCAACGCCAGGGCGGAGGTGTAGAGCTGACCGATCCAGATCTGCCCGTCGCGGGCGCTCAGCAGCCGAAAGGCATAGAGCAGCGAGGTGAGCCCGCCCCAGAGCGCGAAGGCGCTCACCAGCCAACCCCCGCTG
>NZ_NRRV01000029.1 GCF_016583825.1 Thiohalocapsa halophila | reverse complement strand
GTCGGGAATGCTCGCGGATTCCATCAGGGCACGGGGGCCGGCGACGGCGCCTCACCACGATGCCGGATATATGGCCGCAACTCCTCCTTCTGCCGATCGGCGCATTCACTCTTGCAACGCGGGGCGGGCCATATATGGGAGCGGCCTCTGGCCGCGACGCGTGTCAGCGGAGGCTACGCTGCGTCGCGGCAAGGATGCCGCTCCCACATCCGCGAGCGCCCGTGGGAGCGGCCTCTGGCCGCGATGCGTGTCAGCGGACGGCTGCGCTGCGTCGCGGCAAGGATGCCGCTCCCACATCCGCGAGTGCCCGTGGGAGCGGCCTCTGGCCGCGATGCGTGTCAGCGGGGGCCGCAGTGCGTCGCGGCAAGGATGCCGCTCCCACACCCGCGAGCGCCCGTGGGAGCGGCCTCTGGCCGCGATGCGTGTCAGCGGGGCCGCAGTGCGTCGCGGCAAGGATGCCGCTCCCACATCCGCGAGCGCCCGTGGGAGCGGCCTCTGGCCGCGATGCGTGTCAGCGGAGGCTGCGGTGGGTCGCGGCAAGGATGCCGCTCCCACACCCGCGAGCGCCCGTGGGAGCGGCCTCTGGCCGCGATGCGTGTCAGCGGGGGCCGCGGTGGGTCGCGGCACGGATGCCGCTCCCACGTCCGCGAGTGTCCGTGGGAGCGGCCTCTGGCCGCGATGCGTGTCAGCGGGGGCCGCGTTGGGTCGCGGCAGGGATGCCGCTCTCACATCCGCGAGTGCCCGTGGGAGCGGCCTCTGGCCGCGACGATGATCGCTCTCCGCCGCGAGCGGGCTAGGGCAGAATACGAATGGGGGTGCCGTCGCGCACCAGTCGCCAGATCTCGTCCATTTCGTGGTTCTTGACGGCGATGCAGCCGTCGGTCCAGTCGCGGTTGTCGTACTCCCTTGCCACGGCAGGCGACGTGAGCCAGTTCGGGCGGCCGTGGATCATGATCATGCCGCCCGGGTCCACGCCGATGGCGCGGGCGAAGGCGCGGTCGCGGTGATTCGGATAGGAGATGTGGATGGACTTGTGGAAGCTGCTGTTGGGGTTGCGCCAGTTCAGCATGTAGTCCCCTTCCGGGGTGCGCTCGTCGCCTTCCTGGAATTTGTGGCCTTCGGGGCTATCGCCGAGCGCGATCTTGTACTCGCGGTACACATCGCCGTTGTGAAGCAGTTGCAGGGTGCGCTCGCCTTTGCGCACCAGCACGCTGTCGACGAAGCGCACGCTGGGCTCCGGTGGCGAGGCGCAGCCGCCGAGCAGTGCGGTCATTGCGATGACGGCAGCCAGGGCGAGGGCGGTGATGCGACCATCACCGAGCTTGGGCCAGAAGGGTCTGGCCCAGAAGGGCTGGGCCCAGAAAGGCTGGGGCGAGCAGGTGACGGGCGAGCAGGTCTGGCGGCTGAGTGACATGGGACTGGGCGCCGGCAGCAGCGCGGGTTGAAAGCATCGAGGCCGCGATTCTACCCCGGCGCCGGCGCCAGAACATCCGGTATTTGCGTTACAAATATGGCGGTATATCGGATGCTTATGGCTTTGTCTTCAACGTCGGCGCATGACCTCTGCCCAAGACCGGCCTCTGCCGGCGGTCTTGGCGCTAGGCGCTGGACATCTCCGCCGGTGCTGCGTTCAACAGGAGGCGCGCCACTGCGCGATCTGTTAGTGGGTCGCGGCTCAACAGGCGGGCGCTGCCCTGGCGCAGCGCCTGCGCAAGGCGCTCGGCGGAGAGCACGCGGGCGTTGCGCCCGCGCCGATCGGCGAACAGCATAATACCGCTCCTGCGGCTGATCCAGCTGGCCCGCAGACTGAGGTTGGGGCTGCCGAGCTGCTGTACCTCCAGCCAGTCGCCCACCGCCACCTGCCGGGCGGCCTCCAGGTACTGGTCGACGGCGGCTTGCGCCGACGTGGTGCCGGCGTCCGCGTCGGCATCCCGAGCCGCTGCGGGATCGCCGTCCTGGCCGGCTTGTCCAGCATCCGCTGCCGGCGCCGGCACCAGGGTGCTGTCCGGCTCCACATCGGCGCCCGCGTCCATCAGCCAGGGCAGATCTTCGCTGTCCGGGGAGGTTGCGTCGGCAGCGGCTTCCGCCGCCCGCTCAGCCGCCGGCGGTGCGTGCGCGTCCGTGCTCGCAGTCTGGGTTTGGTCGTCGGGCGCTGCGGCGTCGGCGGCATCCGGGCTGGCCGCGGCGGCGGCCTCCGGCTGGCGAACGGCGGCCATGTGCAAGGGCATGAGGTCGCGCAGGAAGGGCTGCCAGGCGTCTGTGCGGCCGAGGCGGGCGAGCCATGCCGGCAGCTTCTCCAGCAGCGACGGGAGCATGTGCATGAGGCGGTTGCGCTCTGCGGGCGTGTGTTTGGGCTGCACGCTCCAGATGAGTGCCTCGAGCGTGGCGAGCGCGTCCTGCCAGTCGTCGCTTGCATCGCCGTAGCGGATGTAGATGCGCCCCAGCAGCTCCCGCCAGTGCTCGTCGATGAAGGCCGCCACGGGGGGCGGCAGCGTCTGGCCGTCGCGGCGGCGATCGATTTGGTCCGCGACCAGGGTCTGGGCGACGACCTTGCGATCGCGCTGCTCCAGCCGCTTGACCAGCTCGCCCACTTGGCTGCGGGCTTTCTGATCGGCGGCGCGCAGGACGGCCTCGATCTGCTCCACCTCGTTGTTGAACACGGCGGTGTCATCGTCAAAGCTCGCGAGCACATTGTCGATGGCGGCGCGAATGCGCTCGAGCAGTGCCTCTTGCTCCTCACCGCTCCAGCCGCGCGCGCCGGCGGCGATGACGTCCAGCAGGCGCCGTGCCGGATGGCCCTGGTCGGAGAAGAAGGCCTTGTTCAGCAGCGCGGCCTTGAGGATGGGGACCTGCAGCTTGCCGATCTCCTCCTGCAGCTGGTTGGGAAGCTCGCCATCGGAGAACATGCAGTCGAAGAGCATGGCCACCAGCTCGACGGTCGCGGCGTCGTTCGGCTGCAGCCAGCGCAGCAGCGGCGAGGCGCCGAGACTGCGCAGTAGGTCGCTGCTGCGGGTATCGACGGCCGTCGGGTCGATGCCCAGGCTCGTCGCAGCGCTGGATTTGCCGCGCTGTAGGCCCGTGAGCCCGTCGATGAGCTGACTCAGCACCACAGGGGCCATACCGCCGTCCGTGGGGGCATCGCTGGAAGCCCCTGCGCCGCCGGCGCTGCCACCGCCCTGATCAGCGCCCTGATCAGCGCCCTGATCACCGCGCCGATTACCGCGCTGGGCGTGCTCCCCGAGGAGGCCGCTGGTGAGCTGCGTGAAGACGTCGCCGATGGTCTCGCCGCTGCCGCTGGTGCTGCCGCCGTCGCTGCCACTGCTGCCGCCGCGGTGCGGGCGGTCGAGCTCGTGCTCGCGCTCGTCGACCTCCACAGGCAGCTTGGGCAGCACGCCCTGCTCCACCAGGTAGGTGTTGAGGCTGCGATAGATGTCCGGCAGCCGGTCGGACGTATAGTGCTCGAAGGTCTCCAGCAGGATCAGCGAGAGCTGTCCGCCGGCCCAGCTGGCCTCGGCGCCGTCGGCGAAAGCGGTGAAGAGCAGCTTGACGGAGAAGGGGTCACGGTCGCTCTCCAGCCGCTGCCTGCCGAGCAGCGCGGCGACGCGCCGATCCAGCGCCGTCAGCTGCTGTGAGCAGGCATAGCTTGCCTTGGCAGAGAGGCGTGCGATGGCGAGGTCGCGCTCGAAGGCATTGGCGTCCACCAACGAGAGCTCGTGCTCTTCTTCCCAGGTGTCACGGTCGTTGCCGGTCAGCTGGGCGATGGCCTGCTCGCAGGCGCGGCAGAAGCTGCCGCGAAAATGCCGCAGCAGCCTCAATCCGCCGTTGGCCAGCAGGGCATGGCCGGATTCGTAGAGCTGCCGGCGGCTGCTGTCACGGGCGCGGGCGGCGAGCTGCGCGAGATCTGCGCGCACGGCCTGCATCTGCTCAGAAAAGGCGCCGGCGGCGTCGTCGACGAGCCTGTCGCGCAGCGCATGCAACAGGGTGACGGCCTCGGCGGGGGAGAGCGCCTCGGCGCGGGAGGGGTCTGGTGTGTGCTCCGGCATCGGGGCTTTGGCTCCATGACAGACCGCAGCGGATCCGCGCGGATGTGCTGGCCCTCGGGAAACGCCGATTTATTGGCGCCGCCCGTGCGAGGCAGGGTGCCCCCGCCATTTTCAGCGGCCTAAGTCACTGAAAATGAAGCAGCCCGGAAATCGCCCCTATTTTCACAACAGGGCGGGCTCCGTCCGAATTCTTGGCCAGTACGGCCAATGAATCGGTATCTCCCTAGCCGGAAAACGAATTGTCCCCATGCCGGTGCTGTGTACCTGCGTCGGGCACCGCCCGGCGATGGGCGCGGGGTTTGTATTGCTGTAGTGCTCCCGTGCAACACACTATACCCCGCGCGTCCCTGCAACGCCGTGATGTTGCTCGCAGATCCCTGGGCGGGGACAGGGATGTGCTAGCATCCCCGGCCCGTCCGACCCCCCCAATCCCGTTCCGCCCGTCCGCTTCCAGATCATGCTGCGCTTGCTGCTTCGTTTGCTGTTGATCCTCTTGGTGCTGGTCCTGGTGCTGGGGCTCGTGGCCGCTGCCGTCGGGCCGCTGCTGATCGACCCGGACCCGGCGGAGGGCGAGACCCGCGTGCAGGCTCTGGAGCGCCCGGGCAGCGGCTTTGTCGGCATCGGGCCTCCCGACGGCGGCGAGGTGACGCTGCATGTAGCAGAGCGCACGCCCGCGGGCGACGGCGCTGCGGCGCCGACCTTCGTACTGCTGCACGGCTTTACGTTCAACCTCTACACCTGGGAGCGCATCATGGCGCCGCTGGCCGAGCGCGGCCGGGTCATCGCCTATGACCAGATCCCCTATGGACTGAGCGCCAAGCCGCTGCCCGGCGCCGGGGCGCACGCGGACCCCTATGCCAAATCCTCGGCGCTGGCGCGGCTGATGACGCTGCTGGATACGCTCGGTGTGGAGCAGGCCTACCTGGTGGGCAATTCCTCCGGCGGTACGCTGGCGCTGGAAGCGGCATTGGCTTACCCGGAGCGGGTGCGCGGCCTCGTGCTGCTGGCGCCCTGGGTCAACTCCAAACGCCCCATCCTGCCGCAATGGCTGGTGGATCTGCCGCAGACACAGCGCCTGACCCTGTTGCTGGCCCGCACCCTGGGCACGGACATGCCGCTGCTGGATTATGCCTATGCCGATCCCGGGCGCATCGACGAGGAGCGCCGCGCCCGCGCCGCCGTTCACCAGGAAATGGCCAACTGGGATGCGGCCTGGGCGGCGCTGCTGGCGCGCTCGCTGACGGACCCCGTGGAGATCGCCCGGCAGCTGACGCAGATCGACACCCCGGCGCTGGTCATCACCGGCGCCGCAGACCGCATTGTGCCGCCCGCCGATACGCTGGCGGCCGCCCGCGCCCTGCCCAATGCCACCTTCGCCGAGCTGCCGGGCTGCGGCCACCTGCCGCAGGAAGAATGCCCGGCGCTGGTGATGGATATCATCGACCAGTGGCTGGATCAGGCGCCGGCAGCCGGCGACGACCGCGCGGCAGCGCACTGATCGCCGTCACCCATCCCCTCGACCCAGCGCTATCGCCGTAATCGACCGCAGGCCAATCGAGCGCAGGCCACAGGGCACTGGCCGCATCCAGGACGGGCCGTCGGATTCCCCCGCTCGCCCCCTCTGGACCTCGCCGGCCCTCAGGGGGCATGCTGCCCACTGTCTTCGCGCAACCAGCAAGGCCCGTCGGCCAAAACCGTGACCACCACCCCATCTTCCGCCGCCCATGCCGGGCACTGCCTCGTCTTCGGCGCCAGCGGCTACATCGGCAGCCATCTGGTGCCCAGGCTCCTGGCCGAGGCTATCCCGGTGCGGGCCAGCAGCCGCAACCGCGCGAGCCTGGAGCGCCGCGGCTGGGACGCTGCCGAGCTGGTGGCGGCGGATGCCCTGGCGCCGGAGACCCTGGATGCGGCCCTGGCGGGCATGGACACCGCCTACTACCTGATCCACTCCATGGGCGCCGGCAAGGACTTCGGCCGCCTGGACCTGAAAGCCGCCGCCAACTTCGCCGCCGCTGCGGAGCGCGCCGGCGTCAAGCGCATCATTTATCTCGGCGGGCTGGTGCCGGACGACGCCGACAGCGAGCACATCGTCTCCCGGCGCGACACCGGCGAGGTGCTGCGCCGGGGCAAGGTGGCGGTGACGGAGCTGCGCGCCGGCATCATCGTCGGGCCCGGCTCGGCGGCCTTCGAGGTGATGCGCGATCTGGTCTACCACCTGCCGGTGATGATCACGCCGCGCTGGGTGCGCGCCAAGTCACCGCCGCTGGCGCTGGACAACCTGCTCACCTACCTGGTCCGATTGCCCCAGATCCCGGCGGCCGAGGGCCGGGTCTTCGACGCCGGCGGCCCGCAGACCCTGACCTACCAGCAGATGATGCGCATCCTCGCCGAGGAAGGCGGCAAGCGCCCGCCCATCATCATCCCGGTGCCGGTGCTGAGCCCGAAGCTCTCGTCCTATTGGCTCAGGCTCATCACCGCGGTGCCCACCAACATCGCCCGGGCCCTCATCGAAGGGCTCAAGCACGACTTCAGCGCCGACGACGCCGAGCTCAGGCGCCTGGTGCCGCAGGACCTGCTCGGCTTTCGCGAGGCGGTACGCGCCGTCTTCGCGGCCGAGCGCAACAGCGAGCCCGTCGTCGCCCGTTGGATCGAAGGAGCCTTTGCCGTGCGTGATCAACGCATCGACTACGCCTACTACGCCAAGCGCGCCGGCGCCGCCCACGAGACCACTGCCTCCCCCGCCGCCGTCTGGTCCGTGCTGCGGGAGATCGGCGGCGAGCGCGGCTGGTTCTATCTCAACGGCCTCTGGCAGCTGCGCGAGACCCTGGACTGGCTCGCCGGCGGCCCCGGGCGCAAGCACGGTCGCCGACATCCGACGGAGCTGCGCGTCGGCGACCGCATCGATTCCTGGAAGGTGCTCGGCATCGAGCCCGAGCGCCGCCTGAGCCTCGCCTTCGGCATGCGCGCGCCCGGCGCCGGCATGATGGAATTCGATTTGAAGCCGCTGGCGAATGGGGGCACCAAGCTCAGCATGACCGCCTACTGGCACCCCGCCGGCGTCTGGGGCCTCATGTACTGGTACGCCTTCGCGCCCGCCCACGGCGTCGTCTTCACCGGCACCGTGAAGGAGATCTGCCGGCTGGCGGAGGCGCGGGAGCGGCGGGGCGAAGTGGCGCGGGCGGACTGACAATCCCAGCCGAGACTAAGCGCTGCTGTTGCAGCGAGGGCTGAGCCGAGGGGTCATGAGCCGGGGGGTCAGAGGTGCCGCCGAAAGTCCGCGACCTGATTGCGCGCCTGGAAAGGGCGGGCTTCGTGAACCGGGGCGGCAAGGGGAGCCATCGGAACTATGTGCACCCGAACGTCCCAAAGCCCATCACCGTCGCCGGTAAGCCCGGGGATGACGCGAAGCGATATCTCGTCAGGGCTGTCGAGCAAGCAATCGAGGCTTCCAAGCATGAAAGACAGTGACCGCTACGCCAAAATCGTCGAATGGTCCGAGGAGGACCAGTGCTACGTCGGAAGCTGCCCCGGGCTCTTGCTCGGCGGCTGCCACGGCGACGATGAGCTCGCCGTCTTCAGGGAGCTGTGCGACATTGTCGATGAAACCATCGCACTGTATCGGGCGGACGGCAGGCCGCTGCCACCGTCGACGGCCGGGCGGGATCTGGCGAACCGGTTGCAGGATGTTGCTTGAAGCGCGTTGTTGAAGGATCACGTCCCGCCGCTACCCACTCGTCACCTTGAGCGCGGCGGCAGCCGCACACGCCGCCCGGAAGTCGGCGCCCCTGTCACCGCGTCGGCCCGAACGCCAGCCGCTGCCCCCGCACCCCATCGTTCACCTGCCCGTCCTCGAAGGCTACCTCGCCGCTGACGATGGTGGCGGCGATGGTGGCCGGCAGCTCCCGCCCCTCGAAGGCCGACCAGCCGCACTTGTAGAGCACTTGCTCGCGGCTGCGGGTGACGGGCTTGCTCGGGTCCACCAGCACCAGGTCCGCCCAGTAGCCTTCGCGGATGTAGCCGCGCTCCTGGACGTTGAAGCACGCCGCCGGCGCGTGGCTGGTCTTGTGCACAACCTGCTCCAGAGTCAGCTTGCCTGCCTGCACATGCCCGAACAGCGAGGGCAGGGCGTCCTGTACCAGCGGCAGGCCGGCGGGGGCCTGGAAATACTTGCCGGCCTTCTCCTCCAGGGTGTGCGGGGCGTGGTCGGTGGCGATGACGTCGATGCGGTCCTCGGCGACGGCGCCGAGCAGGGCCTCGCGGTCCTCCGGGCGCTTGATGGCCGGGTTGCACTTGATGAGCGCGCCCTTCTCGGCGTAGTCCCGCTGGTCGAAATACAGGTGATGCACGCAGGCCTCGACGGTGATGCGCTTGCCGGCGATGGGCCCGGGCGTGAACAGCGCCAGCTCCCGGGCCGTGGTCAGATGCAGCACATGCAGCCGCGCATCATGGCGCCGCGCCAGGTCCACGGCCAGGGTGGAGGACTTGAGACAGGCGGCCTCGGAGCGGATCAGCGGGTGCGCGTCCATGGGCACGTCCTCGCCGTAACGCTGCCGATAGTCGGCCTCCTTGGCGAGGATCATGGGCGTGTCCTCGCAATGGGTGGCGATGATGACGGGGCAGTCTTGGAAGATGGCCTCCAGCACCTTCGGGTCGTCCACCAGCATGTTGCCGGTGGAGGCGCCCATGAACACCTTGACGCCGCAGGCATCGCCCACCGGCAGGGCGCGGATGGCGTCGATGTTGTCGTTGCTGGCGCCGAGATAAAACGCATAGTTGGCCCGGGACACCTCGGCGGCACGGGCGTACTTGGCCGCCAGCTGCTCGGCGTCGAGCGTCGGCGGCTTGCAGTTCGGCATCTCCATGAAGCTGGTAATGCCGCCGGCCACCGCGGCGCGCGATTCGCTTGCGATGTCCGCCTTGTAGGTGACGCCGGGCTCGCGGAAGTGCACCTGGTCGTCGATCATGCCCGGCAGCAGCAGCCGGCCGGCGGCGTCGATGACCCGGTCCGCCGGTCGGCTCTGGAGGTCCCCGCCCACGGCGGCGATGCGCCCGTCCGTGACCAGCACATCCGCCTCGAAGCGGCGGCCTTCGTTGACGACGACGGCGTTGGTGATGAGGAGGCTGGGCATGCGGTGCTCCGGTGACTATGGCATTGGGCCCTGCGGACGCTGTGCCGGCGTTGTGCTGGCGGTCTCGACCCGGCGGGCCGCAGCCTGTGCCGGGTTAGGGCGACGGGGCTGCCGGCTCTGCTAATCTGCCGGCACGGTCAGTCTAGCCAGAAGCGACGCATTCCACATGAGCCATCCCACAGAAAACCCTACCCCGGAGCATCGAATTAAGGCCAACGAGCGCGCCAACCTCGGCGACAGCCTGCCCTGGGCGGACGTCCGTGCGAGCCTCAAGCTCAACGCCGACGGCCTGCTGCCGGCCATCGCCCAGCAATACGACACCCACGAGGTGCTGATGATGGCCTGGATGAATCTGGAGTCTCTGGACGAGACCGTGGCGACGGGCCGGGTATGCTACTGGTCCCGCTCGCGGGGGAAGCTCTGGCGCAAGGGGGAGTCTTCCGGACAGGTGCAGCATCTGAAGGAGGTCCGTTTCGACTGCGACGGCGATACGCTCTTGCTGCTGGTGGACCAGACCGGCCCCGCCTGCCACACGGGCCGGCGCAATTGCTTCTACAACGCCCTGCGCGGCGACCGCGTGGAGGTCGTCGCCGAGCCGCTCATCGACCCGGAGCAGCTCTACAAGTAGGTCGGGCTGACGCAGGAAGCCCGACAGCGGCGGCGCTGTCGGCCCCGCCCATGGCGTTCAACGCCGTGCCCGGGTCGTCCGAGGGTGTCAGAGCCAAGCAGCCGTTACGCCGCTGCCAGTTGCGCGTTGCGTGGGCTGGCGTCGGGCTTCGCTGTCGCTCAGCCCGACCTACGAAGTACCGAGCTTCCCTGCCTTCTCGGCTGTCGGGTCGCTGTGTGAAGCCGAGCAGGGCTCGGTGTGCGTCAGGCCAGCCCCGGCAACGCCCCCTTCAGCCCATCCACCAGCATCTGCACACCGATGACGGCGAGGATCAGGCCCATGATGCGGGTGATGACATTGAGCCCGCTCTTGCCCAGGTAGCGGGTCAGCCCCTCGCCGGAGACGAAGAAGGCGTAGGTGATGGCGCACAGCAGCGCAAAAGCGATGAGCGTCACCACCAAGTCCGCCGTGCTGCCGGCGGAGGCCAAGTTCATGGCCGTGGCGATGGTGCCGGGGCCCGCCAGAATGGGCAGCGCCAGCGGGCTCAGGGCCACCGACAGCGCGGCCTGCCGGCTGTCGGCCTGATCGGCGCTGCTCGGGTGGTGCACTGCGGACGGGCTGCTGTGCAGCATCTGGTAGCCGATCAGCGCCACCAGCACCCCGCCGGTGATGCGAAACGCCGGCAGGGTGATGCCAAAGAGCTTGAAGATGACCGCCCCCAGCAAGCAGAAGGCGGCGACGATCAGGAAAGCCGTGAGCACCGCCTGGAAGGCGACTCGGCGGCGGGTCGCGGTGTCGTCGTCGGCGGTGAGGCCGAGGAACACCGGCGTGTTGGCGATGGGGTTCATGATGGCGAAGAAGCCCATGAACACCGACAGGGCGTGGCCGATGCTGGCCTTGTCCAGTGCGAATGCGTCCAATTGCGTCTACTCCTGCTTGTCGTGCCGACGCTTGCGGTTGATGGCGCTGCTACGGTGCCCGTCGGCCCGAGCCGCGGCGCGGGGCCGGGGGGCTCGCGGCGATCAGGCGCGAGCGCTCCGGGGCTGGGTGCTGGAGCCCGGGCGCTCGACATGGAGGCTTAGAGGCTGTCGCCCTCGATCACCTCTTTCAGCGCGGTCTCTTCGTCCTTGTTGAGGGAGGTCTTCAGCACCTTGCCCTTGCCGTGGAAGGCCTTCAGCTCTTCGATGACCTTGTCCGTGGTGGCCTTGCGCACCAGCACGAACACCGCCGCGCAGCCGGGCTGGAAGTTGGCGGCCAGATCTTTCATGAATTGGTCGTTGATGCCGATGTCCGAGAGCTTGCCGGACAGGGCGCCGGCGCCGGCGCCCACGGCGGCCCCGAGCAGCGGGTTCAGGAACAGAAGCCCAATGAGCATGCCCCAGAAGCCGCCGCCGACGGCGCCCATGCCGGTCAGGCTCACCGCCTGGTGCAGCTTCACTTTGCCCTTCTCGTCTTTGGTGACGACCACCACGTCCTCCATGTCGATCAGATACTCCTTTTGCAGCCGGCTCAGCTCGGCGCGTAACTGAAACGCCGTTTCCTGATCGGGAAACGAGAGTACGACCAAATCGCTCATCTGTCGGATCTCCTGCGGATCGATGTTGTTGAAGCGTGCGGCCCGCGTCTGCCTGCCGAGCCGCGTATTGCACCGGATCGGCGCGCGACGGCCGCTACTCCTTCTCCACCTGGCTCAGTGCCTCGCGCAGCGCCATGAAGATCAGCTTGTCGGCTTCTTTTTCGTCCAGCTCCGGGACTTCCCAGCTCATGATGCGGCAATATTTCTTCACGAGGTGGCGCACGTCGTGCTCCAGCTCGCGGCGGTAGCGGTGGATTTCCACCTGTTCCAGGTCGGCCATGGTTCGGTTGTTCCTCGCGGTGGTGTGCGATCACAAAACAGGCTCCAGCACAAAACGTGCGGACGCACGGCCGCCGACTTTATCTCGCGGCCGGCGGGGACAACCTACGCACCCAGGCAGGGCGTCGCAAGCAGTTGTTGCCCGCGCGCAGCCGGCGGCGTCCACTGACCCGGTGCCGAGGCATGACCAAAGCTTAATGTTGCTGCAACGGCGCAGTAACGGCACTGCCCGGATCATATGCAGTCAAGGTCAGCCGCGCCGCGGGCGGTTCATCGCGCGCATCGCAAGACGACCAAAACATCACTGGTGCAACCCCTGGAGGGTCCGAATGCAACCGATCAAGCAGATTCATCATGCAGCGCGCCGCGCCGATGCGCCGCGCGCCCATGCCTGCGCCGCAGCAGGCGCCCAGCACAGCGACGGCCTCCGCCGCACCGCGCTTGCGCTGGCCGTCGCGCTGACGCTGGGCACCGCCGCCTCCCTGCTCGCCGTGGGCCATGTCCAAGCGGCGGAGACCGCGCCGGCGCCGTTGGCAGAGCCCGCGGGCCCGCCGAGCTTCGCCGATGTAGCCGAGCGGGTGACGCCGGCGGTGGTCAATGTCACCGTCGCGCAGAAGCCCATGCAGCGCATGTCCATGAACGGCCGCTCGCTGCCGGAGGGGCTGCCGGAGGACTCGCCGCTGAAGGAGTTCTTCGAGCAGTTCGGCGGTATGCAGGACTTCCAGATGCCGCGCCAGCGTGAGGGCGAAGGCTCCGGCTTCATTGTCGACCCCTCCGGCTACATCGTCACCAACAACCACGTCATCGAGTCCGCCGAGACCATCGAGGTGACGCTGAACGACGGCCGTCAGTACGAGGCGCGCGTCGTCGGCCGCGACCCGAAGACCGACCTCGCACTGATCAAGGTGGACGGCGCGCCGGGCCTGCCGCATGTCGACCTCGGCCACAGTGGCGAGGCGCGCATCGGCGACTGGGTGCTCGCCGTGGGCAACCCCTTCGGCCTTGGCGGCTCGGTGAACGCCGGCATCATCTCGGCGCGGGGGCGCGACATCAACTCCGGCCCCTACGACGACTACCTGCAGATCGACGCCCCCATCAACCGCGGCAACTCCGGCGGGCCGCTGTTCGATGCCCGCGGTCGGGTGATCGGCGTCAATACCGCCATCTTCTCGCCGAGCGGCGGCAACATCGGCATCGGCTTCGCGATTCCGGCGGAGACCGCAGCGGATATCGTGCGCGAGCTGCGCGAGAAGGGCCGCGTGGAGCGCGGCTGGCTGGGGGTGCAGATCCAGCCCGTGAGCGAGGAGGTCGCCGGCAGCCTGGGGCTGGACACCGCCGAAGGCGTGCTGGTGGCCGACGTATTGCCGGACAGCCCGGCCATGGCCGCGGGCGTGAAGAGCGGTGATGTTATCGTCAAGGCCGCCGGAGAAGAGATGACCGAGTACCGCGACCTCACCAAGCTCATCGCGAGCATCGACGCCGGGACCGACATCGAGCTGGAAGTCATCCGCGGCGGCAAGGTCCGGATGCTCGACGTCACCATCGGGCGCATGCCTCAGGACGATCTGGCCATGACCAAGCCGGGTGAGGCCGCCGAGGATGACGGCTCCCGCATCGGCCTGTTCCTGGCGCCGCTGACACCGGAGATGCGCGAAGAGCGCGGCCTGGACGCGGACACTCCCGGCGTCCTGGTGGCGCAGGTGGAGCCGGGCAGCCCGGCCCAGCGCGCGGGTATCCGCGCCGGCAGCCTGATCTCGATGGTGGGCCAGGAGTCGGTGGCCGACCCCGACGACGTCGCCCGCGCCGTGCGCGAGGCCGCCGAGCAGGACCGCCCGTCGGTGCTGCTGCGGGTGGAGCAAAACGGCGAGCAGCGCTTCGTCGCCGTACCTTTCGCTTGAAGAAGTAACGAGTTACGAGGGACGCGGAAGGCAGCGCCACCGCCCCTCGGTACTCGCTACTCGCTACTCGCTACTCGCCCCTTCCCCCTCGCTACTCTCCTCCCCCATGCGCGTCCTGATCATCGAAGACGACGAGCAGCTCGCCGCCTATCTGACCAAGGCCCTGCGCGAGGTGGGCGCCACCGTGGACCATGCCGCGGACGGGCGCGACGGGCTGTTGCTCGCGGCCGCCAACGACTACGACGTGCTGGTCATCGACCGCATGCTGCCCTCCCTGGACGGCCTGGGCGTGCTGCGCACCCTGCGCGCGTCCGACAACCGCACGCCCGTGCTGATTTTGAGCGCCCTGGGCGAGGTGGATGATCGGGTCGAGGGACTGCGTGCCGGGGGTGACGATTATCTGGTCAAGCCCTTCGCCTTCTCCGAGCTGCATGCGCGCATCGAGGCCCTGCAGCGCCGGGCCGTTCCCGAGGACCAGCCCCAGACCCACTTCCAGGTGGGCGATCTAGAGCTGGACTTGCTCACCCGCGAGGTGACCCGGGCCGGCAAGAAGATCCCCCTGCAGCCGCGGGAGTTCCGCCTGCTTGAGTACCTGATGCGCCATGCCGGCCAGGTGGTGACCCGCACCATGCTGCTGGAGCACGTCTGGGATTATCATTTCGACCCGCAGACCAACGTCATCGACGTCCATGTCAGCCGTCTGCGCGGCAAGATCGATCGCGACTTCGACGAGCCCCTGCTGCAAACCGTGCGCGGTGCCGGCTATGTGATCCGTGAGCCCTGACGTGAGCCCCGGCCCGCAGCGCGCGGGCGGCGCCGAAAACGCGGCGGCTGCGCCCGCGGCGCCGGCCGAGCCGATACCCAAGCGCCGCGTCGGCTGGCCGCTGACCCGCCCGCGGGAGGTGCTCGCGAGCTTCACCTTCCGCTTGGCGCTGCTGTATGCGGTGCTGCTCGCGGGCTCGGTGGTGGCGCTGCTCGGCTTCATCTACTGGTCCACCGCCGGCTACATGGCCCGGCAGACCGACGCCACCATCGAGGCCGAGATCCAGGGCCTCGCCGAGCAGTACCGCCGCCGGGGTCTCTCCGGTCTCACCACGCTGCTGGCCCAGCGCAGCGCCCAGCGGCCCACGGGTGCCGGCGTCTATCTGCTCGCCGATACCGAATACCGCCCGCTGGTCGGCAACATCGACGCCTGGCCGGACGTGGAGCCGGACCGCGACGGCTGGATCGACTTCCGGCTGCGCGATGCCCTGGATGCAGGCGCCGCGCTGGGGGAAGAGCATGCCGCCCGCGGCAAGGTGTTTCGCCTGCGCGGCGGCTTGCATCTGCTGGTGGGCCGGGATGTGCGCGAGCTCACGGCCATCCGGGGGCTGATCCGCGACGCCCTCGGCTGGGGTCTCGCCATGACCGTGGCGCTGGCGCTCGCCGGCGGCTGGCTGATGAGCGCCGGCGTGGTGCGCCGCATCGAGGCCGTCAACCAAGTGGGCCGCGAGATCATGGAGGGCGACCTGTCCCGGCGCATTCCCACCGACGACAGCGGCGACGAGCTCGATCAGCTCGCGGTCAACCTGAACCGCATGCTGGCGCGCATCGAGACCCTGATGACGAGCGTCCGGCAGGTGTCGGACAACATCGCCCACGATCTGCGCACCCCGTTGTCGCGGCTGCACACCAAGCTGAGCCAGCTGCGCGACACCGATCTCGGCCCCGAGGCCGCCGAGGGCATCGACGAGGCCATCACCGATGCCGAAGAGCTGCTGGGTGCCTTCAACGCCCTGCTGCGCATCGCCCGGGTCGAGTCCGGCAGCCGCCGCGCTGCCTTCGCCGATCTGGACCCGGTGGTGCTGCTGCACGATGTGGCCGAGCTCTACGAGCCGCTGGCGGCGGACAAGGAGCAGCAGCTCAGGGTGTCGCCGGCGCAGCCGCAGGCGGGCGCAGGCGAGCCCGGCGTCGGGCGCATTCACGGCGACCGCGACCTGCTCTTTCAGGCGCTGGCGAACCTGCTGGACAATGCCATCAAGTACACCCCGGCCGGTGGGCACATCCAGCTCACGGCGGCCCCTGCCCGCGGCGGCGTGGTGCTCGGCGTCGCCGACTCCGGCCCCGGCATCCCGCCCGAGCTGCGCGGCAAAGTGCTGCAGCGCTTCTACCGCGTCGACGCGAGCCGCTCGGCCCCGGGCCATGGTCTGGGCTTGAGCCTGGTGCAGGCGGTGGCACAGCTGCACGGCGCCCGGCTGCGGTTGGAGGATGCCGGTCCCGGACTGCGGGTGCTGCTGCAGCTACCCGCCGGGGCTGTGGCGGGCAATGGCCGCGACGGCGATGGCAGCGCTTGAGCCGGGCGATGCGCGACGCACGCAACGCTCGGTGCCCAAACCGAGCCGGGCCACGGGCCGACGCGTCTCGATGATCTCTGGTCCTAGTGCGCCGCCTCCCGTGAGTCGAGCAGGTCGAGGCGGTAGCCGCGGCTGCGCACCGGCGAGATCTGCAGCATGGTCATTCCGGCAGCGGTGAGCTTGCGGCGGATGCCGCTCACATGCACGTCCACGGAGCGGTCGCCCGGCTCCCACTGGGCGTGCGGCAGCAGCTCGTCGCGCTCGACGGTGTCGCCGGCGGTGGCCATGAGGCGCCGCAGAATATCGCGTTGGCGCTCGGTCAGGCGCACCGGCTTGGGATGTCCCTGACAGCGCACTTCGCGGCGCGGCAGATCCAGCTCCACCGGACCCAAGCGAACGATGCCCTCGGCGCTCGGCAGCCGCAGGCGCCGCCGCAGCACCGCCCGCACGCGCGCGCCCAGCTCTTCCAGCGCAAAGGGCTTGACGAGGTAATCGTCGGCGCCGGCGTCGAGGCCGCGCACCCGGTCGTCCAGCTGATCGCGGCCGGTCATGATGATCAGTCCGACCTGGGCCTCCCCGCCAAGCTCCTGCGCCAACGTCAGCCCGTCGTCCGCCCCCAGGTTGAGATCCAGCAGCACCAAGTCGGCGCCGCCACCGCGATAGTGCTCGCGAAACTCGCGGAGCCCGGCGGCGATCGCCGTGTCAAAGCGCCGGGCGCGCAGCCAGCGCGCGACCGCCCTGGCCAAGGGAAGATGGTCTTCGACGATGATGATGCGTGCGTCCGCCGACATGGCGCCCTCTCTCCATAATCGCCCGGGCTGGTCTGTCGATCCTGCCGGCCCGCTTGGTGACGTGACCAACAGCTCAAGATAACCGAACCGGTGCTTGCCTCGTCCACAGTCTTACAATAATTAACAGACGGCGCCGCTCTGCCTGACTAAGCTCTGAGTCACAACGCTGTGATCTCCTAGACCGCTGGACCAGGATGATGAGTGGACTTGAGAACTGGGCGGCGGGTCGGCTGGCGGTATCCGTCGCAGCGCCGGATGCGCGCGAGCGCGCATGGCTTTGCCGGCTCCTGGAGGCGGCGGGCATCCATTGCCGTGCCTACGCCGATGCCCGGGGCGCCGTCACCGCCATGCAAGGCGGTGCGCGCGGCGCTGGTGCCCCGGACCTGTTGGTGACCGCACTTCGCGCTGAGCGCGATTGGCTGCGCCTGGCCCGAGCGCGCAGCCCGGGGCTGGTCATCATCGGCTTCTCGCCCCTGATCCGCGCCAATGACCCCGGGCGCTTCGCGCCGTTGAGAGGTCTGCTCGGTGCCGACTACGTGCTGCCGTCACCGGTGGACGGTGCCGAGCTGCTCGCGGTGCTGGTGCTTGCCGCGAGCGACATCTCAGATTCGCATGCCCTGTATCGCGCATCCTAAGAGGGAGGAAGTCCCGACCGGAGCCAGTATGCAGCTCACCTGTCTCGATGACGATCCCCGCATGGAGCGGACGCTGCGGCGCTTCGCCGGTCGCCTCGGCCATGACCTGCGCTATCACGCCACGGCCGCATCCTTCAAGGAAGACGTGCTGCACCATCCGCCGGAGCTGGTGGTGCTCGACCTGGAGCTGGGGCAGGAGACCGGGCTGGACGTGGTCCGGTGGCTGAGTCAGCAGGGCCTGAGCACGCCGCTGGTGCTGCTGTCCGGGCATGGCGATGAGCTGCTGGACACCGCCCGGCGTATCGCAAGTGCCAGCGGGCTCGAGGTCCGCGGGGCCGTGAGCAAGGGTGCCATGGTGCGTGACCTGCCGCCGCTGTTGGCGCGACTCGCGCCGGCAATGCGGCCGACGGCTGCGGCCGGCGCCGGGGCAGCGCCGGGGCTGGATGTCGAAGCCCTCGCCGCCGCCATTCGCGACGGCTGTATCGAGCCCTTCTTTCAGCCCATCGTCGGCGGTGACGGGAGCCTCAAAGATGCCGAGGTGCTGACCCGGCTGCGCCTGCCGAGCGGCGCGGTGCTCAGTGCCCAGCAGGTCATTCCCCTGGCGGAGTCGGCGGGCCTGATCCTGCCGCTGACCGAGGCCCTGTTCGAGCGCCTGCTGGCCGCAAAGGACAGACTCTCCGGTCTGGCGCTGGATCATCTGTCCGTGAACCTCAGCGTTGTCCAGCTGGACGTCGCCCTCACGGCGGCCCTGGTGCGCCGGCTCGTGGACGGCCTTCAAGACTGCTGCGGCGTGCGCGTCGAGCTCACCGAGAGCGCGAGCCTCGCCGACTCCCAGTCTGTGCGCGAGCTGGGCGCGCAGCTGCGTCTGCTGGGGGCGTCTCTGGCCATGGACGACTTCGGTACCGGCTATTCCAGTATCCGCGCACTGGCCGAGCTGCCGTATGACACCGTCAAGGTCGATCTGTGCTTCGTTGCCGAGCTGTTCGACTCGAATAAGGCCGAGCGCCTGCTCGCCGCCATCCTCGCGATGTGCGAGAGCCTGGGGCTGCACGTGGTCGCCGAGGGTGTGGAGACCATTGCCCAAGCGCAGTGGCTCTGCGAGGCCGGTGTGGACCGCCTCCAGGGCTATCTGTTCGGCGCGCCGATGCCGCTGGCGGAATTGGTGAGTCGCTTCGGGCCCAAAACCTGACCAACTTCGGCCCGGATCCGAGGGGAGTTGCCGCTCATGACCGATGCCACAGCCACCGCACCCAGGGTGCAGGTGCTCGACGATGATCCGCGCCTACTTCAGGCGAGCCTGCGGCTGCTGCCGCGTTGGGGATTCCGCTGCGAGACCTTCAGCGATGCCCGTGAATCGCTCGCCAGCATCGGGCGCGATCCACCCGATCTGCTGATTGTCGACATCTACATGCCGCATCTGGACGGCTTCGAGGTCATCGCCCGCGCGCGCCAGCTGGCGCCGCAGATGCGCATCATCGCGGTGTCCGGCGACATCATCCAGGGCGAGGCCACCAACGTGCTGGCCATGGGGGCGGCGCTCGGCGCCGATGCGACGCTGCACAAGCCCTTCCGCCCGGAGGCCCTGCGCGCGCGCCTGGAGGCCCTGCTCGGTGCCCCGGCGCCGCCGGACCCGGCCGCCGCCTGCTAAGACAGCACCCAATCCCCGTCCATGCCAAGTCCACTCGCGCGCGGGGCCACCAGCCCGCACCAGCCCGCCGGCACGGCGCTAGACCCCCCGCCCAGCCAGCGGCCATGGCGGTCAATGCTGCTTGAGACACTGCTGTTGGCCGGCCTCGGGGTGCTGGGCAACGTCTTCAGCGTATCCCTGTTCTTCGGTGTCGAGGTGCTGTTCGGCTCCATCGCAGCTTTGGTGGCCGTGGCCCGCCTGGGTCTCCTGCCGGGGCTCGCGGTGGCCATCGCCGCCGGCGCCTATACGCTGGTGCTCTGGGATCATCCCTACGCGCTGCTCATCTTTGCCCTGGAGGCCCTCGCGGTCGCGCTGCATCGTCGCTGGGCGCAACGGCGCGGTCGGCCGCTGCCGCCGCTGGCGATCTCTGCGGCGCTGTACTGGGTGCTCATCGGCATCCCGCTGGTGCTGGTGTTCTATCACGGCCCGCTCGGCATGGGCTGGCTGCCGACGCTGTTGATCGCCGCCAAGCAATCCCTCAACGGCATCCTCAATGCCGCGCTGGCAGGCAGCCTGCTGCTGGGCCTTGCCCTGCTGCAAGGGCGCCGCGGGCTGCCGCGGCTGAGCGAGCTGTTGTTCAGCCTATTGCTGGCGGCGTTGCTGCTGCCGTCATTGCTGGTGACGGCTTGGGAGAACAGCGATCTCAAGTCCCTGCTGGAGGCCGATCGGGCGCACGAGCTGCGGCTGCTCGGTGCGCTGGCCGTGCCTCAGCTGGCGCAGGCCGCGGCGGCGAGCCCGGCGCAGCTGGCCGCTGAGCTTCGGCGCCTGAACGCGGCGGCCGAGCGGCATACACGATTGGGTGCCGCGCCACGCCTCTTTCTGGCGGAGCGCGCGAGCGGCGCGGTTACGCTCGGCGAAGCGCTGCCCGCCGGCCCCATTGTGCCGAGCGCGGAGCCGGGCCTGGCGCTGGTGCTCCCGGCGCAGCCGCAGTCCTCGGCGATGGTGCGCTGGCGGGCCTCGCGCTACCGTGCAGCCTTGCCCGTGCCGGGCATGGAGCCGCCGCAGGATCTCATCATCGAGGTCAGCGCGGTGCCCGTCATCGATGCGGTGCAGCAGCGGATCACGCGCTTGCTCGCCGCCCTGTTGGCGCTCGCCCTCGGCGCCGTGCTGTTGGCGGCCCTGCTGAGCCGGCGCATCGTCGGGCCGATCCAATCGGTGGCGGACGCCGCCCGGGCCCTGCCGGCGGCCATTCGCGACGGACAGCCCTGGTCGGTCCCCAGCCCGGGCCTGTTCGCGGAATCCGCGCAGCTTGGCCATGCTGTCACTGCCATGGGGGAGTCCCTGGGCGAGAGCTTCGAGGCACTGCAGCGTGAGCGCGACGAGCAGGTACGCCAGCGCGCCCTGCTGGACCTGGAGGCCCACTGCCTGGCCTGGCTGGTGCGCCATGGCGACAATGCAGCGGCCTTCGCCGACGCGCTTTGCCGCCAGCTGCAACGGGTCCTGCCGGGGCAGCATTGCTTCATGCTGCCCAGTGCCAACAGCCGGCTGGAGCTGGTGGCAAGCCCCGGGCTGCCCGCCGATGCACGCGAGGACCTGGTGCGACGGCTGGCGGCGCCCGCGGCACAGGTTTTTCTGCAGCGGGTGCTGGTCGCCTGTACACCCGTGGCGGTGCCGCCCGAGGTGATGGAAGCCGAGGGCACACCGGCGACGGACCTGTGCAGTGGCCGGGCCATCCCGATCTGCGACCGCACGGGCAGTGCATTGGGGATACTGCTCACCGACATACCTGCGGCGGGGCTCGGCACCTTCTCCACCGACGTATTCGAGCGGGTGCGTCCTCTGGCCGGGCTCGGACTCGCTTCCATCCAGCTGCACCGTGAGCACCATGTGCTGCTGGAGGCCCTGTCTCAGAGCGGCACCGGCATCGTCGTGACCAGGCGCAGCGGTCGCGACCACTTGGTGACCTATGCGAATCGCGGCTTCACGGAGGTGTCCGGCTACAGCGCCGAGGCCTTGCTTGGGCAGGATCTGCGCATGCTCCGCGACGGCGACGAAGACCAGCTGGACCTCGAGCGCCTGCGCGCGGCGCTGGCCGCGGACCAGGAGTGCAGCGCCGTGATTCGCAACCGGCGGCCGGACGGCAGCACCTACTGGAGCGCCTTGGCCTTGTCGCCTGTGCACGGTGATGGCGCGACTGTGACGCATTACATCGGCGTGCAGCAGGACGTGACCGAGACCGTGGAGTCCACGGCGCGGCTGCGTGCCAGCGAGGCCCGGCTGAACGAGGCCCAAGCCATTGCCCATCTCGGCAGCTGGGCGTATGCAATGGACGGCACCGGCTACTGGTCCGACGAGGCCTACCGACTGCTCGGCTATGCGCCGGGCGCAGTCGCATCCACGCTCGATCACTTCCTGGCGGTGGTGCATCCAGACGACCGGGAACGGGTACGCGCGCGAGCGTTGGCGGCACAGCAGCCACCCTACGACGATTACGACATCGAGTTTCGCGTCTGCGCACGCGACGGTGTCGAGCGCATGCTGCTCGCGCGGGGTCGGATGCAGCGCGGCGCCGACGGTACGCCCCAGCGCTTCGCCGGCACGGCGCTGGACGTGACCGAGCAGCGCCGCATTGAAGCCGCGCTGCGTGAGCAGCAGGAGCGCTATCGGCTGGTGGTGAACAATCTGGAGGACCTCTTGGTGCGCGTGGACACCGAAGGTCGGTTCGAGTTCGTGAGCCCGTCCTATTGCCGCATGTTCGGGCGCAGCGAGGCGGAGCTCCTCGGCCAGACCTTCATGCCCCTGGTTCATCCCGACGACCGCGAGGCCACCGCCGAGGCCATGGCCAGGCTTTTCGCACCGCCCCATGCCGCCACCATGGAGCAGCGCGCCGAGACCGTGCACGGCTGGCGCTGGCTGCAATGGTCCGACAAGGCCGTGTTGGACGCGCAGGGCCAAGTGGTGGCCATCGTCGGTGTCGGCCGCGACATCACCGAGCGCAAGGCCGCCGAGCAAGCGCTGCGCGAGAGCGAGCAGCGCTTCCGCGCCCTGTTCGAGACCATCGGCGAAGGCGTGATCTACTACGACGGCGACGGCGTCATGACCGAGGCCAACCCGGTCGCCTGCGCGATGCTGGCCCTGCCACGCGATCAGGTGCAGGGCCGCCGCCCGGAGAGCGAGCCCTGGCAACTGCTCGGTGAGGACGGCACCCCGCTGGCGCACGCGGCCTATCCGTCGCGCGTCGCCCTGCGCAGCGGCCAGGACACAGAGCCCATGGTGGTGGGGCTGCGCGCCGGCGACAGCGTGCGCTGGCTGTTGGCCAAGGCCCATCCCGAGACGGCGCCGGGCGCCGCGCGGCCGCATCGCGTCTTCGTCACCTTCGCCGATATCACCAGCCTGCTGGAGACCCAGCTGCGTCTGCAAGCCATTATCGACAGCTCGCCCCACGGCATTGTCGAGCTGGGCCTCCATGATCGGCGGGTGCTTTGTTGCAACACGGCGATGGAGCGGTTGTTCGGCTATCCGCCCGGGGGGCTCATCGGACTGGGCGCCGAAGACCTGCACCCGCCGGGACTGGAGCCGCAGCTGGTGGCGGACCTCGGCATGGCCGCCGACGACGCCGACGCGGGCAGCCTCAATGTGCCGCTGTACGTGCCTTGCCGGCGCCGCGACGGCGGCGTCTTCCATTGCAAGATCGCCCCGGGGCTGATGCAGCTCGGCGCTGTGCGTACGCTGACGGCCTTCTTCACAGACGTGACCCTGGAGTACCAGAGCCGCAACGCGCTGGAGGACAGCCGCCAGGCCCTGCTGGGGGCGCAGGCGCTGGCCCACATCGGCTCCTGGGAATACGACATCGCCGCCGACGACCTGCAATGGTCGCCCGAGGTCTATCGCATCTTCGAGCAGGATCCCGCGAGCTTCGGTGCATCCTTCGACGCCTTCCAGACCGTGGTCCACCCCGATGATCGCGAATCCCTGCGGCGCGCCTATGCCGCCGCCACGGAGCATGGCGCGGCCCATGATCTGGTGCATCGACTGCTGCTGCCGGACGGCCGGATCAAGTGGGTGCACGAGCGCGCCGCGTTCGAGCACGCCGCGGATGGGCAGGCCATACGCGCCCGCGGCACCGTGCAGGACATCACCGAGCGCCACTTGGCGCAGCAGCGGCTGCGCGAGAGCCGCGAGCGCCTGAGCGCCATCTTCGACAACGCCCCCATGGGCATCGCACTGCTCGACGAGCAGCGGCGTCTGCTCATGGTGAATCGGGCGCTGGCGGGACTGCTGGGCCGCAGTCCGGATGCCTTGCGGGACACGGTCCTCGACAGCCTCATCCACCCGGACGACCTGCCCGCCAACCAGGCGCAATTCAGTGATCTGCTCACCGGCCGCCGTACGGACTACCGGCTGACCGAGCGCTACCTGCGACCGGACGGCCGCGTGGTCTGGGGCGATCTGCGCATGGCCCTGCTGCCGGCGGGCGGCGATGCACCGCCCACCCCGCTGGCCATGGTGGAAGACGTCACCGAGCTGCACGAAGCCCGCGAGCGGCGCCGGGCGCTGGAAGGCAAGCTCTCTGCGTATACGGCGCGTCTGGAAGACTTGCTGGATCTGGTGAATCAGGCATTACCGCCGGAGCACCAGCTGCAGGCGCTGTTACGGCTCGCCTGCCGCGCCCTGGATTTGACCGGCGCCGGCGTCGGCACCCTGCGCGACGATGCGCATCAGCCGGAGCTTATCGCCAGCATCGACACGGCCCGGGGCTCGGCGTCCCCGGCTTCCCTAGCGGTGCCGCCAGCCTTGCTGGACGCAGCCCGGGCACAGCCGGGCAAGCCGGTGGTGGACTGTGACCTGCCCGCGGACGGCGCCGCCGCGGCGGGGCAGGATTGTCACATTGCGCTGGCTTTTGCCGGCGACGACGCGCCGGAGGCGCAGCGCGAGCAGTTGTTGCTCGTACTCTGGGGTGAGCAGGCCGAGCTCGCGCTGGACGAGCCGCTGTGGCAATTGCTGCGGCTCGTCGCCCAGCGCATCGCGGCCGTGCGCGCGCAGGAGCGCCTCCAGCATTACCTGGTGCAGGCCAAGGAGCGTGAGACCATCGGCCATCTGGCGAGCGGCGTCGCGCATGACTTCAATAACCTCCTCGGGGTGCTGGACATCAATCTCTTGTACATCGAGGATGCCTTGGCCGCCGTACAGGACGAGGACCCGGAGCTGCCGCAGGTGCTGGAGGAGACCCGCAGCGCACTGGGGCAGGCCAAGGTGGTGGCGTCCGGCATGCTCTCGATGAGCCGCGCGGGCGGTGTGCCGCTGGCGCTGGTGCCACTGGACACGACCATCGGCGAGCTGGCGGGCATCCTGCACCACATGCTGCCCGCCGGCATCCGGTTGGAGACCGCGATCCCGGCCGGTCTCGCGGCCTGGAGCAATGGCGCCTTCCTGCAGGCGGCCTTACTGAACCTGGCTCTGAATGCCCGCGATGCCATGCCCGACGGGGGTACGCTTCGCATCACGGCAAGATCGCGCCGCTGGGACGGCTGCGGTGCGCTGGCGGTCGGTGACTTGGCGGCGGGGGACTATGTCGAGCTGAGCGTGCAGGACGACGGCAGCGGCATGACGCCGGAAACCCAGGCGTCCATCTTCGAGCCGCTGTTCTCCACCAAGGCCAAACGGCGCGGCCACGGGCTGGGGCTCTTCATGGTCAAGGAATTCGTGCTGCGCTCCGGCGCCGGACTGGCTGTGGAGTCGGCGCGCGGACAGGGGACTCGCTTCCGACTGCTGCTGCCGACGCAGCCATCGCCTGACCTGACCCAGGAGCCTATGGACAACGCCCCGCAGACCGACTCCGTAGCTGGGCTGCGGGTCTTGGTGGTGGACGATGATCCGCGGGTGCGTGATGGTGTCGCGCGAGTGCTGACTCGGGCAGGCATGACCACCCGGCTCGCCGAGCACGGGGAGCTGGCGCTGGAGCGGTTGCGTGCGGACCCCGGCGTAGACCTGGTGCTCACCGATGTGGCCATGCCGGTGCTCGATGGACTGGCGCTCAAGGAGCGCTTGGCCGTCGAGCGGCCTGGCTTGCCCGTGCTGCTCATGACCGGTCAGTACGCGACGCCCGACCGCGCCGGCGCCGATGCCGATGCCGATGCGGCACTGCCGATACTGCGCAAGCCCCTGGAGCAGGCGCAGCTGTTTGCGGCCATCCGCACCGCCACGCCAGGTGGCCAGCCCAAGGTCGGCCCGCCCAGCGAAGATCCGCGGGGAAGCGCGGCGCCAACGGATGCCCCCGCCTGAGGCCGGGCGTTCAGCGCCGCGGACGCACCACTGCGAGAGCGGGGGGCGCGTCTTCGGGAATGCGGAGCGCTCAGCCCGCGGCGTCCGGCCAGAACTGCTCGTCGGCCATGTCGGCGAAGGTGAAAGGACACTGCTCGGGGAAGGTTGTGGCGGGCAGGCCCGTTTGCTTCTCGGCCTCGATGACGGCGAGCCGATAGGCGCGCACGGCGGCCTCGTCGAGATAGGCCTTGAGGCTCGGATTGTCGTCGAGATGGGAGCTTAAGCGGATGCGCTGCTCTTTGATGGAGAGCCGCCAGGAATTGCCGCGCAACGCAGGCTGGTAGCGCCATTTGAGCAGATGCAGCATCAGAATGACCAAACGATTGACCAGCTCCTTGCGCTCGCTGCGGCCCATGCTCTCGATCTCGTCGATCAAATGCTGCACGTCGAGCTCCGCCCAGCGACCCGCGCGCAGCAAGTCTGCCTGCTGCTCGGTCCAGGCATTGAAGTCTTGGTCGTAGAGGCCGGACAACGCGTTGACTCTTTAAGGTAGGCTCGCCCTGCATGCCGGCATGAGGCCCGTGGGAGCGGCCTCCGGCCGCGAAGGCGTCCAGATCCTCACACGAGGTCGCACGCGCTGCAACCCTGTCGAAGGGATGCTGACGCTCCCAGACGCCGCCTGCCGGCGGCAGGCGGCGGGGCGGGCGACTAGGTCATTCGGCTGCGGCGCGGGCGCGCTCCAGCCAGGCGTCGAACTTCTCGCGGTTGGCGGCGATCCACGCATCCGCGTGCTTTTCGATGTCGGACTCGCTGTCCTCGCCGTCGCGCATGCGCAGGTTCTGGGCGCTGATGTCGTTGTTGCTGACCTTCATGATCGCGAACAGCTCGGCCGCCGCCGGGTTCTCCTCGGCGAATTCCTTGTTGGCGACGATGCGCTGGTCGTTGGCCTGGAAGCCGTAGTTGGAGCCGTCCGGCAGGGAGGTGTCCACGTCCTCGCGCTCGCCCGGCAGGGAGCTGAAGGGCACCTGCATCCAGGTGACGTCCTCGCCCGGCACCAGCACGCCGCTCACCCAGTAGGGCGTCCAGGTGTAGTACAGGATGGGCTCGCCCTTTTCGTAGCGGGTGATGGCGTCGGCGATGATGGCCGAGTAGCTGCCCTGGTTGTGGGTGACGGTGTCACGCAGGTCGTAGGCGTCCATATGGTGCTCGATGACCTTCTCGCAGCCCCAGCCGGGGGGGCAGCCGGCGAGATCGGCCTTGCCGTCGCCATCGGCGTCGAACAGCTTGGCGATCTCCGGATCTTTCAGCTGCTCGATGTTGGTGATGTCGTACTCCTCGGCGGTCTTCTTGTCGATGAGGTAGCCCTGGATGGAGCCCGAGGAGTAAACGCCTTCGCGGTAGAGCTTCTCGTCGCCGCCGGCTTCCTCGTAGAAGTCGATATGCAGCGGATCCCAGTGCGCGGCGATGAAGGTGGCGTCGTTGTTGGCAATAGCCACGTGACCCGCCGCGTACTCGATCTCCTTGATGTCGTTGACCTCGTAGCCGAGCTCTTCCAGTGCCTTCATGACCAACATGGTCTGGAAGGTCTCCTCCGCGATGGAGGACTTGATGGGCTGGACTTCCACGCCCTCGCCCGGCTTC
Source organism: Thiohalocapsa halophila (assembly GCF_016583825.1). Classification (GTDB taxonomy): domain Bacteria; phylum Pseudomonadota; class Gammaproteobacteria; order Chromatiales; family Chromatiaceae; genus Thiohalocapsa; species Thiohalocapsa halophila. Next base: position 40,496 of record NZ_NRRV01000029.1, on the reverse strand, counting down.
TCTGCGGCCAGGGCGCCGCCGGCGGCGGCCGTCACGGCCGTGAAGAGGGCGGCGCGAGCACAAGTCTTTAGATCCAAAGTCGCTTGCATGGGCTTCTCCTGTTCAGTGGGTTTGGCTCAGGGGGGTTGGTCAGTGGGTATGGGATCAGGCCGTGCGCCTGACGAACAAGGCCCGCACCAGGCCGGCCGGACCGGCCTCGTACCAATGCCGGGTGGGCTTGTCGCGGTCGGATTGGCCGACGGCTTGGGTCATACGATCCAGGATGATGGCGAGCAGCACAATGCCAACGCCGCCGATGGTGGCGAGCCCCATGTCCAGGCGCCCGATGCCGCGCAGCACCATCTGCCCGAGACCGCCGACGGCGATCATGGAGGCGATGACCACCATGGACAGCGCCAGCATCAGGGTCTGGTTCACGCCGGCCATGATGGTGGGCATGGCCAGCGGCAGCTGCACCTTGAACAACAATTGGCGCTTGGAGGCGCCGAAGGAGCGCGCCGCCTCCACCAGGTCCCCCGGAACCTGGCGGATGCCGAGGTTGGTGAGGCGGATCAGCGGCGGCAGCGCAAAGATGATGGTGACCACCACGCCCGGCACGTTGCCGATCCCGAACAGCATGACCACCGGAACCAGGTAGACGAAGGCGGGCGTGGTCTGCATGGCGTCCAGCACGGGGCGCACCGTCGCCGCGGCACGGTCGCTGCGGGCGAGCCAGATGCCCATGGGCAGGCCGATGATGAGGCAGAAGAACACCGACGTGATGACCAGCGCCAGGGTCACCATGGCCTCGGCCCAGGCGCCGATGAGGCCGATCACCACCAACGAGATGACTGCGCCGATGCCGAGCCGGCGCCCGCCCGCCTGCCAGGCGAGTAGGCCCATGATCACGACCATGAGCGCGTCCGGGATACTGAGCAGGGTCGTTTCGATGCCGGTGAGGGTGGCGTCGATGGGCAGGCGAATCGCTTGGAACACGGACCGGAAATTGTCCACCAGCCAATCGAGCCCGGTGTCTACCCAGGCGCCGAGCGGCACCACGGCTTCTTGGAAGGGATGCCACAGATCCAGCGTGCTTTCGTCGACGCCGGCACCGCTGCCGGCAAGCCAGTCGCCGGGTGTGGCCTCGGTGGCCTCGCCCGGCGTACCCCAGGGGTCGGACGCCCCGGCCGGCTCAGGCGGCGTCTCCGACGGTGGCTCGCCGGTGGTGCCGGCGCCCGCATTCCACGGATTGTCGCTGCCCGCGGCGGTCTTGTCGCTACCGCCGCCGCTGGCCCAGGGATTGGTGGATTCGTCTGCCATGAGGGGACCTAAAATTTAGAGCGCTGGTCGCTTGTTACGGGGATGGTCTTGCTCGGGCAAAACAGCATGCGGGAGTTCAAAGTACGAAGTACGAAGTACGAGGTACGAGGTACGCAAAGCGTCACCGGTCAGCGTAGCGCCGATGCGCCATCCAACAGACTGACGCCACTTGCGTTGGCGACCAACGCACCATGGAGCCCGGCGCTCTCACGTACTCCGTACTCCGTACTCCGTACTCTCATCCCACATCCCGATCCAAGGTCTCCAACAAGCAGGCCTTGGTGATGACGCCCTTGTACCGATTCTGCTCGTCCACCACCGGTACCCCGCAGGTGGTGGCGGCGACGGTGCCGAGCAGGTCGCTGACCGGCGTGTCCGCCGGCAGGGCCGGTACGTCGTCGAGAAAGGCGTGGTGGAGCTTGGGCTCGGCTTGGCGCAGCTCCCGTTGGAGCGACTCCAGGGACACGACGCCGTGGAAGTGCTGGCCCCTGTCCACGACGTAGCCGAACTCCCGGTCGTGCTCGCGCAGGCGGTTCAGTGCCGCGCGGATGCCGTCGTCCTGGCGCTCGATCACCGTCACCTGGGTGCGCCGGGCGATGTCGCCGGCCTTGAACACCGTGGCTACGTCGACGCCGCGGAAGAAGGAGCGCACATAGTCGTCGGCGGGGTTGTTCAGGATGTCGTCCGGGGTGCCCACCTGCACGACGCGCCCGCCTTCCATGATGGCGATGCGGTCGCCGATGCGCATGGCCTCGTCAAGGTCGTGGGAGATGAACACGACGGTGCGCTCGCTGTTCTCCTGGAGCTTGAGCAGCTCGTCCTGCATCTCGCTGCGGATCAGCGGGTCCAGTGCCGAGAAGGCCTCGTCCATGAGCATGACCGATGGGTCGTTGGCCAGCGCCCGCGCCAGGCCCACCCGCTGCTGCATGCCGCCGGAGAGCTCGTCGGGGTAGCTGTCGGCGTGGGCTTTGAGGCCGACTTGCTCCAGCGCGGTGATGGCACGCTCTTCGCGCTCCGCGGCGGCGATGCCGGCAAGCTCCAGGCCGAAGGCGGCATTCTCGCCGACGGTGAGATGCGGCATGAGGGCGAAGGATTGGAAGACCATGCTCATGTCGCGGCGCCGCAGCTCCATGAGCTCGTCGTCGCTCATGGCGGCGATGTCGCGGCCGTCGACGATGACCTTGCCGGCGCTTGGCTCGATGAGCCGGTTCAGCAGGCGCACCAGCGTGGATTTGCCGGAGCCCGAGAGGCCCATGATGACGAAGATCTCGCCCTGTTGGATCGAGAAGCTCGCGTCCGAGACGCCGACGGTTTGGCCCGTGCGCTCGAAGATCTTGTCTTTGTCGACGCCCTGCTCCAGTAGGCGCAATGCTTCCTGCGGGTGCTCGCCGAAGACCTTGTACAGGTGCTCGACGACGACTTTGTCAGTCATAGCGTTTGCTCGCATCCGGTACGGCGGGGATGCGCTCCGGTTGATGGCGGCGCCAGCGTGCGGCAGGGCGAGTGCGTCGGGAGCCTTGCAGGTTGCCGCCGACGCGGCGTGTCCGATGCTGCCCGTAGGGCCGGGGACTCGGCCACGGGCCAGGTGGGAAATGGTTAGGGTTCTAAATAGAGCCCAAGGCTAAGGTGCCTCGGTGGCGCTGTCAAACCCGCCGGGGTGGCACCGGGGTGGCAGGAGACGGGCTGGGGCTTGACTCGATCCGCGAAGCAGGCCGAGGGCCGGGGCCTGCCACAGGCATGTCCCCGGCCCGCAGCCCTCAGCCCTCAGCCCTCTCCTAGAAGTAGTAGCCGAAGTTGATGTTGAGCCGGTAGTTCCAGTGGTCGTTGGCGTTCACGCCGAAGTCACCCGCGCCGTCGATGGGCGAGAAGATGTTGGTGAAGGTCTCGGCCGTGCCGTCCTTGGTCTCGGTGCCCACGAAGAAGTTGCCGTCCGAGATGGCCAGGTCCGTGTAGATGTACCAGCCCCCGCGAGCCCAGGCAGCGCCGAGTGTCACCAACTGGCTGTCGTTGAAGTCGCTGTCCTGCTTGACGACGTTGCTGTACTCCACGTACGGGCGCACCGAGTCCAGCCAGGGGATCTGGTTGGTCTCATAGAGATAGCTCAGAGACACCGCCGGAATCCAGGCATCGGTCGCAACCGGCCACGCGAAGTCGAAGGCCCCCATGGGTACCAGCTCGTCGGTGTTGAGGAAGTCGTTGTCGTCGACGTCGATCTTGTAACGCGTTACTTGGGTCGCGAGCAGCCAGTTCTTCCAGCTGTTCTTCATATGAACGGACGCAGCCCAGTGCTCACCGTCATCCACGCGCCGCCCTTCGAGCTGGCCCCACTGCAGCGAGGTGCCGATCTCGGTGGGTACGGCGATGTCGTCGAGGCTGTAGATGGCGCGGAAGTTGAGCTGGTTGCGCTCCTCCCAGCCGTTGGGCGTGCCGCCGTAGTTGACGGTGCCGTCCGGGTCGACGGACGTGGTCCAGGGGACGATGTCGTAGTCGTAGCGCGCGCTGTCCAGGCTGGTGCCGCGGCCGTTCCACTGGGCCCGGTTGTAGTAGGCGAAGTCCAGACTCCAGTCGCCGATGCTGGTGATGTACTTGATACCGAGGTCCATGTCGTCGGCGAGGCCCAGGTAGTAGTGCTGATCGAAGAACCAGCTCTGGGAGACGCCATAGGGTCCTGGACCGAAGGGGACTCGGTTCTGGCCGACCTGAATCTGGCTGCCGTCGTCGAAGTCCCAGCCGAGCCAGCCGGTATGCAGAAAGTTGTAGCCGTTGTACCAGCGGTATTCCAGCTTGCCGACCAGGCTCTCGTACTTGAGATCCATGTTGATGCGGAAGGTCTCCAGCTCGAAGTCGCCGCCGTTACCGCCGCGCGAGGGCCCGTTGCCGCGACCTGGGTAGGTCCCGAGCACATAGTTCGCGCGCAGCGCGCCGCCGATCGTCAGCGGTCCGAAGGTGATCTTGTCGGCGGGCGCCGGGCCTTCGTCGGCGAGCTGCTCTTCTGCCGCCGCGGCCTGCTGGTAGGCCTCTTCGGTTTCCTCTTTGGCGTCGATGAGCTCCTGGCGGGCGTCGTCCAGCTCGGCCTCGAGCTCGGCGATGCGCCGCTCCAGCGCGGCGGTGCTCGCCGCGCTGATGCCGGGGGCCGCCAGCAGCGGCAGCACGGCGGCGATGGAAAGGGCGAGGGTGCTGCGCTGGGCGCGCGTTGGGCGGCGATCACTGGCCGCGGGGATGCTATGGAGGTTGGAAGACATAAGGCACCTGCTGTCGGTGATTTTCCTGTCGCAAGTTGGCGACGAATGTAAGCTTTTCGCCACTGCGAGCTTAAACATACACCTAATGTAGCGAGGCCGCAACGTTCGTTGTTTCGTGGATACATTTCCCTGTGGCAGACATCTCGGTGGGCCGCGGCGGCTCTTGCGCTGGGCCGTCGCGCCGGGCTCGTGATGACGGGGCAGCCGCAGCCCTTCGCGGCCGTGCCGATGACCCGATCTAGGCCGGTGTCTGTGGTCGAGGTGTCTGGTGGCGAACGGGGGGGTTACCTGCGACCGGATGCAGGGTCTGCGCCGTCGGCGTGTCGCTGCCGGCGGGTATACCATGGCGTCCTCGTCGCGCTTTCACGATTGCCCCGATGGACGATCACCAGATTACCGCCACCGTCGCCGTGCTCCGTGCCATGGACGAGCTCACGGCGAGCTATTGGCAGCTGTTACTGGCTGCTTTGGGGCTGTTCGTGCTCTGGCGGATCGGCTGCCGCGTGGTGGGCGAGCGTCCCTTGTTCGATCACTTTCCGCGCATCACCGCGGCGCTGGACGTGGTGGTGCTGCCGTTCAGCTGGGTTGTTGCGGGAGCCCTACTCCGGGTCGCTAACCGGGTGGTGGGGCTGCCGGCGTTGGATCAGTCCATCAAGTGGCTGACCGCGCTCACGGCTTACCTGGCGGGCGGGTGGGCGGTGGCGCGCTTCATCGAGGTGCAGCTGCTGCTGCGTGCCGAGGCGCGACAGCGCGACCGCGTGCCCCAGCTCATCATCGGCCTCATCTATATCCTGTTGATGTTGGTGGGGCTGGGCGTGTTCATGCGCCAGCAGGGCTATTCGCTCTCGGGTGTCTGGCTCTCCACCGGTGTTGCAGCGGCATTGCTCGGTCTCGCCCTGCAGCGGACCTTGGGGGATCTCTTCTCGGGTATCGCCATGGGTGTCGAGCGGCCCTTCCGCATCGGCGATTGGCTGGAGCTGGGCGATGGCCGTGTCGGCGAGGTGGTAGACATGAACTGGCGCTCCACCCGGCTGCGCGGCTGGGACAATGCAACACTGGTAGTACCCAACTCCAATCTCGCCAGTCAGAGCTTCAAGAATCTGCACGGCGAGAGCCATGTCTACGCGCCCTGGTATTTCGTCAAGCTGCCGGCGGAGGTGGATCCGCGCTACGCCACCGAGCTGCTGCTGCAGGCGGCCATGCGCTGCGACAGCGTGCTCAAGCTGCCGCCGCCGGTGGTGCGGCTCGCCGAGGGGGGCAGCCTCCCCTACAGCTATATGGTCTGGGTGCACCTGCGCCAGTACCCCGCCATGTTCCGTGCCCGCGAAGAGCTGTTTCGAGAGATCCACAAAGCCTTGCATGAGTCCGGCATCGAGGTAGCGCCAGAGGTACAGGAGATGCGCACCCGCCGCGCGCAGATCACCAGCGCGGAGCCGCCGACGCTGGCGCTGGCGCTCAAGTCTATGGAGCTCGCCGCCGAGCTCACCGAGGAGGAGCTAGCGCAGCTCGCGGCTCGCAGCGAATACCGGCACTTCAACGCCGGCCAAGTGCTGCTGGCCGAGGGGGCCGTCAGTGACGCGGTTTACGTCATCGCCGGCGGGCTGGCGGACAGCAGTGTGCTGCTGCCGGATGGCACCCGCAAAGAGCTGGAGACCCTGGGGCCCGGCAGCTACTTCGGGCTCACGGCCATGCTCACCACGGAGCCGAGCTTCGAGGAGTTCATTGCCCGCAGCGATGTCACCCTCATCCGCGTCGATCTGGACTGTCTGCGCGCCATTGTGGATGCCAGGCCGGAGCTCAAAGACAAGCTCGTGGAGCTGGTGAAGCAGCGCTGGGATCTCGCCGAGGCCGCGCGCGCGCAGAGCCGCCGACGCACGCGGCGCCTGAGCATGCGCGACATCCGTTTGGGCCTGGAGCGCCGGCTCTACAACGCGCGCCTGCCGCGGTCTTGATGTGACGCCGCCACAACAGCGCCCGTGGGAGCGGCCTCTGGCCGCGATCGCTGCCCTGTGGGAGCGGCATCCCTGCCGCGATCCGCGCCGTGAAGGCGAGCATCGCGGCAGGGATGCCGCTCCCACGGAAGACGCGCGCCGTTGTCGTTGCCGCCCGCTTGCAATCCAGCGCCGGTGCAGGTGTCATCACGGCGCAAATCAACCAACGGAGATAGACGACATGCTTCAGCTGTATCGCCGCGCTTCGACCCGGGCCGTGCTCATGGCTCCAGCACTGGCCCTCGCGCTAGCCGCCGGCCCGGCCATTGCCGGCTGGACCATGGATCCGGCGCGCTCGCACTTGAGCTTCGTGTCCATCAAGGCCAAGGACGTGGGTGAGGTGAACACGTTCAAGGAAATGACCGGCGCCATCACCGACGACGGTCAGGTCACGGTGTCCATGTTCCTGGACAGCGTCGAGACCTTGATCCCGATTCGCAACGAGCGGATGCGCGAGTTCTTGTTCGAGACCACCAACTACAAGGACGCCACCCTCACGGCGAAGGTGGAGCCTGCCATCATCGCCGAGATGCAGCCGGGTCAGATCCAGCAGATCACCGCCGAAGGCAACCTGTCCCTGCATGGCGAGACCCAGCCCATGATCATCAGCATGCAGGCCGCGAAGCTCGATGACGGCACCGTGATGGTGGCCAGCACCAAGCCGCTGATCGTCGATGCCGCCAAATTCGGGCTCAGCGACGGTGTGGAGAAGCTGCGTGAGATCGCGGGGCTTGCGAGCATCAGCCACGCGGTGCCGGTGACCTTCCTGATGACCTTTGTCGCTGGGGAGTAGCACGCGAGGGACGGCGAACGGCTCTGCGCAGTACAGGGCCGTCCCCTTATTGCCCTGGTGCTTGCCAGCGACTATTGGTGCTGTCCATTAGGACAGCGCCGACGCGACTGGCCGGCGGCGCGGTAGCGCCAGCCGGTCTGCCGCGCGGGCATGGCGCTGTCGCGGTTGGCGCGCTCTCATCCCTCTCTACCTCTGCCCTCAACGGGCTGCGGCCGCCAGGCGCGCGCGCTGCTGGCCGAGGGCTCGACGCAGCGCGCAGTTGCGCCGCATGCACCAGCGTACATAAAGCATCAGGCCGCCGGCACTGATCGCAAACACCAGCGCCGTGCCGGCGATCTGCATGGTGGCGCTCAGCGCCATCAAGTTGAAGGTGGCCCACGCCGGGAAGGACACCAGCATGGCGAGGGCGAGCGCGAAGCCAAACGGCCACAGCGCCCGGCAGTCTTTGCAGTGGTTCATGGGGTGCAGTCACTCGGGGTTGTTCAATGCTTCCGTGCGGCAGAGGCAAGCAGCATCGCAGCCGGACAAAAGCTCGTCAACCCCGGTGTATTACGGTTTTTGATTGAAAGCATTGCCTGCGTGGCGCGACGGCGGCCTGGACGCCGTCAGTCGCGGCTAGAGGTCGCTCCCACGGCGCTAGTCGTCACTCGGCGATGGGCGCGAACAGCTCGTCGATGTCCGCGGCGGTGAAGCCGGGCGCGCCCTCGCCGTCGCCCTCGCGGTAGATGCCCTCCGCCAGCGCCTGCTTCTTCTGCTGCATGGCCAAAATCTTCTCCTCCACCGTCTGCTCCGTCAGCAGCTTGTAGACGAACACGGGCTTGTCCTGGCCGATGCGGTGGGCGCGGTCGGCGGCCTGGGCCTCCACCGCGGGGTTCCACCAGGGGTCGTAGAGGATGACGGTGTCGGCCTCGGTGAGGTTCAGCCCGAGCCCGCCGGCCTTCAGGCTGATCAGGAACAGGTCCACGTCGCCGCCGCGGAAGCGCTCGATGACCTCGTCGCGCTTCTTGGTGCGCCCGGTGAGCTTGGCGTAGCGGATGTCCCGGCGTTCCAGCTCCGGCTCGATGAGCTTGAGCATGCTGGTGAACTGGCTGAACAACAGGATGCGCCGGCCCTCGTCCAGCTGCTCCGGCAGTAGGTCCATCAACAGCTCCAGCTTGGCGGAGTGCTTGACGCGCCGCGCCGCCGGCAGGTCCAAGAGCCGCGGGTCGCAGCAGGTCTGGCGCAGCTTCAGCAGGGCATCGAGTATGGTGATGCGGCTGCGCGCCATGCCCTGGGTGGCGATGGCCTCGCGCACCCGCTGCTCCATGGACAGGCGAATGCCCTCGTACAGGGACGCCTGCGCCTCGCCCAGCGCCACGCTGCGCACGATCTCCGTCTTCGGCGGCAGCTCCGTCAGCACGTCCTGCTTGCGCCGGCGCAGCAGGAAGGGCGCCACGCGCCGGGCCAGGCGCTCGCGGCGCTCGGCGTCGCCGTGCTGCTCGATGGGTGTGCGCCAGTGGCGCTTGAAGCGCTGCTGATCGCCGAGGAAGCCCGGCAGCAGGAAGTCGAACAGGGCCCAGAGCTCGCCCAGGTGGTTCTCCATGGGCGTGCCGGTCAGGCACAGCCGGTGACGGGTGTCGAGCTGGCGCACCACCTGCGCGGCCTGGGCGCGCGGGTTCTTGATGGTCTGGGCCTCGTCCAGGATCACCAGGTGGAAGGGCACCTGGCAGAGGCGCTCGCGGTCCCGCGGCAGCAGCGGATAGGTGGTGAGCACGAGGTCGTGCTCGCCAACGGCGTCGAAGTGCTGGTGGCGGTCGTTGCCGTGCAGCACCAGCACGCGCAGGTCCGGCGTGAAGCGCTGCGCCTCGCGGCGCCAGTTGCCGATGAGGCTGGTGGGGGCCACCACCAGCGCCGGGCGGTCCAGGCGGCCGGCTTGTTTCTCCAGCAGCACATGGGCCAGGGTCTGGATGGTCTTGCCGAGGCCCATGTCGTCGGCGAGGATGCCGCCGAGGTCGAAGCCGCGCAGGAACTGGAGCCAGCTCAGGCCGTGCTGCTGGTAGGCGCGCAGCTCGATGGTGAGCCCCGCCGGCGGCGCCACCGGCGGGATGCTGGAGAGGTCCTTCAGCTGCTTGGCCAGGTCCCGCAGCCGCCGCCCGCCGGACAGCGCGATGCCGCGGGCGGCGAGGTCGTCCAGCGCCGGGGCGTCGAAGCGCGACAGGCGCAGCTCGCCGTCGCCCGCCGGCGGCTCGTCGCCGAAGAGCTCCCGCAGCGTCTCCAGCACCGGGCGGATGCGCTCGCCGGGCAGGTCCACATAGCGCTGCTCGGCGTCGGCGCCGTCGCCTTCCCGCGGCGGGATGGGCACGCTCACCACCGCCGGCAGCTCCGCGTCCGGCCCCAGCGCCAGAAGCGGCGCGACAATGGGCACCAGCGGCAGGCGGCGCTCGTCCACCTGCAGGTCGAAGCGCAGTCCGAACCAGTCGTTGCCGGGGGCGTCCTCGGTGTCCTCGATGGCGGCCTCCCAGTCGCCGGTCTCGAAGCGCAGCCGAAAGCTCTCGTCGAAGGCGATCTGCCAGCCCTGGTCTTCCAGCGCGCCGAGGCCGTCGCGCAGCAGCGCCGACCACTGGGCGGCGCGGGTCAGCGTATCCTGGCCGGCGGCCGCCAGATGCAGCGGGCCGCGGGCCGGCTGGCCTTGATCCATCGGCGCGAAGCCCTGCGCCGCCAGCGTGTCCACGGCGGCGGCCTCGGCGGCCGGGTCTCGGGTCACGTCCACCAGGCCGCTGTCGGTGTCGATGACGCTGTGCGACTCCGCCGGGCGGGCCAGCACCTGGTGGCCGGCGTAGTCGAAGCTCAGATACAGTCGATGCGCATCGGCGCCGCCGCGGCCGCCGTGCAGCCTCAGGCAGGGCACGGCGGGGGCGTCGGGAATCTGCGTTAGCGTCACCGGTGTGGGCGTCGGCAGCGGGAGGTCCGGGAACTCCTTCAGCAGCAGCCGCGAGACGCCCTCGGCGCGCTCCTGCGGCAGCCGCGGCGCGCGTCTGAGCTCCTTGAGCTGCGCCGTGCGCAGGCCGTGGGTTTGGAGGTCCCCCGCGGTGTGGCGCAGCGGGTCCAGGTAGCTCGGCGGGTCCGTCAGCAGGACCTCCGCCACCGGCCCGCCGGCGGGGGCTTCGGCACCGTCGCCGACGCCGAAGCTGAGGTTCAGGAAGCCGTCGGCGTCCTCCTGCCAGCTGATGATCAGGGGCCGCGGCTCGGCCTGGGTCAACGCCGGGTCGTCCTGCTGCTGCCAGTGGCAGCGGCCGGTGGCCACCATGCGCGCCAGCGCCAGGTGCCCGAGGGCGCCGGTGAGCACCGGCACCATGGGCCAGCTGCCGCTGCTGATGCCCCGCAGCAGCTTCAGGATCTCGGTGTCGCCCGGCTGCATGTAGTTGGGCTCGCTGTGACTCTCTGCCAGATTGCCGAGCACCAGCGGGCGGCCCTTGGACAGGCGCCCGCTGGTCTTGAGCGGGCGCACGATCCGCAGCTCCACCTCCACGCCGCGGGTGGCCGGCTTCAGCAGGTAGACCAGGCGCTCCTGGCCCGCGGGCTCGGTCTCCCGACCGGCGGCGGCGACGCGGGTGAGCCAGCCCTTGGCCAGATCGCTGTCGGCGCCGTGCAGCACCCGCTCCGGCGCCGCGACGAGCTCCAGCAGCGCCGCCGCCACGTGCTTGCAGTTGTAGCCCACCGGGCAGTCGCAGTCGCCGTCCAGGGATGCGCCGTAGGGCTCCCAGCGGATGGCGATGGTCTGGCGGTAGACCTGGCCCTCGCTGCCCAGCACCTGGGCGCGCAGGCGCACGCCGTGCTCGTCTGCGCGCACGGGCTCGACGGTCAGCACCCGGCCCTGCTCGAAATAGCCGAGGCCGCGGGTGTAGTAGGTTGAGCCGACATAGGCACGGATGTCGGCACGAGAAAGGCGGGTTTGGTCGGACATGCTCCGGGGGCGTCCGGCGAGTACAACCCACCAAGCTTACGCAAACGACGCCGGTATCGAAACCCGGCTGGATAGATTCGCCCTCCGCCGGGCTCATCCTTGGCTTTGCGACCCGATGGGTCAGTCCCGATCTGCGCGTGCTCGGGGCCCGCCGATGGCTCGTGGCTCTTGGTGGCAAGAACGGGCGGTTGGGGTATGCGCTCGGGTCGGGGTGCGCTAGCCTCCGGGCAGGCTCGATCTGTCCTCCGTTAAGCTATGCTCGATCTCACACCCCTTGCCAAAGCGCTGGCCGCTCTCGACCGCGGCCTCGCGCGCTGGACTGCCACGCCAAGCGACGAGGAGTTGCGGGACGCCTGCATCCAGCGGTTCGAATTTACCTACGAGCTGTCCTGGAAGATGCTCAAGCGCCGTCTCCAGATGGACCTGCCGGATGCGCAGGCCGTTGATGCCATGACGTGGCGGACGCTGCTGCGCACGGGTGCGGAGCAAGGGCTGGTGGACAACCTGGACGCCTGGATGCTGTATCGCGAGAAGCGCAACATCACGTCGCATACCTACGACGCTGCCAAAGCGGCGGAAGTCGCGGCCGTCATCCCGCAGTTCGCGGCCGACGCCCATGCGCTCCATGACCGGCTGGCGGCCCGCGGCGGCGGCGATGCTTGACCTCACCGCCGACCAGCTTGCCATGGTGCGCACGCTGCTGGCGCGGCGTCTGCCCCAACGGGAGGTGCGGGCCTTCGGCTCGCGGGTGACGGGCCGCGCCTGGCGCTATTCGGATTTGGATCTAGTGGTGATGGGCGATCCGCCGGTGGCGGACCTGACGCTTGCCCATTTGCGGGCGGATTTCGAGGAGAGCGATCTGCCCTTTCGGGTGGATGTGATAGAGCAGCGGGATCTGCCGGCGGGATGGCCGAGTGCGAGGGGCGCGGATACCGTTGTGATTCGCTCGCCCAGTGAGCATGGTCGCGAGGCGCTTGGCTGAAGGTCCTTAGTCGGCAGGGATCTTGACAGTATTCCGGGTAGGCTGACCAAGGCCCAGCCCCAGGCCCCAGACCCGGGTCCGCGCCCGACGTCCCTGTGCGCGCCGGCGAGTCCGTCGCCCGGCCCCGGGCGCCGTGATCAGGCCGTTCGGTTGCCCACGGCCACAAACCAGAGGGCCAGCAGGAGCAGCACGGCCTGGAATTCCATGCCTCCCATCGGGTGGCTGTCGCTGGGCACGAAGCTCCATTGACCCCAGTGCACCATCACGATGGCGCCGAGCAGGACGGGCATCGCGGCCACGCCGGCGAGGCGGGTGATCCAGTCGCGGCGCAGCAGCGGGCCGGCGAGCACGCCGACTCCGGCGGCGATCTCGGCAAAGGTGACGAGCCAGGCCGCTGCGAGCGGCAAGCCCATCATCTGCGCAAAGCCGGCGACGTTAACGAGCTTGTCGACGCCGTGGAACAGAAACACCGATGCAAAGGCGATGCGCGGGAGCCAATGGGCGTGGCCTGCGGCCAGCGCCTTGAGGCTCTCCTGCCCGCTGCGGCTGGATGCGTGGTGACGGGTGTCGGCGGTGATGGCGGTCATGATAGGTCTCCTGTACGGATCGAGGTTGGTATCGCTGACACCCGCTAAGACCCGTTTCTAGCCCGGCTTCTTTCGCGGCCGCGAGCCGTATCGCCGTCCTTCAGACGCCGGGCGCACTGGAGACGCTCAGAGCTCCTTGCAGGATTTCAGCACCACCGGCTGCTGGGTGCGGCCGCTGCGGCTGCCCTGGGCCTCCATGGTCTTGACGACGTCCATGCCGTCGACGACCTTGCCGAAGACGACGTGCTTGCCGTCCAGCCAGGGGGTGGCGGCGACGGTAATGAAGAACTGGGAGCCGTTGGTATCCGCTCCCGCATTGGCCATGGACAGCAGGCCGGGCTCGGTGTGCTTAAGCTGGAAGTTCTCGTCCGGGAAGGTGTCGCCGTAGATGGACTTGCCGCCGGTGCCGTTGCCGTTGGTGAAGTCGCCGCCCTGGATCATGAAACCGGGAATGATGCGGTGGAAGGGCGTCCCGGCATAGGCCATGTCCTGGCCCTGCTCGCCGGTGCAGAGCACACGGAAGTTCTCCGCGGTCTTGGGTGTGACGTCTTCGAACAGCTCCAGCTCCAGGGTCCCGGCGGGCTCGTCGCCGATGCTGACACTCAGCTCGACGCGGGGATTCTCGGCGGCGGCGCTGCCGACAACGCCCAGAACGGCGCCCAATGCGGCGGCGATGGCGAGGCGGCGGGTGGTAATGGCGTGCATGCTTGGGCAGCTCCTGGCATCTGCGTGAATGGTATTGCCGGCAGGGGCCTGCGCGGCGCCGCGCATTGTAGCGGGCCGGCAGCGCTGCGCTACCCGCCTTCGACGCCTGTGCGCCAGCGGGTTAGAATCCGCCCCGAGTCCTGGGGCCGACCGCAGCCGATGCTGCTGCTAGCCCCGATGCGCAGCACAGCCTTCTCCCAACGGGCTCTTCGCCCCGGAGCCTTAGTAGCATGGCCACCGAGACCGACACACAGCCGAGCTCGTTCGCCCTGAAGCAATGGCAGTTTTATCTGCTCACGTTCATCAGCGCCGCGGCGCTGGGGCTGGTGTTCGTCACCACAACGCTGTCGGCGAGCATCGGCAGCATGCGCAACCAGCTCGACGAGCGCCAGCAGTTCATCAACGACAGCATCGTGCTGAGCAAGCTGAACGTCCAGCTGGCGCAGGTGCTCGCCAATCTCGCCGTTGCCACCGGTGACGAAGAGCTCAAGCGCGTGCTCTGGGACAATGGCATCACTTTCAGCACCCGGGCCCCCGCAGGCAACAACAAGGCGAGGCTGACCCCGGGTAGCACCGCCGGCGGCGGCCTCGGCGAGGCCGGTGACGGCGCAGGGGATTGAGCATGGCCACCACCGCAACCGAAGCCGGCCACACGGCTGCCTCAAAGCGCAGCGCCAAGCGCTCGCGCCTGCGCGAGCGCCTCGCCGGCGACAAGCCCACCAGCGCGTTTCTGCCCATTCTGCTGGTGACCTGCGCCATCACCGGGCTGCTGCTGATCCAGGCCGCCCAGCTTTACGCCGACCGCAGCCAGCTCGCGGAGCTGCGCGCCAGCCAGCGCCCGGCGTACAAAGAGGCCCAGCGGCTCCAGTCGCAGTTGGAGGGGGTGGCCGCGGATACCGCGGTGCTCGCCGAGCAGGGCAATGCCAATGCCAAGCTCATCATCGAGGCCCTGCGCTCGCGCGGCATCAACATCGACCCGACCAAGCGCTGAGCCGGATGCGGGCCGCACGGGCCGCAGCACTGCGCGCACCGATGGCAGGCGCGCGGGCCTCGCCCCCTGCGCGCGCGTCGCAGCGGGCCGAGACTCAACCGCGAGCCTGATCCCCCGCCATGGCTGCGTCCCGCTCGGCGGGACTCGCATAGCCCGGCAGATCCGGGGGCGGCGGTAGCCGCTCGGCGACGCCGTCGGGCACCTCGCCGCGGCCCGCTTGGTAGAGCGCACCCGACTCCAGCATGATCAGCGTCATCACGGTCAGCAGCAGCGGTACGACGCCGATGCGTGCCCAGATGGCGGCGCCCATATCCTGGGAGGCCGCCTTGCTGCGCTCCATGGCCTGCATAGCCGGCGGCAGCTCGGCGATGCGCGCCTCGAAGGCCGCGGTGTCGCCGTCGCAACCGACAAAGGCCAGGCTCACCACGCCGGCACTCAGAACATAGGCCGCCAGCAGCAGCCGCCAGCGCCGGGCGCTGAGCTGCCAGTGCGCAGCGGCGAACCAGGTCCCCTGCGCCTTCGCCCGTGCGGCGCGCACCCAGCTGAGCACCATGACCGCCAGCGACGCCACCAGGGGCACCGCCACCGCCAGCCACTTGAGCCTGTGGATGAGGGAATCCGGCTCTGCCATGGAGCCCGCCAGCAGTGCCACGCCGATAAGCAGGTTGAACAGCAGCAGGTTGATCATGGCCAGCTCGTGCGGTGCCTTGCCGCGGCGGCGCTCGACCTCGTCGACGGCGTAAAACATGGGCGCTGGACTCCGGCTGTATCCTGGTCGGGCATTGTCGGTGACCGCCCGGCGTCTGGGCAACCTGGCGGTCCATCGGTCTTGCCGCGCCAAGCGGGGCGGCAACATACTGCGCTCGGGGAGGGCATCCGCATTAATCAGTGCGTGCACAGAGTCGGGGGCAGTGATGACAGACGCCATCCTGGTGGGCAAGGGCGAGCGGCCAGTGCTGATCCGCCCGGATATGGCCAATCGCCACGGGCTGGTGGCGGGCGCCACGGGCACGGGCAAGACGGTGACCCTGCAGCGTTTGGCCGAGCGCTTCAGCCGCCGCGGCGTGCCCGTATTCGTGGCGGACGTGAAAGGCGACCTCGCCGGCATCAGCCAGGCCGGCGGCGACAGCGACAAGGTGGCCGAGCGCGTGGCGGCGCTGGACCTGGCGCGCAGCGAGGGCTTCGCCTACGCCCCGTGCCCGGTCACTTGCTGGGACCTCTTCGGCGAGCAAGGCCACCCGGTGCGCACCACCATCAGCGAAATGGGCCCGCTGCTGCTCGCGCGCCTGCTGGAGCTGAACGACGTTCAGGAGGGCGTGCTCAATATCTGCTTCCGCGTCGCCGACGACAACGGCCTGCTGCTGCTGGACCTGAAGGACCTGCGCGCCATGTTGAATCACGTGGCGGAGAACGCGGCGGCGCTGCGCACCACCTTCGGCAATGTATCGTCGGCCTCCGTCGGCGCCATCCAGCGCCGGCTGCTGACCCTGGAGACCCAGGGCGGCGACCGGCTGTTCGGCGAGCCGGCCCTGGACTTGCAGGACCTGATGCGGCGCGATGCCGCCGGCCACGGCATGGTCAACGTGCTGGCGGCGGACAAGCTGATCCGCAGCCCGCAGCTCTACGCCACCTTCCTGCTCTGGCTGCTGTCGGAGCTCTTCGAGCAGCTGCCGGAGCTGGGTGACCCGGACCAGCCGGTGCTGGTGTTCTTCTTCGACGAGGCGCACCTGCTCTTCGACGGTGCCCCGGACGTGCTCGTCGACACGGTGGAGCAGGTGGTGCGGCTGATCCGCTCCAAGGGCGTCGGCGTCTATTTCGTGACCCAGAATCCGATGGATGTGCCGGATCGCGTGCTGGGACAGCTCGGCAACCGGGTGCAGCATGCGCTGCGCGCCTACACACCGCGGGATCAAAAGGCCGTGCGTGTGGCGGCGCAGACCTTCCGCCAGAATCCGGACCTTGACACCGAGGCCGCGATCACGGCGCTGGGCGTGGGTGAGGCCCTGGCCTCTACGCTGGACGCCGAGGGCATTCCCGGCGTCGTGGAGCGCATCAAGGTGGCGCCGCCCGGCAGCCGCCTCGGGCCCATCACCGTCGCGGAGCGCCAAGCATTGTTGGCCGCATCGCCGGTGGCCGGCGTCTACGAGCAGACGCTGGATCGCGACTCCGCATACGAGACCTTGAAGCTGATGGCCGAGCAAGCGGCGCGCGCGGCCGAGGCCGCCGCCGAGCCGCCGCCACCAGTGCGCCGCAGCCGGCCCGGCGCCACCCCGCAAACACCGCTGGAGGCCTTTGCGGTGAGCGCCATGCGCTCCCTCGGCACCCAGCTCGGTCGGCAACTGGCGCGGGGCAAGCTCGGCTCCCTGTTCGGCGGGCCGCGGCGGCGCTGAGACGCAAAGTGAAGAGCGCGCGCAGCGGTCGATTTCACCAGGGCACTGCCCTTCCTCTCTGCGCCTTTGCGTCTCCGCGCGAGCTATTTTTCTCCCGGTCAGGATGGGGGCGGCTTCGAAAACGGCAGGGTGCGATGGAGTCGGGTGGCGTCGATGCGCCGGTCGATGTGATCCACCAGCTGCGCGTAGGCCGCGCTGGAGGGGGTGCCGATGGTGCGCAACAGCACCGCCTCCTGCATGCCCTCGGGCAGGCCCGCGGGGCTCGGCATGATGTCCGCCTCGGTGAGCCCGGCGCGGGCCATGCGGCGCAGGTGACGGGCGCTGTCTGCGGAGTCCGTGGCCAGCTCCGCCAGGCGGATGCCGGCGCGGTTGGCGAGCATGTCGGCAAAGCTGAAGCCGCTGCCGCCGTCGGCGTCCGAGAGCTCCTTGGCCAGCCCGACCAGGTGTGAGAGCGCGCTGCCGCCCTTGGCCGCGGTGGCTGCGGAGATGCTGAAGTGCTGGGCCAGGTCGTGGCGCCCGCGCAGCACCACGGTGCGCGGCTCCGGCGCCGGACCGGTGGTGGGCACCGGCAGCCGGCGGCGGTTGACATAGGCGGCGAGCACCAGCAGCGCGGCGCCGTTATCCGCCACCGGGTCGGGCTGGCCGTCGCGCCCGAGGACGCCGCTGGGCTCCGCCAGCAGCCCCGAGAGTAGCGGCGCCAGCTGGAGCGCGCCGGCCCGGTGCTGGCGGGCGACGATGGCGGCGAGCTGGGCCTGGCGCACCTTGAGCCGGCGTTGCTCGTCATCGTCCAGCAGGGCGGCAACCTTGGCATCGGCCCGCAGACGGTAGATCACCTCCACCTGGTCGGCGTCGAAGTCCACCCGCAGGAGCTCGCCGGCGGCCGCGACCTCGTCCAGGCCTCGTCGCAGTACCCGGTCCACCAGGCCGGCCGGGAGGGGGAGGCCGCCGACGCGGGCGGCGGCGACCGCAGGGATGCCGGCGGTCTCGCGCAGCTCGACGTGGAAGTTGGCATAGCCCAGGTCTCGGCCCAAGGGGAAGCTCGCCCGCAGCGCCGCGCCGCCGCGGGCGGGCTTGAGTCGGGCGTGACCGCCGACGCGGCGCGCGGCGAAGTCCACCATGGCGTTCAGCTTGGGCGGCGTCAGACGGGCGGATTTGACGCCTGGGTTATCCAGGTCCGTGCCGCGCACCAGGTGGGCGAAGTCCCGCAGCTCCGTGGCCGCCAGGTCGGCGGTTCCAGTGACCGAGGGCGTCGGCTCCAAGATCAGCAGCACCGCGGCTAGGCCGCCGACGGCGGCTAGCGTGAGCAGCGCGAGGAGTGTGGAGAGGAGCCGGATCATGGCTGGCGCTATCCTGTTCGGCCACTGCCGAGCGACTCGGCGCTGCAACCGTAGGCTGTGGAGCGCAGCGCGGCTGTACATGTGGCCCGGCCAAAGGCCCGGGCCGTAGGTCTGGCGTCGCATCCGCGCGTCAGCCGGCTGTGCAGGTGCCGCGGCAGCCCGGGCCTTGGCATCGAGGCCGAGCACCGGGCCTGTCCTGCGCTGGCCTGGAGCTTCGGTCTGCGGCACACTGGCGGGCGCTGCATCCGCCCGGGTGCCGCCCAGGAAGGCATCCTAGCTGGCAACACACTGCCTGAAGCCTGATTGCACATGCGCACAGTTTCGCCCGAAAGCCACCAGGAACGGGAGACTGCGGACCATCGCCCTCGCGACGACCAGCCCGGTGGCGCGCAGCCGACTCCCTTCGACGGCGTGCGCGCCCGCGGCGCGGTGGATTACCTGCTGCGCACCCAGCAGCAGAACCAGGTCCAGCTCATTCTGCTGGCAGACCAGAAGGCCAACATCGTGCTGACGCTGGCGTTGTTGATGATCACGGTCTCCGGCGGCTCTCTGCTCGACGGCAGTCCGCATCCGGTGGTCATGGTGCTGTTGTCCGGGGCGCTGCTTGCGGCCTTGCTCGCCATCCTGGTGCTGATTCCGAACCTGCGCAATCTCCGCCAGTCGCGGCAGTGGCCGAGACGTCGCAGGAACCTGCTGTTCTTCGGTCATGCCGCAGCGCTGGACGCGGACGACTTCCGTGCGGAAATAGCAAGGGTGCTCGCGGCCGATAGCTACGTGTACGACGCCATTGCCGCCGACCTACACGCCAGTGCACGGGTGCTGCACCGCAAGTACCTGTGGCTGCGCCGCAGCTACCTGGTGCTGCTCGTCACCCTGGTAGCCACCGGGGTGCTGGCACTGACCCTGTTGCTCGCACAGGGCGGACTGCTCGCTGCGCTGACCGTGGACGGGCAGTCACCTGCGACGAGCGCTGCGGATGCGAGTGGCGGTTAGGCGGACCTTGCTGCGCAGTCTTGAGGTGTGTGCCGGTGGCCGGCCGAAGCCTGCGTCGTAGATTGGCCCCGGCGCTGCGCGACGCAGCGCCTGGGTCGGGGGCCGGCGCGGTTGCGGTCCTACTGATCGCCGCTGCCGGTGGCCACCTGCTCGCGGGTGGTGACGACGATCTCGACGCGCCGGTTCTGGCTGCGGCCGGCGGCCGTGGCATTGCTGGCGATGGGGCGGTCCGGCCCCACGCCCTCGGCGGCGAGACGCGCGGGATCCACCCCGCGCTCGACCAGCGCATCCATCACGGCCTCGGCCCGCTGCTGAGACAGTGACTGGTTGATGGCGCGGCTGCCGACGCTGTCGGTGTGCCCCTCGACGCGGGCCGTGAGCTCCGGGCGCTCGGCCAGCAGCTCGGCGGTGCGATCCAGGTCGGGCAGCTCGCCGGCGGGCAGGGCGGCACTGCCGCTGGCGAAGCGCAGTCGATCGCCGCCGAGGTTGACGACGATGCCCGCGTCGGTGACCTCGCCGCCGAGCGCCGCCGCCGTGTCGGTCAGGGCCTCGGCTCGCGCCGCCGTATCCCGGGCGTCGGCCAGGGCCTCTTCGGTGGCCAGGACCTCGCCGCGGGTCTCGCCGAGCTGCTCCCGGGTCTCCGCCAGGCGCTCGTTCAGGCGTGCGATCTCTTCGTCCGCTGCGGCCTTGGCGGCGTCGCGCTGCGCGCGCACCACCTCCAGCTGCTGGCGCAGGGCTTCGCTTTCCTGGGCCTGGCGGGCATCGCCCGCGGCAATGCGCGCTTGCAGGGCCTCCAGCGCCTCGGCGTGCTCTTCTTCCAGGGCGGCGACGCGCGCCTGCGCCGCTGCGACCATGCCGTCGCGCTGCGAGCGCACCACGTCGAGCTGCTGCTCCAGCGCGTGCCGGTTCTGGTCCAGGCGCGCCTTGATGGCGGCAACGCGGTCTTCCAACGACTCGACGGCGTCATAGTGCTCGTCGGCGGGGATGCGCGCCGCCGCCTGCGTTTGGGCGCTGTTGCGCTGCTCGCGCACCACCTCCAGCTGCTGATGCAGGGCCTGGGTCTGCTGCGCGAGGCGGGCGCCCATGGCGTTTAGGTCGCGCTCGGCGGTATCCAGGGCATCGTAGTACGCGTCCGCCGGGACGCGCGAGGTCAGCTGGTCCCTGGCGCCGTCACGCTGGGCGCGCACCACCTCTAACTGCTGATGCAGGGCCTTGGTCTGCTGGCGCAGGCGGGCGCCCATGGCGATCAGCTGTTCCTCGGCGGTGTCGAGGGCGTCGTAGTACTCGTCCTTCGGGATGCCCGCCACCGCTGTCGGCTCGGCGGCGCCCGTCGCGTCCGCTTCGGTCGGCGTATCGGCTGCGGCATCGCGCTGCGCACGCACCACCTCCAGCTGCTGGCGCAGGGCCTCGGTTTGCTGGTCGAGACGTGCGCCCATGGCGGCGAGCTGGCCTTCGACCGCGTCCAGCGCGCCGTAGTGCTCGTCGTCAGGCACACTGTCGTCGACCCGCACTGCCAGCTTGTCCCGCTGCGCGCGCACCACTTCCAGTTGTTGATTCAGTGCCCGAGTTTGCTGATTGATCCGGGCGCCCATGGCCGCGAGCTGACCCTCGGCGGCGTCCAGCGCGTCATAGTGCTCATCGGCGGGCACCAAATCGACCATGCTTCCCTCGGCCTCGTCGCGCTGCCCGCGCACGACCTGCAGCTGCTCGGAGAGGGCGTGCGTCTGCTGGTCAAGTCGCGCCTCGATAGCGTTGATCTGACGCTCGGCAGCGGCCAAGGCCGCGGCATGCTGCTCTTCGGCGACGCGCTCCTCGACTTCGGCTCGGGCGACGTCGCGCTGGCCGCGGACCACGTCAAGCTGCTGGTCGAGCGCCGTGCGCTGCTGGTCGATGCGGGCCTGCATGGCCGTGAGCCGCGTCTCCTTGGCGTCCATGGCGTCGGCGTGCTCGTCGCGCAGTGCCTCGGCGACGGCGTCGCGCTGCTCGCGCACCACCTCGAGCTGCTGCGCCAGTGCCGTGGTTTCTTGATCGAGCCGTGCCTGCATGGCGACGATGCGGCCTTCAGCGGCATCCAGGGCCTCGGCGGTGGTCGCAGCGTCCGTGAGAGCCTCGGTCTTGGCCGCGAGCTCGTCGCGGAGCGTCTCCACCTCGGTGGCGAGCGCCTCGGCGTGGGCTTCCAGCTCGTCGCTGTCCGTCGCCACCGCGGCGGTCTCGGCATCCATGGCAGCGCTGTCGGCGCTGGCGGTCGCCTCGCCGCTGGTCTCGCCGCTGGTCTCGCCGCTGTTATCGGCGGGGGTCTGTGCGGCAGTGGTTGCCGTCTCTTCCGTGGTCGCGGGCTGCGGCTCGTCGCCGGGCTCGGCTGGCGTCTCTGCCGGCGTCGCCTCTGCGGGGGCAGCCTGCGCGAGCGGTGCGGCCCCTGTGGCTGCCTTCACCTGCAGAATCCGGGGCTGGGTGCGCTCGGCCTGGAGCTCGGCGCGTAGGCTCTGGAGCTTGCCGCTCACGTCGGCCAGTAGCACCTCGATCTCGGCCACCGACATGTCGTCTACGGACAGGGCGCCCGCCGCGGCGGCTTGCCGCGGCAGCCAGGGCTGCCAGCGTCGCCATCCCTGCCATTTTGGTGTGGTATCCGCGTCCGCAGCGCCGGCCGGCGTTGCGGCCCCGGAGAACACCGAGGCCAAGGCCCGCTCCACACCCAGGGCGGCGTCCACGTCGGTTGCGGACGCCAGACCCTTGGCTTCTTCGGCGGACAGGCCCGCCGGCGGCTGCCACCAGCGCCAGAGGCCCTGCCACTTCGGCAGCGGTGCTGCGTCCGAGGCGAGCTCGGGGCTCGGCTTGGTCGGATTGGCGAAGGCGGCTGCGAAGGTGTCCGTGCCGCCCAGAACGGCGAGCATGGACGCGGTTCGGGCGCTGGGCGTCGGCAGGGCTTCGGCGTGCGGCGCTGCGGGCGTGTCGCCGGGGCCGTCGGCTGCCGCGACGGCTGGTGCTGCGGCCGTTGGCTCGGCATCTGCGTCGGGCGCCGGGGCTGCCTCTGCGTCGGTCGCCGCGGTCTCGGCCTGTTCCTGCTCCGCTTCGGCGGCCGCGAGCATCTCGACAAAGGCCTGGCGCTCTTCCACCGAGGCCGGTCCCACGCCTTCGGGGGCGAGCGCGATCCGGATGGTGCCGCCCTCCGTGGGGTCCGGCGACAGACGGCCCGGCAGCACCCCCTTCAGGGACGGATAGTCGCTGAGCATGGACTCGCCGTAGAGGGGCTTGTAGGTGCCTTTGTGGCAGGTGGCGCAGGCGGCCTTCGGCGCGTCGCCTTTGGGCCCGAGGCGATGCGCCGGATACAGCGGCTGCAGCGGCTCCAGGTGCGCGTTGTTCATGTCACGGACCATGCGGATGCCGTGCCAGGCCGTCACCCGTTGCGGCGTGCTCTCTTCCCACAGGCCCATGGCGCGCGTCTGGTGGCAGTAGGTGCAGTTCACGCCCAGGGACTGGGACATGTACATCATCAAGGAGTAGGTGTACTCCGCCTGCTTGGTGGACTGGCGGTTGCCGTAGGGCAGCAGCTCCGTGCCCTGCACGCGGACGTCGGTGTCGCCCAACAGGAAGGGTGTCATTGGATCGAAGGGCAGCGAGGAGAAGCCGCTGTTGGCCACGCCGGCCAGATTTTGATCGCCCTTCCAGCCGCTGATGCGGGCGGAGGGGCGAGGCGGCTCCGGCTTTTCGAACCAGATGTCGGACGGCACCGGCTCGCCACGGTGGCAGGTCCAGCAGGTGACGCCGGTCTTGGCGACGTGGCTCTCCCAATTGGCGTTGATATCGCGCGTCATCTTGAGCATCTGCCGCGACACCTGCTTGGTGTACTTGCTGTCGTCCGCCAGATCCTCGGCGTTGTGGCAGTAAGCGCAACCCTCGTCGGGGGCGATCCAGGTGGTCATGGCGTTCATCAGTCGCGCGAACTCCAGCGCGTTCAGGTCGGTCAAGACCTGCACGTTCTGGTGCACTTCCGTGGCCATCGGGAAGCTCGGGTCGTAGGGATCGCTCGGCTCTGGCTCCGGGATGGCGTTGATGCCTTCGAGCTCCGACACGTTGGCCGGATTGTAGACTTGGATCATGGAGTTGCCGCGGTAGCCCCATTGCACGCTGTCGGTGGGCTGCTTACAGCTGGTCAGCAGCACCATGCCGCAGGCGAGACCGGCGGTGAGCAATCCTCGCGCCATGAGCCGATGCCTTGGTCTGTTGTGTCGAGCCGTCGCCGGAGCGGCGGCTCTGTGAGCGGATTCGATGAGCAATGCTGGACGGGCAGCCGGGCCTGCAGGACGCCGCATTTGGAAGCCTCCGATGGTCGGTCGCGCCCGAGGGCGCGCGTTCGGCGGGTGTGTTGGGTATGGCAGCCGGGCGCCCGCCTACGCCCTTTCTGAGCAACACCGACGGATCGGTGTCGCCAATGCAGGGCAGTACGCCCCGCAATTGCAGCGGCCCTGTCTTCTAGCGCAGGCCCGCTGACTGCTCAGGCACTCGAAACAACGCCCTTTCCGGGCCAATGCCGAATGCCTTGTCGGATTTTGCATGAATGGCCAATCTTCAGGCCCTGAGCTGAGCCTAGCCTGACGTTGATTATTGTCAATGCATATGAATGCCGAGCTGATGTAGGGCAGCCTTGTCTCTGCTCGCGGCTGTCTTGGCTAGAGTGCCGACTGCGCCGGCGCAGACGCCCCTGGTCTTGCGCGTCGTCACCGTCCTTGTCGGTGCGGCGCATCCGGCGCCGCCCGCAGTGGCCGCTTGTGCCGAGCGCTCGCTGCGCTGCCGCCAGGGCAAGCTCGATCGAGTGGCGCTTCTCTTGGTAAGACAAGGCCAATAGTCGGCGGCTTCCTAGGCCGCGTTCTTGGGCTTGAAGTTTCGGCACCAGCCGGTCGCCGGCACCTGGCGGCCGCCGAAGAAGGAGCAGGGACCCTTCTCGGCGCCGTCCGGGCCCTGGAACAGCTGGCAGTTGGCGCAGGACTGGTCAGCACTGTGCTTGGGGAACTTCTCGGCATCGGCATTGGCGGTGTCGGTCACGAAGCCCATGGCCATGGCGTAGGCATCGTTGGGGTCGAGGTCCGGCTTGGCCTCCTCGGCGCCGACGAAGCGGGCGAGGGTCAGCGCCGAGGCACCGGCGGCGACCTGCATCAGGAATTTGCGGCGATCAATGGGGTTCATGGCTTTAGCTCCTCGCTTTGGCTGGTGTTATCGATGGTTGTGTGAGTGCGGTACCCGCAGCCGCCAGGATCCTGGGCCGGGAGGTACCGCTGACGTGTGAGCGGGTGTGCCGCGGTCCTCTCGGCGCGCTCGATTTGTGGTCTTTGTTCTGGCGTCGGGATCGGCTAGCGGCCCTATTCTCAGGCCAGGTCCGCTTCCGCGACTTGTTGTTCCCCCCGATTGTCGCGCCACTGGACGCGTAGTCTCGCGCCCGTCGGGAGCGCTTCCAGTCGGAACTGCAGCAACGGGTCCCGGGCGACTGTGATGCCAAGCTCGGCCTCCAAAACCATCCGGTCGTCGACCAGGACGGTCGCTGCCGTGATGTAGTGGGCGCCGACTGGCCGCCCTTGCGCGTCTTTCCGCAGCCCGGATTCCATCGGGTGCAGCATGAGCACCATGACGTCGACGCCGCCGTCCCGGCGTCTGCTGCGGATGCGTATCTCGTCGGACATGATGGCAAGCCGGCGCGGGCGGTTGCTGCCGTCAGCGACAGCCGCCGACGGTGACCGTGGCGTCTGCGCCCGTCCAGTAGAGGCCGTCGGCAGTTCGCACGGCCCCATAGACGCGCCCGCTGCCGGCGAGCTTGACGCGCACGGACAGGCGTGGGGCCAGACCGGCGCCCAGACGAAACGCAGCGGCAACGGGCGTCGGGTTCATGTCCGCCAGCACATAGACGTTGCGCACATCGGGGAGCCTGGCCTCCACGGTCACGGGAACGACGGCGCCGTTCTCGATGCGCTGTGGCAGGGTCAGCTGGACGCGCTCGGGCGCCTCGATGGCGCCGGCCTCGGTGCCCGCGCCCAGCGCCGCCAGGGCCGCATTCACGGCACCGACCGGCGGCAGAATGTCGGCACGCGCCAGTCGCTGCACACCGCAGCCCATCAGGACGAGTCCGGCCGTGCGCTGCGCCAAGCGCCGTCGACCTTGGTCCGGGCGCCGCCCGGCGCCGCGGGGTGTTTCCGGGACCTGCGTCATTGCGCGGTGCGCACCAAGCGCAGGTGGTGCGACAGCGTCTTGGCGTGCGGCTCCACGCCCTCGGGGCCGAAGCTCAATGCGTAGGCCTGGCTCTGCGGGTCCTCCTCGCGCACGCTCTTGGTCCAAAAGAACGCCGGCGCGGTGTTGGGGAATATCGTTAGATTGATGCGCGGGTTCTCGCACTCGCGCTCGACGATCATGGCGAGGTCGCGCAGGCCGGGCACGCGCCAATCGCTGAAGAAGTGCTCGCCGCTCGCATTGACGGCGGCGGCGGCGGTCCGGGTCGAGGACCAGGCATAGTCCTCGGCGTTGCCGACACAGGTCTCGCCGTTCCAGTCCTGGCCCAATGCGCAGCGCATCCACATGAGCCCGGACGCCTTGTCGGTGACGGTGCCGTCACCGTTGACGGTGAAGCGCTCGGTGGGGGCCGAGCGCGGGTGCTGGCTCGTGTCGCAGCGCTGGTCGGCGAGCGCCGTCGTCAGGCCCGGCAGCAGCAGCAAAACTAGGGGAATACGCATAGCATTCTGTTCGGTGGGCATCCGCCGGTTGCGCGTCAACAAGATTTGACGCATGCGGGGCGCTCCGTCGCCCCGTGATCGGCCCGGGTGGCCGCGCTGGACCAGCTAGGGGTCTCAGCGGCGCTCGGGCTCGTACTCGCGGGTGTCGACGCCCAGACCCGTCGGCTCACGCTTGAAGCCAGTGCCGAATGCAACCGGCACGCCCGCGGTCTGCTCGGATGCGAGGCCGGGCTCGATCGGCAGCCCGCGATGCAGATACATCGCGTAGGCCTTGATCGCGGTCATCTCCGCCGATGTGGGATCCAGCCGCTCGCCCAGCTGCGGGTTCTCGATGCACCAATTCACCATTTCCTGCCAGGGCACCACCTCGCCGTACATGGTCATGTACTTGGGGAAGGTCTGGGGGTTGGAGGCGGCGGTATCCGGATGACAGTTGGCGCAGGCGAGGCCGTTGCTGGTCATGCTCGGCTCGCTGCCGTGCCAGAGGTCGTAGCCGGTCTGGATGGCCTGGTAGAGGCTGTCCATCTGCGCCTCGAGCTCTTCCTCGGTGAAGGGCGGGCGGGCGAAGACCGTGCTGGCGACGACAGTCGCTGCGACGATGCCGCCGATGCCGAGAGCGCGACGAATGGCAGTGCGTGTTGTCATTGAGAGAGACTCCTCCAGGGTTCATGAGGGGCGGGCGCTTGCGACCGCCTCGGGGCCGAGCAGTGGCCCTGTTCTATGGCGCGCGTGCCATGGCTCTTTTGCCCAGCGCGTCGCCGGGGGACGATGCCGGCGGACCTGATGTGAGGACCGCCGGCCCGGGATGACGCGAGGGTCAGACCGTGAAGCCGTCCTGCATGAACGGCGTCAGGGAGTCCTCGAAGGGCTTGTACTGCACCAGGCCCTCGAAGCTCTCGCTCAGGTCGATGACCTGAACGCCCTGGCCGTCGGTGGCGATCGAGGGGTCGGCGCGGTTCATGCGGGTTTCCGGGTAGGCCAGCTCCACGGGCGGGTAGGGCCAGGGCCAGGAGGTGCTCATGGCCGCGACCGACGACATGTTGCCGATGCGGTTGAACAGCGTCTGATGCACATGACCGTGATAGGACATGACGTTGTCGAACTTCGCCAGAATTTCGCGGATCTCGGGCGCGTCGGACGTCTGGAAATTCCAGCGCGGGTAGTAGTCCCACAGCGGTGAGTGGGTGAAGATGACGATCGGCGTGCTCGGGGCGAGGTCCTTCACGTCTTTGGCCAGCCACTCGAGCTGCTGCTCGTGCACGCCCCAGGGGCCGGGGATCGGGCTCTCCAGCATCTCCATCACGGTCATGCGCTCCTTCGGCGACAGACCGGCGGGCGTCCAGAAGTCCTCGACCAGGATGGAGTTCAAGCCGACGAAGTGCACGCCCTTGTGGTCGAACGACCAGGTCTCGTCACCGAACAGGCCGCGCCAGGCCTCGCCCATGTCGAGATACCAATCGTGCTCGCCCGGGATGATCTTCATGGGCATTTTGAGCCTGGAGAGAATCTCTTTGCCCTTGACCAACTGGTCTTCGGTGCCGTTTTGCGCGACGTCACCGCCGAACATCACGAAGTCCGGCATGGGCTCCATGTTGTTGACTTTGTTGACCGCGTCGATCAGCTGCTGGTCGAATTTGTGATCGTCCATGCTGTAGAGGTGCGCGTCGCTGATGATCGCGAAGCGGAAGGGGTCGACCTTGCCGCCGGCCTCTGCTTTGACGACATCGACGATGCCGAGATTGATGCCCGCGGCTTGGGCGACCAGCGTGGCCACGCCGGCCTTGCCACTGAACGCGAGGAACTCGCGCCTGCTCTGATTCACTTCGGACATTGGCTTCACTCCACCTTTGGTTTGGCTTATGGGCAGACGCATCGCGCTGCCGTTTTGCTGGATCGCCGCGGAGACTGCCTCGTTGCGGCGCTTCGATCCGACCTTCTCAGGCCGGCAGACTCGCTGGCCGTCATGACCCGGGCCGGGCTTATTGTCATCGGCGTCTTGTCGCACTCACCGAGACTGATTCGGATGTGCACGGTTCAAAATGCTTCTCGGATTCATCGGTTTGGGTTATCGCTGTGAATGAGCGCCGGCCGATGCCCGGGCTTTTTTATCACGATGGCCTCGGCGCGCTCCTGGTGCTTGAACAAGTTTTGTCGAGTCTGGACCGTTCGTCGGCTTGGTCACTATTAGTCTGCGCTTATAGGCTTTAGCCGGGGTGTGCGGTTCATTGGCTCGCGACATTGTCGGTATTTGTCCAAGCAGCCGCCCAGTGAGGATATAGACAGCACAAAGGCAGTCAAGCGAGGCCCGTGCATTTTTTTCTATCGGAATGATCTATTTGGCCTATCCGGTCGGTCCATTAATTGGGCATTTGCTAATGCGCCTGTGATTGCATCATGGAAGTGACTTCGGCGATGGCGCGTATTTCTAAGGTGCATGGGATGCGTTTGTCATGGAATTGTATGGTAGGTATTAGTGAAAACCAGAATATAATATGGTAATAATGTGATCGCTAATATAGGCGGATACTGAATTAAAAACGTTTATCCGTCCGACGAACGGCGTAATGACCTTCGAGCGGCAACGACTCGCGGCGCGCCGGCTGCGGTGTAACGGCGGTAACGCGCAGAAGACACAGGCGGCAGGGGGCATCAGCCCGTGCAGCGGGGGCTGCGAGCTGAAACGGCGGCGGGGCAGTCGCTGCGCAGCAGCGGTGGAGGGCGGCGCGCGGCGGCGAGACGCCTGCGCTAACACCGGGGCCTGCGTCGGCCCCGGGCAGGTTTAGACGCTCTGGCTCAGGCGAACCGGCGCTGCTCGCCGTCGCCCGCCACGTTGTCGACACAGCGCCCGCAGAGCTCGGGGTGGGCGGCATCGATGCCGACGTCCTCACGATGGTGCCAGCAGCGCACGCACTTGGGATGCGGGCTCGGGCTCACCCGCACCGCGAGTCCGTCGACATCCGTGTCGGCGGCGTCGGCCGGGCGCGCCGCGAGCGGATGCACCCTGGCCTCGGAGGTGATCAGCACAAAGCGCAGCTCGTCGCCGAGGCGCGCCAGGGTCTCGGCCAAGTCTGGTGCGCAGTAGAGGTCCACTTCGGCGTCCAGCGAGGCGCCGATGACGCCGTCCTTGCGGGCGGCCTCCAGATGCCTGCCGACGGCGGTGCGCACGGCGAGCGCCTGCGTCCAGAGCGCGCGGTCATAGGGGTCGTCCGCATCCAGGGGAAACAGGCCGTCGTACCAGGTGGCGGTGAAGACGTGGGCGTCGCGCTCGCCGGGGATATGCTGCCAGAGCTCGTCCGCGGTGAAGCTCAGGATGGGCGCGAGCCAGCGGCTCATGGCCTCGACGATGTGATACATGGCCGTCTGGCAGGAGCGCCGCGGCAGGCTGTCCGCCTGCGTGGTGTATTGGCGGTCTTTGATGACGTCCAGGTAGAAGCCGCCCATGTCCACGACACAGAAGTTGTGCAGGCGGTGGTAGATCTGGTGGAACTGGTAGTCCTGGTAGGCGGCCGTGATCTGCTGCTGGAGCTGATGCGCGCGGTCCACCGCCCAGCGGTCCAGCTCGATCATGTCCGCGGCGGCCACGAGGTCCGTCGCCGGGTCGAAGCCGTGCAGGTTGGCGAGCAGGAAGCGGGCCGTGTTGCGGATGCGCCGGTAGGCGTCGGCGGTGCGCTTCAGGATCTCATCGGAGACGGCCATCTCGGCGCGGTAGTCCGTGGCGGCTACCCACAGGCGAATGATGTCGGCGCCCAGGGTCTTCATGACGTCCTGCGGGCGTACCACGTTGCCCAGGGACTTGGACATCTTGCGCCCCTGTTGGTCCACGGTGAAGCCGTGGGTCAGCACTTGGCGGTAGGGCGCGTGCCCGGTCATGGCCACGGAGGTGAGCAGGCTCGACTGGAACCAGCCGCGGTGCTGGTCCGAGCCCTCCAGGTAGAGGTCCGCGGGGGCGGACAGGCCGGGCCAGCCGTGCTCGGGGTCGTCGCGCTCCAGCACACAGGCATGGGTGACGCCGGAGTCGAACCAGACATCCAGCGTGTCCTGGACCTTCTCGTAGTCGGCGCCTTCGGCCTCGCCGAGCAGGTCCGCCGGGTGTAGCTGGAACCAGGCGTCGATGCCCTGCTGCTCGATGCGCTCGGCGACGGCCGCCATCAGCTCTTCGCTTCGCGGGTGCAGCTCACCCGTGTGCTTGTGCACCAGCAGCGCAATGGGCACGCCCCAGGTGCGCTGGCGCGAGATGCACCAGTCCGGGCGGTTGCGCACCATGGCGTCGATGCGTGACTGACCCCAATCCGGCATCCAGCGTACCTGGGCGATCTCCTCCAGGGCCTCCGCGCGCAGCCCCTGCTGGTCCATGCCGATGAACCACTGCGCCGTGGCGCGGAAGATGATGGGCGTCTTGTGCCGCCAGCAATGCGGATAGCTGTGCTGAAAGCGCGAGCCCAAGAGCAGGGCGCCGCGGGCCTTCAGCGTCTCCACCACCTGCTCGTTGGCGTCCCAGACCGACTCCCCGGCAAACAGCGGCGTGTCCGGCAGGAAGCGCCCGTCGCCGCCCACCGGGTTGTCCACGGCGAGCTTGTAGCGGCTGCCGACGATGTAGTCGTCCAGGCCGTGGCCGGGGGCGGTGTGCACGGCGCCGGTGCCGGCCTCCAGGGTCACGTGCTCGCCGAGGATGACGGGCACCTCGCGGTCGTAGAAGGGATGTTGGAGCTTCAAGCCCTCGAAGGCGTCGCCGCGGCCGTAGGCGATGACCCGGTAGTGCTCGATGCCCCAGCGGTCCATGGTGTCGCGCAGCAGGCCCTCCGCAACCAGCAGGCGCTCGCGCCCGTGCTCCGTTGCCCCCTGACCGTCCGTTTGCACCAGCGCGTATTCCAGCTCCGGGCTCAGCGCCACGGCCTGGTTGGCCGGCAGGGTCCAGGGGGTGGTGGTCCAGATGACCACCGACATGGGCCCGTCGCCATGGCCGTCCGGCACCGCGTGGCAGCGGGCGAAGAGCGCCTCCTCGTCCAGCACCCGAAAGCGCACGTCGATGGCCATGGAGGTCTTATCGGCGTATTCCACCTCGGCCTCGGCCAGCGCCGAGCCGCAGTCGATGCACCAGTGCACGGGCTTGCTGCCCTGGTGGATGTGCCCGCGCGCGTAGATGCGCGCCAGCGACCGCACGATGTCCGCCTCGAAGCGGTAGTCCATGGTCAGATACGGGTGGTCCCAGTCGCCGAGCACGCCCAGGCGCTTGAAGTCCGTGCGCTGGCCGTCCACCTGCCGGGCGGCATAGTCGCGGCAGGCGCGGCGGAACTGGGTCTCGCTGATCTTCTGCCCGGGCTTGCCCTTTTTGCGCTCCACTTGCAGCTCGATAGGGAGCCCGTGGCAGTCCCAGCCCGGCACATAGGGTGCATCCAGGCCGTCCAGCGTGCGCGCCTTGACGATGATGTCCTTCAGCACCTTGTTGACGGCGTGGCCGATGTGGATCTCGCCGTTGGCATAGGGCGGCCCGTCGTGCAGCACGAATCGCTCGGCGCCGGCGCGGGCGGCGCGCACCCGGCCGTAGACGTCGTCCGCCTCCCAGCGTTTGAGCATCTCCGGCTCCCGCTGGGCCAGGTTGGCCTTCATCGGGAAGCCGGTCTTCGGTAGGTTCAGGGTGTGCTTGTAGTCGGTCACGGCGATACTTCCTCAGGCCAACGGCCGCTGCCGCCGGCTCCGGCCGGGGGCGGAAAACGCTCAAGAATATCAGAGATGTCGGCGGGGCTTGGGCAGGCGATGCCGTGCTCTGTCGCGGGGCGAGCGCGATGTTTGCGTCACGCGACGGACGCCATGGCGCAACGACGGCAACGAGACGGGCCGATGTTTCTGGATTGGTCGCTCGGCACACAGTGATCGCGGACAGCGAACTACGGAGAGCGATGCCGGATGGCAGTAGCGGTCGGATGACGCGGGAGCAAAGGCTCCGCCCTCAGCGCCGAGCCCCTGCCAGCAAAAAGCAGTCGTTGATAGCGATGCCAGCGTACGCTAGCCTGCCGAGGCAAAGGCAAACTGATCAAGATCATCCCACCCATGGCCAGTCTTAGTATTCGCAAGCTCGACGATAACACCATCAGCCGACTGCGCGTCCGCGCCGCCGAGCACGGCGTGTCGATGGAAGAGGAGGTCCGCCGCATCATTCAGCAGGCCGTGGAAACGCCAGCGCGTGTCGGCGACTTGGCAGTCGACCTGTTCAGCCCCGCCTACGGAGGGGAGCCGTTGCACCTCCCCGAGCGTGAAACCACCGAGCCGCTCGGCTTCGCTGATCCGCACGAGCGCAACTGACACCGAGTTGTGGTCGCATCCATCCGGGCTATTGGTAAGGAGCGCGGCCATGATCATCCTCGATACAAACATTGTCTCGGAGTTTATGACATCGCCGCCGGCGCCCGCAGTCAGGACGTGGCTCAACGCGCAGGATGCGGCAACGCTCCACTTCACGACGGGCAGATCGCCGCCGTCGCCGTGGTCAACAGCTGCGCGCTGGCAACGCGCAACGTCAAGGACTTCGAAGCCTGCGGGCTTGAGCTGATCAACCCCTTCGGCGACGCTGGCATGGACCAGCGCAACACTGCGGAAAGCCTGAGGCCAGGCGACCCTTCGCCAGCGGCGGACTGAAGTCCGCCGAACCCAGGACGCCGACTGAAATGGGCGTACCCGCGGCCAGCTCGCGACTTCCAAAGTGGTGCACCGGGCGCAGGCGTTCAGCTCCAGTGTCTTGACTCAAGGGGCGCGGCTGTCGGGCTTCGCTGCCGCTCAGCGCCGACCTACGGCGGGCAACGCGCGTGACTTGGGTGCCGTCGCGCCACTGCCCGTTGCGCCGTGGCGTGAAGCCCAAGCGTGCGGCCGTGAGCGCTGCGCTCAGCCCGTTGCCTCCGCCGGTGTGGGCGGGCGCTCGCCATCCCCACCACGCCGCGCCCAGATGCGCAGCCCGATGAACACGGCCACCAGCACCGCGAGCATGCCGCCGAGCCAGAGTGATGCTGTTGTCGGGTGCCGGGAGAAGGTCGCGGCCTGGTAGAACGCCGTGGCGGTGATGAAGGCGATGCCGGTGGTCCAGGCGGCGACGAAGGTGGCCCAGGCGGCGCCGGTCTCGCGCACCACGGCCGCCAGCGTGGCCACGCAGGGGAAGTACAGCAGCACGAACAGCAGATAGGCGAAGGCGCCGGCGCGACCGTCGAAACGGGCCTCCATGGCGCCGAAGGTGCCGGCCTGCACGCCCTGCTCGGCGCCGACGCCGGCGCGGTCGCTGAGGTCGCCGACGCCGAGACCGAGGGGATCGGTGAGACTGCGCACCACGCCGGCGAAGTTGGCCGGCACGGTGGCGGCGGCGGCGGTCAGCGCGGCGCCCAGGTCGTAGCCGGTGTCGGCGGCGGGCGCTTCGCCGGCGCCCGTTGCCTGGCTCGCCGCCCGCTCGTCCGCGGCGATGCGCCCGTACATGGCATCCAGCGTCCCGACGATGACCTCCTTGGCGAGCACGCCGGAGAAGATGCCGAGCACCGCGGGCCAGTTGTCCGCCTGGATGCCCATGGGCGCGAACAACGGCGTCGCCGTGCGGCTGGCCGCCGCCAGGACCGACGCGTCGCTGTCGGTTTCGCCGAGGCTGCCGTCGGTGCCGATGGAGCCGAGCAGATTCAGCGCCAGCACCATCACGACGATGACCTTGCCCGCATCGCGCAGGAAGAGCTTGACCCGATCCCAGGTGCGCAGCAGCACGCCGCGCAGCGTGGGTCTGTGATAGGGCGGCAGCTCCATCATGAAGCCGGTGCTGGTGCCCGACAGCAGGGTGCGCTTCATCACCAGCCCGGTCAGCAGGGCCACCGCGATGCCGGTGAGATAGAGCGCGAACACCACGTTCTGGCCCTGGTGCGGGAAGAAGGCGGCCGCGAATAGCACGTACACCGGCAGCCGGGCGCCGCAGGACATGAAGGGGTTCATCAGGATGGTGAGCTTGCGCTCGCGCTCGCGCTCCAGGGTGCGGGTGGCCATCACCGCCGGCACATTGCATCCGAAGCCGACGATGAGCGGTACGAAGGCCTTGCCCGGCAGGCCGATGGCGCGCATGGCCCGGTCCATGACGAAGGCGGCGCGGGCCATGTAGCCCGAGTCCTCCAACGCCGACAGGAAGATGTACAGGCTCGCGATGATGGGGATGAAGGTGGCCACCACCGTGAGGCCGCCGCCGATGCCCTCGGCCAGCACCAGGCGCAGCACCGGCGGCGCGCCGAGGTTCGTCAGTACGGCGCCCAGCCCGTCGACGAAGAGCGCCTGGGCGGCGCCGTCGAAGAAGTCGATGAAGGCGCCGCCGATGCTGATGGTGAATACGAACATCAGATACATCACCGCCAGGAACAGCGGGATGCCCCACAGGCGGCTCAGCACCACCCGGTCGATGGCGTCCGAGAGGTTGCCGCCGGCGCCGCCGCGCCGGCGCATGGCGCCTCGGGCCAGGGCATGGGCGTGGCCGAAGCGGGTGTCGGCGATATAGGCATCCGCGTCCTCGCCGGCGCGCTCGGCGATGGCGGTGCGCCAGTGTGCCGCCTGCTCCAGTAATGGCCCGCCGGCCAGCGCCCGGGCGGCGTCGTCCTCTTCCAGCAGCTTCAGGCCCAGCCAGCGGGCGTTGCCGTTCGCGCCCGCGGCGGTGTAGCCCGCCGCGAGCTCGCTCACGGCCTGGTCGACGATCTCCTCGTGCCCCAGCGGGAAGCCGCCGCGCTCGCGGCCGTCCACCACCCCGAGCGCCCGGGCGCTCAGCTCGGTGATGCCCTGCTTGGCGACCGCCACCACCGGCACCACCGGGCAGCCCAGGCGCTCGCCGAGCAATGCGGTATCGATGTCGATGCCGCGCTTGGCTGCCACGTCCATCATGTTGAGCGCCACCACCACGGGCACGCCCATCTCCAGCAGCTGCACCGTCAGGTACAGGTGGCGCTCCAGGTTGGTGGCGTCCAGCACGTTCACCACCAGGTCCGCTTCGCGGGAGAGCAGGTAGTCGCGGGTGACGCGCTCGTCCAGGGAGCTGGCATCGAGCGAGTAGATGCCCGGCAGGTCCACGACCCGCACCGGGCGGCCGTCCAGCTCGGCGCGGCCTTCGCGGCGCTCCACGGTGACCCCCGGCCAGTTGCCGGTGGTCTGGCGGATGCCCGTCAGCGCATTGAACAGCGCGGATTTGCCGCAGTTGGGGTTGCCGGC
The DNA here is from genome assembly GCF_016583825.1 of Thiohalocapsa halophila. Classification (GTDB taxonomy): domain Bacteria; phylum Pseudomonadota; class Gammaproteobacteria; order Chromatiales; family Chromatiaceae; genus Thiohalocapsa; species Thiohalocapsa halophila. Next base: position 5,326 of record NZ_NRRV01000029.1, on the reverse strand, counting down.
GATGGCGAAGGTGAGCGGGCCGGCGGGCGTTGGGGCGTCGGGCATGGGGCGAGTACTTCCGAGAGCGTCGACGCCGGTGGCACCCCGGCGCAGGAGAGGGTCGGTGGGCGGCAGACGGGCGCTTTTTGGCAGTGGCGCCGTCCGGCGCCTCTCTACCGCCGAGCGCTGGACTGCGCGCCGGTCAGCTGGCCGCGGCAGCGGTGTTGCCGCCCGAATCCTCAGGCAACGGGACCACCAGCAGCTTGTCGACGATGCCGCCGCCAAGGGCAACCCGGCTCGCACCGGCGGCGACGACGAGCCCGCGGCCACGCCGGTGCTCCACCCGCAGCTCGCTGCCCACGCGCAGTCCCAGCGCACCGAGCTTGCGCTGGAGCTGTCGCCCGCCCTGGATCGCCTGAAGTCTTGCGCTGACGCCGGGCGGCAGGCGACCGAGGCCCATGGCATCGGGATCGGTGGTGGTGCTCGGGGTGAAGGAGACGGATTGCTGCATCAGAGGTCGGTCCGAAGGAAAATGCGAACGCTTCTTAATGATGCTAGTACGCCGAGCGGTGAGCGTGAATGACAATTGCCGGATTGCTGCGCTGCGTCAATCGACGGCTTCTTCGGCTCCCTGGCGCATGGTGGCCGAGAGCTCCGCATAGACCTCGGCCCAGGCGCGGCGCACCTGCGGGGTGAAGCGCGCGCCCAGGGCATCGGCGAAGCTATCCAGCAGTACGGCGGCGAACTTGTCGTAGTCCGCATCCTCGACGCCATAGTCCGCGTGACGGGCGCCCACCGCCTTGATCAGGGGCACCACCGGTTTCGGATTGTCCAGTGCGCTCACCACGGTGTTGAGCATGGTCACGAACAGTGCCGTCTGCCGCTCGATGTTCCCCTTGAACAGCGGGCGCAGCTCCGGATAGCGGGTGAACAGCCGCTGATAGAAGTCAGCGCAGACCTGCTTGCGCATCGGCACGATCTCGGCCCAGGTATCGCGCACCAGGGCGGCGGTTTGCGGATTCATCGCTTGCGTACCAGTGGAGGGTTGCGACTGGGGCCGGGCCTGGAGGCAATGCGGCTTGCCGCTGTTGCGGGCCGCCCGGCTCCGCCCCTGACTGGATACTAGGCGAGGGTTTGCGGGGGTTCAACGTCGCGCGCTCGCGGCCTCGCCGTTGCATGGGCCTCGGCCTGTGGCCAAACCTGTGCTTTGGGTGGGCGAAGTCGATTCCAGCAGGCGGATCATCAGCGGTCGCTTAAGTTAAGATGGCTGGCTTTGAGCTACGGGACCGGCGGCAGCCCCGCAAGGCTCTGGCCCGAGTGCCGCCAGACCAGGTAGCACCAGCGGGCGTCGGCTCGCGCACCATCCGTTGCACGCCGGCATCCGCTCGGCCGAGCGCGGGCGACTGGCATCCCGGCCGGCACAGGCGCCCGGACAACGACAAGCCCGCAGCACGACGAACGAGGTCAGCCCATGTCCGCATTCTTCCGGCACCTGACGTTGCAGGACTTCGCCGCCGCCGCCTTCGCGCTGTTCGCCATCTGGATGGCGGGGCAGGTGCCCTCGGTGGAGATGGCCTGGGTCATGGCCATCCTGACACTGACTATTTTCTTGTTCGCCTTCGAGGTGGTGGGCGTGGACGTCGCCGCCGTCACGGTCATGGTGCTGCTGGGGCTGACGACGCTGTTCGCGCCGGTGATGGGCCTGGATGCGGGCTTGGTGCCCGTCAGCAACCTCTTCGACGGCTTCGCGTCCAACGCCGTGATTTCCATCATCGCGGTGATGATCATCGGCGCGGGGCTCGACAAGACCGGCATCATGTCGCAGGTGGCGAGCTTCATCATGCGCGTGGGCGGTAGCACCGAGGCGCGCATCATCCCGCTGATCTCCGGCACCGTCGGCGTGATCTCCTCCTTCATGCAGAACGTCGGCGCGGCGGCGCTGTTCCTGCCGGTGGTGAGCCGCATCTCCGCGCGCACGCGCCTGCCCATGAGCCGGCTGCTGATGCCCATGGGCTTCTGCGCCATCCTCGGCGGCACCATGACCATGGTGGGCTCGAGCCCGCTCATCCTGCTGAATGACCTGATTCGCACCTCCAACCAGTCCCTGCCGGAGGGCGTGGCGCCGATGGGGACCTTCGAGCTCTTCGACGTCACGCCCATCGGTCTGGCGTTGCTGGCGGCGGGCATCGTCTATTTCGTGGTGTTCGGGCGCCTGGTGCTGCCGTCCCGCGGCACGGACCTCATCGAGGCCACGGACCCCAGCCAGTACTACGGCGAGACCTACGGCTTCAGCGACTTCACGGTGCGGGAGGTCCGGGTGCCGCCGGACAGTCCCCTGGTGGGTACCAGCGTCGACGCCATGGAGCGGCGCTGGCACGTGCGCGTGGCCGCCGTGGAGAAGGGCGACGGCGTACGCCTCGGCTCCGCCGGCGTGGACCGTAGCGTTGGCATCGAGGCCGGCACCTTCCTGGGCCTGCTCGGCGGCCAAGAGCCCTTCGACGCCTTCGTCGCCGACACCGGCGTCGAGGTGAAGCCCGAGACCGAGGTCTTCGCCGATGCCCTCTCGCCCGGCAAGGCGGGTATCGCGGAGATCGTCATCCCACCGGGCTCCAGCGTCATCGGCAAGTCCGCCCGGGACCTGTGGCTGCGCAAGGTCTATGGCCTCTCCGTGCTCGCCATCCGCCGCGGCGACGACACCCTGACCTTCGAGAAGGGCGGCGTGCGCGATATGCCCTTCAAGCCGGGCGACACCCTGGTGGTGCACACCACCTGGATGGACTTGGCACGACTGGAGAAAGATCGCGACTTCGTGGTCGTCACCACCGAATATCCGCACGAGGAGCTGCGCCCGCACAAGGTGCCCCTGGCGCTCTTGTTCTTCGCCATCACCCTGAGCCTGGTGCTGTTCACGGACCTGATGCTGTCCGTGGCCCTGTTGACGGGCGCCGTCGGCATGATCCTCACCGGCGTGCTCTCTATCGACGAGGCCTACGAGGCTGTGAGCTGGAAGACCGTGTTCCTGCTGGCCTCGTTGATTCCACTCGGCATCGCCGTGGAGCAGACGGGCACCGCGGCCTGGATCGCCGATCAGACCCTGACGGCGCTCGGCGACGTGCCCATCTGGGTCATCCAGGCGGCGCTGGCGGTGCTGGCGACCTTCTTCACCCTGGTGATGTCCAACGTCGGCGCCACCGTCCTGCTGGTGCCGCTAGCGGTGAACATGGCGCTGGGCGCCGGCGCCAATCCGGCCGTGTTTGCGCTCACCGTGGCCATCGCCACGTCCAACTCCTTCCTTATCCCCACCCACCAGGTCAACGCGCTGATCATGGGCCCCGGCGGCTACCGGGTGCCGGACTATATGCGCGCCGGCGGCATCATGACCGTACTCTTCCTGATCGTCTCGCTGCTGATGCTGAACCTCGTCTTCTAAAAAGGGGTCAGTGCGGCCTGGCAAGGCCGCGTGTTCTAGCGGGTGAGAGTCCCGCCTGGGTAATCGTGAGCCGCGAGCCCAGTATCGAGCCTTGCGGCGCGGGTGGTAACAGCCGTGTCGATGCGTAGGCCAGATAAGCAGGCGAGGTGCAAAGGTAACGGGTGATGCCGACCTTGAAGGTGTAGAGCCCCGAAAAGTTTTGCGTTGGAGAGTGCCGACGGGCTTGTCCCTCCGGCAGGCAACAATCCGCGCTGCGTTCTGGCGAGTGGCGTGGGTACTCCCCGGGGTCCGAGGCCGTGTCGAGCCTGACATCGAGAGCGCGTGGTAACCAGGGAGATCCGCGCATCGGTCCGCTGGAGGCGGGCACCTGCGAACAAGTGTAAAAGCGAGGACGCAGGCGGTGGTGCGTGGAAGTCGGAGCCACCCATACGAGCTGTGACGCCTGGTAATGCGGGTCGAGCAAAGGGGTGGCGGTCTGAGACAACGTGAGAGTGATACACGGCCCTACGCTGAGAGGACTCTGACCGTGACAACCAAACTAGAGCGTTTCACACTCAAGGCGCGCGAGGAGCCGCAGACGCGGTTCACCGCCCTGATGGGGCTCCTGGGGGACCCCGACGGGTTGCGCGAGAGCTTCGGGCGCCAGGACGGACGCAAGGCGCCTGGAATCGATGGGGTAACCAAAGCGGACTATGCCGAGGGCGTGCAGGCGCGCCTGGAGGACTTGTCGGCGCGGATACGCCGACTGGGCTATCGGCCGCAGCCGGCGCGGCGCACCTACATTCCGAAAGGGGACGGTCGCATGCGGCCGCTGGGTGTGCCCGCCTTCGAAGACCGGCTGGTGCAGGACCGGCTCAGCCTGATCCTGCAGGCCATCTGGGAGCCGGAGTTCCGGAACTGCTCCTTTGGCTTTCGCCCCGGACGCAGTGCGCACGACGCGCTGCGCCGCGTGGCCGAGGTCATCACCAACGAACGGACGCAATGGGTGGTGGAAGCCGACATCAAAGGCTTCTTCGACCATGTCTCCCATGCCCACCTGCTGCGCTTTCTGGAGCACCGCATCGGCGATCCGAACCTGTTGCGGATCATCCGGCGGTTTCTGAAGGCCGGCATCATGGAAGACGGCGCATTCACGGCCGGCGTGGAAGGGACGCCGCAAGGCGGACTGGTCTCGCCCGTGCTCAGCAACATCTATCTGCACTACGTCCTGGATCTGTGGTTCGAGGAGCGTTTCGTGCGCAGCTGCACGGGCAAAGCCTACTTGATTCGCTACGCCGACGACTATGTGGCCTGTTTCGAGCACGAGGCGGACGCGCGCGCGTTCATGGCGGCGATGACCGAGCGCCTGGCGCAATTCGACCTGGAAGTCGAGCCGAGCAAGACCGCGCTGCTGGCATTCGGCAGCGCCATGCTGGGCCGCAGGCGCGTCGAGTACGAGGGACCACGGACCTTCAGCTTCCTCGGCTTCACCCACTACGTGGGCCGCAGTCGGCGCGGGCGATTCGTCGTCGGTCGCAAGAGCGACGGCAAGCGCGTACGCAAGCAGCTCACGGCCCTCAATGCACGCCTGCGGGCAATGCGCGCCCAAGGAGGCAACGCGATGGTGGCATTTCTCGCTCGGCATCTGCGCGGACACATCCAGTACTACGGCGTCAGCGGCAACAGCCGCTGGGTCTCGAGCTATGTCTACTTCGCGACCGGCCTGCTGTTCAAATGGCTGAACCGACGTAGCCAGAAGCGCTCGCTCACCTGGAAGCAGTTCGACGCGTATCTTCGCCGGTGGCTGCCGAGGGCTCGAATCGTCCACGACCTCTACCCCGTCCCTTGGTGGAAGACTCAGACTGGGAGCCGGATGGTGTAACACTCCAAGTCCGGTTCTGCGAGGAGTCGGGCGCCGAACCGTCGCATGGCAGAGAT